>CCNC01000128.1 GCA_000824845.1 Mesorhizobium sp. ORS 3359 | reverse complement strand
GGCGACAAGCAAAAGGAGACTTTCAAATGACCGCGATCGGATACGTTACCAAGCAGGACAACGGCAGCTACAAGGGCCAGCTCAAGACGCTCAGCGTCCGCGCCGAGATCGCCATCGTGCCCAACCAGTCAAAGACCTCCGACACCCATCCCGACTTTAGGGTGCTCACGCAAGGCGTCGAGGTCGGTGCCGGCTGGATCAGGATCGGCGAGGCATCCGGCAAGGACTATGTGAGCCTGTCGATCGCAGCACCGGAGTTCGGCCCGAGAAAACTCTACGCCAATCTCGGCCGCGCCGCCGGCCAGGATGACGACGACACCTTCGCCATCATCTGGAACCCGGCCGACTGACCGGGCAGGCCCCCGCGCCACCGGCGCGGGGGCTCTTTCAGTCGAACTTAGCCAGCCCGCAGCGGCGGCGAAAACTCGCCGTTGACTCTTCGCCCGTCCCGCAAGCGCTTTTCCTTGCCGATCCTCCCCGCCGTCTTCAGCCGACGAAACGAGGATCATCATGGACGACGAAAACGAACGCGCCGCCCGCGCCAAGAAGGGCAGTCCGTTCCTCAACACTGCGCAGGCCGCCTTCTATGTCGGGCTCTCTCAGCGGACTTTGGAAAAGATGCGGCTCAAGGGCGGCGGCCCACAATTTCGCAAGCACGGCCGCTTCGTCCGCTACCACATCGACGAGCTCGACGATTGGTCGAAAGGCCAGCCGAAGGGCTCCGATGCCGATGACAATCGCGGAGGCCAGCCATGACCGCGCGGCCTTCTCTTCATCTGATCGGCAGCCGTTTGCGGCGCGTTCGCGCGCGCAGGACGCTTGCCGCGGCAAGCATCGGACTTGGCCTGATCGGCTTCACCGCTTTCGCCAAGCCGACGCCCGTACTGGTCTGGAATGCCTCGGCCAGCGCGCCAATCGGGCTCTATGGCCTTGGCCTCGGTGCCGCTCGCGTCGGCGATTTCGTGCTTGTCCGCTTGCCCAAAATGGCCGCTCACCTCGCCGACCAGCGCGGCTATCTGCCTCGCAACGTGCCGCTGGTGAAGCGTATCGCCGCACTGCCGCACGAGCATGTCTGCGCCTTCAATGACGCCATCATCATCGGCGGCAAGATCGTGACACGCCGCGTTCCGGTCGACACACAAGGCCGAACCTTGCCTTGGTGGAACGAATGCCGGGCACTCACCGGTGACGAGGTTTTCCTGATCAATGGCGAGGCTCCCGGCTCCTTCGACAGCCGGTATTTCGGGCCGGTGCCGGCCGCCAATATCGTTGGGAGGCTCGTGCCGCTATGGACCGAGTGACCCTCCTGATTTTGGGCATGGTGTCGATTGCACCATGCGCCTGTTCCGCCGCGACCGGCGCTGAGCCGGCCGTCATCTCCCAAGGTCCGCAGCTGACAAGATGGCAAGAGTTCGTTGCCGAGGCAAGCCAGCGCTTCAGTGTTCCACAGTCCTGGATTTATGCCGTCATGAATGCCGAAAGCCGTGGGCAGACCATGCTCAACGGTCGGCCGATCACTTCACGAGCCGGTGCGATTGGGCTGATGCAGGTGATGCCCGGCACCTATGAGGAACTGCACGTCGAGCATGATCTCGGAGCCGATCCGCACGATCCGCGCGACAATATTCTGGCCGGTACAGCCTACCTGCGCGCTATGTATGATCGCTTCGGCTTCCCCGGGCTGTTCGCAGCCTACAACGCCGGGCCGGATCGATATAAGGCGCATCTGGAACGCGGGAAGCCGCTGCCGAGAGAGACAGTCTTATATCTGAAACAGCTTAAGGCGGCGGGTGTTTCGGCGGCCGCCATGGATCAGTTCAAGAGCAAATCTCGGCCGCCAAAAGCGCCGAAAATCTCCTTGGGGCGCGAATTGTTTTTCCTGAGGGATGGAGTTTCGGCAGGCGGTTCGAGTGGCGGAATTCTGGTGCCGCTCGGGTCTCAGCCAGGTGGGTCAGCGCGGCCGGACGGCAGATGAGGGCAAGGTGCCGGGGCGGGGCGGGTGGGGGCGAGGGGCTGGGTTGAGGGAAGGCAAGATAAAGGCACCGCCTCCGAGAGGCGGCTAAGTCTTTGTCTGCACATCGTTTCTCCCGGAGGCTCCATCCAGCGCCTGGAGGGTATCTCACGCAAGTCTTTGATTTGGCTGCAAATCCGCAAGAGGCTCCGATGCAGGATGATGAATTCAGGCCGAGGCTCGGCAGGATCGGATCGCGCGGTTCGAAGGCCGGCAAACGCTATGCCGGTCAGCTCCGCGCCGCGATCAACCGCGCCGGCGGCAAGGCCACGCGTGGTGGCCGCTTCACCGGAAGCCGCATGGGGCGCGGTGGCGCCGCTGCCGCGGTCCTCAGATCGCGCGATCGCCATGCGGCTTTTCGGCAGCGCCGTGTCGTCGTTAAGGCGCGCCTCGTCAAGCTGGTCGGCAAGGGGATCGACGGAGCGCGTGCGCACCTGCGCTATCTCCAGCGCGATGGCGTCACTCGGCAAGGGGAGCCCGGCGAGCTCTACGGTGCCGACAGTGACCGCGTCGATGGCAAGGCGTTCATCGATCGTGCCGCCGGTGACAGGCACCAGTTCCGCTTCATCGTCGCACCCGAAGACGGCATCGAGTACAGCGATCTCAAACGACTCACGCGGCGGCTGATGGCGCAGATGCAAGAGGACCTCGGCACCAGGCTCGACTGGGTCGCCGTCGACCATTTCAACACCGGCCATCCGCACACGCACATCATCGTTCGCGGCAAGGACGACCGCGGCGAGAATCTCGTCATCGCGCGCGACTACATCTCCTCCGGTTTACGGGAGCGCGCGGCTGAGCTGGTCAGCCTCGATCTTGGCCCGCGCACCGATCGCGAGATCGAGCAGCGCCTGCGCCGGGAGATGGAGCAGGAACGCTTAACCAGTGTCGACCGGCAACTGCTGCGAATGCGCGATAGCGAAGGGCTTGTTGCGCCGGACGGACGGGATGCTTTTCGCCAGACACTGCATCAGGGCCGCCTTCGCAAGCTTGAGCGAATGGGTCTTGCAGCGGAGGTCGGCTCCGGCCGCTGGCGCCTGGACGATGAGCTCGAAGCAACGCTGCGTCGCTTGGCCGAGCGCGGCGATGTCATCAAGACGATGCATCGCGAATTGACGAGCAAGGGACTCGCGCGCAGTGCCGCCGACGTGCTCGTCCACGACGCAGGACAGAATACCGAGCCTGTTGTCGGCCGCGTGGTCGCGCGCGGGCTGGCAGACGAAATCAATGACCGGCACTATCTTATCGTCGACGGCATTGACGGCAAAAGCCACTACATTGACATCGGCAAAGGCGAGGCCACTGAACCGATGCCCGACGGCTGTATCGTCCGTGTCATGCCTCGGAACACCGAGCCCAGACAGATCGACCGGGCTATCGCCGACATCGCCGCGGCGAATGGCGGGCACTACAACATCGATATTCATCTGAGGCAGGACCCTTCCGTGACCGAACGCTTCGCCGAAACGCATGTCCGAAGGCTAGAGGCGATCCGGCGAGTAACGGGCGGCGTCGAGCGCCAGCCGGACGGCACCTGGATCATTGGGCCAGACCATCTGGAGCGCGTTGCGCACTACGAGGGTCAGCGGGCGAGGGCCGAGCCCGTTGTCCTCGACAAGCTGTCGTCAATGCCGCTGGAGAAGCAGGTCGGTTTCGACGGCGCCACCTGGCTGGACCGAGAATTGGTTTCCAATGAACCGGCGCCGTTGCGCGACTCCGGCTTTGGCCGCGAGGTGCGGGAAGCGCAAACCCGGCGGCAGCAGTGGCTCGTTGCTCAAGGAGTCGCGCACGAAGAGCAGGGCCGGATCGTCTATCGCGCAGATATGATTTCGATATTGCGTCAGCGTGAGCTGAACCGGATTGCCGGCCAGCTTTCGAGCGAGCTCGGGCTCTCGTATTTCGACGTGAAGCCTGGAGATCGGTTGGAAGGCAAGATGCTCCGGTCGGTCGAGCTCGCCAGCGGGAAATACGCCGTCATTGAAAAGTCGCGTGAGTTCACTCTCGTGCCGTGGCGGCCAGTGCTTGACCGACATGTCGGAAAGGAGATCTCCGGGATCATGGGCGGGGAGGGGATTTCATGGACCATCGGTCGGCAAAGAAGCGGGCCGAGTGTTTCGTGACCTAATTGCACGAGACGCCGGCTGCGGTTGTCAACAGGGTGCAGTCAGGGGAAGAAGTTAGCCGACTGATCTAATTAGACCGGATCTACGCCTAGGTAAACGACTGATAAGGCAACATTATCATTCGTTTTGTCGCGCCGACAAGCTGTGCGTTTTGCGGCGAAAATCATCGCCAAAACCGCACGGCCGCCTTACCCTCCAAACACATGATTCGCCTCGATCCGCAAACGCCAGTCACGCTACGCCGCCGGCCGTTCCGGCTTGGGCGCTCGCAAACGGCAGCGCGCCGAGCGACGGCGACGCCGCCTTCCAGGCCGGCGCCGCGTTGGCTGTGCTTGACACGCTTGCCCGCGCGCAACCCAGCTGGGCCGGCGCCTGGCGCCAGCGGCTGGTGTTCAACTGCGCCGCCGCCAGCATGCGGCTCGCCGGCCGCGCCGAGGATGAAGCCGCCTTGCGCGATGCCTGGCAGCTTTGCCCTGCCGGCACCGCTCCCGGTCCCGCCGGCGCCATTTTTGGCGCCTGGCGCCAGCTGGCGCTGCAGCCGCCGGCGGTCAGCGCCGATCGGCTGGCAAAAGTGGCCGAGATGCTCGGGCTCGCCTGCGACGACGAGGCGCTAGCCGACCTGTGCACGCAGATCGAGCACGTGGCGGCGGCGCGGCGGCCGGCGCCGTTCGCCGCGGCGGCGATCGCCGCCCGCGTCGTCGCCATGCGGCCCGATGCCGAGATGTTCGCATGGTGGCTGGCCGATCTGGTGCTGGCGCAAAGCCTGCGCTGGCCGCGGCCGCTGCCGCTGTTGATGACCCAGGCTTTTGGCCCGGCCTTCCGCACCGAGGGTGGCGGCGGCAAGCGGATCCGACCGGGCGAAAAAGGTTTCGAGCGCGCGGTCTGCGTCGCGTTGGTGCAAGCGGCGGCGGAGGCCTGTCGGTTGGCCGCCGAGTTGTCGCGCCGCGCCGAAAAACTCCTGGCGGTTGCGCCAAGACTGCGCGCGAAAGGCGCCGGCGACGTGATTTTCTTGCTCCTGAATGAAGATGCCGTCGCGGGATCGCTGACGACCAAAAACCTGTCGCGCTTTGCGGCGCGGCGCCTGTTCGAGCGCCTGCACCAGCTCGATGTCGTGCGCGAGTTGTCGGGCCGAACCAGCTTTCGACTGTTTGGGCTCTAGCGATGGCCGAGGCCGCCCGATCCGAACGCCCGGGGGGCAAGGATGAAGTCCAGCGACTGCTGGTCGACACCGAGCTTGAGCACCTGCCGCCAGAACTGCGCTGGCGCGAGTGGATGGGCCGGGTCGATGCAGTAATTTTGCCGCCAGCGAGCCGGTGCCGCGCGAGGTGCTGGCGCGCGCCGTCGGCAAAAGCTGCAATCTCGAGCTGGTCATCGACGACATTCGCGCCGAAGTCGCCGGTCGCCCCTACGAGCTGGTCGCGATCACCGGCGGCTGGCAGCACCGGACCAAGAAGGCTTTTGGCGACGTCATCTGTGCATTGCCTATTTCCAGCCGATCACGCGCTGCGAGCTGTCGAGCTTCTTCGGCAAGGAGGTGTCGCGCGATCTGATCGGCGTGCTGCGCGCACAGGACCTCATCGCCTCCGGGCCGCGCAGCCCGCAACCGGGCGCGCCCTACACCCATGTGACGACGAGGAATTTCCTGTCGCAGTCCGAGCTCGAAACGCTGCGCCTGCTGCCCGATTTCGAGGCGCTCGAGGATGCAGGGTTGCTGTCGAAGGAGAAGCTGCTGGCGGGCGACATTGTGCCCGAGCTTACCGATGCGGGTGACGAACAAGTTGAGTAAAGATGGGGCGCGAAGAACCTTTGCGATGGACATCTCGACAGTCAGTGGAGATCTCCTCAAGCGTACCGGCGACGTAGGCAAGAATTCGCGGACCTACGCTGCCGTGCATGTCGTCGGAGGGAGCAGCGTTGCTTCCTATGCTTTCCCGCGCGCATCCTATGAATTTCAACTGGTGGCCGAAACCCTTCCCGCCCCAGGCAAGACGGTTAAGCCTCATTACGTTCCGAGCTGAAGGGGCGCATCCGCACAGTTCGCCTGCGGATCGCCCTCCATGTCGACCAGAATGTGACCCCGCTCTATGCATCGGCCGCGCCTTATGATCGACGCAAATGCCCCGTCAGTCGCAGTCAGAACACGGTTAAATCCGTGAGGGGCATCGGCTCAAAATGAGCCGCAGGGTTTGCCAAGAACATCTGTGTGACCTGTGGCCTGAGTTTCAGCAGTGGCAAGTATTATTTCTTAGGCCTCATCTGTGGGCGAGCTGCCTCGGCGGCTTCGCTCTCAGCCTTGAGGTCTGAGATCAGGGTCTCGAGCTCAGAAATATGCTCGGCGAACTCATGGGGAAGGGGAACGGACACCGTGTCAGCCGCCGGATTGTCATGACTGTGGGTATTCGCGCGCGTCATGCCCTCATGGAATCGAATTGCCAGCGCGTCTGGGAGTCGAACATAGCGCAACAACTGGGTCTGGATGACGTCCGTTCCCCGCCGGACTATGTCCCGGAAGACCACTTCCTCGACAACGCGCTCGTAGGTGTCGCGCAATCGGCCATAGAGGTTCTTCACCTGATACTCGTAGTCCGCCGGGCTAACTGCATGGAGCTTTGCCAATGGTGCCGCGTCATTTTTCAGTCGGCCGATGCGTTTGGCGACATTCTGGCCCTTCCAGGGCATCCCCGCCGTATCCACCTTGCCCGCGGCAGCCTTGTCGCTGAACAACGCGACCGTAACGGGTTCGATGCCAACCTGATCTGCCGCGCTACAAAGCTCGTTGAAAAAGACAATATCGTGCGTGAACACGATGACCTGTCGCTTGGACGCCTCCTCCGCAATCCGCTGAGCAACCTTGGCGCTTCGATCACGATCGAGAGACGAGACAGGATCGTCAATCACGATCGGTCCTGAGCCGTCGGTCAACGCGACTTCGGTCAGGAACCCGGCAAGTGCCAAGGCACGCTGCTCGCCTTCACTGAGAATCTCCGAGGTGACCTTCGTAAGTCTTGTCTTGGGATCGACCTCGAATTCCGCCTTCGTCTGATTGCTCTTGCGTGCAAGGCCCACGTTGAGGTGCATGATGTCGAAGCGGGCCCTTTCGGAATCAAAACGCTTGATGACTGCTGTTGTCAGATGGGCGTCGACCAACTCATTTGCGCGCTGCGTAATCCCACGAGTTTGAACATCAGCCAGAGCCTTCGAGTAGGCATCGTCAACAACGTGCAAATCCCGTCGCGCCGTGAGCTTCGCTCTGTTGATGGCAAGCATTTTTCGGTCGTCAAGCTCAGCCTTCTCGGCCTCGAGTTTGGTTCGTTCTTCGGTATTGGCGGCCTGTGCAAGCCCGTCTTTCTCCGCCTTCAGTCTGAGCGCGAAAGCCTCCATCTCTTCCATTGGCAGGGTGAGAGGAGCAACGGTGCCACTTTCTTCACCCTGCAATCTTGCGAGCGCCTCTGCTCGCCGTGCGACCGCTGATCCCTGGAGGATTGCGAGCACGCTCGCCAACCCCTCGTCGCGTTTTCCTACCTGTTCGAGACGATCGGCAAAGTCGTGGGCGCCAAGTAGAGCCAGGCCCTGGAGACCCCTGAGGGCATCTTCGACCACTTGCTCCGCCTTTCGAGCTGCGGCATCGAGGGTGTCGTCCATATATTTCTGAAAGCGCTGCATTCGAGCAACACCATCCGACAAAAGCGGCTGCTGGCATAGCACGCATTCTGCCACCCCGTCGTCGGCCACGAGAACCGGGAAGTCCTTGTCCTTATAGGCCTCTTTCACCGAGTAATTGCGCGCCGCAGCCCAAAGCGCTCGCCATGCATCACTCCCGACGCCTGGCAGCGGCTCGTCAGTGAACAACTCGCCAGCCGCTAAAGTCGCGGCTTGGCGTGCTGCGACTGCTGAGGCGCGGAGCTTTCGGAGCTCTTCCAGAGCGGGATCGGCGAAAGCCGATCCCACCTCCTTGACCTCCTGGATGAGGCCGTCAATCCACTTCGAAAGCGCGTTTACGTCAGCGACTGCGGCAGCACCGGCGGAAAGGGTAGCAGTGAGTTCATCAAGACGCTTTTGATCGTTCTCGGCAAACGTCGTTGCCGCCTCAATCTGTGCGTCAGGGGTGGATCTGTTCAGCTGACCGTTGAAGATCTGGGCTGCGGTATTGCGCTGGATGGGGAACGTGATCGCGCTCAGTTCGACTTTGTTGCCGACCTCCTTTGCCCGTTCTGTTTCAAGCTTTTCCTTCAAGGTTATGCAGACTGCGTTCAGCCGATGCGGCAGAGCTAGTCCGAAAGGAAGAAAGCGTATCTGATTTCCGCCGTCGACATATAGCTGAGCCGAGGCCGTGTCGAACACCGCAACCTGCATCAGCTGCGATGAGGCTGCATTGCCCGGCGACCAAGGAATTACCAGCTCACCTTCGCCGGCATCGATCACGATGTCAGCTGACTGAGGGCCGGGCGTGCTTCCGTAGACGTCGGCAAGAACCTTGAGCTTGGCTTGGTTTTCGACGCGCGTCCGGCAAGCGGTACGAAAGATGCGAACAAAACCGCTTTTGCCGCTCCCGTTCCGGCCATAAACGATCGTCAGAGCCTTTGGACAGAATGTAAGTGATGCCTTTGACACCAGCCGATTGACGTTCTCGACATTGGCGATGCGCTTGAGGACGATCGGTTGATATTCTCCATTCCCGAAGTGGGCTTTGGTAAACGGTACCGGGGAGGGCGGCGGCACTGTGAGCGCGAAGCCGGCCGCATGCTTGACCATGGCCAGCAAAGCGTCGATGTCATCATCTGTTAGCTCATTCGAGATCGCCAGCCGCCGCAGCGCGTCCTGCTTCCAGGCTGAGAGCTTTGTCGACCAATCGACAACATCATCAATTGGCGTGCCCGCCATGGTGCTACCCCCCAAAAAAAATTTAGCGTGTTTCTGTAGGATTCGAGTCTATGAGGATCCAGTAAGATGTCGCCTCGCCTTTAAGATCGCTTCCTCCAATCGTGCACGAGAGACCGCCGCAAGGCGCTCAACACCCATGAGATGGGCCATATCGCGTGCAGGATCGGCCATATCGAGGAGTCCGGGATTGTCGACTATCACTGAGGCCAATTCAGCCAGCGGTATGTCGCCAATCGAACGTCGGCCTTCGTCATTGGCGGGTTGACGATAGGCCAAGAAGTCCGAAATCCCGCCCTTCTTCCAAATGAATTCGCCGCTCGACTCCAGCGTGCGATCCAAGTCCCTCAGATGCAGGTCTATCCTCTCGCGGATGCGTCCACCCGTGCGGAGCCACCCATGTGCCCGGGCTATGCGCTGGGCGAGAACGTCTGCTCGCACCGGGCTTTCGGTCTCGACGATCGCCGCGACCATGTCCTGCAGCGTGGTCCTGTAGCTGAACTCGAAGAATTGCTCGGGGTCCACCCGGAAGGCAGTGAGATCGGTCACCCGGTAACGTCCCTTCTCGACATCTCCTTGGACCGGCTGACCCCCCATCGTTGAAAATGTTCCAAAGCCCGAAGGCTCGATAGCTGAGGGAACATTTGCCGAGACCAGTTCGACCTCGGACGTAGTCGGGAGAGGCAGAGGTTCCTCGATTGAGACCGGCGCCTGGTCAATGGGCTCGCTTGTCGGCTCGACCTGTTGACCCATTTCCCAGCGTGTCACCTCCTCCGTCTGTTCGCTCGAACGACGCGCCCGACTCTCCTCAAGCAGTCCCTCTAGGCTGGTATGGAGGCGCTCAGCACAGCCCTTCGCGTCGAACCACCAGTCCGTCGACCACACACGAAAGATGGTCCAGCCAAGCCCTCTAAGCACCTGCTCGCGGACCTTGTCGCGGTCCCGTGCCGTCGCTGACCTGTGGTAGGTCGCTCCATCGCATTCGACCCCTGCCAGATACGCTCCTACAAGATCCGGGTCGCGGATGCCCAGGTCTATGCGGAAGTCGGAAATCCCGACTTGCGGGACGACGATCCATCCCCGCTGTTCCAAGTGCTCAGCGACTGCCTCCTCGAACGGCGAATCGAAACCGCCGACAGATCCAAGATCCTGGGCAGGCAAAGCGATCGGGCCGCGTTCGGCATAGTCGAGGAATGTCTTCAGGTGTTGAACTGCGATCGCCTTGCTTCGCGACGGATCAATCTGGTCCGCGGTAAAGCCGGAGAAGATGATGAGTTCCTGTCGCGCACGAGTCACCGCCACGTTGAGGCGCCGCTCGCCGCCATCTCGGTTGAGAGCCCCGAAGTCCATCGCCGGAGGCTTTCCGGAGCCGTCCTTGTAGAACGTGATCGAGAACAGGATAACATCCCTCTCATCACCCTGGACGTTTTCGAGGTTCTTTACGATCGCGGGCTCGACCCGATCTTCGGCAAAGAACCATTCGAGTTCCGGATGATCCCGGCGCGCGGCATCGAAAAGGTCCAAGATCAGCGATTGCTGTTGCGCGTTGAATGTGATTACGCCGAGCGTCGGCCGGCCATTCTCCGGCAGCGCCAGCCAGCCCTTCATGCGACTGACGGCCTCGCTGACGACCGCCATGGCCTCGATCTTGTTGGTGCGGCTCTTGCCGCGGTCGTAGATGCCGTCAGGCACCCGGTGCAGCCGCACCGCACGATCATCGACCGCCGGCGAGGGGAACGTCACCAGGCGGTTTCGGTAGTAATGATAGTTCGAGAACGCGATCAGCGACTCGCTGCGGCTGCGGTAGTGCCATCTGAGATCGCGCACCGGAATTCCGGACGCCCTTGCCTCATCAAGAATGCTTTCCAGGTCCTTCTCGTAGTCGGCAATCTCCTCGTCGTCCTCGTTGCGGCCGAAGAAATTGGTCGGCGGCAGCTGCTTGGGATCGCCGACAATAATGGTCTGTCGCGCCCTGGCTATCGCGCCCACTGCATCCCAGGTGGTGATCTGCGAAGCTTCGTCAAAGATCACCACATCGAACAAGGCCTGGTTTGGAGGAAGGTACTGGGCAATCGATAGCGGCGACATCAACATGCAGGGCGCAAGCTTGGCAAAGCTCTCAGGCATCTTACCGATCATGTCCCGGATAGATTGACTTGGCCGCTGGAGCTCCATCTGGTGCCGCAACAACCCAAGTTCGGAATTGCGCGACACGCTTTGTACAGAAGGAAGCCCATGCGCGAGCGCGCTGACCACGCGCTGAGTGGCTTGTGTGCGCACAAGATCGTCGATCTCGCGAAATTCCGTAATCGCGTTCTCGTGCTGGAACCTGCGGAAATTTCGTAATACCGCGTCCCCGTCGAGAACCTTCGGCAGCCACCATCTTGCGTAGCCCACCCGGAAGGCCGGGCGCGCCTTGTCGGCGGCTATCGCTCCCGTCTCGATCTGCTCAACCAGAGGTGCCAGGTCGCGTTGGATCGCCTGCCTTTTCACCCGGCACCATTCCGACCAATCGCGAAGCAGGTTTCGAGCGTCCGCTAGCTTAATCAGCTTGGCTCTGAGCGCTTCAAGGCTAGGACCATCCGTGGGGTCTGAAATCTCCCGAGCCGAAACCTCGCCGAATTCCGATCGCACGGCGTCGAACTGCTTGGCGGCTGCCAGCAGCCGGTCACCCGCCTCGCGCAGTCGGTCGTTTTCAAGGGTGCCACGCAGACTTGGTGCGACGGAGCGAACGACGGCCCGAAACTCGTCTTGGCTCCGTCCAGGAATGCGAAGTGCCGCGCGGAGACGCCGGGCGGAATCGAGTATGCTCGCGACAGCCGCCACGTCCGTTGTCAGACCTTCGATCGGTAGCGGCTTGCCCGCCAACGGGCTTTGGTCGACCTGAGCTACAAACTCCCTCATCCGGCGGAGCAGAGGAAGGTGCGTGCCAGGGTCCGCGGTACCACGCTGTATGCGGCTTTGAAGCAGTTTCTGAACCTTGCGCTTGCCGAGGGCCGATCTCGGCCAAAACGATTCTGTCGCCTCACGCCATTGGCGGTCCAGAACATCCAAATCGAGGTGCCGGACGGTCGCGACGTCGTAGGTGGCGGAGAGGCCGCGCTCGCTCTCGCGATAACCCCCGATCGCGCGTTCCAACTCGGCAAGCGCTTCCCCGAAGGTCGAGAAATCTCGGTCGTATGCAATCGAGATATCGCGGTTGCGAGTTTGAGACAGAACCAATGCCAAGCCTGTTAGCGACTGGAGTTCCGTATGCGAGAACGTCTCACTAGGCGAAAGACCAAGACTGGACTGGTAGTCCCGTATCGATGCCGTCAATTGCCCGATGGCGGAGTGCAGGGACGTCGCGGCGGCCAGCAACCTTAGTTGCCAATCGCTGCTCCACTCTCCCGCATCGATCAGATCCAACGCTGGCTGACGTTCGACCGACGCGAACACCAGGCCGATTTGCGCGGCCAACTCCTCCAGGTCAAGAAGAGTTTGCGCATCGTGCCCATCGGACGACTGCCACGCGAATGCCGGCGCAGCTTGGTCGTTCGACTTCAGCGCTATGCCCAACGCCAGATAGGGCGTCCATCCGTTTGGATAGCGTTTGTGAAGCGCCTCGACATAGGCATTCAATTCATCCCGACGCAGGCGAAGCCGCTCGTTGACTGCGATCCATTGAAACGCGTCGGCGTTACCTCCGTGCTCCCACGAAGCCTTCAGTTGCGCCAGAAAACGTCTCCGATCGGCCTTGTTCGAGTGCAGTTCGATGCAGTGGTTGCCAAGTCCGTGCTCCCGCAGCCGGCGGTAGACGACATCGAGTGCGGCCGTCTTTTCCGCCACGAACAGGACGGTCTTGCCTACGCCCAGACAGTTGGCAATCATGTTAGCGATCGTCTGGCTTTTTCCCGTCCCGGGCGGCCCGACGATCACGAAGTCGCGCCCCTCGGCTGCCGCTAGGCTGGCGGCGGTCTGAGATGAATCGAGGGGAAGGAGGCTTATGATGGCGGAGGGTTCGTAAGCGCGGTCCAGCTCGGCCTCATCACGAAAGGCTGATTGACCACCCGAGTTCTCGAACGCCTGCTCGGGCGTGTCGATGAGATGGCGAACGACCCTGTTCTGTCGCAGTGCATCGGTTCGCTCGACAAGGTCCTTCCACATCAAGAACTTTGCGATAGAGAATGTCGACAAGGCGGTTTCGTCGATGACCTCCATTCCAGGAACATCGCGGACCGCCTGTCGCATGGAGGATAGGATGCGCGGCACATCGATTCCGCTGTCGTCGAGCGGCAAATCGCCGGCGAACTGCGGAAGGCGAAGTTCGAACTCCCGCTCGAGGAACTGGAGAAGGGTGGCGTTGAACCGCGGCTCGTCTTCATGGAAGCGGATCGTGAAGCGCGAGCTCGCGCTGCGCCGCTCAAGCCGGACCGGCACCAAAAGCAGTGGAGCTCGATAGCTGCGCTCATCTTCGGGCTTCTTCTTCCAGCGAAGGAAACCCACGGCTAGGAACAGCGTGTTTGCGCCACCCTCGGCGAAGTCATTGCGCACTTGGCGGTAGAGATCGATCAATCTGGCCTCAAGTTGACGGACGTCCAGCGTTGAGGCGAGCTCATCCCTGAGCAGCGCTTCAGCCGCGAACCCGCGTTGCAGATCGCGACCATGGACATCGCGATAGAGCTCCGCGTCTCGCTCCCCCAAAGGGTTCTGCTCGGGCAAGGAAATGAGACGTACCGCGGCGCCATTCGCCAACCTGTCCTCGAGATAGGCGACGTCAGTACACAAGAAAGGGATCGTCTTTTTCGAATCGGGAAAATTGAGAAGGCGGTTTCTAAGCGTCAGGTCGAGCAGCTTTTTCTGCCAGCGATCGATGCGACCAGCGGCTGTGGTTGGCTTTATCTCGACGGCCTCGGCTGGCATTGCGCCAATCGCTGGCGCTGCGGGAAGCGGCAAAGCCGCGACGGCCGCAGACGACTCCTCATCGGTGGCATTGCGCCGGATAGGCTCATGCGAGGCGAGGGGCGTAATGCCGCCGCTGCGCGATCGCCTCACGTCAATGGCTGCAACGAATGCATGCGCCTGTTCTTCCGCGAGCCGGATACCGAGCGCATTCTGCGCCGCCTCGAATGTGAGCGCGGGCCGGTGAGTGACGCCTGTGGTTTCAAACGCGATGAATTCGCGGGACGCAAGCGCCTTGCGGATCTCCATCTGGTCTGGTTCAACCGCGTTGGCGAAGGTTCGCTTAGCCAGCCAGACGCCGACAGCTGCATGCCCGTCAAACATCAGCACGGCCGGGTGCAGGCCGGCAGCTTCAAGGGTGGCGGCAAACAAAAGTGAAGTATCCAAGCAGGTCGCTAGGCGTTCCTCGGCGGTCGTCGTGGGACGCCTGATCTTTTGCCCGCGGCTCTCGAAGCTCGCCGGAGGTTCGGCATAGTGCAACCCCATGCCAGTGATCGCAGAATAAACGGCTGCAGCCAACATGTATGCTCGCTGCGGGTTTTGCGACTGATACCCGTCAAGGCCACTGGGATGCCCATGCGCGGCAAGGCGATCGGCTGCCGCTCTCAGGATCGGCGCAACGCCAGGGTCATTGGGCATGACGAAAGCCGGAAGCAATTGCGCCATGTCGGCGACGCCGCCCCACTCGTCGCGCGCGAGCAGCCGGACCGTCACGCGTCGTTCGTCCAGGACCTCGCCAGCCGCAGAAAGGCGCAAGGTGATTTCGCCGCGCTCGGCCTCGTTCAAGCCAGCAAGATATGCGGAATCGAGCTCGACCTTGCGGTCGCTCAGTTGAAGCCTATCGCCAGGAACGAGACGGTCAACTGCCCAGGTCTTCGGTCTCAGAAACGACGGCGATGAGGTGAGTTCCAGGCGGCAACTCTCTAGGCTGCCGGCGGTGTCGTTATCCAGTCGGATAGACCGGATTACCGGAATTGCGTTCTGATAGGATGCATAAGTGAAGCTGGATGCGACGTCGGCGATTATGCTCGGGGCCGACGAGGGTTCGGCTACCGCATCACCATTTGTTACTAACTCTGAACTATCAACAGATTGCATTTGACCCCAGCCCCCACATGCAGACTAGCAATTTTTTCAGGATATAAAAGGGTCTTGCCGGTCACGCGAATACAATCGCGTTGTTTATCCACGCGATAGTTGGGTCGGCCAAGAAAAAGGGGAGGGAAGCGAATGCACCGTCAGAAAGGGCGGTCGGACCCTAATTTCGCGACCTCACTCACCAGGACTGTTGCGGAACGCTGCCGGACTTTGATACCGAGACCCAAGCTGTCTTCACCGTGCGCCATCACGGCCCGGCTAGCTAGATTGACTTAGGGCCAGCATTTTGCCTGAGCTTTTCGTTCAGGCCCGGAGAGTCCTTCGAATGGCATTTCGATTTGTTCATACGGCCGACATCCATCTCGACTCGCCACTGCGCTCCCTTGCGCTGCGCAATCCGGAGCTTGCCGAGCTGGTCGGAGATGCCAGCCGTCAGGCGTTCATCGCCGTCGTGGATTTGTGCCTAACGGAGCAGGTCGATGCGCTTGTGATCGCCGGCGATCTTTATGACGGCGACCAAACCTCGATGAAAACGGCACGCTTTTTGGCCTACCAAATGACGCGCCTTCATCAAGCCGGCGTCAGGGTCTACATGATCCGCGGCAATCACGACGCCATGTCGCGCATTACCAAGCAGCTCGTCTTGCCAGACACGGTGACGATCTTTGGCGGCCGCTGCCAATCTGTGGTGCAGCCTGGCTCCGGGATAGATGTTGCTTTCCATGGGTTGAGCTTCGCCAGCCCCAAGGCGCCCGAAAGCCTGCTGCCCAAATATGCTCGCCCCCAGGAGGGAGCTGCCAACATCGGCATCATGCATACAAGCCTGGCTGGTTCCCCGGGCCATGACGTTTATGCACCTTGCAGCGTCGCCGACCTTCACGGCCACGGCTTTGACTATTGGGCGCTTGGCCATATCCACGTTCGTCAGGTCTATTCCGGCGCGAGCACGCTCGTGATGCCAGGGATTCCTCAAGGGAGGGACATCAATGAGGCGGGCGAGAAATCGGTCACGCTGGTCACCGTTCGCAACGATCGCTCCGTCAAGATCGAGGAGAGGCTCACCAGTGTCGCGCAATTCGAGCGTGTGGGTGTCGATCTGACGGGGACAGCCGAATGGAGCGAGGCTGTCATCCGCATCCGGGCAGGCCTGGAACAAGCCCGAAAGGAGGCCAGATCGCGCTACCTTGTTGCCCGCCTCGGTTTGGTCGGCACCTCCGCCCTTTCATGGTCGCTGATGCGCGACCGAGACCTGGCTGTCGCGGAAGCCGAGCAGGCGGCTGAGCAGGTGGGCGACACCTGGGTGGAGAGGCTGGATCTTGATCTTTCGGCGCCCGTTCTCAGAGATTCGGGCAACGTTGCCGATCCCACCTTGGAGCTCGCAGAGTCCATGCGCGCCAATGCGGGGTCAGAAGCATTTCGATCCGAAGCGCGGGAATTCGTGTTAAAGACGATCGCGGACCTGCCCCCCGATGCGAGGGGTTTCGCCGGCAAGGATGAAGCGGGGCTGGAACGGTTTCTCGACGATGTGCTTGCCGGAGGCGTCGACCTGGTCACGGCGAGGCTCAAGTCAGGTGCGACGCGATGAGATTGCGGCGCCTCGATCTGACCCGCTACGGCAAGTTTACCGATAAGGCGATCGATTTCGGGGAGAAGCCTGTTTCAGGGCCCGATCTGCATATCGTTTTCGGGCTGAACGAGGCCGGCAAGTCGACGGCGCTTTCGGCCTACCTTGATCTGCTCTTCGGCATCGAGGAGCGTAGTCGGTATAATTTCCAGCACGACTATAGCTCGATGCGCATCGGCGGGCTGCTCGAATTCGAGGGGCAGGCGCTTGCCGTTTCCCGCACCAAAAGCCGCAGCAATTCGCTGCATGATGCCGAAGGCAGGCCGCTGAGCGAAATTGCCATTTCGGCGCAGCTCGCCGGACTCTCGCGCGAAGCTTACAGCAGCATGTTCTCGCTCGATGACGAGACGCTGGAAGCGGGCGGCAAGGCGATCCTTGAATCGCGCGGCGATCTCGGCAAGCTCCTTTTCACCGCCAGCGCCGGACTCGGCCACGCCAGCGATGTCCTGGCGGCGCTTGAGGCGGAGGCCGACGGGCTCCACCGCAAACAGGCCCAGACGACCGAAATCGCGCTGCTGAAGAAACGGTTTGCGGAACTCAAGTCACGCAAGGAGGCGATCGACACGCTGGCCTCGACATTCGAAGCGCTTGAGGCGGAACGGGCGGAGGCCCACGAAAAGTATGACCGCAGCCTGGCTGAACGCGCGGCGTTGTCGGCGCGGCTCGCCACGATCGAGCGATATGCACGCGCCGCGCCACTTCTGGCCGAAATAAAACGCAAGGCAAGCAGGCTGGCTGAACTGCCGGACATGCTGTCTCCTGCCAAGACCTGGAGTGGTAGCGTACCGGACTTGATCGGCCAGGACGCACGCTTAAGAACCCGTCTGCACGCCAATGCCGATGAGATCGATCGTACAAAGGCAAAGATCGAAGCAATCGCTATCGACGAGGCCGTGCTGACGATCTCGGAGCAGGTGCGAGCACTTGCCGACCGCAAGGCGCGCTATCTATCCGCGGGCATGGACTTGCCGACCCGTAAGATGGAGGTCCAGCTGCTCGACCAGACCGTGGCTAGCTGTCTCGGCGCGCTTGGCAGGTCAGCCGAACAGGATCCGTCCCGGCTCATCCTGCCGGCCGTTGTGGTCGGCACGCTTCGCACCATGGCCGAACAACGCTCCGGCATCACGACGAGCCTGCGGATGGCCCGCGATGAGGCCGCTGCCGCGCTCGACGGGCTCAATGCGGCCCGAGGCCGCGTTGGCGAGGAGAGGGCGGTGCCCGAGCCCGCAAGAGCCAGACTGATGGCAGCCGTGTCGGAAGCCAAGGCCAGCGGTCATAAACGCGAAATCGCAGAGGCGGTGGCGTTCGAGGACGAGCGGCAAACAGGGCTGGCCGATGCAATGCGGCGCCTTCGGCCTTGGTCGGGGGATGCGGAGGCACTTTCGAAAATGCCAGTTCCGCCGCCGATGCAGATGGCTGCCTGGAAAACACTGGCCGCGGATCTTCAAAGGGACAAGGCAGTCTTTTCCGAGCGTCTGGTTGAGCATGAACAAAGTCGAACATCTACTTCGTTGCGGCTGGCTGCTGTCCGCGCCTCGGCCGAGATCGCCGACGATGACACAGCCGCAGCCATACGACGCGAGAGGGACGAGGCCTGGCGAAATCACCGGGCGGACCTCAAGGTCGAAACCGCAGACGTGTTTGCAGCAGCACTGGCCAGGGACGATCATGTCGGAGCGGCTCGATTGGCCCATGCGGGCGAGCTCGCGGATTTGCGCGCAATCAGGCAGAAGGCGGCCGAGACCGAAGCGACAATAGAGCGCGTAAGCTGCCAACTCGCGGGTGTGGCCAAGCGCGCGGAAATTGCGTCAATTGAAATCAAGCGAATGGCCGGCACCTTGCTTGAGGACTGCCAGGAGCAGTCGCTCGACCTCTTGATCGGACTTCTGGAGGAGCGGCTGTCCGCACACGCTGACGCGCTTGGCGCTTTGGACGACATCCTGCTCGCGCGCGCAAGGATTGGACGCGCGACGGCCGAAGGAGAGCGGATCCACCTCGGATTGGCCTCGGCTCTTCGAAGCGTTGGAATTCAGCCGGAAGCCGGTGAGGCCATGGAGACCATGGTGGTCGCGGCCGAGCGCTTTCTCGACAGGCAGGCGAAGGTCGACGCGGAACGCGCGGAAGCACTGAGGAGCGTCGCCGCGAAGGAAGAGGAGCTGGCTGCCAGGCGACTCGCTGTTGAAATTGCCGAACGGCGAGACACTGCATGGCAGGCTGACGTCAATGAAACGCTGAAGGGCACCTGGCTCGAAGACGGCGTCGCCGGAACCGGGCTTGGAAGCGTGCTCGATCAGTTGTCGGAGCTCTCAAAGGCCCTGCAGGATCGCGAGGGAATGCGTATGCGCATAGGCAAGATGGAAGCGGACAGGACTGGATTTGCTGAAGAGGTGGCCCGGCTTGGTGCGCAGGCCGGGGATCCCTCAAGCGAGGACGCGCCGGAACAGGCGAGCGTCAGGCTGACCAAGCGTCTGGAGCAAGCCGAGCGCGCCCGTGAGGCGAGGGCGAATCTCCTGGTTGATATTCAGAAGTTACAAGACGCTCAGGAGGCGTTGAACGCCGAGATCGCGGCACACGAGACGACCAAGCAGCAAGTGCTCGACGCTTTCAGGGTGGAAACTCTTCCCGAAGTCGCAGAGCGGGATGAACGGCTTCGCGAGCGAGATGGTCTGCAGAGCGCTGTGGCCGAGCTTGAAGAACGACTGACGAGCGAGCTCGCCCTCGAGGACTTCGCCCAGGCGCGCTCATTGCTGGAGAGCGTCGATCTCGATGGGCTGGCAATTGAAAAGGCCGAAATCGAGCGACGCCTCGCTGACCTCGATGAAGCCATACAACAGCAACTCGTCCGGCGTACTCGAGCGACCGACAAGCTCGACGCGATTGGCGGCGACAGCCAAGTTGCCCGGATCGATGCGGAGCGCCGCACAGTTCTTCTCGAAATCGAGGAGAAGGCTGCTCGTTACATCGAATTGAAACTTGGGGTGATGTCGGCGGCAAGCGCGCTCCGGGTCTACCGCGAACGTCACCGCTCCGGAATGATGAGCGAGGCCTCCGAGGCTTTCGCACTGATAACGCGCGGCCGGTACACAGGCTTAACGACCCAGCCGATAAAGGGCGGCGAGGTCCTCATCGCGACCCAGAATGATGGCCAGTCAAAGGTCGCTGACGCTTTGTCGAAAGGCGCGCGATTCCAGCTCTACCTGGCTCTACGGCTCGCCGGATATTTCGAGTTTGCCAAGCTCAGGCCATCTGTTCCCTTCATCGCCGACGACATCATGGAGACCTTCGACCATCTCCGGTCGGAGGAAGTTTTCCGATTGTTCGGCGAGATGGCCAAGGTGGGTCAGGTCATTTACCTGACGCATCATCAACACCTTTGCGAGATAGCGAAGTCGGTTGTCCCCAACGTGGCCATCCACGAGCTCGGGTAATTCAAACGGGGTCGTTGCCGGCGTGTGCTCGAAACAAGTGGCATCGCCAATAACCGCTTCGCGCCTCCTTTGGGACGTTCAATTGGTTTATGACGTCTGCTGAAATCGGATTCGTCCGATACGGGCCACCATTCGCGCTAGGTCCGCGACGATCGCCCATGACGGCTGTTTTGGCGGTCAGTCGCCGCACGCCGGCCGCCATGCGTTGGCTCGACGCTCAGGTCAGAGGGTCAGACGAGCGATGATCTTCGCTGGCTTCACTGCTCGGATCGAAGGTGTGACGGCTTCTGGTATTTGGAAGGTCCTCAGGTTCTGAGCTTTGGATGTGGAGCCCGGTATCGCTGCCTCTGCGGAAGCAATGTCTTTTGCACTCACCTGCAGCGACTTGCAGGCTCCCTTCTCGTCCCAAAGATTCTTGGCAACCGCGCTTCCCACCGCCGCCGTGATGGCAGTGGGTGCGACATCGTTCGGCGCGACTTGACGCGTCGCGATCAACGCCTTGATTGCCTCACCGAGGATCGCAGCGGAGTCGTCGAAGCCAATCCCGCGAACTTGATCGAACCTCTTCTCCGTGCTCCCGTCAATGATGCAGTGATGCGCAATGAAGATCCAGTCGTGGATCATGTAGGCTGGGGCATAGCCCCAAGGTGACAGCCCTTTGAAGACCTGCGCGATCTTCGGGATTGAGCCGCCGTCCGTGTACATGAGGCCTGGCTTGATCGTGCTTCCTGGTGCTGCCGGATCTGCCCGATGGAAGATCAAGGGATCATGAGGGTCGGGCACGAACAGGAAACTCCCGTCACCGGAATTGTTGCCCTCACCGACCCACATCACGAACAAGCTGCCGGATATCTCACCGGTGGTAAGCTTCTGGTAGTCTATGGAGCTGCATCCTGCTGCCGTTGCAACTGCGAGCGCGATCACGCTCGTAAGGAAGCGACCTGCAAATCGCCGAGACAGGCGGATCTGATCGCTAAACGCATTGTGCCGCATCGTTCCACCTCGGTCGAACAGGGTGCTGATGGTATGAGACGCTGCCAAACGAACGGACGAAGTCAGAGAAAACCGACCCAATGGCTCTCGGCGACAATCGAGATTGGCAACCCCTCGTCGCGCCAGGCGGTCGCTTTGAAAATCTTGTCGCCAAACGATGAGTGCTTCCAAGACTCCGTGGCGTACGCACCGATCACGAGCACGTCGGTCTTTTGCGTCAAACTGCCGGCGCGGCCGCCACGATCCGCTATGGCCTGCTCGCAGTATTTTCGCTGGCCATAATTGAACGTCCCGGTGAAACAGTACGACCGACCTTCAAAGGTCAAATGCGGAGGCGGATAGCAAAGGGGCAGGGTGGTCGGCTTCAACACTTCCCCGAGTTCGAAATCTCGGTTCGAGAAGCTGTTCAACGTATCGAGAAGTTCGGTGTGCTCATCGGCATCGAGCACGCCGTCCGCAAGGATTTCATTGACCCGTCGGTACAAGGTCCGGACGATCGGCTGATCGCTAATCTCGACGTTCGCGGCCAGCCATTTTTGAAGGAACTCGACTTCCGCCTTGTTGATACTTCCGTCTGCAGCGAGGCCGCGCGCTAACCCAATCAACTCATCGATCTGCCGCGAAGAAATACGATCGCCGCCGACGCGGTTGTAAAACTTGTCATCCATGAACCCCTCCCTAGCAAAGCGTCTCGCACGCTACCCCGTCACCATCCCTATCCAGCTTGCGGCCCCACGCACAGTTGTGCAGGTACCATTGGGCGTCTGCGCAGGAACTGATTTGCGAGCAGTACCGCCGGGGCTCGCACGAAAGGCCGCCGCTTTGCGCGACCAGCTTGCGACTGATGATGCCGAACGGCTGGCTCGACGGCGCAGCCCCGTCGCCATGCGATGCGCGCCAGTCCCAAGGCGCTTCGAACTTGCCAACCCATAGACCAAGCCTCGCCGCCTTGGCGTTGGCCTGCTGCGGCGCGTAGGCGCCGTTGCTGTAGTGCGGCCAATCGAGCGCCTGGCCATGCTCTACCATCCACGTAGCCACGCTCGCGCCGTCGGCGCGCCAGCAGTCGCCGACGAAGCGGTGATAGCGATCCCAAGTCACGAAAGTGCACTGCACCGGCCGCGAGGCGGCCAGGAAACTATCCAGCGCTTCGGCGGATCGCTGACCGCATGGGTACTCGAAGCCCTTGGCGTCGTCGCAATATTGCTTGCTCTCTGGCGCGTCGATCCCGTTGAACCGAATGCGCTGGCCGTGGATCTCGATTGTGTCACCGTCAATGACGGACGCCACGCCGATCATGGGGGCGGGCCTTGGCTCGATCCAGTTCGAAGGGGTCAGGTCGAGCAACCGGTCACTATGCACCATGACCATCTCAGCGGCGAAGGCGCCTACTGCAGCGGCGGTCACGAAGATCAACCGTCGGGGCACACTCGCCCACCGCAGTGCACGGGAGTGTTTTGCGCCAGTGCGCTTGCGCCAGCCATCAGAACGATTGTCGTAACGAGACCTATCCACACCCCACTCCCCAGCGGAGAGAATGCTCCTAAATGTAGCAGAGGTCTAGTGAGGTCTATTTTGCCGAGGATTCCCTTAGGAGTTGAGGCCGCACTTACCCTAGCGCAACAACTGCTAGTCCCGATCCGAAGCTCGTTTCGAAGCCAATATGCTCAGCTTCGGAATTGTCGCAGCGTCGTATGGCCTCGAAGGCGATCAGCTATTGTCTTCGACCGGCGCACTGGGGCCATTTTTCTTGATCGAGTCGATGGCGTTCTGAGCGCTGGATTTGCTTGCGTAGCCCTCGGTCGAGAATATCACCTCGCTGTTGTACTTGAAGCGAACGCGAAACTCGCCACCTTTGTCCTTATAGATTTCGAACTCATGTGCCATGGGTGTGCCCTCCGTTGACAGTGAGAAGCCCGTAGGAATCGAGAAGGCCTTCAAGATCGCCATGGCCTGCCAACAGGTGTTTTGCGTCTCGTTTGGGCTACGGAAGCGGAGTGAGCATCCCTGAGGATGCTAGCGTGCTGCGATCGTCGACCCGTTTGATCAGCCACAATGTCTAGTCTGGACAACCCGCCAGACAATGGATCGAGGCGCACGCGGATCCGACTCGGCGGCAGCTTTGCGCCGGTGGGTTCAACCGGTCACTGCAACACTCTTAATCTGAGAGGATGAGGAGGTGTTGCATGGTGACGTCACGGATCTGGTTTACGTCAGCGCAGAAGGCCGAGCTTCGGGAGCGATGGAAGCAAGGTCAGAGCATTTCGTCGATCTCGCGGGCACTGGACCGCCGGAACAAGACCGGCGTTCAGCGGATCGTATCCTTACACGGCGGCATTGCTCCCTCAGCAAGGCGTAGAGCAGCCTCGGCGCTCGGGCTGGCGGAGCGCGAAGAGATCTCTCGCGGGATCGCGGCGGGTCTCGCGATACGCGCTATTGCACGACGCGCAATCTTGTTGTCGGTGTCGGTGGTGGTGAACGCGTCATAGTTCCTGCCGTCGAGCCCCACACCATTGTCTTCGACCACGATCTTTGAGGGAGCCTGTCTGCTCGCCATGGTGAGCGTGACAATGATTTTCCCTTGGGTTGCGACGTTGTCCTTGAATCGATCCTGGGTGCTGTGGATCGAGTTGCTGACCGCTTCGAAGAGTGGTTGCATAGCGTCAGCTGCGTTGGTCGGCTTGGGAAGCCGATCAATCCTTTTGACGAAATTTGTCTTCAACGATGGCATCTATTTCCCCCGCTTAATATCGCTTACTTGACGGGCCTTTCTGGGTGACCTTCAAGCGTTGTATTGTAAACGATGCTCCCTCCGGACATTACTGGAGCGATCAGGTCGGTAATGAGATAAAGCGCAGCCGCTGACAACGCGTATCCGTCCTGCCCAGCCTCTCGCGGTTGGCAGAACCGAACCAATGGCAAGTTTAGGGCCGCCACGCCAGCGCTCGGAACGGCATAGACATCAGTTCGTCGTCAAAAGAACTGCCTTTGCGGTTCGGACCAAACGACCATGAATCTCGACGATTTCGCCGGCCATGCCGTGCAGCTCTTTGACAACGCGCTTGAACCTATCCGGGAACTTGTCCTCCCACTCCGACGGCACCGCGATCCAACCTGGTCCGTTGGCAGGAAATGTGCTCCGATTGATCTCGACCAAGTAGTCCCGGGCCTTAGTCCATAATTCCAACCGCACTGCGTCAATCTGCGACGAACTGAACTCGCGCTCCGGCGCGTTCCAGTTTGCGACGAATTCCCGAAGTGGATCTAACCTCGCTGAGGGAAACGAAAACCCAGCCATGTTCCATTCGTCGATGAACCCAATGACTCCGTCCGATCGCATTAGTTGCAGATACTCTTCGTACAGTGTCTGGTCGTGTGCCTTGCTCGGATCGACACCGCGCTTGAACTGCGGATAGTGCTTAAAGAAGACGGAGTCCTCGAGGGCGAGGTCTCCCACGACGTCGTCCCAGAACAATATGTCGACCAGAAAATCCCCAGCAGCCTTGCGGGCAATCGAGATCAGACGGACATCTCTCTGCAGAGTCGCGTCACGTGGCGCAGTGGTGGAAATGTAGAGGTGGTCGAGCTTGGGCCTGAAGCCCTCGGCATTGGCGATTTCGTTTTCCACCACCTTCAATGAGATCCCAGCCAGCGTGTTCTTGCATTGCACCCCGATATGCTCGCCCACGCCATCATGCCCCCATATGTCGACCCCGTCCTGCGCTTGGCCTTTGCGCCCGTTGCCGAAAAACTTCGAGGAATCCCATCGATGCTTCGCTGCCGAAAGGCAGATGTCTTCGAACTCCTCCCAGGACTTTGGTGGCGGAACTTGAGAGGACGAAATGGTGGGCATCAGTGGTGTCCAAGATGAGCGCATGAGAGCACTTCTGCCCGACGTTCACGCGATTGGCTATAGGCCAACCTTCGATTCCCCCACATTGCTCGGACATGTTGGCGGCACAAGTATCGCGAACAGTCAAAGACTTGATCGATCGGGTGACGCCGGCCGACAATGGCTGGCATCCAAGGACAATGGGCGAAGACATGCCATGGTGAGGTTTAGGCCGCCAGACCGATTGCACCTATGATACCCGCCACTGCAATACGCTGGCATTAACTCGGGCAAACAGCAGGTGGCTAATGTCCGCTATTGGAAACGGCTTTGTAGTTATGAATGACCGAAATGAGGTCCGAAGCTGACCACGTGCATGCAGTGCTCAACGGCAGGTGTCACGCGGTGCACACCGCGAAGCGTACTGTCGTCGGCAGGGGCTAGAGTCCAGAATTATCTGTCGTTGGCCGGACTGCTAAGTGGATGATATCGCGCTGCTTTCGCCCGAAGAGGTTGCCAATGCCTTTCGGACAAGAGGTTACCAATGTGCCCCAACGACAATCAATTCCCGATTGGCCTTAAGGAGATGTTTTGATTGAGCTTATTCCGGCCAGGATTGATAACTTAAGGCCACTAAACACGCGCATTGGTAACCCCCAGCGACAGGTTTGGTAACCCGCATCGACCAAGGTCCCGTTCCGCGCTGCCCCCCACAATCGCGTTGTGTGACAGAAGGCATCAGCATCTCAGCGTGGCGCGTGCGCAGGGCTTCAACGTCCTGACTCAATTTTGGACAGCGACAGATAATTCGGGACTGCACACTGATGCGCACAGCGGTGGCGGACGCGGCGTTATGACTCGGATATATCGGGTTGGAGTGGGTGGCGGTTTGGCGTGCGGCGTGATTCCATCGGGTCATGTCGGAGTCACCCGATTCTCGAACGCTGACCCCTGCGGACCTGCTCGACATGATCGTGCATTTGCGGGCGGAGGTGACCGGGCTTAGCGCCGAAAGTGCGGCTCTGAAGGATGATATACGGCGTCTGAAAGTTCCACCGCCGAGCCCGACGTTGAAGCCGGGCGGGATGGAGCCGTCGTCCAAGCGGAGCTCGCCTGCGGCAACGGGTCCGAAGCGGCGTCGCTTGAGCCGGGCCACCGTCACCGAAGAGCGCCGTCTTTGTTATGAGCCGCCACCGGGGTCGCGGTTTCTGGGCGAACGAGCTTCGTGGTGCAGGATCTGGCCATCGGGTGCCGGTGCTCCGCTATGGTGTTGCCATGGTTACTCCCACCCGACGACAGATAATTCTGGGCTCGGCCCTCACGACGCCACATAATTCCGGACATTACACCATAGAACAGTTTCCAGCCGCCTGGCCGGCTTTGAGCTGCTCTGAACAGGCAAAAAGGAGATAGCATGGATCCCTTTGGCAACGTCAATCCATCCCGCGTCTCAGATCTCGCCCGCACAGACGATGCAGGCTCGCAGCAGCAGACCGACCAGGTGCGTTTTCAGGAGCATCTGAACGCGTTGCGGCCAGGCCAGCATCGGCCAGCTGTCCCAAACAGCCGTCTCGCCAGGCGGCGAACCGGCTCACATGCAAATGCGGTTGGTCCGAGCATGCTGCAAGAGGAGGACCCGCGCGGCGATTGGGGACGGTTACGAAGCTTTGAGTTCCATCCCGCCGCCGCGGGTCAACCCGCCCGCCACGGGCTTTGGAAGCGCACCCGATGGCGTGAGCCTCCCTCACGTCATCGCGGACGCATATCGGCCTGCGGCCAATCAACAGGGCGATTTGACCGGCGCACGCCATACAATGCCGGCCGCGGCGCCGCGCCAGGCTTCCGTTGTTCAGCAAACGCGCAGTCGCAAGCGCGGCCGCGAGCATCCGGACGAGGCGCTTTTTGCCGCTTACCGTGCCCAGGCGGCTAAAACAGCTAAGGTGGGTGAAAGCTCGATTCGTGGCGATATAACGGCGCTGCGCAAGTTCAGCATATGGCTTGACGAGAACCACCAGAGCCAAATCAACGGTCGGATTGAGGATGGGCAGCTGGTCGGTCTGGTGAAGGACTTTGCGGGCAACGATGCCGTACTACTGGGCGACACCAAAGTGGCGTTGGGAAGGCTGCGGCAGCATTCTGCCGGACAGCCTGTGACGGCTGCTTCGACTGTTCGACCCGGCACGAAGGACGATGAGGAACTCTTCGCCCAATACCGGGCAAAAGTCGTGGTCAAAGGACCAACCTTGAGGGACGATCTAGCGGCGCTGCGCAAGTTCAGCAGATGGCTTGACGAGAACCATCGGACGCAGATCGCCGGCCGGATTGAGGACCCCGGGTTGGACGCGCTGGCGAAGGACTTCACGGAGCGCGAGGGCGCCCGTATCAGCCCGGCGCTGAAGAGGCTCCGGCAGCTTTCTGTCAGACAGCCAGTGACGGCTGCTTCGAATGTTCGACCTGTCACCAAGGATGATGAGAACCTCTTGGCCCAGGCTGCCGGCCTCCAAGAAGGGACCATGGGAGGCGGTTTGACCGGCGCGCGCCATACAATGTCGGCCGCGGCACCGCACCAGGCTTCCCTCGTTCAGCAAACGCGCAGTCGCAAACGCGTCCGAGAGCATCCGGACGAGGCGCTTTTTGCCGCCTACCGCGCTAAGGTGGCTAAAACAGCCAAGGTGAGTGAAAGCTCGATTGCTCGCGGTATAGTGGCGCTGCGCAAGTTCAGCACATGGCTTGACGAGAACCATCGGACCCAGATCGCCGGCCGGGTTGATGACGAGCAGCTGGACGGTCTGGCAAAAAACTTTGCGGGCAAGGATACCATACTACTGAGCGATATCAACGTGGCGTTGGGAAGGCTCCGACAAGCCTATGCCGGACAGCCTGTGACGGCTGCTTCGACTGTTCGACCCGGCACGAAGGACGATGAGGAACTCCTGGCCAGATACCAGACAAGAGCCGTAGCTGCCCGCCTCAAAGAAGGAACCATGTGGCACGATCTAGCGGCTCTGCGCAAGTTCAGCACATGGCTTGACGAGAACCACCAGAGCCAAATCCACGGTCGGATTGAGGACGAGCAGTTGGACCGTCTGGCGAAGGACTTCGCGGGCAACGATGCAAAACTACTTTCTGAACTTAACGCCGCATTGGGAAGGCTCCGGCAAGCCTATGCCGGACAGACTGTCACAACAGCTAGATCGCGTCCTGTCAGCGAAGAGAACCAGGTGATCGAAGATGCATGTCGGGCAGCTGCAGGCAGGTACGGAAAAGACACGCTAAGTAAGTATCGGAGTCATTTGTGTCGTTTCAACAGCTGGCTTAGTCAGAACTTCGGCAAGGGCATTGCCCAGATTGAACCCGCGGTTCTGAGCCGGGCGGTTGACGAATACAAGAAGAACGCAGGCCCCCGTTTCGGCACAGCCTGGGGCTTTCTGCAGAAATACCGGCAAATGGTCGCAGCCAACAATGCGCTGGGCCTGTCAGCGCATGGGCAAGCGGCCCCGCGCGAGCAGCCAAGCGGCCCGCCCACTGGAGCTGTACAGAGCACCTCGCCCGTCGCCTTCTCGCCCATCCCCATGTCCCCGAGCGACCCGGCCTGGGACGTGCTGCGAGCCTTCCATGAAGAAGAGGCCGCACAGCGTGGCGCGCCAATGGCGACCAATGCGCCGCAGTTCCATCAGACGACATCGCTGCCGCCAGAATTGGCCCCCGTGCCGGCCCCATCCTCGCCTGCTCAAAGTGCCGACTCGTCGTCGACCTTCGCCGGCCTTGCACCACTGTCGCCCACACCTTATCGGCATCCGGATTTTGACCTGAATGCGCTCACGCCCGGGCAGCTGGCTGAGGATGCTGACATTAGCGGCTTGGGCCATTGGAGCGCAGTTGCCGGCTCGGCAATTGCCCAGCCCGGCTCGTCACGTAGATCCTCGCAGATCTATGCCGGTCTTGATGACATCGTCGACTTGCAGGATGATGCCGGCTCCGCGCCGCGGTCGGACGCTGCCAGGTCGAGATCGATTGCCGGGCCATCGCCGTCATCGAGCGTGCCTGGCGAAGGTTCCGCGGCGTCGAGCGCTATACATGGCAGGCTCCCGGATCTCGGGCCACAGCTTGGCTCGCGGGAGCAGCCCGATTGGAGGGTAAGTCCCGCCGCCTCGCCGGAAAGTTACGATCAGTCGCAACTTTGGCAGGACGTGGATCAAGCCGGAAGGCAAAGACCTGCCGGTCGGGACCGCCCCTGGTCAGCGTGGTCGCCGCAGTCGGATCAAGACATGGGGCCAGCCCGGCGGTCCGCGTCAGCTCGCTCGTCTGACATCTACCGCGGTCTTGATTCCCTGGTCGATTTGCCGTCCACACCGGCCGAGCTGCGTGACGATGCCCATTATGCCCCGCCTCCAGGTACAGCCTCCGACGCTCAGATCGAGGCGCTCAATCCGCGAGCCTCGTCTCACGACCGCGGGCTGGCGCTCGACGCCACGCAATGGCTGAGCGATGAGCATATCCAGAGGGACTACGAGCTGCTGGCGCAGCAGCTGCAGAGGGAAAATCCAGATCTCGCCGCCCGAACGCGGCTCGCCGACCCGCTGATAGCCCATTATCATCTGCGCCTGGGCTCGGACAATGCCGCCCTCGGGGCTTTCCAGCGCATCGTCTACGATCGCAATGGCAACGACACTGCCGACTTCCTGTTTCTGCCTGTCAACGATGCCAGCGCTACCGATCCTGAACGCCGCGGCAGCCACTGGTCGCTGCTTCTGGTTGATCGACGCGAGCGGGCAAGGCCGGTTGCCTATCATTACGACTCCGCCGGCCGGTTCAACGACCAGCCCGCGGCACAGCTCGCACGACGGCTGGGAGCCCGCCTGGAGCCGGCCCGCATAACCCAGCAGCAGAACGGCTATGATTGCGGTGTCTTTGTGCTTGACGGCACGAGGGCGCTGGTCAGACGACTGGGGCAAAGGCGGCAGCCAGCCAGGCTGCACCTCGACAACCTCGTCATCGATCGGCAGGCACTCCAACACCGGCTCGGTCATAGGGCTGGTACAGGAGTCGCGCTGCCCATCAGCCAAGCCTCCGATCAGGCTCGAGCCGAGCTAATGGCTTCCTTCAGAAGCAGAGAGCGATCTGACGCGAGGCGTTGAGTCTCGGTGGCTGTCATCAACAGATCAGCGCTAGACGCGGGAGTGTCTGGCGCTGATCGCCGACACCTCGCTGTCGGGCCTGCGTGTCTTGCGCGAGCTCGACACAATCATTCGCTATCTCAGCCGCCGCCGCTCCTTCATTCCGCAGGTGCTACGGCACGGAGCTGACCTCCATGGCGGTCCAGCGCTGGTGCCAGCAGAGCGGCGCCGAATCGCACTACATCACGCCGGGTAAGCCCATGCAGAATGCCTTCGCCGAGAGCTTCATTATAGACGGCCCCGCGGGCGCAAGTGTTTTGAGCGTAATGTTCATCGGCGGGTGCGTTCATGTGTTCGGCCTGTTTGTGCAGCCCATACATGACTGCTGGCCCTGATGGTGTCCGCGGATCGAGGCCTCATCAACGGGACGCGCTTTGGCGCGCTTAAAGCTCTCCGGGCTTTCTCGATCCTCAGCTTTGCCGATTATCATCATCCTTTCATTGCACTTGTGCCATCTCATTGTGTCCCAGTTTATTCGATCTTCAATTCTACGTGTTTCGGAACACCTCGCCGGTAGAGAGCATTGCCCAGATCGTTCGCGCGAGCTTGTTTGCGACCGCGACGGCAGCAACCATTGGGCGCCGCCGTTCCAGCAGAGCCTCAATCCATGGGCCATCTACACGAGAACGGGCTTTAGGATAGCGCACCACAGTTCGCGCTCCCAATACCAGCAGATGGCGAAGATACCGATCCCCTTGTTTGGTGATGCCGCCGAGCCGGTGCTTGCCACCTGATGAGTTTTGGCGTGGCGTCAGGCCGAGCCAGGCAGCAAACTCACGCCCTGATCGGAACGTGGACGGATCGGGTACTGTGGCGGCGAACGCGGTCGCGGTAATCGGCCCAATTCCCGGTATGGTCGCAAGCAAGCGGCAAATCGCATTGGTCTTGTGAATCTCAGCCAGCCGGACATCGATCCGATCGATCTGTCGGTTCAGGGTATCAAGTTGTCCGACGAGAGCATCCAACGCAAAGGACGCATCATTGGGAAGGTCTGCTCGTATCTCATCCAGCTTCGCAATGAGGGCATCGACCCGGTGTATTCCCTGAGCGACAATGACCCCATACTCGGCCAAGTGCGCCCGGAACGCACACGCCGCCATGGTTCGCTGCCTAACCAAAAGGCCTCGGGCCCTGTGCAGCATCAGGAACGCCTGATCTTCACGCGATTTGATCGGAACAAAGCGCATGTTGGGTCGGGTCACTGCTTCACAAATTGCCGCCGCGTCAGTGGCGTCATTCTTCGCGCCGCGACGCACGAAAGGTTTGACGTAGCTTGGAGGAATCAGGCGCACGTCATGCCCGAGCCCTTGCAACTGACGGGCCCAGTTATGGGCAGTTGCACAGGCCTCAATACCGATCAGGCAAAGCGGCAACGCTTTGAAATAGGGCAGGAGATCACGACGAGTGAGCCTTTTGCTGTCAATCGTCTTGCCAGATGCATCGGCGACATGGACGTGAAAAACATTCTTGGCTAGGTCGAGGCCTACGGTGGCTGGGTTCATCAGAATGCTCCTTTTGCAGTGTAGGACCAGTATACGGTCCCTTCTCAGAAGCGGGGCCGTCTTCCCCATCAACGGGCGCCTCAGCCTCAGGGACGAGCGCCTCAACAACACGCTGTTCTCGACGCTGTCCGAGGGCCGCAACGCCGTCACTTCATGGAAGGAGGATCACAACCACCCCAGACCACACTAGGCCCTCGGCAACATGCCGCCGGCTGAGTTCGCAATGAGATCCACGCTGGAAAAACAGGCCTCATGAGGCCAGAAATGACCCCTGAAAACTGGACTGTTCGAAAGTTGAGTTTTCCGCGGTAACATCCCTTGACTGAGAGGAGCGGAAGATGATGAAGGCCCCGAAGTTTTCCGACGCGCAGAAGGCGTTTATTCTGAAGCAGGGAGCGGACGGGATTCCTGTTGCCGAGATCTGTCGACGGGCGGGAATCCGCCAGCGACCTATTTCAACTGGAAAAAGAAATACGGCGGACTGCTGCCGACCGCGATGAAGCGGCTGAAGCAGCTTGAGGACGAGAACGGCAAGCTCATGAAGCTGGTGGCCGATCTGTCCTTGGACAAGGAGATGCTGCAGGACGTCATTCGCCGAAAACTGTGAGGCCTGGTCGCAAACGCGAGCTGGTGGCGGAGACGTGTGAACGTGTCGATCCGAAGGGCATGCTGGGTTCTGGAGTTCGCCACCTCTCACTACAAGTCCCGCCGCCGCGATCAGGGCTGGCATCGAAGCTCGGATCAAGGACATCTGCGCCACGCGGGTCCGCTACGGATACCGCCGCGTGCACGTAATGCTCACGTGCGAGGGCTGGGACATCAACATGAAGCGATCCTATCGAATTTACAGGACTTGGGCCTGCAGCTCAGGAACAAGACGCCGAAGCGGCGTGTGAAGGCGAAGCTGCGGGAAGGCCGGGAGGAAGCCGTCGGCCCGAACGACGTCTGGGTGATGGACTTCGTCCACGATGAGCTCGCGACGGACAAGAAAGATCCGTGTGCTGACGGTCGTCGACACGTTCTGAGGCGGGGCGTTGAGTCTCAGTGGCTACCGTCAAGCAGGGAGATATAGCGGAGCACTTGTTGCGTTCGATACCTTTGATACCTAAGAAGCACGCGATGGTGATCGCGATAGGGCACCTGCTCGATGAAAACGTCAATCTGTTTGTTCACGAAAGCGGCCTGCAGTTCGAAGAACTCGGACGCGATGATGCCGCTACCTGGCCGCTGTCTCGAGATCGCCGTGAAAATGATAAGCTCGGTGAATTGTCAGTCTGTCTCGATGGGCCTGCCAGAGCACATGCGGGCTCTTCGGCTCAACAATGTGACACCACGCAGTGGTCGGCCATATCAGATCGCCCGAACCTCGCCCGATGCCCTCTTCGTGCGACCGTTTGTCCACCGGTGATCCGTAACTGATCTTTCAATCATCCTGCGGGCGTTCATCCCATTCGCTCTGAAGCATATGAACCTGGCGAAGGTGGAAACACGACCGTCTTGCTGCCGTTGAGGAATACTCGTCCGTGGATGTGCGCGTGTACCGCCCGCGCCAATGCTTGTGCCTCAACGTCGCGGCCGAGGCTGACGTAGTCATCATTCGACTGGGCATGTGTCACACGGATGATGTCCTGCTCGATGATCGGCCCTTCATCGAGATCTGCGGTCACGTAATGCGATGTGGCGCCGATCAATTTCACCCCGCGTTCGTAAGCTTGCTTGTACGGACTGGCGCCTTTAAAAGAAGGCAAAAACGAGTGATGGATGTTTATGATGCGCCCGGACATCTTCTGGCACATTTCATCCGAGAGAACCTGCATATAGCGGGCAAGCACGATCAGCTCGGCCCCAGTGCCGGCCACGATCCGCATTTGCTGCGCTTCCGCTTCGGATTTGTTGTCTTTTGTGACCTTGATGCAGTGAAACGGAATGTCGTGATTCACCGCGAGCTTTTGATAATCCATGTGATTGGAGATCACTGCCACGATCTCGATCGGAAGAGCGCCGATGCGCCAACGATACAGGAGATCATTGAGGCAGTGGCCGAATCGCGAGACCATAATGATGACTTTTCGCTTCGTGGCCTCGTCGAAGAATTCTGCTTCCATCCCAAAGCGCGACGCGATCGGGGTGAAACCTGCGCGCAGCTCTTCGAGTTCAAGCCCACCCTCGGAACGGAAGCTCACCCTCATGAAGAAATTGCCGGTATCAGCGTCATCAAACTGCGCGCTGTCGGTGATGTTGCAGGCCTGATCGGCAAGAAATCCCGAGATCGCAGCTACGATCCCCCTGGTGGAGCGGCATTTCACCCGAAGCGCGAAGCTGAACATCGTTTCCTTCCTTCATAGTTTCACGCCAGCAAGTTGCGGCAAAACTTCGACTGACAGCCCGTTGGTGAACAGGCAGGTGCCCACGCTGCAAAAAGACCCGGAGCTCGGGATCCGGGAGTGAGCAATTGTTACCGCGCGGGTCTCAATGGAGATTGGAGCGGATGAAATCCATGCTCAGATTGAAAGCCTTCTCAGCATTGTTTAGCCGATGAATCTCGCGAGAGAACGGCTCGTAGGAGAAAGCGCCAGAATAACCTTTGTCAATCAAAGCACGGATCTGATCGATATTGCCGAGCCGGTCGCGTTCGTCGACGAGGATTCGATGGCCATCTTGCATCTCCTCGGGGCTAAGGGTCGGAACGACGACACCGGAGATGTGGACAATGCCCGTATGCTCAGGAAAGAACTCGCTCTCGCCTGCAAGGCAATGGTGAAAGGTGTCGTGCACGAGCTTATAGCGCCCGCTGCCGCCGACCGCCTCGATGGCCGCGACGGCATCGGCCTTGTACCGCAGCGACGAGGTGACGAAGCCCAACGGCTCGACAAGCGCCACCAGGTCGGCTGCGTCCAGCATCGGCAGGATCTCGCCCAGCGAGCGACGCAGCGCCTCCTTGCGGCCGCCCTCGCTGTATTGCGGTGCATCGTTGCGCGGAATTAGGCTGATCGACTCTGCACCGGCCTCCTTGGCTTGGTTGATGAGCAGCTGGACCTTCGCGCGCACATCGTCCGACCAGGCGTTGAATCCATAAACTTCCGAAAGCCCGAGAAGACGCAGGCCTTTGGAGCGCGCATAGTTGCCGATCGCCAACGGGGCTTCGCCGTCGAAGAAGGCCGCATCCGTCAGTTGCTTGTCCGCCAAGTCATTACGCAGTTCGACCCCCACGCAGCCGAGCGACGCCGCAAGATCGAGGAACGCGCGGCAATCGAGTTCCGGCGCTGCCATATGGTTCATGGCGAACTTCGGGTGACCTGTCATGTAAACTCCTCATGCGGTCGCGGTTTGGACCGATTTGGCCTTCACTGACGAAGCTCATTCCTGTGGTCAACCAGGCGAAAACGAAATCCCATCAGCGAAGAGGGATTGCGGCAAATCCATGCCACTATTCTCTCATTCTATCATAAAGGCGCTGGATTACACGCTTTCTGGGACGTGTAGTGTGAATGGGAGGAATAATTGTCCACTCGTCTCTAGCGGTCCTGCCTGGAGGGTCCTCACCATCAGGTCGATCAGCGCCCGACAGAGCTGCTCGAGCGGTGTCGCGATGACACCGACGACCAGATGCTCTTGCAAGGCGTCGGTGGTCTCGGGCACGAGTTCGTTGACAACGACGCTTGGCGGCCGCGCAAGATCCAGTTCGCGTAATGCCGCGATTGCACCTTCGAATCCACCGCCGGCGACATAAAAGCCGGCGAGATCGGGATACCGTTCAACCAGGGTAACCGTCGCCTCGTGGGTGACTTCCTTTGTGTCGAGGTTCACCAGCGTGTCCAGCACATGGAACTGCGGCGCATGTTCGCGGAAGTAGCTGCGAAAGCCCGTTTCGCGCAGTTCGTGGCCATGCCAACGGTGGCTACCCACAAAGACCGCCACCTTGCCGACCTGCGGCGCCGTCCGCGAGATTAGCCAGGCCGCGGTGCGGCCTGCCTTCATGTTGTTAACGCCGACATAGGTGTGGCGAACGCCCTGGGCGAAATCAGACAGGAGCGAAAACACGGCCTTTCCGGATGCCTTCAATGTCTCCACCGCGCGCGTCACCAGATGATGATCGAGGCTGGCCATCCCGATCACGTCCGCGCGCGTCGCCACCGTCTCCAGCGCCTTGACGAAGTCGGACGGGGTCTGGGACCGGACGAATTCGATATGCACGATGCCTCGAACACCCGGCGTTTCTTCCACCGCTCTGGTCAGTTGCAGAGCGAACGCCCTATAGAACGCCTGTTCCTCCTTCAGAAGGAGGAAGCCGAACCGGATAGGCCGAAGGTCTCGCTCGATACGCTGCCGGATGAGACCCGCGGCGTGATAGCCGATCTCTCGCGCGGCCTCGTAGACCCTGCGGGCGGTCTCCTCGCGCACCGGATGCCGGCCGTTCAGCACACGATCGATGGTCGAGACCGAAACCCCTGCACGCTCAGCGAGATCCGTGATTGTTGGTCGCCTGGCCATGGCCCGAGATGAGACTGAATGAAAGGCAGATAAACTGCCGATGAGAGGCTTTGAAACATTACACCATCATGGGGTAGAGCAAGGCAAGAGGCGCCGTTGCGCTTTAGGTGGAGACTGCCAATGCCGGCCGAGGACCGTTCATGCGAAACGCCGCGGCTCGAAACATCCCCCGAATCCTTGGTTTCATTACCTTGCAAGCTATTTGGTTGACATTGCTTTCATGTCGCAACTGTCGAACACCTGGAGTCGTGGCACGCGCTCGGCAGCGGATCAGCTGTTCTCCCTGAGATAGATCTCGAAGGGTGTGAACGGTTCCGACCGCAATTGCGGCAGCCGCCCGAAATGGGCAGCCAGGAAGGCGAGCACCGAACGCGCCGCGACCGTGTTGTTATGGTCGATCACCGCGTCAATCAGTCCGGCCTTGAGGAGCCCCTTGCGCGAGGCTGTCAGTTCGTGGGTGATGTAGGCCATGCGGTGCCCATCGCGGCATTGCCGGCGCACCGACGCCACCGACCGTGAGCCGGAGGACATGTTGTAGATGCCGCGGATCGAGGGGAAACGCCTCATCTCCTCCAGCAGGATCTCCCCCGGTCGTTCCGGAATGTCCTGGCTCTCCCGGGAGGCGACGACGCGGCACCGCGGGAAGCGCTCGGCTATCACCGCGCGGAAGCCTTGCTCGCGCATGGACTGATTAAGCATCGCGCGGAAGCCCTGGATAAGCAGAATGTCGCCTCCTTCCGACCCGAGGAAACGCCCCATCAGTTCGCCGACGACGCGCCCGGACCGTTCGTGGTCAGGACCGAAATAGGCAAGGCGGCCGCTTCCCGGCAAGTCGTTGATGAAGGCGAGCAACGGCACCCTGGTGGAAATCTGGCGAAGTGCCTCCTTGATGAGAGGAGTGGCGTAGCAGGTCACCACAACTGCATCATATTCCCTTTCCAGGCCGCGCAGCCGCGCCACGATTCCCTCCGGGGTCGTGCGCTCGAAATGGAGGATGAAACTGCGCATATTGAGGTGCGTCAGCGCGCCGGTTTCCTGCACCACCGCGTTTTGCAGCCCGACATAGAAGGGGTTTTCCGGCGAGGCCATTGCAAAGGCGATGCGGACGGTGCGCAACGGCGTGCGGAAGCTCAGGCGATCCAACCGCAGCCCGTGGGCCGCGGCCAGCACCCTCTGCTCCCGCTTTGGTGATACACCGCCACGATTGTTGATGACCCGGTCCACGGTCGACAGGCTGACGCCCGCCTCCCGAGCAATCTGTTCAAGGGTGGTTGTCTTGGCCATGGCTGCTTTTTTGATGGGTTCCCTTCAAAATCCAACTGTCAGGCCCGTCCGCTGTCAAGCTATTTTCCCCAACGACACCAACGCGGCGCCGTGGGTGGAGCGAGGGGAGCAGTCTTCCCGCTTCACGCGGAAGGAGATGCAGCGCAACCTCGACAAGTACTGGCCGAAATAGGCTGAATAGCAAAAGATTCCCACCATCAGGAGAAGGTCAGCAATGGTCAGCAAGAACAGCCGCCCGACGGTCGGCGACATCCGCGCGATGAAAGCGCGGGGCCAGAAAATATCAATGCTGTACGTGACGACGCTGGATGAAGCGGCGGCCGCAGCGGCTGCCGGTATAGACATTCTCTCTATCGAGGGTCGCTTCTTCAGCCCTGAAATGCGCCAGGCCGCCGGCAACTGCTTTGTGCAGGTCGGCCTTCCCTATGGCGCGGCGGGCAATCTCGTGACGGCCGAGGACTATCTGCGCGAGGCGTTCCGCTGCACGGGCATGGGCGGCGACTGTTTCTACTGCGCGGCCTCGCTCGATATCCAGAAGACACTTTGCGACAACGCCGTTCCGGTTGTAGCCCATGTCGGGCTCATTCCTTCGCAATGTACCTGGACCGGCGGCTTCAAGGCGGTTGGTAAAACAGCAGAGAGCGCCAGGGCCGTGTGGGACCACGTGAAGCGACTGGAAGCCATAGGCTGCTTCGGTGCAGAGTTGGAAGTTGTGCCTGACCGGGTGGCCGAGGCGATCTCCAGGAGCACGCCGCTGATCATGCTGGGCATGGGAGCCGGGCCGGGCGCGGATGCGCAGTACCTCTTCGCAGAGGATGTGCTGGGGCATACGGCCGGCCACAAGCCACGCCATGCCAAGACCTACCGCAACTTCGCGGCCGAGTTCGATCGCCTGCAGCACGAGCGCATCGCCGCCTTCCGCGAATTTTTTTCGGACGTCGCCACCGGCGTCTACCCGGCGCCCCAGCATGTCGTGCCGATGGATGACGCCGAGTACGAGCGGTTCCTGGCCGGCATACGGTCCTGACACACCCCGATCGGCGAGGAGAAAAGGACCGCCACGCAACCTCGCGGCGGCGGTTCCGCTCTCTGCATCGGAAACATGCGGCGGAGGCCTGGGACTGGACTTCGAGATGCCCGCTCTTTCACGGAAGTCCTGGAGCAGGATGCATTCGGGTGAATTTGGCACCCCGCTCTTCGTTTTAGCCGCACTTGTGGAAGCCCAGAAGCCGAGCGTTCCACTTGGATGCAAATGCTTCGCCAGGCCAACATAGCGCCGCCCTAACGGCGCGCCTCACAGACAAGCACGGTTGACGGTCAGCGTCGGATCTATGCGGTTGTCGAAGAAGTCGAGAACGTTCCTCGCCGAAGCACTGCCACGCTCCGCCTTCGGCAGGTTGCGACGATTTCAGACTCCATGGCGGACTCTGACCTGATTACTGGCTCCTCGCGAGCGACCGTGAGTAGCGAGATGAATATCGATGTTCATGCGCACGCCTGTGAGCTTCCATGTCGGGTTACAAATGGTCGGCAACGCTAGGAGCGGCCAGCACAAACTCTCTGCTCGAGACTTGATCGAACATAAACGTTGCCAGATGTCCTCTGGACAGTTTCATGCCGAGCTTCGTCCTTCCCGTGGGAACCAACCGCTAACCCGCGGCGGGACCGTCCTTGAGGAATGCACTTCGCACTCCAGTCGAGGTCGGAGTCTGCGACCAATTCGGCCGGTCGCCTTGATTTCGTCGTAGGAACTCCGTGCGATCACCTTGAACAGGGCCACCAAAGCCTTCGATTTCAAGCCGAAGCCATCTTCTGGATCGCGGTGGCTCGCGGTCGAAACCTGGATAAGTCGCCGGACATTCAGTTCGTTCATGACCGAAATCACGTTGCGAGGTCCATTCGTGACTACACAATGGAACGACCGACCGAAACGGTTGACGGCAATACATAGCGGGTCATCGCATCCAATCGTACATAAGGCGCATTCGTAATTGTGCCTGGCCGCGCGATGCTACGTGCGATACCAACGAGCCTAGCCAATGACGCCCACGAAGCTGTTAGTCGGGCAGATCGCCGTCGTGTTCGCGATCGTCATTCTTGGGGTGTGGACGTCGACGCAATGGTGCGCTCACATGCTCGGCTATCAGTCGCCGCTTGGCGTCCCATGGCTCGTCGTAGCCGGCTGGCCGATCTACAAGCCGTGGAAATTGTTTGAATGGTGGTTCCATTTCGACGCCTACGCGCCCGAAATATTTGATCAGGCCGGCGTGCTTGCCGGCGCCAGCGGGTTCTTGGGCTGCGCAGCCGCGATCGCTGGTTCACTCTGGCGCGCGCGGCAAAGAGGTCTGGTTTCCACCTACGGCTCCTCGCGATGGGCCACGACGCTAGAGATCGAGAAGGCAAGCCTGTTTCTGCCGGCCGGCGTTTTCCTGGGCAAATTGAAGGATCGGTATCTTCGCCATGATGGGCCGGAGCATGTGATGGCCTTTGCTCCGACACGTTCAGGCAAGGGAGTCGGATTGGTCGTTCCGACGCTCCTTTCCTGGACTGGCTCGGCCGTCATTCACGACATAAAGGGCGAGAACTGGCAGCTGACCTCAGGCTGGCGGTCGAAGTTCTCATACTGCCTTTTGTTCAATCCGACCGATCCTCGATCGGCGCGCTATAATCCGCTGCTGGAAGTGCGCAAAGGTCCAAACGAGGTCCGCGACGTTCAGAACATTGCCGACGTCTTGGTCGATCCGGAAGGTGCGCTCGAGCGGCGCAATCATTGGGAGAAGACCGGTCACTCGCTATTGGTCGGCGCCATCCTGCACGTGCTCTACGCCGAAGAGGAAAAGACACTCGCCCGCGTCGCCACCTTCCTGTCCGACCCGCAACGCTCGTTTACCGCGACACTGCAGCGAATGATGACGACCAACCACCTTGGCGCGGCGGACAGGCCTCAGGTGCATCCCGTAGTGGCTTCGGCGGCACGCGAGGTGCTTAACAAGTCAGAGAACGAACGTTCGGGCGTTCTCTCAACTGCGATGTCGTTTCTCGGTCTCTATCGCGATCCGACCGTAGCCGCGGCAACATCGGGCTGCGACTGGCGCATAGCCGATCTCATGGATGCCGAGCGCCCAATGTCGCTCTACCTAGTGGTGCCGCCATCTGACATCTCCCGCACCAAGCCACTGGTCCGACTGGTGCTCAATCAGATCGGCCGCCGGCTGACCGAGCGCCTGGAGGGAGATCCGAAGAAGAGCAGAAAGCACCAACTGCTCATGATGCTGGACGAATTCCCTGCACTCGGTCGCCTCGACTTCTTCGAGACCGCGCTTGCCTTCATGGCGGGATACGGCATTCGGGCCTATCTGATCGCGCAATCCTTGAACCAGATCTCCAAGGCGTATGGCGAGAACAACGCCATTCTCGATAATTGCCATGTGCGAATTGCCTTTTCCTCAAATGATGACCGCACGGCCAAACGGATTTCGGACGCACTCGGCACGGCGACGGAACTCAGATCCATGCGCAACTATGCCGGGCATCGGCTGGCGCCCTGGCTTTCGCACGTCATGGTCAGCCGACAGGAGACCGCACGTCCGCTGTTGACGCCCGGCGAAGTCATGCAGCTGCCGCCATCTGACGAACTGGTCCTGGTTTCAGGGTTGCCGCCAATTCGTGCGAAGAAGCTGCGCTACTATGAAGACCAGAATTTCACCGAGCGGGTGCTGCCTGCACCGGTATTGCGCGAGGGGCCCTACGCTGACGGTCCTGCATCACGTCCGGACGACTGGACTGGACAGGTGCGGAGCGTCGATCGCCGTCTTGCCGCCGACGACGAAAGCGCCGGCCCGACAATTGAAGACGAGGGAGGCGTCCAGCAGCAGCGCCATCCCGGTTTGCCTGAAGAACAACCCGTCGCCGCCAACCGGTCTGATCAGAGCGATCTTTTCGATCCCGCTGACGACGATAGCCAGGCGGTTGCTGACAAACGCGTCATGGATCGGGTTTCCACCGCTGCGCGTGCTTACGGCATCAATGAGGGCAGGGGCGACGACAAGGACATCGTGCCCGGCTTCTGAGCGCTGCTAAAAGCCAAAGCGTATCTCAGCGTAGATAACGGCCATAAGCGATTTCGAGCGCTTGGCCGATGCTTGTTCCCGTCGCCGGCGCAACGCCGGCCTGTCGAGAACAAGCCGCATGAAGTCCCACCGCATTCGTCATCAGTTCCTGCTCGAGCCCGAGCTCAGCGAGAAGCTGGACAATCTCAGCCGCGATCCATCGACCACCAAATCAGCCGTTGTGGCGAAGGCGGTCGAGGCCTTCATCGAGCGGCGTGGCGAGAATGAGCTCGACCGACGCTACGGCGTGAGGCTCGACCGTCTTTCCCGCGACCTCGCTCACGTCAGGCACGATACCGAGATGATCCTTGAGAGCCTGGCGCTCTTCATCCGCTTTTTGATCACGCTTCATGCCCACACGCCGGTCCCCGATCGGGCAACGCAAGCCATCGCCCAAGACCGTTTCGACAAATTCGTCGAACAGGTCGGCCGGCAGATCGCGTCCGGGAAAAGCTCTCTCGGCAACGAGAATGGCGGGGGAGGGGAAGGATGAGCTCTCATCCGGAAACCGACCATCGCCGCCGCGCCATGCTCCGCACCGCCCTAGGTCCGGCGGTCACCGAGGCGCTGACCGATCCGCTGGTCATCGAGGTGATGGTCAATCCCGACGGCGCGCTCCGGCTCGACCGACTGGGAGACGGTCGCGTCGAAACCGACGTGCATATGCACCCCTCCGAGGCCGAACGCATCATCCGCCTGGTTGCCTCCCACGTGCGCGCCGAGGCGCATGCGGACAATCCGATTGTCAGTGCTGAACTGCCCTCAGGCGAGCGCTTCGAGGGACTGCTGCCGCCTGTCGTGCTGGCGCCCTGCTTTGCCATCCGTAAGCCAGCGGCAAAGCTCTACACGCTGGCCAACTATGTCACCGATCGAATCATGCAGCCGCTGCAGGCTGATGCACTTAAGAAGGCGGTGCGCGAGCGGCGCAACATTCTGGTCGCAGGCGGGACGTCATCGGGCAAGACAACCCTTGCCAATGCGCTCTTGGCCGAAGTGGCCGAATGCGACGAGCGGGTGATCCTGATTGAGGACACGCGCGAACTGCAATGCGCGGCGAAGGACTGCGTTGCCTTGAGGACGAGGCGGGGTTCGGTGTCGCTTGCCGATCTCGTGCGCTCGACGCTGCGGCTCAGACCAGACCGCATCATCGTCGGCGAGGTGAGGGGCTCGGAAGCGCTCGACATGCTGAAGGCATGGAACACCGGGCATCCCGGCGGCATCGCCACCGTCCACGCTAACTCTGCACGCTCCGCACTCTACCGTGTTGAACAGCTCGCCCAGGAAGCCGTCGTCACTGTTCCGCGCCGCCTCATCGCCGAAGCCATCGATCTGATCGTTTTCATCGCCGGGCGCGGATCCTCGCGCCGCATCGACGCGATCGCCGAGGTCACCGGCATCGACGGCAGTGGCGACTACGCCGTCACCCAGCTCACGCTTCCGCAACTCCAGCAATTTTGAAAGGTCACCTATGCGCAAGAAGCTTCGCTTTCTTTCGTCCACCGCGCTCGCGTTTTGTTTCACGGCCCCGGCTTACGCAGCGGGCTCCGGTATGCCCTGGGAACAGCCACTGCAGCAGATCCTGGAGTCTGTGCAGGGACCGGTCGCCAAGATCGTTGCGGTGATCATCATCATCACCACAGGCCTAACCCTTGCCTTTGGCGACACGGCGGGCGGTTTTCGCAGGTTGATCCAGATCGTCTTCGGGCTGTCGATCGCCTTCGCTGCATCGAGCTTCTTCCTCTCCTTCTTCTCCTTCGGTGGCGGGGCGCTCGTCTAATGGCCACCGCAGAACAGCATATCGAAGGCTTCGAGGTGCCGGTTCACCGGGCATTGACCGAGCCGATCCTGCTCGGCGGAGCATCGCGAGCGGTGGCGATCCTGAATGGTACGGTGGCCGCCGCGATAGGCCTTGGCTTACAGCAGTGGATTGCCGGGCTGGTCCTCTGGCTTGCTGGTCACACGCTTGCAGTCTTCGCTGCCCGCCGCGATCCGGACTTCGCCAGCGTCGTTGTTCGCCACCTTCGGCTGAGGGGGTGGCTGGCATGCTGAATGTTTCAGAATATCGTAGCAGGGCCGACCGGCTTGCCGACCATCTGCCCTGGGCCGCACTCGTCGGCCCGGGTATCGTGCTCAACAAGGACGGCAGTTTTCAGCGGACGCTGCGGTTCCGTGGCCCCGATCTCGAAAGCGCGACGGAAGCCGAACTCATCGGCATCTGTGCGCGAGCCAACAATGCGCTCAGACGTCCAGGCTCCGGCTGGGCATTGTTCTTCGAGGCCGAACGCATCGAAGCCTTGGGCTATCCCGCCTCGCGCTTTCCCGACGCGGCCTCATGGCTGGTCGACGAAGAACGTCGCGCAGCCTTCGAGGGCAAAGTCGCACATTTCGAGAGCTGCTATCACCTGACCTTGCTCTTCATGCCGCCGCCGGACAGCCAGGCGAGGGCGGAAAGCGCGCTCGTCGACTCTTATCATCCAGAAGCCGAAAGAGATTGGCGCCAGGAGCTGGCGCGGTTCCGTGACGAGACCGACCGCGTGTTGGATCTCCTGTCGGGCTTCATGCCCGAAGTACGCGCGCTCGACGATGCCGAGACGCTGACTTATCTGCACGGCACGATCTCGGCTCGCCGGCATCCGGTCGCCGTGCCGGAAACACCGATCTATCTCGACGGCATTCTGGTCGATGCGCCGCTCACCGGCGGGTTGGAGCCGATGCTGGGCGATCAGCATCTGCGAACCCTCACCATCCTCGGTTTTCCCAACCTCACTCGGCCCGGGATCCTCGACGCGCTCAACCATCAGGATTTCGCTTATCGCTGGATGACGCGCTTCATCCCGCTCGACAAGACGGAAGCCACAAAGACGCTGATGCGGTTGCGCCGGCAGTGGTTTGCAAAGCGCAAGTCGATCGTCGCGATCCTGCGCGAGGTTGTCACCAACGAGCCGGTGCCGCTGGTCGATAGCGATGCCGACAACAAGGCGCTCGATGCCGACGAGGCACTTCAGGCATTGGGCGCTGATCATGTCGGCTTCGGCTATCTCACCACAACGGTGACGGTGTGGGACGAGGACCGCCAAGCCGCCGCCGAAAAACTTCGCGCCGTCGAGCGCATCGTCAACGGGCTCGGCTTCACCTCGATCCGTGAAAGCGTCAATGCGGTCGAGGCGTGGCTCGGCTCGTTGCCCGGTCATGTCTACGCCAATGTTCGCCAGCCGCTCGTTCACACGCTGAACCTTGCCCACCTCATGCCGCTATCGTCGGCGTGGGCCGGCCCATCGGCGAACGAGCATCTCGCGAAAGTCACCCAGATCGAAGCGCCCCCGCTTCTCTTCGCGGAAACCAGCGGATCGACACCGTTTCGATTATCCACTCATGTCGACGATGTCGGCCACATGCTGATCGTTGGTCCGACCGGCGCCGGCAAATCGGTGCTGCTTGCGCTGATCGCGCTGCAGTTCCGACGTTATGCCGGCGCGCAGATCTATGTTTTTGACAAAGGCAATTCCGCTCGTGCCGCAACGCTCGCCATAGGTGGAGAACACCACGCATTGGGGGCGGACGGCTCCCTTGCCTTCCAGCCGCTGCGCACAATCGACGATCAGGCCACGCGCAGTTGGGCCGCCGAATGGATCGCCGGCCTTATTGCTCATGAGAACGTCACCGTCACGCCGGAGGTGAAGGAGGCAATCTGGTCTGCGCTTGGCAGCCTTGCCACCGCGCCGGCGCAGGAACGCACGCTCACGGGTCTGTCGGTCCTGCTTCAGTCCAATGCGCTGAAGTCCGCCTTGATGCCCTACACGCTCGACGGCCCCTTCGGCCAGTTGCTCGATGCTGATGACGATCGGCTCGCTCTGTCGAATGTGCAGTGTTTTGAGACCGAGGAGCTGATGCACAGCCAAGGCGCTGTGCTGCCGGTGCTCACTTATCTGTTCCATCGTCTCGAAGAGCGGTTTGATGGGCGGCCGACGCTGCTCATGCTCGACGAGGCGTGGGTCTATCTCGACAACCCTCTCTTTGCAGCGCGCATCCGCGAATGGCTGAAGGTGCTGCGCAAGAAGAACGTGTCGGTGATCTTCGCCACGCAGTCGCTGGCCGACATCGCGAGCTCGGCGATCGCGCCGGCAATCATCGAGAGCTGCCCACAACGGATCTTTCTCCCCAACGATCGCGCCGTGGAACCGCAGGGACGAGCCGCCTACGAGCGCTTCGGTCTGAACGAGCGCCAGATCGAGCTGGTCGCCAGCGCTACGCCAAAGCGGCAATACTATCTGCAATCGCGCCGCGGCAACCGGCTCTTCGAGCTCGGCCTCGGCCCGATCGCGCTCGCGCTCTGCGGCGCCTCCGACCCAGCCACGCAGACGCTCATCGACAGCGTCCTGTCCGACGACGGTCAGGAGAGCTTTGCCTCCCGATTTCTCAGTGCGCGCGGCCTCGATTGGGCCGCCGAGCTTCTCCGGCAATTCCCTCAACCCGACAAGGAGCAATCATCATGATGCGGCGCCGTTTTCTCTCCAGCCTGATCACGCTTTCCCTGGTCGCCAAGCCGATGGCCGACTATGTGCAGCCAGCCTACGCCCTGATCGTGTTCGATCCGTCGAACTATGCGCAGAACGTACTCTCGGCGGCGCGCGCATTGGAGCAGATCAACAACCAGATCCAGTCGCTGCAAAACCAGGCGACCATGCTGCAGAACATGGCACGCAATCTTCAGAGTCTGGATTTTTCCTCGGTCGGCCAGCTTACCGGTTCGCTCCAACGAATCGATGGACTGATGGAGCAGGCGAGCGGCCTGAGCTTCGATCTCGACAAACTTCAAGACCAGTGGCGTCAGCAGTATCCGGAAAGCTACGACGCCACGATCAAGGTCAGCGATGTGGCGAGTGCCGCACGCGAGCGTTGGCAGAGCGCCATGCAGGCGTTCCGCCAGACCATGGGTGTGCAGTCGCAGATCGTGGAAAATGTCCGCGGCGACGGCGACCTGCTCGCCGATCTCGTCAATCGCAGCCAGGGAGCGGCCGGCGCGCTTGAGGCGACCCAGGCCACCAATCAGCTGATCGCACTTTCGACCAAGCAGCAGATGCAGATCCAGACGCTGCTCGCGACGCAGTTCCGCGCCGAGGCCGAGGATGCCGCCCGGAAGGCCCAGTCCGAAGAAGCCGCTCGCGAAACGACGAAGCGCTTCCTGGGCACCGGCACAGCCTATCCCGGCAACTGATCAACAGTTCATCAGACGAGGAAGGCGGCGGCATGAACGATCTGGGTGTCATCGATCGCTTCATGGAGACTTTTATCCGCTATATCGATAGCGGGTTCGGTCTGCTTTCGGGCGACGTCGCCTTCCTCACCACCACCCTGATTGGCATCGACATCACGCTGGCAGGCCTCGCCTGGGCTTTCGGCGGCGAGCCCAATGTTCTTGCCCGCCTCATCCGCAAGGTGCTCTATGTCGGCGTCTTCGCCTTCATCCTGAACAATTTCAAGAACCTCGCCGACATCATCTATCGGTCGTTCGCGGGGCTCGGCATCAACGCGTCCTCCGGCAATCTCTCCGCCGACAATCTCCTGCATCCGGGCCGCATCGCCGCCACCGGTTTCGAGGGCGCCTGGCCTCTGCTTGATCAGGCTAGTCAGCTTTTGGGTTTTCCGGAAATCTTCGGTAACGCGCTGACTATCTTCGTGCTGCTCGTAGCCTGGTTCCTGGTCATCATCGCCTTCTTCATTCTCTCGATCCAGCTCTTCATCACCATCCTGGAATTCAAGCTCACCACGCTGGCCGGATTTGTTCTGGTGCCCTTCGCGCTGTGGAACCGGTCGGCGTTTCTGGCCGAGCGCGTGCTCGGCAATGTCATCTCATCGGGCATCAAGGTGATGGTGCTCGCCGTCATTGTCGGTATCGGCTCCACGCTCTTCGGCGAATTCGCTTCAGCGCTCCAGGGCAAGGAGCCTGATCTGGCGGCGGCCATGTCACAGGTGCTGGGCGCGCTGGCGCTGCTTGGGTTGGGCATCTTCGGGCCGGGGATCGCTTCAGGGCTGGTCTCCGGTGCACCGCAGCTTGGCGCCGGTGCTGCGCTCGGGACCACGGCGGCCGCTGCCGGATCGGCGCTCGTTGCCGGGGGAACGGCGTTCGCCGGTGCACGCATGGGAACGGGCGGCGGTCTCGCTGCAATCCGAGCCGGCACGACCATGGGCTCGGCAACTTCCTCGGCTTGGCAGTTGGGACGTGCTACCTCGACTGACACCGGCCTGTCCGGTGTGGCTGCTGGAATGCAGGGCGTGGCCGCGGCCGCCGGCGGCGCCGTGATGCGAGCAGCAGGATCTGCCGCGGGAAGCTTCGGGCCCAGCGTCAATGCCGGGCGCGAAGCCGCATGGACCGCCACCGGCGGCTCGCCGACCCCATCCATGACTGCAAGTTCCGCCGGCACGACCGCGGATTCAGCGCCGACATGGGCAAGGCGCTTGCGTTCCGAACAGACTGCTCGTGCTCATCGCCACGCCGCCATTCAGGCTGTCCGCGAGGGTGACAGGCCAGGCGGCAGCGCCAATCCCTCTCTCAACGACAAGGACGACTAGATGTTCTTCAAGCGACCCGTTCAACGATACAGCAAGACACCCCAGCCCGTCACGCCGTATCAGAAGGCCGGCCAACTCTGGGATGAGCGCATCGGCTCGTCGCGGGTGCAGGCCCGCAATTGGCGGCTGATGGCGCTTGGCTGCCTCGCCTTGGCGACCGGGCTCTCCGTTGGTCTCGTTTGGCAGTCGATGCAAAGCCGTGTCGTGCCTTACGTCGTCGAGGTCGACCGCTTCGGCGAGGCGCGTGCTGTCGCGCCGGCGATCCAAGACTACCAACCTTCCGATGCCCAGATCGCCTGGCATCTCGGCCGCTTCATCCAAAATGTCCGTTCCATCTCAACCGACCCAGTGCTGGTACGGCAGAATTGGTTGGCAGCCTACGACTTTGCCACCGACCGTGCAGCACTCTTCCTCAACGAGTACGCCAAGGCGAACGACCCATTCGGGCAGATCGGCACGCGCAGCGTGTCGGTGCAGGTGACCAGCGTGGTTAGGGCTTCCGACAGCTCGTTCCAGGTCAAATGGACCGAGCAGATTTTTGAGCGCGGCAGCCTGGCCGGCACGACGCGCTGGACCGCGATCCTCACCATCGTGATCCGCCCGCCAAGCAATACCGAGCAACTGCGCAGCAACCCGCTCGGCGTCTTCATCAACGCCATCGACTGGTCGCGTGAACTCGACAGCGCCACGCCAACATCCATTTCCCCGAAGGAGCCCGACAATGACCAATAGAGCCCCATCGCTCCGTGCCGCGCTGATCCTGTCAGCGTCGGCAGCCGTCCTTTCGGCTTGCGCATCGAAGCCGGTGACGCCACCTGAGATTTCCTATGATGCTGCCGACTTCAAAGCAGCGGCAATCGAGAAGCCGCCGGAGAAGCCGGTCAGGATCGTCGAGGTGCCAAAGCCGCTGCCTTTGCCGGGCCAGCTGCAGCCCGACCCAGGCAAAGTCGTCGAGGACAAGCGCACCCCTCAAGAACGTGTCGCGGACGCCAACAAGGCGGCGACACAGCAGCCCACCAAATACGGCTATGTCAATGCGGTCCAGGTCTATCCCTTTGCCGATGGCGCGCTTTATCAGCTCTACGCAGCACCCGAGCGTGTGACCGATATCGCCCTACAACCCGGCGAGAAGCTGACGTCAGTTTCCGCCGGCGATACAGTGCGTTGGGTCATTGGCAATACTGTCAGCGGCACCGGAGACAATCAGCGCACCCATGTGCTGGTAAAGCCTTTCGCGCCGGGGCTTAGCACCAACCTGGTGATCACCACGGAACGGCGGACATATCACCTGCAGCTCCAAAGCACTGACAAGACCGCAATGGCGGCAATCTCATGGACGTATAGCGAGGACCAGATCATTGCGCTCCGGCAGGGCAACGCGCAAGCCGAGGCTGTCATGCCGGTCGCGTCGAATGTGGCGCTCGAGAACATTCGCTTCCGCTATGCCATCTCAGGCGACACACCGCCATGGAGACCGACGCGTGCCTTCGACGACGGCAGCAAGGTCTATATCGAATTCCCACGCCGCATTGACCAGGGCGAGGCGCCGCCGCTCTTCATCGTCGGTGCTGACGGCAGCAACCAGCTCGTCAACTACCGCATGCGCGGCAACTACTACGTTGTCGATCGCCTCTTTGCGGCGGCAGAACTGCGGCTTGGCACCAAGCAGCAGCAAGTGGTCCGCATCACCCGGACAGACGGACGGCAACCGGCGCGGCGAAACTCGCTGTTTTCTAGTCTCGGCAGATGAGGGGAACGCCCATGACTGACACGTCGCATTCCACCGCTCCGCCGAAGCTCGATCCCGAGCAGCTGCAGCTGCGAGCCTCGCCCCGCCGTGCTGTGCGGTTCAGGCGCGGCGTGATCATCGCGATCGCTGCAGTCGGATCCGGAGCAATATTCGGCGTCACCATGGTCGCGCTGAGGGCTCCAGCTCTGCGCATCCAGGACTTGACGGAAGACCGCTATAACACCGAGCGCAAGCCGACAGCCGAGGGTCTCGATAGCCTGCCCAAGGACTATTCCGCAATGAAGCCAAAGGCGCCCGTGCTTGGACCGCCGCTGCCGGGCGACCTCGGCCGCCCCATTCTTGAGCGGCAACGCCAGCTCGGCATCGCGCCGGGGCAGCAGGTTTCCGCGGAGGAGCAACGGCTCGCCCAGCAGGCAATTTCGGCGCGCGAGTCGCAAGTCATGTTCCGGATCGACAATCGACCGAAGCAGACCGATGGCCCGGACAACGGGCAAGCCCGCCAGCAGCCATTTGAGGTGCTTCCTCAAGCCGGTGCCGCCGCCACGTCAGCTTCCGTTGCACCAGCCGAAGGCGATCAGAACAACCAACAGCGGAAGCTCGATTTCATCAGCCAACGGAGTACGGGCGGGATCTACAATCCGCATGCGCTGCAGACGCCCGCATCACCCTATCAACTGATGGCCGGCAGCGTGATCGCTGCAAGTCTCATCACCGGCATCAACTCCGATTTGCCCGGTCTGGTCGTTGCGCAGGTCACTGAGAATGTGCACGACACTGTCACCGGCAGCACCTTGCTCATCCCGCAGGGATCGCGCCTGATCGGCACCTATGACAGCGTCGTCGCCTTTGGACAGAAGCGCGCGCTGCTGGTCTGGCAGCGAATAATCCTGCCCGATGGTTCCTCGATCGAAATCGACAATCTGCCGGCGACGGACACTGCCGGCTATGCGGGGCTCGAGGACAAGGTGGATTTCCATGTTTGGCAGTTGATCAAGGGCGTTGCGATGGCCACATTGCTAGGGGTCGGCACCGAGTTGAGCTTCGGGGAAAACGAAAGCGACCTCGTCAAGGCGATCCGAGAATCCACTCAACAGAACGTCAGCCAAGCCGGCCAACGCATCACCGAAAAGAACCTGAATATTCAGCCCACCATCACCGTCCGCCCGGGTTGGCCGCTACGGGTGATTTTGTACAAAGACGTCTTGCTCCGGCCGTACACGGGTTGAAGAGGAATAATCATGGCCAGCCTAAAACTAGGAAAGCTTCCCGACCGGACACCTGCGAAGATCACCATCACTGTCAGTGCGGCTTTGAGCCAAGCTCTCAACGACTATGCCGCACTATATCGTCAAACCTACGGCGAGTCTGAAACGGTGGCCGAGCTCATCCCGTTCATGTTGGCAGGGTTTCTGGAAGGTGACCGAGCATTTGCCAAAGCCAGAAAGGATGGCCTTCCCGTAGCGCGCATGTCGGAGAGATCGCGACGCCTGCCTGGGTCAGGTTCCGAGTAGCTTGGTCAAGCCGGACCCAGTGCGCGCCACCCAATCTGCCAGTTCTCCAGCCACCCCCAATCCATCGCTCGGTAGCTCGAACGTGGGCTGCCGGCGCCGAGCGATTCGTGCGTACCAAACCTTCCAACTGCACGAGCGTAAGAAATCAGTCGCACAAGATCTCGCCAGCCTCAAGCGCGGTGAATGCGGTCCTTTGAAGCACTCACGCTTCTGTGCCAAGATGTATTGGCATATTGCGATCGGATTCGTTAAATCAATGAAAAGGTGCAGTTGATCCGCTTGCAACCAGGCCTCTAGGGAGAGGGAAACACGTAGCCTGCAGATTGTCGAACGTTGACCGGAATCGTCCCAGAAACCAATTCGTTATTAGCCGAGCTCGAACATTATCTTGCCGTGGCGGCCTATTTGGTCATCCGGCATGGCGACACCTATGCGCCCGCCTAAGCGCCTTGAAAGCGAGATAGAGCAAACGAGGCGGCGGCTCGGAGATCGCGAACGCGCGCAGCGCGTACGTGCCGCGCTGACCCAAAGTGGCGTTATAAGCGTCGGACCTGCGTGACGCCGTTACTCGGAATGAGTGGTTGTGAAGAGTTGAGGACGAATTGAAAAGCGCGTCGCATGACCAGTAGAGAGAGCGGCCAAGAGCATCGACGAGCCAATGCGGAGCTTTGGTGATCGAGACGATCAACCGAGCGCTGCGCATGCTGCTAGCTTCCCGTCTGCCCATTTCCGATGCGACCTCTCGCCCGCTCTACCTCGTTTCCGAGCAAGAGCGGAGATCACTCTTGGCGATCGCGGGGGGCTCCACGTTGGAATTCGCCAGGCGGCCGCTCGTAAATGATGTGCCTAAAAGCGTGCATGCCGCGACTGCCACCACATTGTTGCAATCTTTTCAACAGTGTAAAAACTTGACGGTATTTTCGACGGTATTTTGTAATTGTTGAAGGAATTATATAAATATAACAGATACATATGAGTTCTATTGACGATCGAGTGGGAATGATTCAGGCCTATCCGAACGTCGCCAAATCTACGCCAGAGTTCGATCTAACTAACTGAAATCAAAAATAATTTCTGCCAGCAGCTTTCGCTGGCTATCGACCCGCATTGTTTGGCCCTGCCGGACCGGCTGCCGGACCTCCGCCATATTGCCAAGCCGGATTTTCGACAGTACCGTCGCGATCTATAGGGCTCATGACGGTACTTTTTTCAGCTTAACATACTGAAAATAAATGGAAATTTTTGTCGGTAGCCCTCAAAAGCCAGTGACGGTACTTTTTGAAAGGCAGTCGAGATGCTGACGGACGCCGCCCTCAAGGCATTGAAACCAAAACAGAAAATATACAAAGTCGCGGACCGCGACGGCATGTATGTTCGCGTCATGCCCAGTGGCGCGATTTCGTTTCGCCTGGATTACAGACTGAACAACCGTCGCGAGACTGTGTACCTTGGCAAATATGGTCGCGATGGGATATCACTCCTCCAGGCCAGAGAGAAATGCCTTGATGCCCGTCGGGCAGTAAGGGAAGGCCGGTCTCCAGCCATCGAAAAGCAACGCAACAAGCGCCGCCTGAAGGAAGCCAAGAGTTTTGGTCAGTTTGGCGAGAAGTGGCTGACGGCCGCTCCAATGGCGGACAGCACCCGCTCGATGCGTCGATCGATCTTCGAACGAGAGCTTCTGCCGATTTGGAACAATCGGCTGCTGACGGAAATTACGCCAGACGATCTTCGCGCGCAGTGCGCCAAGATTGTCGAGCGCGGAGCGCCGGCAACCGCGATCCACGTCCGCGACATTCTCAAACAGATCTATGGCTTCGCCATTCTCCATGGCGAGAAGGTGTCGAATCCGGCCGACGACGTCGGCCCGGCGTCAATCGCCAGCTTCGTGCCGAGAGACCGCTCGCTCTCTCCAACCGAAATCCGCGTCATGCTGAAGATGCTGGAGAAGGTCGCTACGCTGCCCACCATTCGCTTGGGCCTTCGTCTTATCCTGTTCACCATGGTGCGAAAGAGCGAACTGCAGGATGCAACCTGGGATGAGGTTGACTTCGAAAATGCGGTCTGGACCATCCCCAAGGAGCGAATGAAGCGATCGAAGGCCCACAACGTCTATCTGTCACGCCAAGCACTCGACATCTTCATTGCGCTCAAGACCTGTTCCGGGAACTCGCGTTTCGTGTTGCCGTCACGCTACGACGCGGACGCGCCAATGTCGCGGGCAACCTTCAATCGGGTGACTTATGCCGTCGCCGAACAGGCGAAGAACGAAGGTTTGCCGCTTGAGGCGTTCACCGTCCACGACCTTCGGCGCACCGGCTCCACGCTATTGAACGAACTAGGGTTCAACAGCGACTGGATCGAGAAATGCCTCGCCCATGAGGATGGTCGCTCTTCCCGCGGTGTTTACAACAAGGCGGAATATGAAACGCAGCGCCGCCACATGATGCAAGAATGGTCGGACATAGTGGAGGCCTGGTCGGAGGGGAGAAAGCGTCCCGTCGTCCTTATGCCTTCGGCGATTGCGATCTTCGAGCCCGATCCTGCGCTTTAACAGGAGAGGTTTTCCTCAAACGCACATCTGGAGGACTGGCACGTGGAACCGGCGCCGCTCTGCGAGCCTGGAGCCAGGCTTCGACCTCGGCCAAATCCCAGACCACGCACCGAGGGGTAAGGGCGAAACGTCGCGGAAATTGCCCGCGTTGTTCCATTTCATAAATTGTGCTGTCGGCCAGAGGTACGATTTCACGGAGCTCCTTACGGCGGATCGTCCGCTTTATTGTAACCTTCCGCGGGTCAGTCATAGCGGCCTTCCTTCTCATCTTGTCGCACAACGATTGCAGCCGATAGCTGGCGAGGATGGAAAGGACGAAAGGCAGTAAGCGTACGTGGGGCGGCGTTTTCGTACTTTTCGGCTAGCGAGGGGTCGTCGTGACCCAGATCGACGATACGTGCTCGACCCAATGCTCCTTAACGGATCGCTTTTCCGACCTGCGGTCAGTCTACCGAGTAAATATGGCGCCCTTCGCCGGGGGCTGTCGGTCCCGCATCCCGCCTCACGGCGGCGCTATGCTGATGCTCCTTCGGCCGCCCTGTTGAACCGGTCTCAGGGCCACGAACCTGCTCCAGCACCGAACTGACTTATTCCCTCTGACGGACATTTCGGTGCTTCCGCCTTGTATGCCCTTTTTCGTGTCGGGGGAGCCGGGGCTCTCCCGACAGAGAGTGAGAGGAGTGTCGGGTTTTCGCGACGGGTTGATAGCGGAAGGAGAGGCCTTCGGCGCCCGTCATGGAGACGACCCATGACACAGGTTTTGGACGCCACCCGTGATCGTTCCGGCGGCTATAAGGTGGACCTGAGCCGCGGCAAGCGGATTGGTCGCGTGTCCTCGGAATGGTTTTTGCGACCGGCCGACGAGCGCTACTTGTCCCTGTCGGAGCTATTCGAGGCGGTGCAGATCCGGACCGAGCGCAGCCGAACGAGAACGGTGGAAAGCGCGGCCATTCGTGTAGAGGCAAGCCGCAACGACGCCGAGCGCCTGACGCTGGTGCTGCCGGGTTGCGATATTCCAATCGCCCCAACCCATTGGAGTTTTGGCCAACTTGCGAGCCTTGTTGGAGCGCCAGCGGCCTATTTGCGCCAGCTTCCAGCGCCGCTCGCCGGCATCAATCTACAATATGGTCTGACGTCTCACCGCGCCGAACAGGTGAAGACGCTTGAAATCGAGGACGGTCGCGTTGAGTTGCGTGCAGCCACTGGCCCGGACTACGGCCGCATCTTCGATCGCGAGCTCGTCGCCGCAGTGCAGCGCATCGCCGGCAACGGCACTGGTGACACCCGGTGGAAGGTGCCGGGTGTCCTTGACTGGTCGACCAGCTTTTATAATCCGCGAGCCGACATCACGAAGGACACCACGACGCTCTATGCCTCCGACCGCGATGTCTTCCTTTTCCTGGTCGACGACCTCAACCCGATCGAGGCTGGCCGGCTACGGGACGGTTCGCCCGATCTCTATTTCCGCGGCTTCTACTGTTGGAATTCGGAGGTCGGCGCCAAGACGCTCGGCATCGCAAGCTTCTATCTCCGGGCCGTTTGCCAGAATCGCAATCTCTGGGGTGTTGAGGATTTCGAGGAGATCACTATTCGTCATTCGAAATACGCAGCCTCACGTTTCGCGCATGAGGCTGCGCCGGCGCTCGCACGCTTTGCCAATTCGTCGCCCATGCCCTTCGTCAACGGCATCAAGGCGGCGCGCGAGCGGATCGTTGCCCGTACAGACGACGACCGCGGCGACTTTCTGCGCAAGCGTGGCTTCTCGAAGGCGGAGACGACGAGGATCATTGAGACAGTGCTGACCGAGGAAGGCCGCAAGCCTGAAAGTGTTTTTGATTTCGTGCAGGGCATCACAGCGGTAGCCCGCGACAAGGTCCATCAGGATGCTCGGCTTGATTTGGAAGCGCGCGCGAAAAAGCTGTTCGACAACGCGGTCTGACATCCTCGATGTCAGGAGATGCACCGGCCTCCAGTTCTGTCCGCCTCGCATTGTTCTTCCTTCGCGTCCTGCGGCGCCGTCCTCAAGAGTAAGAGGGCGGCGCTGCGCTTCGTGACGGGTTGGAGGTCGAGAGAGTGGCTCTCGGCCGCCCGTCGCGGAGTAACATCGATGGCTGCTGTTGCCAAAAAGATCACCCTGTCGTCCTCGCGCGACATCCCTTTCAACAAGCTTGTGCTCAGTCAGGCCAATGTCAGGCGCGTCAAAGCCGGTGTCTCGGTCGAGGAACTGGCCGAGGACGTCGCCCGCCGCGGCCTGCTGCAGGGTCTCAGCGTCCGGCCGGTCAAGGATGAAGCCGGTGTGGAAACCGGCATGTTCGAGATTCCGGCTGGTGGCCGGCGCTATCGGGCGCTGGACCTTCTGGTGAAGCAGAAGCGGCTCAGCAAAACCGCGCCGGTTCCCTGCATCGTGCGAGAGGAAGGCATAGCCGAGGAGGACTCGCTAGCCGAAAACGTCCAGCGCGTGCCGCTTCATCCTCTCGATCAATTCCGTGCCTTCCTCGCCCTGCGGGAGAAGGGCCAGTCGGAGGAGGAGATCGCTGCCGCGTTCTTCGTCTCGGTCGGCGTGGTCAAGCAGCGCTTGAAGCTGGCCTCGGTGTCACCGGCACTGCTTGAGATTTACGCCGAAGATGGTCTGACGCTCGATCAACTCATGGCGTTCACCGTGTCCGGCGATCATGAACGCCAGCGGCAGGTGTTCGAACGCCTGAAGGCCTCCTATGACAAGCAGCCCTATGCCATTCGGCGCATGCTGACGGAGGGCGCGGTGCGTGCGTCGGACAAGCGGGTGCAGTTCATCGGCATCGACGCCTACGTCGATGGCGGTGGCACAGTCATGCGCGACCTGTTCCAGGGCGACGACGGCGGCTGGCTGCAGGACGTCGTCCTGATAGATCGGCTGGTCGCGGACGAGTTGGAACGCCAGGCGGAGGCAGTTCGGGCAGAAGGCTGGAAGTGGATCGAAATCGCGGCCGACTTTGCCTACGGCCACGCCTTCGGTCTCCGCCAGCTGCGCGGAGAACCGTCGCCCCTTAGTGCCGATGAGGAGTCGACGCGCAAGGCCTTGCAGCTCGAGTTCGATCGTCTGTCGGAGGAATATGACAGCGTCGAGGACCTTCCGGACGAAATCGATCAGCGTCTGGCTGAGTTGGAGACTGGGCTTCAGTCCTTCGAAACCCGGCCACTCACTTTCGACCTGCTCGAGGTTGCCCGCGCCGGTGCCTTCATCAGCATCGCGCCAGACGGTTGTCTCCGCGTCGAGCGCGGCTACGTCCGCCCCGAGGACGAGTTGCCCATCGAGACACAGCCAGGCGAAGAGGGGGAGGAAGCCCTGGCTGCTTCCGCCGTCCGAGATGGGGCCGGCGTCGCGGCCGACAGTGAGCCGCTGGCCGAGCCCGAGGAGGACGATGGCATCTCGCCGATCTCTGACCGGCTCATGACGGAACTGACAGCACATCGCACGCTCGGCTTGCGCCAGGCGCTCGGCGAAAATCCAGACGTCGCCTTCCTCGCCGCCTTGCACGCCCTAACGCTGAAGATCTTTTACCAATATGGATCGGATAGCTGCCTGGAGTTGGACTTGAAGAGCGTCGGTTTCGGCGCTCAAGCGCCGGGATTGAACGACAGCACCTGCGCACAGGCGATCCGTGCGCGACACGACCTGTGGGCCAACACGCTGCCGAAGGAAGCTGCCGACCTTTGGGATGCCCTTCGCGACTGGGATCGCGATCGCCAGGCGGCGCTTTTCGCATATGTCGTCAGCTTGTCGGTCAACGCTGTGCATGAAGCATGGAATAGGCGCCCGCGTGCTCTCGCCCATGCCGACCGGCTGGCACAGGCCCTCGACCTCGACATGACCGCGGCCGGCTGGCGGCCGTCTGTCGACAACTTCCTCGGACGTGTCACAAAGGCGCGCATTCTCCAAGCAGTCACCGAAGCGAAGGGGCAGGAGGCGGCTGACCGAATAGCGCACCTCAAGAAGGGCGATATGGCAAGTGAAGCGGAGAAGCTGATCGGGGGCAGCGGCTGGTTGCCTGAGCCCCTGCGCACCCCGGGAAACGGAAACACAGAAACGGACGAGACAGGAGCTTCGGAAGCCTCGGTCGAAGCGACGGCGAAGAACGACGGCGAATTGTCCATGGCCGAGGCAGCGAGCTTCGCTGAAAATGACGAAGCTGCGAGAGAGCCTCACACGATCGCTGCTGAATGATCAGCGGCAGGTCTTCATCTTGCCCGCCGGAAACGGCGGGCCTTCTTCTGGAGGCGATCGTGTCTAGGAGCCCACACGACCTCGCGCTCCGCCTCAGCCGGGAGGCGGAGGCGGTATGTCGCAACTACCTTTCAAACGGCCGGCGCAAGGGAAACTATTGGCTGGTCGGCGACGCCCGAAACACGCCAGGGCGATCGATGTATGTTAGGCTGCACGACACTCCCAAGGGTGCCGCCGGCAAATGGACTGATGCTGCCACCGGCGAGCACGGTGACCTGCTGGACGTGATTCGCGAGAGCTGCGGCCTTGTTGACTTTATCGATATCAGCGCAGAAGCCTGCAACTTTCTGAGCTTGCCGCGTTCCGAACGGCAGCCGCCGGCATCAAATCCGACCAGGGTGCTAACACCTTCCGGTTCTGCGGAGGCAGCGCGTCGACTGGTCTCCATGTCGCGGCCGATTTTACGGACGCTCGTGGAGACCTACTTGCGTGCACGAGGCATTGCGGCTTTGCCCGAAACGGAATGTCTGCGCTTCCACCCGCATTGCTACCACCGTCCCGAAGATAATGGCCCGACTGAGATTTGGCCCGCGATGATCGCAGCGGTCACCGATCTCAACGGAAACGTGACTGGCGCCCATCGCACCTGGCTCGATCCGAGCGGATTCACCGAGGCCTATCTCGGCCGCGCTCCGATCGAGACACCGAGACGAGCCATGGGCGACTTGCTTGGTCACGCTGTCCGCTTCGGCTGTTGCAGCGATGTGATGGCCGCCGGCGAAGGCATCGAGACCATGCTGTCGCAACGCTCGATCCTTCCGACCGTGCCCGCACTTGCGGCCCTGTCGGCGGCGCATCTGTCCGCAATCTTGTTCCCCGGCACATTGCGGCGGCTCTACATCACCCGCGACAATGATCCGGCAGGCGACGCAGCAGCGGCAACCCTCCTTGAACGCACCAAAGCAGCCGGTATCGAGGCGATGGTACTGACGCCGCAACTGGGCGACTTCAACGAGGATCTCCGCCTGCTTGGTGCCGATGCCCTGAGGGCGATGCTGCGGGTACAGCTCGCGCCGCAGGATGTCGAACGCTTCATGACGCCGGCGGCCTGACCGGAACGGGAAGAGCGGGCGGCGTGACGGCGATGCGTGGCTTCGGTGCGCAGGAGACTTCTTTGTGGCGAAGGCCGGCCCAGGGCCTTCAAAAGAGGCGATCGGGCGCCGGCAGATCCGGACAGGCAATGGCTGCGCCCGGCTATTTTCCGGCGGCCCTTGCCACCCCTCGCGGCGCAGCCGCGTGGGGCCTCGTCTTCGGGCCTTTCCATCGCGAGGCAAAATAGCCGGGCTTCTCCATCCTCCACTTGCGTTCCGGCCCTGCGCTGGCGCTTCGGATGCAAGTCCGGTTCGGCCGTCGCCTTCGTCGCCGTGAAGGCCGCGATGGGCGCGGCCGATACGACGAAGGCAAGCCGCCATGAGCACCGAGCACGACACCGACTTCGAACGGTACCCCTCATCATCTCCGACCGATCATGTCCTTCAGGAACTTCAGCTCTACGGCTACCGTCCCTTCGACGACGAACCCGATCCGCGCCCGCTTCCGGAAGGCCGGGTCGTAGCGGCCAGCATTGCCGACATCTTCGACGCTCTCCTGGTAGCGATGGCCGATACGCGCCTTGAACCCGACCTCGAGGAACTGCTGTGGGGTACAGTCAATCTGTTCCATCGCGCCACCATGCGGATCGAACGCGAGCTCGATGAAAACGAGATCAGCCAGCAGCGGCTGCAGCGCGAACAGGACGGATCCGAGGTCAAGTCGGTCGAGCTCGAGCGACAGATCGCTCAAGGTCAGACGCTGCTTGAACGCCGCAACGCCTTCGAATTGATGCGCGACCAGGCCGCCGAGCATTACGAGCGTTACACCCACTCGATCTGGCGCCCGCGTTCAGGCTCTGTCGTCAATCACCGCCACCTGACGGCGGCCATGATCGACAGCCGCGACTTCGTTGCCGCAAGGAAGCATGCGGACAGCCAGGTGCTGTTGCCATCCGGTCCGAAAGTCGCCTTCACCGGCGGGCTCGATTTTGACGATCATCTGCTGATCTGGGCCAAGCTCGACCAGGTCCATGGCAAGCATCCGGACATGGTCCTGCTACACGGCGGATCGCCAAAAGGCGCCGAGTTGATCGCGGCCAAATGGGCTCACAGTCGCAAGGTGCCGCAGATCGCCTTCAAGCCGGACTGGACCAGGCATGCCAAGGCCGCGCCCTTCAAGCGCAACGACGCCATGCTCGACACCCTACCGATCGGCGTCATTCATTTTCCCGGCTCTGGCATTCAGGACAACCTCGCCGACAAGGCTCGCAGGCTCGGCATTCCGGTGATGAAGTTCGGCGCCGCGTGAAGGAGCATCAGCCCACTCGCCTCGTGTCATTCGCTCCGATTTCCATCGCTTTGGGTGCGTTGATCGGACGACCGCTCCTGGCGCTGTGGCAGCGATGAATGCAAGGCGGCGAACAAGGAGGTTCACATTCATCTCGTCCTGGAATGGAGAGCAGGGAACCGATCGCCGCGTTCATCGGCGCAATTCCTTGGTCCGGTCCAAGGCCCTGATGCCATCAACCCATAAAGGGTCGGACTACGCAAAGCGTGCCGCCGTTTCGGCCTGCCTTCACGGTGATTGCGGCCCTTGGCCGACACATCGGGCGCCTGTCACGCGGGGATCGCTCCCCGCTTCCAGACCAGGAGCAGGAAAGATGTCCCTCGTAGAAGCCAATGCCTTTGCCTTCAGCCTCGCCACCAGCCTGATGGTCAGCATCGTCATCTTCCGCGCCGGTGATGGTACGCTCACGGTCGTGCGGGCCGACGAATATGAAGGAGAGGTCTCTCAGATCGTCCGCGAAATCGATCCACACGAGCATTGAACCGGAAAGCCTGCAGCTGGCTGTTTTAAGCCCATGTCAGCCGTACAGACCAGCGCTACCATCGCCGGGCCGACGAGACAATTGGGACGTAGAGCCGGTACCGACATCGACTTTCTGGCGAATACCTCCTGTCGCAGCGTCAGCACGAAGCGCGCAATTGTCCTAAAGGGCTGAACGGCGGCTATCCCGCTATTTAGACGCTTGATAGGCATCGGCCCCTTTCCTTAGCTCCAACCATCTCTCGTCGCTTTAGAAAGGTGGCCGCGCCGCCTCGAACGCGTGAAAGAATAGTCGGAAGGGCCCCTACCGCCGTAGCATCGCGCCGAGTCATAGCGACCTATGGACCCTATGGAGGGACATCCTGCAGAACGGCCGGCTACCGCAAATCTCAGCCGAACCCACCGATAGAAGTGAGCCGGACCGGGCCGGCCGATAAGGTGCGAGTGACCGCATCGAATTTCGGCTGACAAGCCATCGCGGGTTGACATTCGGGGCTCTCTCGCCATGCTGCATTGCAGCATGGAGAGAGCATGACCGAGTCATCGCGCATCGAATGCCTGGATGGCCTTCGCGCCGCCGCCGCATTGTGGGTGCTGGTCGGCCACTGCCTGCTCCTGACCGGCTGGCATCTCCCGGTGCTTGGCGACCCGGCACTCGGCGTCGATCTCTTCATCATGCTTTCCGGCTTCCTGATGGTGTTCCACTATCAGTTGCGCCAGGACAAGGAGCCCTGGCAAAAGCCTGAAACCTGGCTCAAATTCTGGACGCGGCGCTATTTCCGCATCGCGCCGCTGTTCTACGTCATGCTGTTCTTCGCACTGGCCCTCGGCCCGTATGTTTATGAGTCGCGGACAGTCATCGACGCCTTCGTGGGCCGTGTGCCGCAGGCGCCCGAGCGCTACCTTGACAGCAGCCTGAAGAACATTGTCGCCCATCTGACATTCCTGTTCGGCCTTTCCCCGAACTTCGCCTACCGGACGCCGCTGCCCGACTGGAGCCTCGGGCTGGAAATGCAGTTCTACGCGGTGTTCCCGGCGCTCATGCTTCTGGTGCGCCGTTTCGGCTGGCTCTGGAGCGCGCTAGTTGTTGCGGCGCTCGGCGCCCTGGCGGTGATGATCCTCAAATCCATGTCGGTCCATTTCCCGATGCCGTCCTTCCTGCCGCTGAAGATCCAGGTTTTCCTGTGCGGCATGCTTCTGGCGGGCGTCCTGGGTAAGGATCAGCCGCGGCCGCTGCTGCATCTGGCCCTGGCCATGGCGCTCGCGGCGATCCCCTTCGGCGACGGCCACGGCCTTTCGAAGTTCCTGATACGCGAAGCGCTGGTGCTTGGGTTCTTTGCCCTCGTCCTCTATCGGATGCTGCCCGGCGCGGCGGGCGCCGCGGCGCGAAAAGTCGCTGTCGCATTGGGCGGAGGCATCTTTCATGTGCTCGGCGAGCTGTCCTACAGCATCTATCTGATCCACCTTCTCATTCTGCAGCCCGTGGCGGCCTTCGTGATTACTCGTTATGGCGACGGCCTCGGCGCGCCGCTGCGCTTCGCCATCGTGCTGGCGGTCGTGCTGCCGGTGGTTTGTCTTCTGTCCTTCGTGACCTACAGGCTTATCGAGATGCCTGGGCAGCAGCTCGGACGCGTGGTGTTGCGCCGGTTTGCACGTAAGAAGCCGGTGCTTGAGCCAAGTCCCGCCGAGTAGCAGCAGCAAACGGCTGCACGTCGCTGGTCTGGCGCGTTGTCCGATCGCCGCCGATGCGGCAGGACCTCGGCTAATTTAGAATTGCGTCACTTCCTCGCGTGCGCGCCGCAGCGAAAGCAGATGCCGCAGCAGCGTCCGCACATTCTTGTCGTAGACGTAGTGCGCGAACGCAGCGACCGCGATGACGAGAACGGATGTTCCCACGACGAATGGCAGGCCGTGCTGGTTCCGCAAGGTTCCAGTGACGGATTCGTCCAAGATATTCACGATCCTGATAAGCGGCGTGTGGAGCGCATAGATGGCGTAAGAGATATTGCCGGAAAACAGGGCGATCGCACGCCAAAAGCCCGAGAGCTGCAAGCGGGAAGCGATGAGAACAAGCCAGGGCCAGACCAGCACTATCATCGCCAGGTCGTATAACTGCGCATTTCCGGCGGGCCTGAAGATCATCAGTCCCGCGCAAAGCGCCAGCAGGATGGGCATGTAAAGATTGCCATGCCGGCTGTCCCCGGTCGCATATCGCCGCAGATAAACCCCGAGGAAGAAGGAAAAGGCGATCCGGGCGGGAGCCGCGATCGTGCCGTCCCAATGGGCGCCGCCGCCCAGGCTGACGCCGTCCCAGGCCATCAGCGCCAGCGCCAGGAAAGCTAGGCTGAAGATAGCGGCCAGCGAGCGGCGAGCAAGCTTCAGGGCCAGCGCGGCGAAAACCGCGTTGGCAACAAGTTCATAGAAAAGCGACCATGCCGGACCGTTCAGCGGAAAAAGCAAATCTGGACCGACTGAAAGCGACGGCGGCGTCGGCAGGAAAAGCAGGGAAAACGCAAGGCTCGCAAGCAAATCCAGCCGCGAATACGAGCTTAGCCCGTGCATCGCGATGATCGCTCCCACGCCGGCCACGGCAATGCCGATGCCGGCGAAATATAACGGGTAGAGCCTGACGATGCGGGCCTCCGCGAATTCCCGGAAAGACATGCCCTTTCGGAACTTCTCGTCATAGGCGTGGGCGATCACGAAGCCGCTCAGCAGAAAGAACAGGTCGACGGCGAGAAAGCCTGACGGCGCCAGATCAAGATGCGGCGCCGTGAGCTCGCGGAAATGACCAAGCATCACCAGCACGGCAGCGATGCCTCGCAACCCGTGCAAGGCGTCGAAATGGGTCGTCTCGGGTCTCAAACCGCTCTCCGGTTCTCCCCAACCCGTCAACGTCGCCCAATTCATCTACGCATTGATTGCTGCGTCGCACAAGAAACTTTTTGCGGCGCACGCTTGTGAAATGTGTCCCTGGCCTGAAGGACCGGGAGGGCACCTTCTCCCCGTAACGAGGTCCGTAACGGAGAGAAGGAAGAACCGGCACGATCAATAATTGCCGTTGTAATACCGGTCGTCGCAGGGCGCGGTGTAGATGCGGCCGTAGCGGTCCTGGTACCGGCAGAGCTGCTCGCCGCGGCGCTGCGGGGTGGTGGCGCTGCCGACGACGGCGCCGAGCAGCGCGCCGCTCGCGGCGCCTATCACCGTCGACTTGGTGTTGCCGCCAATCGCCTGGCCGACAAGCGCGCCGCCGGCGCCGCCGATCAGCGCGCCGGTGGTGGCCCGCTGCTGGCCTTCAGTCTGCGTTTCGCAGCCGGCAAGTGCCGCAGTCATCAGCACCGCCAGAATGACCTTTTTCATAAACATCACTCGAACTCCTCTGAAGCCCCGAGGGACTGCTGGGGCGAACAAAGCCCGAGTGCGGTCGCATTGCGGCGGAACGGCGGCAGTGCCCGCTCACGAACTGAATCACGGTTTCCCGGCAGTTGAACGCCATGGTTGCCAAACGGGTAAGTTCGCTCGGCAATGGTAAATAGCCGTCCCTCGTTCAGTTGATCATCAGCGGCACCAAGATTGCAGACCAAACGGGATGCTCCGGATCCGCCTCGATTTGCTCAAGCGGGGTAGGGTCCGGAACGGCTTTGCCGTCTTCGATCATCCCTTCGACGTGGAACGCCAGGGCCTCCTCGGAAAGGTCGCGCGCCTCGTCGACAGTTGCCCCGGCGGTCACTACGCCGGGAAAGTCGGGAAAGGACACGCCGAAATGGCTGCCTGCCTCTTTGTGGATCAGTCCGACGTATTGGCGCATCGCTTGCTCTTGCCGCACGAAAATCGACCGCTAGGTTTAAAGCACCCGTACTACGGGGCAGGGCGATGGACAAGTTTGCAGCGGCCGGCAAACCTCCCCAAGAGAGGCGCAGAGTTCGCGCCGCCCAATACTTGCGCATGTCCACCGAGCACCAGACCTATTCCCTTGATAACCAGAGGGATGCGATCCGCAGCTACGCCGAGGTCATGGGCTACGACATCGTTGCGACATATGAAGACCCCGGCCGAAGCGGACTACATCTGGAAAGCCGGCCCGGCCTCAAGAAGCTGCTGCACGACGTCGAACATGGTCTTGCCGATTTCGAGACGGTCGTCGTCTACGACGTGAGCCGATGGGGCCGGTTCCAGAACATCGACGAGAGCGCGTCCTACGAATACCGATGCCAGATGGCCGGCGTTCGGATTGAATTTTGCGCCGAGCAATTCGGGAACGACGGGTCCGTCGGATCGGACGTGCTCAAGGCCATAAAGCGCAGCATGGCGGCAGAATATAGCCGGATGCTCTCACAGAAGGTCTTCATGGGCCAGGTGAGGGCGGCCGGGATGGGGTTCCACGTCGGCGGCTTGCAGGGGCTCGGACTAAGGCGTCTGATGATCGACCAGTCTGGACACCCCAAGCTGGTGCTCGCTCGCAATGAACACAAAAACCTGCAATCGGACCGGGTCGTTATCGTGCCAGGCCCGCCGGAGGAGATAGCGACTGTCCAGCTGATCTTTCGTCTGTTCGTCGGGTCGCGGAAAAATGAGGCCGACATCGCGAGGTACTTGAATGCCCGGGGGATCTGGAACGACTTCGGCCGGCCCTGGAAACGAGAAGGGGTGCGCCGTGTCCTCACCAACGAGAAATACATCGGCAACAACGTCTGGAATCGTCGCTGCACCAAGTTCAAAAGCAAGATGGTGTGGAATCCCCCGGACCAATGGGTAAGGGCTGAGAACGCTATTGAGCCGATTGTAAATCGCAGAGTGTTTGAGAAGGCGCAGCAAAAAATAGAAGCGCTGTACCCACGCATGACCGATGACGAACTGCTGGCGGCTCTGCGCAGTGTCCACAAACGCCAGGGGAAGCTGTCCCATGCGATCATCAAGGCAGCGCCCGAATGCCCCTCGGTCTGGCGCTACAGATCGCGTTTCGGAGGCCTGCCAAATGCGTACAGGCTGATTGGCTGCCTGCCGCCACGAAACTGTCATTTCATGGATATTGGCAAGCGCCTAGGAGCGATTCGACGCCGCGTGATCGATGAGCTTTTGGTCGCGATCAACAAGGCAGGCGGGCAGGCCTCCTGTGACCCAGGAACGGAGCTTATCCGGATCAATGACGAGTTCACCGTGGTGATCGCGATCGCCCGTTGTCGCGTTTCGCACAGTGCCTATCCACGCTGGTCTTCAAAGTCCGTAGGAGAAGTGCCGGCGGATATCTTCGTTTTAATCCGGATGCATCCGGGCGATCAGGCCATTCGCGATTACCTGATAGCGCCGATGCACGAAATCGCCGAGATCAGGCTGGATTTCCACGTCAACAATGGGATGAAGCTGGATTCATTTCTTTTCCCGTCCCTGGATCCACTTGTTGCGCTGGCCGAGCGGGCATCCGTGGGGAGCGCTGCATGAAGGCACGTGGCAAATCTTTGGGGCTGGAAGCCGCCTACCAGGTTCTAGAGAACAGCCGCACCAGGCATACCGCACTCGTGGAGAGGATGTACGAACCCGCCCGTTTGTTCACCGGACCCTGGCTGTGCAAGACCTACACCGCTGCATGCGAAAGAACGCGCGAATTGACGGCTGAGGCGAAGATTCCCCGGCAGCGGCTCGAGACTATAGTTCAAGCGATGCGAGATCCGTTGAAGCAGGAACGGTTCCGCTATCTGTTATCGGCCGAGGGCCTCGCGGCCGTGCCAAAGACGCTGGCGCAGCGGATCAACGCCGAGCAACCTGTGCAAACCCCGAGTTCACCTGCTGAACCGAAGCCTTTGATCAGCGGAATCTCGTCCGAGGTGTTGGATCTCCTGCAGGACTGGTATACGCCGCCTCAAGTCTTCGCGTCGTTGCGCAGGATGCTGCCGGAAAGGCAGCTCAAAGCGGCAAGGCTGATGATTGCCCTGAACCGGGCGAACTTCCACTATGCGCAGCTTCTCAGCACACTTACGCCGCTGTCGCAGTTGGCGGACCCGTGGAGGCCAAAAAGGAAGTTTGCCGACGTAGCAGTCGAGCAACTGGCTGAGATGGAGATCGAGTTTGACGCGCTGAATGATGAATTCCTGCACTGCGCCAGTCTTTGCGGCACGTGGGCGCTGGAGCTCATGGCGGCAAGGTCCTATCTCGACCGTCTGATGGAGAACGCGCGAGTGGTCCGATACCTTGCGCAGAATTTCCCGGAGCAGCTCGCAAAGCTGCAGACGATCCTTGATATCCCGATGGGCCGTGAAGCTCTGGTGGGACATACGAAAAGGACGCGACGAAGGCGAAAGCATCTTGTCTTTTGAGTGATCGCGCAAAAGATCTTAGCCGCCGTTGCAAGTCACGTTCACGCGGGCCCCGCGGAGTGATCAAGGAAGCGGCAGGGGTGCGTCGCTCAACGTCCGCAGGTAGGCGATGAGGTCTGCCCGCTTGTTCTCATCCTTCAAACCCGGGAAAGACATGTCCGTGCCGGGCAAAGTGAGCGCGGGATTCGAAATGAAGAGATTGAGCTCCTCAAAGGTCCAATTGCCGCCAGCATCTTTCAGAGCCGACGAATATTGGACATCGCTTTGTGCACCTTTCTGGCGCCCGACGATGCCCCACAGGTTGACCTTTTTGGGCACCCTGACGCTCGGCGAAAGATGACAGGCTATGCAAGTGCTGTCGAAAACGTCCTTGCCAGCTTGGGCGTTTGCCGAAGCAAGGCGGGGTGAAATCGGCGCGACCGCCGGTCGTGCGGCGCCATGGCTGCTCAAATAGGCCGCCACGTCCTCGTGGCCACCGACCTTGGCCAGATGTATTGGGGGGCTTCCGTTCGACGTCAGCGCGTTAACATCCGCTCCGGCTTCGACAAGATGGATCACGCACTGAAGGCAGCCATTTTCGGCAGCCACGTGCAGCGGCGTCTGCGCTTTCGCTACCTGATTTGGATCGGCTCCATTGTCGAGCAGCAACTTGACGATGCCAGCATGCCCACCCTTGTTGGCGGCGTAGAGCGGCGTTCTTTGCCAACTGACGGGCAGGGCAACGTCGGCCCCATGCTTGATCAGAAGCTCTGTTAGCTCCACATTTCCGGCCTCGCAGGCAATATAGAGCGCAGTAACGCCATCGACTTCGTTGACATCGCCCCCCTTGTCCAGGGCGGCAGCCACCGCTGCCACGTCGCCATTCTTGACCAGATCACCCAAGCTGCTCGCCTGCGCGGGCAGGGCTAGAAGCCAAAGGGCGCACGAAGCCAGTAGCGCCCGAAGGCGTCCCCGCTCGATCATTGTATCCTCCTTGAGGCTACTCGTCCCGGGTACTCATCAAGACTAGCCTGCAATTTAACCGACATTGTCGATTTAGTACATGCTAATGTGTCTGGGCATTGCGACCTGGCCGTGATGTGAGGTTAGAATGCGCTTTTCGCGAAATGGTGATTTTGGGCAGTCCCTGAGCTTGGACAGATCTCGCTACGACAATCGCTCAAACCAGTGGCGGCGGCGGACCGCCGCGAGACGCTCACGCACCACTCGATGGGCCGGCGTGCCGCTCCGTCTCGTGCTCGTGACGGTCGCTGCGGTCTCCGCCCCGGTGACGCAATTGGTCACGCACAACAGCGGGCCCCTGCCGGATGGCATCAGATCGCAGACAAGCCGATCATGAGGGGGGGGCCGAGACAGCCAGCACTTCAAGGCTTTCAATCTCTTGCATCACCTTCCCGGCAATGCCTTGCAAGTCGCCATACATGCCCACCGTCGATTCAATCACTCCTTGAATTTGAGCTTCTCGCTTGGCCCACAGTCGGATGGTGGCTTTGCGCTCACGTGCAAGATCGTCCTGCATGTCAGAGAACTTTTCGACGATGGCCTCGATGCGCTGGCGAAAACGTGGCCCGGTCAGATAACCATAGACCAGCTCCATCTTTGAGGCTTGCCCGATTTGAACCAACATCGAGTTGGACAGTTCGATCAGCGACTGCCGGAGCAGGACTGCGATGGGAATGGCACATTTGGGATGGGCCACATAAACGCCGTCGACCAGGTCGAATGTCTCAATTCCCGGGGGAAGGGCTTCAGAAATCAGTAAGGCGATATCAGCCTTCGCCGCTCGCTGATCGGTCCTCAGCTTGGCGAGCCAGCCCTGACTCCAATTTTTGGTGCGCTTTGACTCCCAAAGAATGGCCCCGCACGACTGCCCAGCCGGACCGATGACTCGCTGAAGGACGTCCCCACCGAGCTCGCCTTTCGCCACCGGCTCGATCACGTCAACTGGGAAGCGCCTGCTGATTAGTCCTTCCAATTCCAACTCAAGAGCTTCACCTTGCAGCTGTTGGGAGCCCTGTTCAGCGCGGCGCTTCAGATCTTCGATCTGGCGCTGCATGCCGGCGATCTGTTCCTCTTTCTCGACGATTTTCGTTCTGAGGCCGTCCTCGGCATCGGACTTGGCCTTTGCACGAACGGCGTCCAGCCCTTCCTGAACCTTCCGCTCGATTGTGAGGGCTAGCTCTCTCCGCTCGTCCTCCAGAGCCCGTTGCTTCGCTAGAAATTCCGCCTGCTGCTTTTGCGCCTGTTCGAGCTTGTCATCGCGCGCCTTCAGCGTCTCCTGCAACTCGGCCACCTTGCGATCGCGCTCGTCCAAATCGGCTGATAGCAAAAGTTTGGCCTTGCGAGCCTCGTCGGCCGCAATGTGACCGCGCTCGATTCTGATCTTCTCGGCAACGAGGCTCTCGACGCCTTCTTTCGCTGCCGCGACCTCCTGGCGCTGACGCTCGAGTTCTTCTTCCCTGAGGGCAATCGCTGCGTTCGTCTGGGCGATGCGCTGCTCGTACTCCTCGCGCGTTGCAGCGATCAGCGGCCCCGCGAGCGACTCGTTGAGCTTGATATCCGTTTTGCAACTAGGGCAGGTGATTGTCGGCTCGCTGAAGATCTTGTCGCCGTGGAGAGTCTTGCTGACAGGTTGAACGGTCATCGAAATTGCCTCGGAAGAATCGGTTTCTTGAGGCGCTAGTTTAACCGATACCCGCAGCAGCGAATAGAACAAAAAGGGAACAGTTGGGGCGCTCCAACAATTTGATGTAATCGAACGGACGAGGAAAACGAGGGCCACAGTCTCATCTGGTCGCGCCCCAGCGCCCGCAAGTGGGTGGGGGTCAAGCGAGCCTACCCGACTGAGTGGGGCGAGCTCGATACGAAGCCAGCTTTTGTGCGATGATGCCCGCGATCAACTGCTCTTTCGCAACTGAATCCCGTTGCTGGGAAGTACTTCGATGCCAGCCTTCGGGCGCGGGGAAGCGACTGGCGCCGACAGCAGCCATCCCGACGCCCTGACGGCGGAGGAGGAGTATATCCGGGAAGGCCGGTGCCTTGTTGACCGAGCTTGCGGCGACACCTGCCCAATCGTTGGCGGGTGTGATCGCCAAGCTAGCGGTCGTGGTTCGGGAAGCGAACGACAACACCGACAGCTTCGAATTCCCTGCAAAGCCGCTCGGCATTGGATGACCTGCAGCGCCTCACCCAGGCCGCGATAACCTCCTACTCGGCGCGGCTGGGGTCTCTCCTCTTCCACTCGTCAATGCCGGAATCTAAGGATTTCGCTCAGCGTCGCGTCCCCCTATCAAATCCTTGAGAAGGGAAGGACGCGGATGAAGCCGGATACATCGCAGTGGCGTGACCCACAAGCATATACCTTCGTCAAAGGCGCTGCAGCCGATGCGATCGCCTGGGAGTTTCTGCGACGCAATCCGCAGTATCAGCAGGACTATGCCGCCTCCCGCTCAACCAAGGCAATCCGCGCGCTGCGCAAACGTTGGGGGTTACAGTTTCGCTGCCAGGCCTGACAAGTCCGCGGTCGAGCAGCCCGTCTATTGGGCGCCTCAGGTCGACCCTGGCATCGTCAATCTTGTCGAGGTTCCGCCGGATCTGCGCGCAGGGGAGGGCAGCCCCTTCCACGTCCCGCTTGCCGACGGCCGGCATGACGAAATGGGCCGTCATATGCGATCTCCGCCCGGCGGACAGCTGGCACTTCTCGGCGAGACACAGCTGGGCAAGCCGCTTGCAGCGATCATTCCCCTCGATGAAATGGCACATGACAGGCTTCACGCGATCGAGCGGTTCATCCGCGCGATCCACAGGCAATACCTTCCCGACGCCCGCTTGACCGCAGCCCAGCGCCGCCGTCTGGGCAACATGCTGCGATGCTTGGATGGCCGGGACCAACAGGCATCCCACTTTGAAGTCGCGACCGCCCTGTTCGGCCGGCGGCTGGTCAGCGTCGCCGATTGGCACGACTCGGCTTTCCGCTACCAAACGCATCGCCTCTTGCGCGACGGCCTGAAAATGGTCGAGCGCGGCTATCGCCAATTGCTGCGCGCGCGACGGCGCCATTTTTGAAGGGCTCTTGTGCAATGAAACGCTGTCGTGCGCTTTGGAAGAAGTGCGGGAGGGCATTGAATGCCTGATCGATTCGAGGACCGGTCGCTTCACTGTAATGTGCTTGGAGGCGGTCTGGTGGCGATGTCAACGCTGAATCCACTACCGACTACCCGACGGATTGCGTCTTCACGTCGCCGGGTATTTGCGTACGCCGCAATTGCGGGCTTTCGTCCCTTCCTGAGCCGCCGTCATGCCAACCGAGGGCCGGTCGCACAAGTTCGCGCCGCCACCGTCGTGGGGTCGCCACCGACGACTTTCCAACAAGTCGTCTCCTTCTCGCGCCAGAACTGGATGTCCAGCCGCTTCCTCCCGACACGCATGTCCCTCAACGCCAGTTCCGGCATCCAATCCGGGAGTTTGGGATCGAGGTAGAGTTTTCCATTCGGAGCGTCGGGCTGGAAGCCGATGATGGCTTGCAGCAAAGCCAAGCAGGACCCGGCCGCCCAAGCTTGAGGCACATTGGCTCTCTTGTATTGCACTGGAAAGGTGGTGGGCGTGCGGGGGAACCCGGCATAGAGTTCGGGCATCCTATGCTGCATGAAATAGCTTGCCGCGCCGCTGACGTCGCCAGCCAGGCGAGCAGCCTCCTCAAAGAAGCCATAGCGTCTGAAGCCCAACGCAATCAGGCCGTTGTCGTGCGGCCAGACAGAGCCGTTCTGATAGGAATTCGGATTGTAGGCGGGGTGATCGGCCGATAGGGTACGGATGCCCCAGCCGCTCCACATATCCGGCTTCATCAGCCGTTGGACCACCTTTGCCGCGCGTTCCTGCGAAACAATGCCCGACCAGAGACAATGACCGGGATTGGAGGCTATGCTCAGAACAGGCCTCTTGCCTCCGTCCAGGGCGAAAGCATAGAACCCCGAAGTCTCATCCCAAAATACATCGTTGAATCGCTCGAACAGCGTTCTGGCCTTGCTCCTAAGCTGCTCGGCGCGAGGCTTGTTGCCTCTGGCATCATAGATCTCTGCCATGCGCTGCCACGCGTCATAGACATAGCCTTGCAACTCGCAAAGCGCCTTCGGTCCCCTTACCGCTGAGCCGTCAGGGTACATGACCGCGTCAGAGGCATCTTTCCAACTCTGGTTCTCGTAACCGAGCCTCGAACGGGTTTCATATTCCTGAAAACCATCGCCGTCGCGATCGCCATAGCGGTCGATCCAGTCCAGGCATTTCTCGGCGGTTTCGATGTGCCGATCGAGTAGTCGGTCGTCGCCTGTGCACCGCCAGGCGTTGTGGAGGACGATCAGATAAAGGGGCGTTGCGTCGGCAGTGCCGTAATAAGGCGTGTGGGGAACGAGATGAAAATGAGCGAGTTCGCCGGTGCGGAGCTCGTGCATGATCTTTCCAGGCTCGGCATCCCGAAAGTCGTCCCGCGAGCTAGCCTGAAAGCGACCGAGGACATCCAAGGCACCGCGCGCGAAGTCAGGATAGACCAAGGCGTTCTGAAGGGAGACGATCAAGCTGTCACGGCCAAACAGCCCTATGAACCAGGGCAATCCCGCAGCCGGAACATACTCCATTTCGTCCGTGCCTTCGATTGGAAGACGAAGCGCTGCCATGTCTTCGATCGCTTGATTGTAGAGCTGGCGGAATTGGTCGTTCGAGGTGCTCAACTTGCACCCGGCGCGCCGCCAGCCCGCTACTCGTCTGGCCGCTTTCGAGTTGAGGCATTTGTCGACACAGGCGCGTGAGGCCCGCCGGGTCGACTGGTTCTGGCCAAAATCATAGAGTAGGCAGGTGTGCCAGGTGGCGCCAGGCTCAAGCTTGATATCGAAGCTGATCCGACCATTGGCATAAACAGGCCGGGTCAGGGCTCGACGGACCCTGATTGTGATGGCCCGGTGAAAATCCTGGTTGGCGTAGGTGGTCCTGAGACGTAAACTTCTTTGGTCCCAATCGGTGATGATGCGGCCCCGACGGACGAGTTCGTCGGCTTTTACCTCGAACAGATCGGCAAAATCGCTGCGAATTCCAACTTCCAGATTGAACCGGATGTTCTCGCGACCGTGGTTGACCAGATCCAGGTCCTCATGCAGTCCTCCCTGGTCCAATGCGCGTCCGATCAGCAGCCCTAAATCGCCAGACCTCACTGGACCGGCCTCCGTGGCAAAAGCGCGGTTTACGAGATAGATCTTGGCCGCGAAGTGAGCAATGTTGCCAGAGTTGAGAAGATCCCAGGGCTCTCCGTTGGCGTAGATCTGCCAACTGGAGACGAGGCGGGTGTCCGAAGCGTAGAGGCCTTGATGCGTGGGCCAGGCGATTTGGCCATCTTGCTGCGTTACCAAAAAGTTGAGGCCCTGATTGATCGCCAAGCGCGGCGGGCCGATCGCAATTTCCAGGGCCATGGGGTATGTGGCTCAGATTCCAACGAGATAGTTACCTATCTGGCGCTGAAGCGACGAGTGGGCAAGCGGCGTTCCTGGCACATTGAACTACGCGTCAAGCAGACAGAGTCACTGACAACGCTGGCTGGCAAGACTACGATTAGCAGCGAAGATGGCCGAATCTGACCCTGGCCAGAAGTATGAGATCTTTCAGGGGGGAGCATTTTGGCTCTCCCACTGGAAAGCGCCGTCAGTCGAGCACCTTGACGACCGTATGCGTTTCAGGATCGACGACCACCGTACGATTGTCGATCACCGTGTATTCATATTTCATGTTCGGGACTTTGTGCAGTTCGACCTTCTCGGGCACGGTCGAACCCACCTTCAGTTCGATGCCCGGCAGCTTGATCGAAGCCAGAGGCTCCTTCTTCACATACTCACGGATGGTGGTCTCCTGCTCAGGTGCCAGGACCACGGTATCCGCGATTGCCACACTGACGCCTGACAGGAGAAGCAGGCCAGCCATGGTATTGGCGATTAGCGATTTCATTCCTCACTCCTTGGTATGCGTCCCGCCTAGTGCTGGCACATAGGCCGGCGGAACGCGGATGGGGACCGTCTTCAGCGTTCCATGTACCCAAATGGTCACAGGGGATCGATGTTTCGCGGAAGGTTGGGTGTGCGACCAATTCGTTGTCACAGTGGGACTTAAGCCTTAGCCTGCTCATGGCCTCGCTTAGGGTCATTACGATTGCCCTGGCATTGCGGTCAGGGCATCTCGTCGGTGCTGGAGCCATGCAAGAACGCCTGGATTTCGTCCAGGTCTATCTTCCCATCGCCGTTCTGGTCCATGGCATTGAAAATCCTGGCGACCGTGTCTTGCACCTCGTTTTCGGACAGAGCTCCGTCTCCATCGGTGTCCAGAAGAGCGAACATCAGTCGCATTCCGGCACCACGCATCATCCGAGCGCCGGGATGCCTCTCCATTCTTCGCCCCTGGTCAGCGCCGCGGTCACCATGCTTTTGCCAGCGATCTCTCTGAGCGTCCTGGCGGCCGACTGCATCGGAGCCGCGCTCCTGTTCCATCCTCTCTTGCACGGCTTGCTCTATCATTTGGCGGATCATCTCACGCGATGGACCGCTTGCTGGTCCGCTGGCGTCCGGCATCGGCCCCGTCGGGGAGGGTTCGGTCGTCGGGCTAGGCGCCGGCGTTCCGGTTGTCTGCGCGAGCGCGGGAAAGGTGACGATCATCAAGGCGGCGGCAACGGCCGTTGTTCTTCGTGCGTATCGCATTGCATACTCCTTGGTCACTGTGTTTGTCTCAGGCTCTTTGGGCCGGATCCGAACCGGTGCTCGATCCGATTGTTCCCCCGGCCATACCCGGTCGCGATAACGTTACTCAGCCGAACGATCGATCCGGCAGGGCTGACCTATTCAGCGCCTCGCGCAGCCTACCTTTCTTCCGCAGCTCTCTGATCGGTTCGCTGAGCTCGGGGATTGATGGCGAGTGCTGACTTCGAGGGGCCGGCATACGTCGCAACGATGGCCGGCATCGGCGGATACTTCGCCGCGAGGCTCCCAAGCAGGGGCAAGCGAGCGTCATTGCCCGCGGAGCTCACACCGGACTGTCGGAAGCGATGCAAGCCTTGCTCCCACAATGCCACACAGTCGTCGACATCCTTCCGGCGAGTACGCCGCTTCATATCTTGTGGGGCCGGATGCTGCCATCGCCTTCGTCTCTACGTTCTCAGAGCGCACCAACGACCTCTCGAACGGGCTGATCTGGCCGAAGGACGGTTCAAGCCTCGAGCGCCTATGCCGCAATGGTCGGCGCGAGTTTCTCCCCCTGGGCGAAGCCCATTCCTCGCGAACCAAGAAACGCGCGCCTTTGCCATCCTCCGCTTTGCTGCGGTCGCCAAGCGATGCGGCAGCACTCGCCTCCGGCCTCTCGATCGCCATCGAGGTCGCATGGTGCGGGCTCGGAAACGAAGAAAACGGAGACTGAAAATGGCTACCATCGGCACTTTCAAGAAGACCAACGCGAACGAGTTCACCGGCGAGATCGTGACCCTCAGCGTCCAGGCCAAGGGCGTGCGCATCGTCCCCGACACGAGGGCCAATGGCGAGAACGCTCCAAGCCACCGCGTGGTGGTCGGCAAGGCCGAGATCGGCGCCGCCTGGTCCAAGCGCTCCAACGAGGGCCGCGACTATCTCGGGCTCAAGCTCGACGATCCGAGCTTCACCGCTCCGATCTACGCCAACCTCTTCGCCGACGAGGAAGGCGAGGGCCACAGCCTCATCTGGTCCCGCCCCAACCGCCGCAACGGCGAGTGATCAAGAGCCTCGCCCGGCCAATGCCGGGCGAGGCGTCTTCTCGTAATGACTGCGGGAGCTCTTCGCGCCGCCGGCCGCCATGACCGGCCTCCTTTCATCAGACGCGCTGGTTGATGCGCAATGGCGTGAAGTCGATTGAGCGGCGTCTACCGCCAATTGCTGCGCCCGCCAGCGCCACTGCCCAAAGCGCTCTGAGCGGTGCGAAATAGCGCCCCTCAATTGCGCACCTGATCACCGTCTCAAAGCTCCTCCATCCTGGCCACCGATCGCCGTTCAACCGCAACGGCCGGAAGGAGACACCTCATGAATGCCGACGCCGCGCCATTACCGCCGCGCTACCTGCGCACTTCGGAAGCAGCGCACTTCCTCAGCCTTTCGGCGCGCACGCTGGAGAAACACCGTACCTATGGGACCGGGCCTGCTTATCGCAAACTTGGCGGCCGCGTCGTCTATTCTGTCGACGACCTTCAGGCCTGGGCCCAGCGGGGCGCCATGACGTCGACAACCGATCCGCGTGGGTCGGTGCTGCCTGCTAAACCTCCGGCGAAACGCCTGATCCCCTATGCCGGGCGCGAGAGGCGCTGACCCTCCTTATGTCTCGAAGACCACGCCAATCATCGGAGCGCGGACAGCTCGATCTGTTCCAGGCGCTGCCAGGTGTTGTCGCACCACGCGATGCGCAGGATCTCATGGCCTATCCATTCTTTTCCCTGGCCAAATCCAGGCGCGTTGCGCCGATCGATTTTCGCGCCGGTGATGTGGCGATCCGTGTCGAAGCGATACCCGATCATGGCATGGCGACGATCTGGGATGCCGACATCCTGATCTGGGCCGCAAGTCAGATCGTCAACGCGCGGGATGCCGGATTGCGCACGTCGCGCCTGATGGCCGCGACGCCATACGAAATACTCACCTTCATCGGCCGCGGTGTCTCGAAGCGAGACTACCAGCGCCTCAAGGCAGCCCTTGACCGCCTTCAGGCGACAAGCGTCGTCACCTCCATTCGTCAACCGGCGGAGGGTCGGCGCCATCGCTTCTCATGGATCAACGAGTGGCAGGAATGCTGCGGTCGAAACGGCTGCCCGCTCGGCGTCGAGCTGATCTTGCCAGATTGGTTCTACCGCGCCGTCATGGAAGATGCGCTGATCCTGACGATTGACCGTGCATACTTCGCCCTGACGGGTGGTCTGGAGCGCTGGCTCTACCGGCTGGTGCGTAAGCATGGCGGACGCCAGCGCGCCGGCTGGCGTTTCGACATCGGCCACCTTCATCGCAAGTCCGGCAGCCTTTCGCCGCTCAAGCGCTTTGCCTTCGAGCTGCGTGACATCGTGCGCCGCCAGCCTCTGCCCGGGTACCTTCTGTTTACGGAGATCGAAGCCGGCGGCCGTGTGTTGCTGGCTTTCGAGCCGACGCCAACGCTTGTTGATAGGATCGTGCCATCGGGAACCCGGACTATCGTGCCATCGGGAACCGCATCCTCGTGCTTTCGGGAACCGCGGTCGGCTTTAAGGGTCCGCCCCGAAAAGGAAAATCGCGCCCGTAACGTAGAGTCTAACTCTCAATCTAACATTCTTGCGCGCGAGCCGCAGACCGGCGGTGAGGAGCAGAAGCGGCTGTGCGTCAGCGTGCGCGAGGGAGACGACACATGATGCGGTCCACCCAACCGGCGCAGTGCGGCCACCTCACGACGGTCGAGCTGATCTGGATCGAGAAGCGGATTGAGCACCACATCCGCTTCGGACGTCCTGCCAACGAGACGATAGTCGACAGGCGGCGCCGCGTCGTCGCGTTCGCGCCGGGCAGTATCTTTGCGTTCGTGCGCTGGGCGGCGAACGATTTTGGCACCGTCGTTTCGCGCATCGACATCGTGCGCGCCGTGTTGCCCGCTGAACCCTATCAGACGCTGCCTTACATCCGGCCAGGCGGCGAGATCCTTCTCAAGATCGCGGGCTGGGACAAGGTCGAGCGCGTTCTCCAACTGGTCGATGCGATCGAGGCGATCGGCCTCGATCCGGTCGAGGCGGCACCCGACTATTGGCGCCAGACCCACAACCGGATGGTCACTGGCGGAAAACCGCGTGCCTATTCGCTCGAGCAGCACCGGGCCTTTCTGTTGCGCAGGCGAGCGACATCATGAGCCGCGCCGCTTCGATAGCCGCAGCGCTCTTGGCCGTCGCCGCGACGGTCGCTCCCGCTGCGGTGCCGATGCCGCCGCTTTTGCTGTGGAACGCATCGGCTAGCGCCCCGATCGGGATCTACGCTATCACGAAAATGTCCTTGCCAACGGCTGGCGCGCTCGCCGTCATCGAACCGCCAAAGAGCGTCGCCCGGTTCGCTGCCGAGCGTGGCTACCTTCCGTTCGGTGTGCCGATGCTGAAGCACATCGAGGGGCTTCCTGGGCAGGAAGTCTGCCGCCTCGCTCGCCTCATCACGGTGAACGAGCGTCCGCTTGGCATCGCATTGGAACGTGACCGCAAAGGGCGCGCGCTGCCTGACTGGCAGGGCTGCCGCATCGTCGCCGCCGGCGAAATCTTCATCATGAACCGACAAGTCCAAGACAGTCTCGACGGCCGCTATTTCGGTCCGTTCCCGGCGAGCTCGATCGTCGGACGCGCACTGCCGCTTTGGACCGACGAGAGGGGCGACGGCCACTTCACCTGGCTCGCTCCGGCGACCTGAAATTCACCCAACCAACCAAGAGGAAGGAGATAGACCATGGCCGAGATCGGCGTCTTCCAGAAAACGGAATCCGGTTATTCAGGACGCATTCGAACGCTGCTCGTGGATGCCGAGCTAGTGCTCGTCCCAACGACGACAGCCGACGGCAAGTCGCCGGATTTCAGAATCCACATCGGCGCCCCCGGCGGTCCGGAAGTCGGCGCCGCCTGGAAGGAAACCGGCCAGACGGCTGGCAACTACCTGTCGTGCCGATTGGAGGATCCGCTGTTCGGCCGGCGCTTCCGCGCCGGTCTCTTCCGGTCCGATGACGGCTCCTGGTCGCTGCGCTGGATTCGCCCGAAATCAAAGCCGGAGCGCGTCCGATGAGTGGGTCATCGGTGCCGAGTTGCGCGGACGTAGGCCGCCCTGTCCGTTCGTTGCCCGGTCGGAGCGAGGCACTTTGTCTTGTCGTTGTCTCGCTGATCCTCTGTCACGCAACGACGGGGGCGGTCGCGCAATCCCGGCCGATCTCCAGCAGATCCGCAGGCGACCCTTACGCCGCGCATATCGCCGAGGCATCGCATCGCTTCCGCATACCTCAGCGCTGGATAAGCGCAATCATGCAACTCGAAAGCGCCCGCGATCCGCGCGCGGTCTCGCGAAAAGGGGCAATGGGTTTGATGCAGATCATGCCCGCAACCTGGGCCGAGCTGCGTCTTCGCCACCAGCTCGGCCGCGATCCCTATGATCCGCACGACAACATCCTTGCTGGCGCTGCCTATCTTCGCGAGCTCCTTGATCGATATGGCTCACCTGGCTTCCTGGCCGCATACAATGCCGGGCCAGGGCGTTACGAAGCCTCCTTGAGGGGTCACCCGCTGCCGGCTGAGACCCGGGCCTATGTTGCGAAGCTTCGCCCTTTCTGGGACGGCGGTGATGCGCCCGGCGCGCTTACCGCCGCCCACGCAATGGCCGTGAGCTGGCGGATCGCGCCTCTCTTCGTGCCGCAGTCGGCCTCCGGGCCTGGATCGGATCTTGCGCCCGGCCAGGGTGCTTCCGTCGCGCATTCGACGGCAGCTTCCGTGGGCGATGTTTTCGCTGCTGGCTCGCAGCGGCGCGAGCTGTTCGTCGGGTCCGCAGCCGGGACATCGGTGCGGTGATGGCCAAATCCGCAAATCGTGCCTGGGCGTTGTTCTGGACGTCAGCGCGTAGGGAAGGGGAGCACAAGAGGCAACAACCGAGGGATGGCAAGATAAAAGGGCGCACATTTTGCTGCGGCCGGACGGTTGTATTTGCTTGGTTTTCTGACGCTTTCCGCACATTGCAACTGGTGGGCGCAATGTGCTGATTGAATCTAAGTCTATGTATTTGCTTAAATTTTCGACCTGTGGGGGCGCTTGCCGTGTCCGATGAGTGGGAATTCCGTGTCCGTCCGGGACGCATTCGCTCGACGCGAGCCCAATCCTCGCGGCCCTTCGTCGCCCAGGCGCTTGCGGCGGCGCAAAAGGCTGGCGGCAGCGTGTCGCGTTCCGGCCGCATCGGCTCAGGCAAACGCTGGCAGTTCGGACGCGGCCGCTCGGCGAGCATTCAGGCCAACCGTTTGCTTACTGGCCGCTCCCGCGTCGCCACGATTAAGACTCGGGTGGTCCGTCATTCGAAGCATGGCGCGCCGCTTTCGACCCACCTCAACTATCTGAGCCGCGAGGGCGTCACGCGGGACGATGCGAAGGCCCGAATGTTCGGACCCGAGATCGACGATGCGTCGACCACGGATTTCGTCGCGCGTTGCAAGGACGACCGGCATCATTTCCGCTTCATCGTCTCGCCAGAGGACGCTGTCGAGGTGTCCGACCTGAAATCCTTCACCCGTGATCTCATGGGTCGCATGCAGACGGATCTTGGTACGTCGCTCGACTGGATCGCGGTCGATCATTGGAACACCGACAATCCGCATGTCCATGTCATCCTGCGCGGCCGGACCGACGACGGGCAGGACCTGGTGATCTCGCGCGACTACATCAGTCGCGGCATGCGCGATCGCGCCAGCGAGCTCATCACGCAGGAGCTCGGCCCGAGATCCGATCTGGAGATCCGCCAGCATGTGCAACGCCAGGTCGAGGCTGAGCGATGGACCGGGCTCGACCGTCAGTTGATGCGCGACGCGCGCTACAACGGTGTCATCGATCTCGCGCCGCAAGCCGATCGCCTGTCTGATGAATTCACAGTGCTCAAGGTGGGTCGGCTACGCAAACTGGAGAAGCTTGGCCTCGCCGAGCAGCTCGGTCCAGGCCAATGGATCGTCAGCGACAATGCCGAGCCAACGCTGCGCGAGATGGGCGAGCGCGCCGATATCATCAAACGCATGCATCGCGCATTCTCGGACCGCGATATCGAACGTGCGAGCGCCAGCTATGTGCTGGCCGCCGAGAAGATCGATGGGCCGATTGTCGGCCGACTGATCGAGCGCGGGCTGGATGACGAGCTCAAGGGCACCGCCTATGCGGTCGTCGACGGCGTCGACGGCCGTTGCCATCACGTCCGGCTCGCCGATATCGAGGCGGCCGGCGACGGAGCGCCGGGCTCGATCGTTGAACTGCGCAAGTTTGTGGACGTTCAGGGGCGGCGACGGCTGGCGCTCGCTGTGCGCTCCGATCTCGACATCGACAGACAGGTCGTTGCGGAGGGGGCGACCTGGCTTGACAGGCAGGCGCTCGCCCGTCCTGTCGTGGTTTTGTCTGATGGCGGCTTCGGCGCCGAGGTGCGCCAGGCGCTCGAGCGGCGCGCCGAGCAGCTTGTCGGCTTGGGGCTGGCTAAGCGGCAACCGGGCGGAACCGCCTTTGCCACCAACCTGATCGACACGCTGCGACGGCGCGAACTCGACGCGCTGGGAAGCAGGCTCGCGGCTCAAACCGGTCAGCCATTCAACCGTGCCGGTGAAGGCCAATTCGTCTCTGGTACTTACAGTCAGCGCTTCGCGCTCGCATCTGGCCGTTTCGCGATGATCGATGACGGAATCGGCTTCCAGCTCGTGCCGTGGACACCGTCGTTGGAGCGCCATCTTGGCAAGCACGTCTCCGGCGTCATCCGCGGCGACGGCGGCGCCGATTGGAATTTCGGTCGCAAGCTAAGCCTCGGCTTGTGATGGCGCTCTCAGTCGAGCCGTTTGGATCGGCAGCAGGTATTTATTTGTCGGCATCGGCGATGAATTCGGTATAGACGGCTTCGAGTTTCGCAACGGCTTGATCCTTGGTTTCTTCGCGTCCTGAAAAACTTCCAGTGCGGCCGGTATCAGGATCTTTCCCATTCACGAACCAGGCCCAACTGCCGCGCTGATCCCCGCTGATCACGGTCATGATGCGGCCGGCCCTATATCCGCCATGCGTTGCGGAGAAATCGCGCGGCACAGTTTCTTTGCCGATCACTGTCCTCGCCCATTGGAGTCGGACGCAGCCACCGCGACCGCGGACCAACTCGAACGCCTGCGGCCTTCGCTCGACGGTCGCGACAACGGCGCCGTTTGGGTCGAGCACCCGGTAGCCGCTATCGGTGGCCTCGACCTCGAAGCGCTCCCTCATGGTCGGAATCGCTCGGTGTGCCACACGATCTTTCCGTCGACCTTCATCGGCTTGTGAATGACAAGCTTCTTCGGCAGGTGGTCGGGGTGCAGCTCGAGCAGCGTCAGCTTGATGTCGGGCTTGCAGCGGCTGCAGTCGAACTTCAACTTGAACGGGTCCGCGCCGCCGCCGTAAACCATCATCAGGTCGGCCGACCGGCAGTAGCGCACGTTCCCGCACGCGCACTCGACCTTCAACAGCATGTTGTGCCGGGTCGCCTTGCCCAGCGTGTCGACTTTCTCATGCGCCATGAGAACGAAATGAGAACAAATTCCTTGCCCGTCAAGCCGGTTTGTGGAATCTTTTCGCCATGAACGACGAACCCACTCGCCCCGGAGAGACGATTGTGCATCGCCCGCGAGGCCCGCTCGGGCATGTCTGTGAGCATGCTGGATGCGGCAAGGATGCCGGATGGGGCTTTGCCAAGCCGAAGAGGCCGTCACACTGGTTCTGCTACCAGCACCGCGGCGAGGGGGAGGCCTGCCTTTGATCAGCAAGCCGCGACGCACGGGCGACTATCCCGACCGCGAGGTCGACTGCCAGGAGGCGATGGAGGCAGGGTTTCAGGCGATCATTGATTGTATGCTCGAGGCGGGCTGGACGCGCGATGAGGCCAAGCGAGCGCTTCGCCGACTCGTAGCAGCGGACAACATGACCCAGAAGGAGCAGAACGTCCCCGTGATGCTACTCAGCCGCTGGCTATCATTCAGGCCAATAACGATCATTTGATTGCACGCCACAAATAGATCGTGGCGCTTTGCTATGGCTCGTTTAAACCGTTTACGGGGGTATTTTCTTCAACGAAGGGGCAAAAAATATGGTCTACCGCGTTACTGCCTTTGGGATCGCGCTTGTTTTCGTGGGACTTGGCGCAGGCGAGGCTGCAGCATGGGGGAACTCGAAGACGCTCAATAGGACTGCGCTTTCGGGGAAGGAAATCAACCTCTATGACGGTGCCAGTGTCAACCCGGACTGCTCAAACGCAGGTCCGGTCGATCTGAGGGCGGTTTCCGGACCGAGCCATGGGAAAATCTCGATACTCCATGCAAAGACATTTCCCCACTTCACCAAAGAAAACATTCGCTGGAAATGCAACTTCCGCAAAGCGGACGGAATAAAAGTGCTGTACCGGTCGACGTCGGGATTCAAAGGCCAGGACCAAGTTGCACTGTCGATACACACATACGATGGCGCATCCTACAGCATCACGATCAACGTAAAGGTTGAGTAGCCGCTTTCGCTTGGAGCTGCGCTACGGCCTCCGTCGGGACGGACTGAGGCCGTGGTGAAGCTCTCGCACGGAAGCCCGTGACCGCCTCGTTGCTGCCACCCTTCACCATATGATCCCGCAAATCACGTGGGGGGCAGCGCATGGTGGACAGGGCAACTTATCTCCGTATTTGGTGCGTTGCGATCCTGGCATGCTCGTTGGAGATCTCGGCCACCAGCCCAAGCCTTGCACTTCGTCGGGAGGCATACTCAGCAGACGTTGTCCTGTCGATGGGAGGGACACTCGAGCGTTCGACAACCCAGTGCGCGACGTTGGCGCCGTGTTGGGTTGTTGCTCCCAGGGGCGTCGTGGTCACTATCTTCGCGTATCCGCTCCGGAGCTCTTTCTTCATGCATTCCGCATATCGGCGGACGCCGAGACTATGGTTTCTGTCAGAGCGGTTTAGTCGAGGTTCCTGCGGACCAAGATAGGGTAGCGTTCGGCGTCTGCCGGACCGCGCCACCTAGATGCCAAAAGGTTGGTGTCGTCTACATCAAGATCCGTCATTGAGCAGGCCGTGCGCCACCGCACTCTCGTCCAGCTCTGCCTCAAGGCTATCGCTCATCGGCTTCGGCTCGCCGCCGATCGGCACGCCATCAAATCCCTGCAGCCACGCTTCGGCATGCTCCGCCCAATAGTCCGGCACGGCGCGTTCCTTGCCGTCCTTGCGCGCCTGCTGGCCGTACATCCAGGCATAGGTGACGCGCTCCTGATCCTTCTTAGCAACCGCCATCAGCCTTCCCCCAGAAATCCCATAGCGACGTGTGGCGCAATCAGCGCCGTGCCGCCGATCGCGAAAGTCGCGTCGCACATTGTCGCGGAATCGGCTCGAGCAACCTGTGTAATCGCACAGGTTGCCGCTGCCATACAGCTCTGGCAACTTCCAGCTGCACGTCAGCGATGGAAAGATTCTGAGCATGGCAGGTAAGAAGATCATGAAGGCCAGCGATATCCCCGCCTGGGTCGGCGCGAATCTGCGCAATCGACGAATTCGGCTACGTGGTCTGTGACATTGAAAATCCTCGCAAGCAGAGGAGGAAGGTCGACCGAGTATGTGAAGAATTCGGCGAAAGAGGACATTTAAAGTACGAGATCATCGCATATCTGCGCTCGATCAGCCGATTTATCGATCGGGATTCGGAAGCCGAACATTGGTCCGAGAAATTCCACTAAGCTGCCAATCCGCCCTCGCCGTTGAAACCGAGTCGGGCCGGTCCGCTTATCATGGTGACACAGGATTTTGCGGACCGGCCCGAGCTCCGCGTTGGGGCGGAGCAGGCATATCTCAGCCGATTGAGCCTCGATTGCAAGTCGGTTGCAACTTTGCGACGTTGAGGGCGTTGGAGCTCATCGCAGGGCGGAGGATATCCCGGTTGAGCAAACCAATCGACAGTTGGCAAAACTCTTACAGCGCGCCCGAGTTGGCCGCGAAATTCGGGCTGACCGTCGACCAGGCTCGGATCGTCATCAGCTCCAACCCTTCACGCCACGGCTGCGAGATGGGCGCGGCAGCATTTCGCAATGCGCTGAAGCTGGGGGTTGGGAGAACCTCGCGCTCGCTCCGAGGCGTCACTCTTCCCAAAAATCCTTGAGCATTGCGTGGCGAAGCTGCTCTTCGCCCTTCAGGAACCGCACTCTGCCCGAAAGGCCGGGCTTCAGCCACTCCGCCTTTTCCTTTTTGAGCCCCTTCGGCGGCGGCGCGCCGACCTTGCCTTGCACCCGGTCCCATAGCGCCTGGCGCTTGTCCGCCTTGAAGGTGACAAAGGCTCCGCCCATGAAGCGGCCCTTGTCGGCCATCAGCACCATGGCCGGCTTGCCGCGCTCGCGCTGCACGCCGATGATGTCCATGACCTTCTCATCGAAGCATTTGATCTTGCGCCAGGCCGAAGTCGGGCCGCTGCTGTAGACGCTGTCCAGCAGCTTCGAGACGATGCCTTCAAGGTTGGATTTGCACGCCAGATGATAGGCGGCGTCGCCACTGCCGGGGAGTGCTTCGCTGAACTGGATGTGCAGGCCGGCCGGGATCATCGCCTGCAGGATCTCCCTGCGGTCGCGCAGCGCCATCCTGCGCAGGTCGTGGCCGTTGAGGTGGAGAAGGTCGAAGGCGACCAGGTAGAGATCCTGCGGTCGGCGGGTGATGGCGGAGCGGAGCGCATGGAAGTCCGACAGGCCGTTCTCATTGAGCACGATCGTCTCGCCTTCGATGATGAAGCTATCCGCGCTCAGCTTTTCCGCTTCGGTCGCCAGCGGCCGATACTTCGCCGTCCAGTCGATGCCGCTCTTGGTGTAGAAGCGGATGCCGTCAGCATCCTTGATCAACTGTGTCCTATAGCCGTCGAACTTGACCTCGTGGCTCCATTCGGCGCCCGCCGGCGGATTGTCGAACCGCTCCGGTTCCATCGGCTTGATGAACTTCAGACGCTCTGCGGCGTTACGCATGCACACACCCAACAACCGAGATTCAAGCCGCATGAAGCGCCACGGTTCCGGGCATTTTAGAGAAATTGTATGTAGGAGTCCTTATGGCGAAGGATTATACGGTCCGGTCCCCGGATAGAAGGCAAAAGCGCCGATGGCCACATTGTCGACGAGCGAAGGCATTTCTATGCCTGCCCGACCTGCGGAAAGCCTGTCGACATGCGCGATCTTCGCCAGGTTATACTGCACGAGACACCCGGCCATGCCCAGCGCCGGACTGCAAAAGGCCGCCGTGCCCAGAGACGCACGGTTGGAGGAACTTACACCGATCACCGGCCGACCGCTGGTAGGGTCGAGGCGTCCGGCATTGCAGCGTATAGCGAACTGCTTGCCCGCCCAAGACTGGCGCCCTGGGCGGGCTGTCAGGTCATCCCCAACGGCGGCACGTTAGCAGTGTTCCAGTCCTACGAAATGCGCCGCGCCTCCCAACGGGGAAAGTCCAGCCATGTTCCCGAACCGGCGACCGCTTGAAGGTTAACCGAGGTTCGTTTGGCAGACCGGACACTAACGCCCGAGCGGTAGCTTTGAGACGGCGAGGAGCTCATCCTCGTCTCTTAGCCCGGCCAAGTAGTTTGCCATCAGCCTGGACGCGAGAGCCTCGCGTCGCTCTGGCGACTGGTGTTCGTTCTTCAGCTTGTCGAATACCCGGCCGAGCAGGGCAATATCTGAGGAGCTGAATACTCCGGCCTCTTTCGCCTTCTTGTAAATCGGCATGACGCCCCTCCCCCGCCGGTGTCGGCCTCCGCCACGGCGACCGTCGAACGAAGCCGCAGCGGGAAAAGGACCCAGGACGGATCATACACCTGAACAAATGCGGCGCGTTTACCCATGTTAAGGTGCTGTCGGCGAGCGAGCCCGCATCGTGGGCAACGATGCGGGCTCATGTCGGGGAGAAAGACAAACCCGACGCGACGCCGTGAAACAGCTCGGGAGGGCTTGCGTCGCGGCTATCGAACTTCAATCCCGCTTGGATGTTCCACCAAGATCAATGCCGGTCTTTCAGAAAACGGGCCTCGCGCAGCAGCGACGGCCAGTCTGTGCCGATCATTTCGACGAGCTCTCGCGCCTGCCTCCCTGACGAGGCGCGGGACCAGCAATTCGGTCTGTTTCGGAACGTCTTCACCGTCTCCATCAGGCATCGTGCAACTCCGTCGGCTAGGTCGGCGGGCGGCAATAGCCCAGTAGAGCCCGCATCGAGGGGAGCGATGCGGGCTCATGTCGGGGAAATTGACAAACCCGACGCGACGCTAGGGACGCTTGGGGGGACATGCGTCGCGGCGACCAAACCTGTTCCTTCTAAACTTGTTCCAACAAGAAAGCCCGCCGGCCGTTGCCAGCGGGTGAAGTGGATCTCGGCGCTGCACCATCTCCAGTTTGGTTTCGTCTCGCTGTATGCCGTTAAGCTACATTAGCGGATACTTGTAAGCCACGGGCCGCATTTCGAAATCGCGCTGTGAGGTGTGGCTTTCAGGCATCGCCCCAACAATATCCGCGCCTTCGAACTTGTCGGCGTTGACAAAGAAAGGCGTTCCGCGACATCGCTGTAGCCACTCGGGTGGGGACGTTGAGGCATTCATCCGACCTAAGATTGGCAACAAAGGGTATTCCCGTGAAACAGCTTCTTCTTGCAACCGCTCTCGTCCTCGCGACCGGCACCGCCTACGCGGCCGACGCTTTGCAGGAGGCACCGGTTGCTGCTTCCTATGATTGGACCGGCGCATATATCGGCGTGAACGCCGGCGGCGGTTTCGGCACGTTTAGCGTTGATCCTTCTGACGGCGGCCCTGGCGGTTTTGACCTCAGTGCGAGCGGCTTCGTTGGCGGTGTTCAGGCCGGTTACAACTGGCAGGTTGGCCAATTCGTCTACGGCGTGGAAGCCGACTTCCAGGCTGCCGACGTCAAGGGCGAGCTGTCGATCGGGGGCCCCTCTCTCGAAACAAAGGTCGACTGGTTCGGCACGTTGCGTGCTCGCATCGGCTATACGCCCGTCGATCGCTTCCTGGTCTATGGCACTGGCGGCTTGGCCTACGGTCACGAAAAGCTCTCTTTCCCAGGGATCGACTCTTCGAAGACCAGGGTCGGCTGGACCGTTGGTGCGGGCGCTGAATACGCCATCAACACAAATTGGTCGCTCAAGTCTGAGTATCTTTACACAGACCTGGGTAAAGCGACATTCGATCTCCCAGGTCCTGGACCAGATGCCGACGTTAAAGTCCCCTTCCACACCGTTCGCGTTGGTCTGAACTACAAATTCTAGTTTATCGGCGGACCTTAACAGAAAAAGCCCCGGCAGTATTTGTCCGGGGCTTTTTGTTGCGCGGCAACCGCCGCAGAGCGGGATTGGCAGCGTGGTTCGCGGCTGCCGAACCTACACCATGCGGACTTGTCCGACAAAAAACCCGCCAGCCGAAGCCGACGGGCTATCTTCCCTCAGACTGCTTGTGCGCCCCTTTCCCCGAATGGTCCGCCCGATCCAAGAAACCCGCACCAGGGATGTCATAGAGCGGGATGAGTTCGGCTGCTGTAGCTATCGTTCCGCCGCCCACGACCAGATACCTCTGTAAAGTAGCCACCGATCCATGGCTGGCCCCTGTATCCGGCGTCGTAGGTAGGCGGGGGACGAGTCGGGGGAGACTCTGGGGTCGGCGCTGCAAGCCTCGACTAAAATATCCCATTAGATAGATCTAAAATTAGTTCCTTCGGGGGACGGGATGGGGCGCGGCATGCCATAATTGGCTGAGAGAATGCCTATTTCGGCTTCGGTCAACGTGATCTTATAGCGCTGCGCGGAATTCTTCGAGTAGATGTCCTGAGCAATAATCGAGACGGTCACATCGCCGTTCTCGTCAATCTGCACATCGTCGATCTGCAGCGGTGCCGAGTATATGCATTTCGCTGTTCCTCGCCTTCGCGCAGGCTGAGCGGATAATCGCATGTGCAGAACCCCTTGTTTTGCCAGCAATTCGGCTGACGCAAGATTGATGCCGGCAATTCGGTCCCGAGATGAGACGACACAAGAGTACGGCGCCACCCCTAACAAGGCCGCTGCTGGAATGTTCCATTATCCTGCTTGCGAAAGCCCGCCCCGACCGTAGCAAATGGAAGGTGAGCTCCCTGTCAATGAGAAACGGCACGGCGGATATCTTCACTCCACGCGAGCCGGACGACATCGTTGCTGCTTTGAAAGCCACCGGATTCAGAGAGAGGTTCGAAGGCCGAGCGCGCAAACGGGGTGGGCCGTCGCTACAGGTCTGCGAAACTTAGTTTCGCAAGGCCGATAAAGCGTGGCAACAAAGAGCCCGCCGGCCAAAGTCGACGGGCCTTGCTCGGAGGCGGCCGGTTACGACGGCTGAACCGGCCCTGAGATTACGACAACCTGGGCCGTGACTGTGCCGAGGCGCTCTCGCTTGTGAAGAACAGGTTTCTGGTAGGTCTTCTTCATCATCATGCCGCCTTCGAAACCACGACGGCTACCACGCTGCTCAGCCGCTCACGCTTCGTGAGGATTGGCTTCTCATAGATCTTCTTCATGGGAACTCCCCCAGTTGGCCCCTCAAACGCGGGCGAAAATGGCCTTTGCTATCGCAGGTTGTCAAGACAGCAAAAAAACCCGCTGGCCGGAGCCAGCGGATCAAGGTGGTTGGTCTCTCGGGCCCGCCAGGACCGAGAGCATTTGATCATGCGCATATCAGCGGCACCGCGCGCCAACAAATGTTAAGGCCTTTGGAGAGGAACACTTCGACTGTCGAGTTGTTCGGCCCTCATGAAATCTGGCCGACCTTCACCTTCGCAAATGGCAGCGACACTTGCCGAGCTTCGCCGGCAGGAGCGACGCAATGTCGATCTGATCTTACAAGCGCGGGCGACCATTGCCGAGAGCGCACGGTTGATCGAAAACTCGAGAAGGCTTCTGGCCGGGAGCGAACACGCAATGACGCTCCGCAAGAATCCTCTCTCCCTGTCGCGGGCTGCGGCTACGGACCCTGATTGCGCCGACGCACCATCTTGTCGCCTTCGATGAAGCGATCCATGCGCTCGTGCAGCGTGGAGACGCTGCCCTTCAGGTCGCGCACGCCGGTCATCACCTCGTCACGGAACTCACGAAGGCCAGTCTTTGTGATGTAGGTCTCAGCGACATGGGTCTTGTACTCGGCAAGCTGTGCCAGGGCCAGAGCCGCGGCGGTGCTGGCGGCGGATGCCTGCGTCATCGCCTCGCTCTTGGCGGTCTTGATCGCCGCCTCGATCCGCCACCACAGGCCGCCCACGGCGCTGACGACGGCTATCAGAAAAACAATGTTCGAATTGAAGTCCGTCATCTGCCTGGTTGCCTTCCTGCCGGCTAGGATGTCAGTTCGGCGCGGCGCTCGGCGCTGGCCTTGGTATGCCGGTCGCACTCGGCCGCGGTATAAAGGCCGATAGCGCAGCCGGGCGCCATCGTTCGATCGATCCTGTTCTGGTCGGCGAGCGTCTTTCCCTGCGCGCCGGTCAGGCTGTTACCGAGGGCCGAGCGTAGGGCTGCCACACCGTTGACGCCGGAAGTCGAACACGCCGCCAGCGTCGATGCAGTCGTCAAAGACAGGCGAGCATCGATGCCCTTCTCAATCGCATGATGGTTCTCCTTTTCAATCTTGGCGCGCAGCTCGTCGGCGCCCTTGTGCTTGATGAGCTCGTAGGCCCCCGAGCGTGGCGCCCGTGGTGATGAGGGCGATCGCGCCCCATGCGATCGCGCCGGCGGCCAGGCGCGTGACGCCAAGCCGGCCGACAATGAAGGTGATGAGGAGGCTCACAGGAACATCCACCAAACCAGCGCCATGCCGACAGGCACGCCGACCGTGAAGCCAGCGAGGACCGGCAGGGCTTGCTCGATCACCTGCGTGAGAACTGCCTTCAGGTTTTCCATGGGTCAGCCCGCCGTGCCTATGGCAAGCGCAAGACGCGTGGACTTGCGGCGGGCATACCAGCCATATGCGAAACCGCTAATCGCCAAGGCGGCGCTGACCAAGGCAAGGATGACGCCCACCTTGCCGATCTACGCACTGGTGTAGGTGAAGGGCGAAAGCTGGCTCTGCAGCTCGGCGAGCGTGCCCGTCGGGCCAATGCCGGCGACGCCGCCGGCTGCCGCATCGGCCGAGGCGGTCGAGGGCGCGACGTTGGCGTCTTCCGCAAAAGCCTTGGCCTGGCCGCCTTCGTAACAGTTCGCCATCTGTGCCACCGCGCCGGATCGAGGCCGCCGATCGCTTGTTTTCCTTGCCGAGGGCCCGCCGCAGCGCCATCGGCGCTATGCGGCGGTTGAATCTCACCGCAGCCTCGCTGAGCTGCCGGCATGAGGAGACAAACGAATGTCTGGAACCAAAGTCCTCTGGGGGCAGATCGTCGCTGTCTTCCTGATCGTGCTCTTCACGATCTGGGGATCGACGCAATGGTCGGCGTGGCAGTTCGGCTACCAGGCCGGGTTGGGGACGCCGTGGTTCGTCATCGGCGGCATGCCAGTCTATTATCCGCCCGCTATCTTCTGGTGGTGGTATTTTTACGATGCCTATGCGCCTGGCGTCTTCCTGCGCGGTGGTCTCATCGCCGCGTCTGGCGGCTTCATTGCTATTGCCGTGGCGATCGGGATGTCGCTCTGGCGTGCCCGCGAGGCGACGAGTGTTCAGACTTACGGCTCCGCCCGCTGGGCTGCAATGAGCGAGGTGCAGGCGGCAGGCCTGCTCGCGCCGGACGGCGTGGTGCTGGGGCGATATGGGTCTCACTACCTTCGCCATAACGGGCCCGAGCATGTGCTTTGCTTTGCGCCGACGCGTTCGGGAAAGGGTGTCGGACTTGTCGTCCCTTCGCTGCTCACCTGGCCTGGCTCGGCGATCGTCCATGACATCAAGGGCGAGAACTGGCGCCTCACCGCCGGTTTCCGCGCCCAGCACGGCCGCGTGCTGCTATTTGATCCGACCAACGCCAGATCGGCTGCTTACAACCCCTTGGTCGAGGTTCGCCGCGGGGAGTGGGAGGTCCGTGACGTGCAAAACATCGCCGACATTCTCGTCGATCCCGAAGGGTCGCTTGAAAGGCGCAATCATTGGGAAAAGACGAGCCACGCGCTTCTGGTCGGGGCGATCCTGCATGTGCTCTATGCCGGACCGGACAAGACACTGGCCGGCGTCGCGGCATTCCTGTCCGATCCGAAGCGGCCGATCGAATCGACCCTGGCAGCGATGATGACGACGCCGCATCTGGGGGAGGGCGGCCCTCATCCAGTCATCGCCAGCGCAGCCCGTGAATTGCTGAACAAGTCCGACAATGAACGCTCCGGCGTGCTCTCGACCGCGATGTCCTTTCTTGGGCTCTATCGCGATCCGGTCGTAGCAGAGGTGACCCGCGCCTGCGGTTGGCGCATCGCCGATCTGGTCGGAGACACTCGTCCGGCGACGCTCTATCTCGTCGTGCCGCCTTCCGACATCAGTCGCACCAAGCCGCTGATTCGTCTCATCCTCAACCAGATTGGCCGGCGTCTGACCGAGGATCTAGAGGCCAGGACGGATCGCCACCGGCTGCTTCTGATGCTGGACGAGTTTCCGGCGCTCGGACGGCTCGACTTCTTCGAATCCGCCCTCGCTTTTATGGCCGGCTATGGGCTGAAGAGCTTTCTGATCGCGCAATCGCTCAATCAGATCGAGAAGGCCTACGGCCCGAACAATTCCATTCTGGACAACTGCCATGTGCGCGTCAGCTTCGCGACCAATGACGAACGCACCGCCAAGCGTGTCTCCGATGCTCTTGGCACGGCAACCGAGCTGAAGGCGATGAAGAACTATGCTGGTCACCGGCTCTCGCCCTGGCTCGGTCATCTGATGGTTTCGCGCTCGGAGACCGCGCGGCCCTTGCTTACACCTGGCGAGATCATGCAACTGCCGGCTGGCGACGAGCTCGTCATGCTGGCGGGTACGCCGCCGATCCGGGCAAAGAAGGCGCGCTATTTCGAGGACCCGCGGTTGCTTGAGCGCGTTCTGCCGCCTCCGACTCTTGCGGCTCGATCCGAGCCGGTATCCGACGATTGGACGAACCTCCCATTGCCGCTTTCTCCATCGATTACACCAGTCGTGACTCTCGTTGCGGAAGTCCAGGCGGAATCGACCGACTCCGAATGGCGGCGCCAGCCCGAGCTCGATCCTTTTCTTCCGGCTGCGGCGGAGCCTCCGCTCGTCAACGAATTCGAGCCCGATGCGGCCGACGAGACGGATGACCTCGCCGCGAGCAGCCGGTTGGCTCGCCTTGCGCGGGGCGTGGCGCGGCAGATCGCGCTTGATCCCGACGATGGCATGGAGTTGTGACGGCGGTGAGGGCAGCCAAGAAAAAGGTGCAGATTTCCGTCTATCTCGATCCTGCCGTGAGGGAGGGGCTGGTAGAGTATGCTGCCAGGCGGGATCGCTCGCAGTCGCTCATCGCCGAAGCGGCGATCGCCTCTTTCCTCTCTCCGGATGCGGACGCGCAACGCGAGGCGGCCAGCTCCAAGCGTCTCGACCGGATCGACCGCCGGATCGCGCGGCTGGAGCGCGATGTCGGCATCTCGATCGAAACGCTGGCGGTGTTTATCCGCTTCTGGCTGGCGACCACCCCGGCTTTGCCAGAGCCTATGGCCCAGGCAGCGCGCGCCAAGGCGAGCGAGCGTTATGACAGTTTTGTATCCGCGCTCGGCAGGCGGCTGGCGAAAGGACCGACCTTTCGGCAGGAGATCCCCGAAGACGTCGCTGCGCCCGTCAATCCAGAACAAGATTAACCTATCGGCGGAAGGTCGCGCCGCCTGTGCTCGCGCGACCTCTCCGATTGTGTGGGAGCCCTTCGGCTGGCGAGCGCTGGTCAGTTGGCGGCGCCGCATAGCTGCGAGGTCGTCAATCCTGGCGGCATATCTTCCGTGGGACCAAAACCGTACTTCGCCATAATGGGGGCGATAGTGCCGTTCGACATGACCTTCGCCAGGCCCTGGTTGTAGAGGTCACGCAGATCGCCATCGTTCTTCCTGAATGCGATCGCGATGTAGCTGATAGACTTCTCGCTAGTCGTGAACGGGCTGGCGCGCTCCAAATCGGGGCTCTTGTTGCCAGCAAGCAGCCCGATCACTGTCGGAGAAGAGAACACGGCGGCGTCTATGCGGCCGGCGCGCAATGCCGCCAGATTGGTCTCGATGTCAGGGAACTGCAGGATGCGGTCCTCCGGCACGCCCTCGGCGATCGCATTCCCGATCACGTTGCTGCCGCGGCCACCGCCCATGATCGCGTCGGATTTCTTGGCAAGATCGGCATAGCTGTGGATCGCCTTCGGGTTGCCGGCCAGCACGACCGCCGCGTCATCCGTTCTCAGGTCGGGCGCGCCGAAGGCGACTTGCTGGCATCGCGGCGGTGTGATCGAAAGGCCGGACGCCACGGCATCGAAACGCCCGGCCATCAGGCCCGGAATCAAGGCGCCGAACTCGGTCACCTCGAAATCGACCTGCTTGACGCCGAGATCAGCAAAAGCGGCTCTGAGGAGATCCGGGTGCCAGCCCAGCAATTCGCCGGTTCCCTCCTTCTTGTAGCCCCATGGCGCGCGGTTATGGATACCGATGACGATCCTTCCGTCCTTCAGGACGCGTTCTTTCGTCGTTTCCGCTGTGGCCGGCAGCACAGATCCGACAAGTGCGGCATAGGCGATGCAGGCCAGGCCAATCGCGGCCGATCGGGCTCGAAATTTCATCGTGCAGTCCTCCCGTGAGATTGAGTGTTCGCGCAGGTGTTCCGCCCTGGCCGCTCAACGCTACGTTGCGGAGGTTGGTTCGTCAATCTATATGTACAAAATATGTACGTAATGTTGCCAAGCGCTGTCGCTCACCACGAGGGAAACAAACATGCGCGTGAACTACCCTCGGCGTCCAATCTCGCCCAGTTGCCGCCGCGATGACCGCTGCGGTCGGTTAGGTCGGCAAGGCTTCCGAGCGCTTGACCTGGCCGAGCGCGAAGCTGCTTTCGATCGAAGCGATGTTATCCAGCCTCGTCAGCTTGTCCTTGATGAACCGTTCATAGGCCTCGAGATCGCGCACCACGATGCGCATCAGGTAGTCCCGCTGGCCGGTCATCAGATAACAATCGACCACCTCGGGCCAGCGCAGCACCGCTTGCGAGAAGCGATCGAGATCGTCCTCGCGTTGCCGTTCGAGCTTGATTGATGCGAAAGCGCTGATCGGCAGGCCGAGCTTCTTTTGGTCGACCACTACGGTGTAGCCTTTGATAACCCCTGCGCTCTCCAGGATCCTGACGCGTCGCGCGCAAGGCGAGGGCGAAAGACCGACGGCTTCAGCGAGGTCATTCGTCGTCGCCTTGGCGTTTTTCTGCAGCGCGGCGATGATCTTCAGGTCGATTGCGTCAAGTGTTGGAGTTGGCATGTTTCCATCTTCCGGCTGTCGTTCTTGGCTGGATGAGCTAATATCATCGATGACCTTGCGCGAAAATAGTCACATTCGGAAGATCGGCCCGGCTATCGTTAACCCACGACTTCACGGGAGCCGACGATGACGATCCTTTCCGAGCTTGAACGCAAGGTTCTGTGGCTGGCTGTTTGGATGATCCATCACGCCAATCATATTCGGGGGTCGGAGGACGGCCTCAAGATCGGCGGCCATCAGGCGTCGTCGGCGTCCGCCTCGACCTTGATGACGGCACTCTACTTCGAGGTCCTGAGGCCTGAGGACCGCGTTGCTGTCAAGCCGCATGCCAGCCCAATCTTCCATGCCATCCAGTACCTGTTCGGCAAGCAGACGCTCGAGCAATTGCAGAATTTTCGCGGTTATCGCGGCGCGCAGTCTTATCCGTCCCGGACCAAGGATATCGACGACGTCGATTTCTCGACTGGATCGGTTGGATTGGGCGTGGCGCAGACCCTGTTCTCTTCTCTTGCGCAGGACTATGTGAGGGCAAAGGGCTGGAATGCCGACCGGCCGGAAGGCCGGATGGTTGCCCTTCTCGGCGACGCCGAAATGGATGAAGGCAATATCTTCGAAGCCCTTCTAGAAGGCTGGAAGCACGACCTTCGCAACACCTGGTGGGTCGTCGACTACAACCGGCAGAGCCTCGACGCGGTGGTGCGCGAGGGCCTGTGGCAGCGCTTTGAGTCGCTCTTCCGCAACTTCGGCTGGGAAGTGGCGATCCTGAAACATGGGACATTGCAACAGGCGGCCTTCGAGGAAGAGGGCGGCGAGAAGCTGCGGACCTGGATCAATGCATGCCCCAATCAGCTCTATTCCGCCCTGACCTTCCAGGGTGGCGCCGCATGGCGCAGGCGCCTTCTGGACGATCTGGGCGACCAGGGACCGGTCACCCGCCTGATCGAGAAGCGCAGCGACGAGGAGCTCGCCGCCTTGATGGCGAACCTCGGCGGCCACGACCTGACCACCATCGTCGATGCCTTCGAGAAAGCCCGCGGTCATGATCGTCCGACCTGTTTCATCGCCTATACGATCAAGGGCTTTGGCCTGCCCTTGGCCGGCCACAAGGACAATCACGCCGGATTGATGACACCGTCGCAAGTCGAAGCGCTGCGGCAAGTCATGGGCGTTCGCGAAGGGCGCGAATGGGACAGGTTCGAGGGCCTCACATACGATGAGGCCGAGATCCGGTCCTATCTGGCATCGGCTCCTATCGCCAAGGCAGCTACGCGCCGCCACATAGCCCCTGCAATTCCGGTGCCGGCGCGGATCGATTTTGCCTCCCAGGCGGCGATGTCGACGCAACAGGGGTTCGGGCTTTTGATGCACGACATTGCAAAATCAGACAGCGACTTTGCGAAACGTGTCGTCACGACGTCTCCCGACGTCACGGTCTCGACCAATCTGGGCGCTTGGGTGAACCGGCGAGGTCTGTTCGCGCGCGCCGATCAGTCGGACCTGTTCCGGGAAGAACGCATTCCCTCAACCTTCAATTGGACTTTTTCGCCGTCGGGACAGCATTTCGAATTGGGCATTTCGGAGATGAACCTTTTCACGATGCTTTCGGCGCTTGGTTTGTCCCACTCGCTTCACGGTGAGCGGCTGCTCCCGGTCGGAACTCTTTATGATCCATTCATCGAGCGCGGCCTCGATGCGCTCAATTATGCCTGCTATCAGGACGCCCGCTTTATTCTGGCCGCGACGCCGTCCGGCGTCACGCTGGCGCCCGAGGGGGGAGCGCATCAATCAATCGCCACGCCGCTGATCGGCATGGCGCAGGACGGGCTGGCGACGTTCGAGCCGGCCTATGTCGATGAGCTGGCAGTCATCCTGCGCTGGGCATTCGACTACATCCAGCGTTCCGGTGAGTCCGAGCCCGACGACCGCACCTGGCTTCGGGATCAGACGGGTGGGTCGGTCTACCTCAGGCTCTCGACGCGATCGATCGAGCAGCCGACACGTCAGGCGAAGGATCCGCCGGGGCGCGACATCGTCGATGGGGCCTATTGGCTGCGCAAACCCGGACCGAACGCTGAAATCGTCATCGCCTATTCGGGGGCTGTCGCGCCGGAGGCGGTACAGGCAGTGGGGCTGATAGCCGGAGATCGGCGCGATGTCGGGCTCCTGGCCGTCACCTCGGCCGATCGGTTGAACGCTGGATGGTCGGCTGCGGCGCGGGCACGCCAGTATGGTCATCCGCGCGCCACCAGTCACGTCGAGCGCCTGTTGGCTGCTCTTCCGGCCTCCTGCGCCATCGTGACGGTGTTGGACGGGCATCCGGCGACGCTCGCGTGGCTCGGTTCGGTGCACGGCCACCGCACGCGGGCGCTCGGCGTCGAGCATTTTGGCCAGACCGGTACGATCGCAGATCTCTACCGGCATTACGGGATCGATGCGCAAGGCATCATGGCTGCGGCGCAATCGGTGTCGGCCGGCCGGCCGCTGAGGCATCTTGGCTTCGCCGCCTGACAACGCCAATCGGGCGGCTATTGGATAGAAGGCACGTCAATACCGGAATTCCTTGAGGGCAGCTTGCAATCGTCGGCGCCATCCTGCTTGCGGCGAGTAAGCGTGGGGGAGGTGGAAATGGCTGGCGCCAGCGATCTTATGAGTCGTGAAATCTCGAGGTCGTCGGTTGGGACAGGAACGGCAATCGCGCATCACGGCGAACTCATCCAGGGCGTCTTCAAGGATGATGGCGGGCACCTTCACCGCGGGCTCGTAACGCTGCCGATTGCCGGCTTGAGATCGGAGGCGACCTTCGCCAGGAGCGACGACGATGCGATCGTTGTCCACCCCGATCACAAGATCAAGGCATCGGCAGCCGCGCGGCTCACGCTCGATTTCCTGAACGTTACCGGCGGCGGCGTGCTGACGCTTCAAAGCTCAATTCCCGTGGGGCACGGCTACGGCTCATCGACGGCGGACGTCGTAGCTTCCATTCGCGCTGTCGCCGCGGCCCTCAAGGTCCAGTTGCGGCCCTCCAGCATCGGGCGTCTCGCCGTTGCCGCCGAGCGCGCCAGCGACGCGATCGCCTTTGACGATCACGCGGTGCTGTTCGCGCAACGCGAAGGCGTGGTCATCGAGAATTTCGGCGGCTCCGTGCCGCCGCTGCTTTTGCTCGGCTTCAAGGCAAATGATGGCGTCCCGGTCGACACTTTGCGGCTGCCGCCCGCGCGCTACGACAGTGCCGAAATCCAGGAATTCGGTGTGCTTCGGGCGCTGGTGGCGCGGGCAGTCCGGCTTCAGGATCCGTATCTTCTCGGGCGTGCCGCCTCGGCCAGCGCCGTGATCAGTCAACGGCACTTGCCGAAACAGGGTTTCGACGAGGTCGCCGAAATCGCCAGGCGAGCCGGGGCGTGCGGAGTGCAGGTCGCCCATAGCGGCTCGTTGTTCGGTCTGATGTTCGATCTTTTCGCATCGAACCTGAAGCGGCGGGCGGCGCTCATAGCGCAGCAGATAAGACGCGCCGGCTTCAATGATGTCGAGGTTCACCTGGTAAATGCGGAGGGTCGGACATGGTGACCTTCAGCGTGGACTATTTCAGGGACCTCGAGACCCCGCGCCTTGCGCTCCTGGCGCCAAATCTGGTGGCTGCCGCTTTTCCGCTGATGAAGCTGATGCCGGCCCGCTATATTCTGGATCGGGCGGCCTCGAACGGCGAACTCAAACCCGGCTCCCACATTGTCGAGACGACGTCCGGCACGTTCGGCATGGCGGTGGCGCTGCTTGCGGCAGCGCGTGGCTATCGTCTTACGCTCGTCACCGCCTCAACGCTCGTCGACGCCAAGTACAAAGCCCGCCTGGAGCGGATCGGCGCCACGGTCATCGCCCTTGAGGATCCGCGCGGCGACGGCAATCAACCTGGCCGGCTCGAGCGCCTCCAGGAAATCCTGGCCAGGGAGCCGGATGGCTTCTGGACCCGTCAATACGACAGCCCAGGGAACTGGCTCGCTTACGCGCGGCTGGCCGAACTCTTGATCCGGGCAATGGGCAAGGTTGACTGCCTGGTCGGCTGCGTCGGTACGGGCGGTTCGCTATGCGGCACCGCATCCTTTCTTCGCACCGTCTTTCCCCACCTGACGGTATTCGCCGTCGATACCCATCGTAGCATTCTGTTCGGACAACCCGTCGGTAAACGCATGCTGCGGGGCTTAGGCAACAGCGTTCTGCCGAAAAACGTCAGGCACGAGCTCGTCGACGAGATACATTGGGTTGGCGCCTATCCGGCCTATATGACCGCGCACCGCTTACTACGCGAGCACGGGATGTTCATGGGGCCGACCAGCGGTGCCGCTGCGTTGGTGGCGCAATGGGTTGCATCGACGCTTCCGGACGCACAGGTCGCGGTCATCATGCCTGACGAGGGCCATCGCCACGCCGAGACTGTTTACAATGATGACTGGCTCGCGGCTCTGCCTGGCTGGCCTTGCAAGGCATTGTCCGAGCCAAGGACGCTGACGACAATCGCACCGGCAGCAGAGACGCAGTGGACGCGCTTTCTTTGGCTGCGCCGCAGTCTCGAGAATGTGCTGAAAACGCAGTCGGCGAGCGAGGTGCCGCCGGCCGTTGGCGCGGCGGAAAATCTATGAACTGAGCTCCGGCCCGTTTTCGTCAAGCCAGCGCCAGGCTTCGTCCGTCGTCTGGAAGATCCGGTCATGTTGGTTCGATCCGGCGGACCGATCGAGGTCCTTCAGACCGCTGGCTGTCACCACCGCCACCACACTGTCCGTGGCTGCGATGACACCTCGATCTTTCAACGTCGATATTGCGATCAGCGGCGTGACCGACGCCAGTTCGGCAAAGATACCTTCCTCCCGCCCAAGGCGTTCCTGCATCGCGATCAGGCCGTGATTGTTGACAGGGATGGCGTGCCCGCCGGATTCGCGCAGAGCCTTCAGCGCTTGATACGTGCTGCGCGGCGTGCCGATCGATACGGCAAGACTGTCGAAGAGCATCTTGCGTTCGCTCAGGGCCTCGGCGCCGCTGGCAAGGGCCTCCGTCAGCGAGCCGTGCACCTCGGCGGCGACGAGGCGAGGCAGGCGCGAAATCGCCCCTCGCGCGTACAACTCGCGAAAGCCCGCCCACACCCCAGACAAGGCATCGCCATAGCACACCGGCAGGACGCACCAGTCCGGCGCGGTTCCACCTGATTGCTCGACGATCTCGTAGGCGATCGTCTTATAGCCTTCGATGCCGAGGGGATGGCTGCCGACGACCGGACCGTGATAGGGCGAGGCGATGAACCAGTCATAGCGGGCGGCGGCCTGCTTCAGCAGCGACCATCGGTCCATCTTATTGACCAGGGGCAGCACCGTCGCGCCATATTTTCGGATCTGCGCCAGCATCGCGCCGGCCGAGCCCGCGAAAGTGGTGACGACGCATTTCAGCCCGGCTCGGGCGGCGTAGGCCGCAAGCGAAGCACCGGCGTTCCCCGAGGAGGCGGTCGCGACGATCTTTGCGCCACGCGCCCGGGCCACGCTGACCGCGATGGTAGAGAAGCGGTCCTTATGCGACCAGGTCGGGTTTCGGCCTTCGTCCTTGATGGCAAGGTTGGGCACGCCAAGAAACGCGCCGATGCGCGGCGCGGCAAGCAAAGGTGTCAGGCCTTCGCCGAGACTCACGGCCTCGGCTTCCGTGCAAGGCAGCATAGACGCGAAACGCCATAGCGAGCGCGAGGTGGTGGCGCTTTTCAAAGGGTGAGGGTTCGGGTCTGAGTAGACCGGCCGAAGATTTGCCGGCGCGATTCCCTGACAACGCGGGCACCCTTTGGAGTCGATGCTGACATCGGCGGGATAGGAGGCGCCGCATCGCATGCAGGCGAATTCCAGGACGCGGCTCTTGTCCATCCCGGTACGGCGGATCTCGCCTGAGGAATGCGCGGACATCGCCTGCGCGGGGTCGCGAAAGGGTCGGCTCGCCATGGCTTTTCCTTGTGCGCAAAACGATGAATTCGCGTGTTGTTTCAAACAGCCAGCGGCATCGCTGTCAATGCCGAATGTGCACTATAGTGTGTCGCACCATAGTGCGCGCCGTAGCATCCGTTATCTGATGAAACTTCGCGGCGTTTTTGGTCTGAACGTGCAGCGGCTTCGGAGAGAAAGAAAACTCTCGCAGGAGCAGCTGTCCTTCGTTTCAGGCCGCACGCGCGCCTATATCAGCAGCGTCGAAGCCGGACGTCGCAACGCCACGCTGGATACAGTCGAAATCCTGGCCAAGGCGCTGAATGTCGAGCCGCAAGATTTGGTTTCGGCCAGCCCGGCGAACAGGCGAGCTATTCGGGCGACCAAACCGGCCCCTTCAAAGTCGACAGATTGACGCCGAGCGTCGTCATTGTAGTAATGACCAGATTTTCACTTGTCTGGTCTTTTCGATCGCAAATGACTCCTTCAGTGTACATTCGACGCGTGTCCTATTGAAGATCGCTGCTGGACACGCATAGGTTGTCCGCGGGGTAGAGCCTGACTTTAGTCGAGGTCTGCCAATGGAGAACGAAGTTATTGTTGACCTGCTTGCGGTTATCTCGAGGATCGACACTGCGCGGACGGCCAATGCAATCCTTGAAGAGTTCCGCTCGGCCCTGGCGCGCTGCGGATTTCGCAATTTTCTGATCACCGGTCTGCCGGTGCCGCACGATGCGGACTGGCAACGCGAAATCCTGGGCGATGGCTGGCCCGTCGATTGGTATAATCGCTACCTCTCCGAGGACCACTTTCTGCACGATCCTTGCGTTGCCCAGTGCCGGCACTCGCCGCAGCCCTTCCTGTGGCGAGAGCTTCCGGCCGCGAGACTGTCTAAGCGCTCGAGACTGGTGATGGACGAGGCGGCCGAGTTCGGGATGAAAGACGGTGTTTGTGTTCCCATTCACGTGCCACTGGCGGGGCCAAATGTCGTCACAGTGGCGAGCGACCGGATAGAAGTTCCGCCAGGCACCTTGCCCTTTATCGAGACGCTTTGCGTTCATACCTTTCGCTGCCTCGCAGGGCTGGGAACACCCGGCGACGGCGGCGGCGATGAGCCCACGCCCTTGACGGCGCGTGAGCGCGAGCTCCTGGAATGGAGCGCACAAGGCAAAACCACCGACGATATCGCCTGCATTCTTGGCGTGACCAGGAACACGGTCGAAAGCCATCAGCGTAACATCCGGGGAAAGCTCGATGCGATCAATGTGTCACATGCCATCGTCAAAGCGCTGCGACGGCAGGAAATCCACATTTAGCAATACCTGAATACCGTCATACGTACCGCAAGTCCGTTTTCCTACGACCCTCCGCCTGGAGGCGTCATGGTCCGTATACATTTGGTCACCTGGGAAAACAGGAAGCTCTACAGGAAGGTTCTGGAGCGCTACTTTCGCATAAGATACGACATTTATGTCAAGCAGAGGCGATGGCGCGCCGTCGCCCGGCCGATCAACATCGAGATCGACGCCTTCGACAACGAGCACGCACTTTATGTTTTGGCCCTCGATGCCAACGGCAAGATCGTCGGCGGCTCCCGTCTTGTTCCCACGCTGGAGCCGCATCTCATGAGCGAAGTCTTTCCGATACTCGCCGGCGGCACACCTCCGAGGGCGGCCGAAATTTTCGAATGGACGCGCTTCTTTGTCATGCCATCCTTTCGCACGAAGGGAGCCTCGTCGCCGGTTGCTGGGTTCGTTCTCTGCGGTCTTCTGGAGACGGCGCAAAGTCTGGGAATTCGACAGATCAGCGTGGTATGCGAAACATTCTGGCCGAAGCGCCTGCGTGCGCTTGGCTGGACGCTTTTCGAACTCGGCAACGCTCTCGAGCATCCGGATGGCGATATCATCGCGCTGCTGATCGACGTCACGCCCGAGGCTATTGAGCAGACGCGCCGTGCGTACGGGATAAGCGGCGCCATACTTGCGGATGGAATTTAGGCTGATTGCCACAGCTAGCCAAGGTTTGCGGCTGGAGAATGCCGATCGATCGCCGACCGAAGACGACCACCTTGGGCTGATAGTTACGGCTCTGGTCGCCTCGTCCAGTGGTGGTTGGGACGACAGCTGGTGGCAAGGTGCCCAGCGGCTGATCGGTCAAACACGTTCCGGGCGCGACCGCTTCGCGGCCGGGCCTTCAATCAAGCGCTCGGTACATCAAAACCCGCCCGGCAGGGATCAATTGCAACAAAAGATCGAAGTCGCGGATGTTTGCGGTCAAAACGACGAACCCCAACTTTTGCGCCTGAAGGAACAACAGGCAATCCTGGAGGGCACGAAGCTTTGAATCCTTGTCGTACCCTTGAAGGCGCGACAGCATTCCCGACAGGAGGGCAGCGCGGCCGAGCAAGTCGGCATCCGGTGTGAAAATGCGATGTGCCGGCATCGCCTCGATCGTTGTCCCGATCCGCTTGATCGCACCAGAAGTTCCAGGGTGGTTGGGATCCAAAGCCCCCACCGTATGCATCAATTCCTGCATGGCAACGCTGGAATGATTGACCTGCCGGAGGTCCAGGAGATCGGCCACCACTTCAGGTGCTTTCCCCTGGAGGCCATGGATGTAGACATTGGTATCCAGCAACAATTCCTGCCCCGGCAGCGCAGTATCTCCGATGATCGGCAACTCACTGTCAGGGCGGTGGCGCAAGGACCTCCGAGGATCTAGGCGACTCCATCTAACAGCGGCCGCGAAGTCGAACCCAGGCACACTAGTACCCGAGCTTCAGGTCTGGATCCACCGTACCTTGGGTCTTCCTGAAGGTCTCGGCGAAGTTGTCCTCCAGGGCCACATTCGCCAAGGCGAACTCGACAAGTTCGGTATCCGAGGTCAACCCGGTTCGGGCTTTAGCTTTTTCTATCAGAACCGCGCTCACTCGCCCTGTGATCCTGCCATCCTTTTCACCGCGAAGGCCTGACTCTTCGGCTCGCTCGAAAATAGCGGCGACCTTTGCCAGTCTGGGCAAGCTCGTCTTCTTCTTCCCGGCCAATTTGCTGATTGCTCTTCTCCGCTTGCCAGCTGCTACTGCGGGCCGCAACGGTGTGCGCGAAGCGATCTTTGCCACCTGTCCGCTCCCTTGTCTCATCTGTTCAACAAAATTCCAATTCAGACAACGTAGCAAGCCACGGACGCATTTTCAACGAACCGTAGGCCGTGCAACGGCGAAGGCCGAACGCGTCCGCCATGGCCCGGGTAGATGGAACGCCCGACAGGGGAACTCAAGATCTCCAGCGCCGTGGCGGCCGGAATGACGCGCAAGGCTGCCACTCACACTCATGCCTTCCGAAAGAGGACTTAGTCGCGACCTGGAAAGTCTGAACGAGTTCCAAGAACCCCAAGGATATTGTCATCGCGCCCAATTGCGCGGTAGTCAGCCGTATGGTGCGTCAAACTCCGTTGGTGGACTCAATGAAGCCGCTGGTCCTGATCTCTTCGAAGGACCCGGACTTTTTCCTCGTTTTCGGGCACATCCTTTCGGTTGCAGGCTTCGAAACCCGCCTGATCACCGCAGACAAGCAGATCGCGCGCGCCATCAAGGCCGAGGTACCGCTTGCCGTCATCCTGGATTGTCATCCAGGCGACCGCGCAATCGCCAAGCAGTGCGTGGCGCTGAAGTCGTCCGAACTGACAAGAGCAACGCCTCTCGCAGGCTTGGTTGCGCCGCGTTCCGGCAAGCTGCACCTGGATTTGATCAAGGCCGGTGTCGACGAGATATTTTCGCGACCCTTTGCGCCCGAACAGCTTCTGACCTGGCTGCATGGCAAAGCGGGCCTTGCGAACTCATCGCGCGAAACGGAATCGGGAGATCTGGTGCAGGGCGATTTCCGGCTGGAGCGACAGACCTACAGGACATTCTTCAAGCAAAAGGAGATTGTCATGCCTCCGATCGAGTTCAAGCTTTTGCGCAGCCTTTTGGCAAAGCCAGGCAAGGTCTTCAGCCGCGAGGAACTGGTGGCGGCAGCATGGCCTGAACATGCCGCCGCCACCGACGTCCGGGGCGTCGACGTTCATATAGCCAGGTTGCGCAAACGGCTGCGGGCATCCGTGGGAAGCGATGTCATACGGACCGTCCGCTCGGCCGGCTACGCGTTCGCGCCGGAGTGGTAATCTGCTCGCATGCGCCTGCCGCCATGTTCGCGCCCGTGCCGGCACACTGGGGTCAAAGGCATCGGGCATCAATGGCTCAGGATGGTGTCCAAAAAAAGCTGGGCGCGTGGGTGAGCGGCTCTTGAGAAAAAGTCCCTGGAAGAGGCATGGACGACGATGCGGCCTTCATCCATGAAAACGATCTGGTCCGCGACTTCGCGTGCAAAGCCCATTTCATGCGTCACGCAAACCATGGTCACACCGCTTCCCGCGAGCGCGACCATGACATCGAGCACTTCCTTGATCATTTCCGGGTCCAGCGCCGAGGTCGGCTCGTCGAACAGCATGATGCGAGGATTGAGGCAGAGTGCGCGCGCGATCGCCACCCTTTGTTGTTGGCCGCCCGAGAGCTGGGCCGGGTAGGCGTGCGCCTTTTCGGGGATGCGCACCGTCGTCAGGTGATGCATGGCGATCTCTTCGGCCTCGCTCGCCGGCTTCAGCAGAACCCGCCGCAGCGCCAGCGTGCAGTTGGCGAGCACCGTCAGGTGCGGAAAGAGGTTGAAGCTCTGGAACACCATGCCTGTTTGCCGGCGCGCCGTCGCCGTATCGCGAGGATTTCTTCCCAGCGCTGTCCCTTCAAGCTGGATAGTTCCCTTTTGGAAGTGCTCAAGACCGTTGATGCAGCGGATCAAGGTCGATTTGCCCGAGCCGGACGGCCCGCAGACGACGATGCGTGAGCCAGCTCGTACCGTAAGTTCGATGTCTTTCAAAACCTGCAAGGCGCCGAACCACTTGTTGAGGCCGACGATCCGCACAAGGGGGAGGGTTTCACTGGCTGGGTGAGGAGCTTGCGCGAGCATCAGCGCCGTCCAGCTGCAAGCAGGCGCTGCTCGATGCGCTTCACGCCGTAAGCAACGATCAGTGCAAGCGCGAGAAACAGGATGCCGGCGACGGTCAGCGGCTCCGCGTACCGATAGGTCTCGGAAGCGATATCGAAGGCGCGTCCAAGCATTTCGGGCACAGCCAGGACGGCGAGATAGGGCGTCGCCTTGAGGATCGAGACAAAGTAGTTGCCGAGCGGTGCGGCGATGTTGCGCAACATCTGTGGCGCGATGACGAAAACAATCGTATCGCGGCGGGTGAGCGACAATGACCGGGCTGCTTCCTGCTGGCCCTTCGGGATCGCGTCGATGCCCGCTTTGAACACCTCCGCCAGATAACCGCTGTAGTAGAGGCTCAGCCCCAATATGCCCACCGTCATGGCTCCTAGCCGGATCCCGTAGAAAGGCAGGACGAAATATAGGAAATAGAGCCAGGCCAGAACTGGCGTCGAGCGGATGAAGTCGATCAGGAAGCGGACGGCGAGGCCAGGCGCTCCGCCCCCGCGGCGGATCATTTCAAAAGTGAAACCAAGCGCTGATGCGCCGAGGCAGCTCAAGATTGTCGCCAGCAGGGTAGCTCCAATCGCGCCGATGATGGTGGGGATGGTCGACAGTGCGAAATGGAGGTCAAATCCCACGAGCCGTTCCTTTTTCAGGGTGGACCCGCGCCTCCAGCCAGCGGCCGGCGAGCGCGATCGGATAACAGACGACGAAGAAGGCCAGCAGCAGCGCCGAATAGATCGCGACCGGGTCGTAGTCGGTCTGCGCGATCTCCTTGGCGCGGAAGGTCATGTCCGTGAGTGTGACCAGCGAGACAAGCGAAGTCGCCTTGACGAGCTGGATAAGGTTGTTGACGAAGGTGGGGCTCATGGTGATTAGCGCCTGCGGCAGCTCGATCAGAAGCAGGATCGCCGGGCGCGAGAGGCCGAGCGCCATGCCGGCTTCGCGTTGGCCGGCGGGAAGCGACTGCAGCCCGGCGCGTACCGCCTGGCTGGCATAGCCGCCGATGTTGAGACCGAGCACCAATGCACTGACGGTTAGCGCCGATAGAGTGATCCCCATCACCGGGAGCACGTAATAAAAGACGAACAGCAGGACGACGACCGCGGAGCTGCGCCAGAATTCGATCACGGCGGTAACCAGAAAGCGCGTCAGACCGGTGGCAAGAAACTGTGCGACGCCGAGTACGAGCGCGAAGGGGACTGCAAAGACCAGGGCATAGGCGGTGACCTGTGCGGTGATGCCCAGACCTTGCAGAATGCCCAGCCAGATCTCGAACATGCTCACGCGGTGGCTCCGCTCTTTGCCGGGGCCGGTATCGACGGTCGCAGCATCGTTTCGACGCGCCTCGGAAAGGCGGCTTTGCGCCGAAAAATCGCACCGTCCATGCCGTTCATCATGGCAATCCTCCGTGCCGATCGCCTCGACCGGCAGGCCATCGATGCTCACATAAACCCGGCGTGAATCGCGTGTCAATAAACATGTACTTCATATTGCGAAAATTCATGATGTGCGTAGTGCGATGAAAGCCGCAATGGCTCGCCGTAGAGCGTCAGGGCCTTCGGCACCGCCCTTGGCCGGTATTTGCACGCTACGCTACGACGGGGCCTCAACTGCATTGAATCCGAGAGCGCCAAGGCTCTTTTGATCGTCCCGACCGCAAACAGCTCCACCTGTTCCGCGGTCAAAACGGGGACGGCATGGTCATATCGCACGACAATAACGAGGGACGCGCGCGCAGCTCGCGTATGCTGCGCACCGCGCTTGGACCGGCCATTGCCCGGTTTCTCGACGATCCCGCGATCGTTGAGGTCATGCTGAACCCGGATGGCCGCATCTGGGTGGATCGGCTTTCGGATGGTTTGGCCGACACGGGGGAACTGCTGGCGCCTGCCGCGGGCGAGCGCATTATCCGCCTCGTCGCCCATCATGTCGGTGCCGAGGTGCATTCCCGTACCCCGCGCGTGTCGGCCGAGTTGCCGCAAACCGGCGAGCGTTTCGAAGGCCTGTTGCCGCCCGTCGTCGCCGCGCCGGCCTTCGCGATCCGCAAGCCCGCGGTCGCCGTGTTCACGCTCGATGACTATGTCGCGGCAGGCATCATGTCGGCTAGGCAGGCCACGATATTGCGCGCCGCGGTTGCCGGGCGCGCGAACATCCTGGTCGCCGGCGGCACCTCGACAGGCAAGACGACGCTCACCAACGCCCTGCTTGCCGAAGTGGCAAAAGGGAAGGATCGGGTCGTCATCATCGAGGACACCCGCGAACTGCAGTGCACGGCCCCCAACCTCGTCGCGATGCGCACCAAGGATGGCGTCGCCACGCTATCCGACCTGGTTCGCTCGTCCTTGCGCTTGCGGCCCGATCGCATTCCCATCGGCGAGGTACGCGGCGCCGAAGCCCTGGACCTCTTGAAGGCATGGGGTACCGGGCATCCCGGCGGCATCGGCACCCTTCATGCGGGCTCCGGCATAGGCGCCCTGCGCCGGCTTGAGCAGCTGATCCAGGAGGCTGTCGTCACTGTCCCGCGAGCGCTGATCGCCGACACGATAGGCCTCGTGGCCGTGCTCGCAGGACGCGGCGCCGCGCGACGGCTTGTCGAACTGGTGAGGGTCGACGGTCTCGGCCCCGACGGCGACTACCGCATTGCTGAACCCACACCGATCAATACAGGAGAAATTTCATGAGCCGTCTGCTTTCGCGCTGCCACGCCAGTCTGGCTGCAGGGGCTGCGGCCCTTGCCCTCAATCTCGTGGTCGCGTCGACCGCCCATGCATCGGGTTCCTCGATGCCGTGGGAGCAGCCGCTCGAAAAGATCCTGCAATCGGTCGAGGGACCGGTCTCCAAGATCATCGCCGTCATCATCATCATCGTTACCGGCCTGACGCTGGCCTTCGGCGACAGTTCGGGCGGTTTCAGGCGGCTGATCCAGATCGTCTTTGGCCTTTCGATCGCCTTCGCGGCGTCGAGTTTCTTCCTGTCGTTCTTCTCCTTCGGCGGAGGAGCGTTGATCTGATGACAACCGCTTTCGAACAGCTCGACGCGGTGCCAGGCTGGACGGCGCCTGTCCACCGGGCACTGACCGAGCAGATCCTGCTCGGGGGCGCGCCACGTGCAATTGCGATCCTGAACGGCACGCTGGCCGGCGCTGTCGGCCTTGGGTTGCGGCTGTGGCTCGTTGGTCTGCTCATGTGGGCAATCGGGCATTTCACGGCGGTGTGGGCTGCGAGGCGCGACCCACTTTTCTTCGAGGTTGGACGCCGGCACCTGCGGCTGCCCGCGCATCTGTCGGTTTGAGGGCGCAGCTATGATGAGCCTTGCCGAATACCGTCGGACCGCCGCTCGCCTCGCCGATTATCTCCCTTGGGCGGCACTGGTCGCGCCGGGTGTGGTGCTCAACAAGGACGGCAGCTTCCAGCGCACGGCGCGGTTTCGCGGCCCAGATCTCGACTCCGCCGTTGCGGCGGAGCTTGTCGCGGTGGCCTCGCGCATCAACAATGCCTTTCGCCGTTTAGGCTCTGGCTGGAGCATCTTCGTTGAAGCGCAGCGGCACGAAGCGGCTTCCTATCCCGAGAGCCAGTTTCCCGATGCGGCCTCCGGCCTGCTCGATGCCGAGCGCAAGGCCGACTTCGATGAGGAAGGCGTTCATTTCGTATCGAGCTACTTTCTCACATTCTTGTTCCTGCCGTCGCCCGAAGACGCCACGCGCGCAGAGGGTTGGCTCTATGAGGGTCGCGACCGGTCGGGCGCCGATCCGGGCGAGATCGTGCGCACCTTTGTCGACCGGACAGAGCGCGTGCTGGCCCTTCTCGATGGGTTCATGCCGGAATGCCAATGGCTCGATGACGGCGAAACGCTGGCCTACCTGCATTCGACGATCTCGACCAAACGGCATCCGGTCCGTGTCCCCGAGACGCCGATCTATCTCGACGCGCTGCTGGCCGACGAGCCGCTCGCCGGCGGGCTCGAGCCGCGGCTTGGCGACAACCATCTTCGCGTGCTGACGATTGTAGGCTTCCCCACCGCCACCACCCCTGGCCTGCTTGATGATCTCAATCGGCTGGCCTTCCCCTACCGCTGGTCGACGCGCGCGATCCTGCTCGACAAGGTCGACGCTGTGCGCCTCTTAACCAGGATACGGCGGCAATGGTTCGCCAAGCGCAAGAGCATCGCCGCGATCCTGAAGGAGGTGATGACCAACGAGGCGTCAGCACTTCTCGACACCGACGCCGCCAACAAGGCGGCCGACGCCGACACCGCGTTGCAGGAGCTCGGCGCCGACGCGGCGGGCATGGCCTATGTCAGCGCGACCGTCGCGGTTTGGGACCCCGACCCGCGCGTGGCCGACGAGAAATTGCGGCTGGTCGAAAAGGTGATCCAGGGTCGCGACTTCACGGCGATTGCCGAAAACGTCAACGCCGTCGACGCCTGGCTCGGCTCCTTGCCCGGGCACGCCTATGCCAATGTCCGCCAGCCTCCCATCTCAACGCTCAATCTCGCCCACATGATACCGCTGTCTGCCGTGTGGGCGGGACCCGAACGGGACGAGCACCTGGCCAGTCCTCCCTTGCTTTACGGCAAGACCGAAGGCTCGACCCCGTTCCGGTTGGTCCTTCATGTCGGCGATGTCGGGCATACGCTGGTCGTTGGCCCCACCGGGGCCGGTAAATCGGTGCTGCTGGCGCTGATGGCGCTGCAGTTTTGCCGCTACCGCAACGCTCAGATCTTCGCCTTCGACTTTGGCGGCTCGATACGGGCGGCGACGCTCGCCATGGCCGGCGACTGGCACGATCTCGGCGGCCACCTCACCGAAGGCATGGACGCATCCGTTTCGCTGCAGCCGCTCGCCCGGGTTCACGACATGTACGAGCGCGCCTGGGCGGCTGACTGGGTCGTCGCGATCCTGATACGAGAGGGCGTCAAGGTCACGCCGGACGCCAAGGAGCACATCTGGGCCGCGCTGACGTCGCTCGCCTCGGCTCCCGTCGAGGAGCGGACCATCACAGGGCTGAGCGTGCTTCTGCAAGCCAATGACCTGAAGCAGGCGCTTCGTCCTTATTGTGTTGGTGGCGCTCACGGCCGGATGCTCGACGCCGAGGCCGAACAGCTCGGACAGGCATCAGTGCAGGCGTTCGAAATCGAGGGTCTGGTGGGTACCCCGGCCGCGCCGGCCGTCCTTTCCTATCTGTTTCACCGCATCGGCGACCGGCTCGACGGGCGTCCAACGCTGCTCATTATCGACGAAGGCTGGCTTGCGCTCGACGATGACGCGTTCGCCGGCCAGCTGCGCGAGTGGCTAAAGACGCTGCGCAAGAAGAATGCCAGCGTCGTCTTTGCCACCCAGTCGCTCGCCGACATCGACAATTCTGCGATCGCTCCAGCGATCATCGAAAGCTGTCCAACCCGGCTTCTGTTGCCCAATGAGCGCGCGATCGAGCCGCAAATTACCGCCATCTATCGCCGCTTCGGCCTGAACGACCGCCAGATCGAGATCCTGGCGCGGGCGACACCCAAGCGCGACTACTACTGCCAGTCCCGCCGCGGAAACCGTCTGTTTGAGCTCGACCTGTCCGAGGTCGGGCTGGCACTTTGCGCCGCATCCTCGAAGAGCGATCAGGCCTTGATAGACACCCTCATCGCCGAGCACGGCCGTGACGGCTTCCTGGCGACCTGGCTGCGTGCCCGCGGCATCGGCTGGGCCGCCGACCTCATTCCCAATCTCACTGTTCCCAAACCCGGAAAGGATCCCCAACCATGACTACCCGGCAAAGCCGCCCGCGCGCCCTTCTTCCGGTCATCGCGATGTTCGCCCTGCCGGTGGCGATCTGGCCGATGATGACCGCGCCAGCCCATGCCCTCATCGTGTTCGATCCATCGAACTATTCCCAGAATGTGCTGACGGCCGCGCGTTCGCTGCAGCAGATCACCAACCAGATCACCTCGCTTCAGAACCAGGCCCAGATGCTGATCAACCAGGGGCGCAATCTGGCGAGCCTGCCGTTGTCCTCGCTGCAGCAAATGCAGCAGTCGGTGCAACGCACGCAACAGCTTCTCGGGCAAGCACAGAACATCGCCTTTGACGTCCAGCAGGTCGACAAGGCCTTTCAGCAGCAATATGGCGACGTCTCGCTCTCTGCCTCCGATAAACAGCTTGTGACAGACGCACGCTCGCGCTGGCAAAACACGGTCGGCGGTCTCCAGGACGCCATGCGCGTCCAGGCGGGCGTCGTTGGAAATATTGAGAGCGGCCGCGCGCAAATGTCGGCGCTGGTCGGCGCCAGCCAATCCGCCACCGGCGCGCTGCAGGCGACCCAAGCCGGCAATCAGCTGCTTGCGCTTCAGGGCCAGCAACTTGCGGATTTGACCGCGGTGATCGCCGCCAACGGTCGCGCCCAGGCGCTGAGCGAAGCCGAACGTGCCGCTGCCGTCGACCAGGGCCGCGAGCAACGCCGCCGCTTCCTCGCCCCTGGCTCCGGCTACCAGGCTGGCGACGTCCGGATGTTCAACCGCTGAGGATGATGGCCATGGACGGCAAAGCCCTCGCTCGCATCGTGGCCGTCGTCTTCGTCGCGGCTGCCGTGACGGCAGGCGCGCTCGAGACGAGCCGGAAGGAGGACAAGCCGCTGGGGGAGAGGTTGCACGCACCGGAAGCCTCGATGCCAAATCCGCTTCGCGATGGCCTGCGCCGTTGCCAGGACCTCGGCGAGGCCGCTCTGCGTAACGATGGATGCGCGCGACTGTGGGCCGAGCAGCGCGATCGCTTCCTTGGTCTCGACAAACCGTCGGGAGGTTCGACAACCGAGCCGGCCGTTTCGCAGTCGCTGCACGAGGCCCGATAAATGGGCAATACCGGTGTCATCGATCAATTCCTGGCCACCTTCACCCGCTACATTGACTCAGGTTTCGGCCTGCTCGGCGGCGAGGTCGCCTTTGTCGCCACCACGCTCATCGTGATCGACGTGACGCTCGCCGCGCTTTTCTGGAGCTGGGGCGCCGATGAGGACATTATCGCGCGGCTCGTCAGGAAGACACTGTTCGTCGGGGTCTTCGCTTACCTGATTTCGAACTGGAACAGCCTGGCGCGAATCGTCTTCGAGAGTTTCTCCGGTCTTGGTCTCAAGGCGAGTGGAACCGGCTTTTCTGCACAGGACCTGCTTCACCCCGGCAAGGTGGCACAAACCGGCCTCGACGCGGGACGGCCATTGCTTGAGGCGATCTCCGGGTTGATGGGCTACGTCTCCTTCTTTGAGAACTTCATCCAGATCGCTTGCCTGCTCTTTGCCTGGGCGCTCGTCCTGCTCGCCTTCTTCGTCCTGGCGGTGCAACTCTTCGTCACCCTGATCGAATTCAAGCTGGCGACGCTGGCCGGCTTCGTGCTGATCCCTTTCGGCCTGTTCGGCAAGACGGCCTTCATGGCAGAACGCGTGCTGGGCAACGTCATTTCGTCCGGCATCAAGGTTCTGGTGCTTGCCGTGGTGATCGGCATCGGATCGACGCTCTTCGGCGAATTCACCCAGGGCTTCGGCGGCGAGAACCCGACCATCGACCAGGCCATGGCGATCGTGCTGGCGGCGCTGTCGCTGCTTGGCCTCGGCATCTTCGGCCCTGGTATCGCCAACGGCCTCGTCGCGGGTGGACCGCAGCTTGGCGCAGGTGCTGCGGTCGGCACTGGCCTTGCCGCGGGCGGCATGGCGGTCGCAGGCTATGGTGCGGCCGGCCTGGCGGCGCGAGGCGGGACGGCCCTGTTCCCGGGAGCCACCTCGGCCGCGCGGGGCGGAGCGTCGCTCGCTGGCGCCGGCTCGGCTGCTTACACACTTGCCGCCGCCGGTCAGCCTGGTGCGGCAGGCATTACCTCGGGCCTCGGCGGCATTGCGCGCGCTGGCGCTTCGGCGGCAGCCTCGCCGCTGAAGCGCGTCGCAACGAATGCCATGCAATCGCTTCAGTCCAGCTTTGCCACCGGCGCCAATTCGGCCGCTGAAATCACCGGCGGGTCCTCGACTATGGGAACGGTCGGAGGTGGCGCGGCGTCGGCCGCGGCTCATGCGCCCGGCGCGGGCAAGCCATCCGGCAATCAAGGGCAGCCCGAATGGGCCAGACGCCTGCAGCGCTCCCAGCGTCTCTCCCATGGTGCCCAGACCGCCGCCCATGCGGTTCGCGCGGGCGACAGCCATGGCGGCGGAGCCTCGATTTCTCTTTCTGAAGGCGAATGACCCATGAACATCTTTAGGCGCCCCGCGGTCCACTACGGCAAGACCCCTCGACCGGAGACACCCTATCAGAAGGCGCAGCAGATCTGGGACGAGCGCATCGGCTCCGCCCGCGTCCAGGCTCGGAACTGGCGCCTAATGGCGTTCGGATCGCTGATCCTGTCGGCGGGCCTTGCCGCTTCCCTCGTCTGGCAACTGGCCCGCGGCACCGTCGTGCCCTGGGTCGTGCAGGTCGACAGGTTGGGCGAGGTCCAGGCGACCGCGCCCGCGATCGCCGGCTATAAGCCGACCGACCCGCAGATCGCCTGGCATCTCGCTCGCTTCATCGAACAGGTGCGCTCCATTCCCGCTGATCCGGTCATCCTGCGCCAGGATTGGCTCCGCGCCTATGAATGGACCACCGACCAGGGCGCTGCGGCGCTCAACGACTATGCTCGTGCCAACGACCCGTTCTCCAGGATAAGCAAGCAACAGGTCGCGGTGGAGATTTCCTCGGTCATCCGGGCCTCGCCGAACTCCTTTCGTGTCGCCTGGATCGAGCGCCAGTATGAAAGTGGCCAGCTTTCCGGCACCGAGCGTTGGACGGCGATCCTGACGATTGTGATGCAGACGCCGAGCGACGCCGAACGGCTGCGCGCAAATCCGCTCGGCATCTATGTCAACGCCATCAACTGGTCGCGGGAGTTGAGCCAATGAGCCAGACCTTACGTCTTGTCGTCGCTACGCTTCCTGCAAGATACCTAGTCTCGGCGATGCTGGTCTCGGGAACGACGCTGCTCGCGAGCTGCGCCATGCCGCTGAAGAAGCCCCCGAAGATCAGCTACGATTCCTCTGTTCCGCCGTTGCCGCCGGCTCCGGCCGCCGCGGCAGACCAAAGGCCGAAGCCGCTTCGCGTGCCACCAGGCTGGCATCCCGCGCGGGGCGGCGCCAGCGCCGGAACGCCGGCCGCGCGCGTCGAGAACGCAAACGCCGCGGCGCGTGTGGAACCGCGCCGCGAGGGCTACTACAACGCCATCCAGATCTACCCTTGGAGCGAAGGAGCGCTCTACCAGGTCTACGCCGCGCCTGGCCAGGTAACGGACATCGCGCTTGAGCCCGGCGAAAGCTTGACGGGAGAGGGGCCGATCGCGGCCGGTGATACCGCGCGCTGGATCATCGGCGACACCGAGAGCGGATCTGGCATTGCCCGACGCGTCCACGTCCTGGTGAAACCCTCACGGGCCGACATCACGACGAACCTCATCATCGCCACAGACCGGCGCAGCTATATGCTTGAGTTGCGGTCAGGGGCGAAGCCATACATGCCCGCCGTTGCGTGGTCCTATCCTTCTCCGAAGGAAGGGCTCGTGCAGGCAGTCGCCACAACGCCAGTCATCCCGGACTTCACTGTGCGCAACTATCGCTACGGCCTTGCCGGCGACACCCCGCCCTGGAAGCCGGTGAGTGCCTTCGACGATGGCCGTAGGGTGTACGTCGTTTTTCCCCCGGGCATTGTGCAAGGCGAGATGCCGCCGATTTTTGTAATCGGTCCGGACGGCGAGGCTGAGATCACCAACAGCCGCGTTTGGCAAAACGTGCTGATCGTCGACCGCCTTTTCGGCGCGGCCGAACTGCGTCTTGGCGCCGGCAAGCGGCAGCAGACGGTAAGGATCGTCCGTATCGATGGGGGAAGAACCGATGGATTTTGGCGCAGGCCAGGTAATTTAGCCGCGTCAAAGGCTGCGAACGCAACGCAAAGGGGAGCGCTGCAGCCATGAACGAGAAGGATATTACGGTCGAACGCATGCGGCTTCGCGCCGACCCGCCGCGCGTGATGCGTCTGTCGCGAAAGATGCTCGCAGGCATCGGCTTCGCCGCCTCGCTCAGTATCGGCGGCGCGCTGATTTACGCTTTCCAGGACGCTGACAAATTCAAGCAGGGCGAGGAGCTCTACCCAACCTCCAATCGGCCGCCCGCCGATGGACTGACAGGGCTTCCGCGCGACTATACCGGGCCGGTCCTTGGGCCGCCGCTGCCTGGCGATCTCGGCAGGCCGATCCTCGACGCCCAAAACAAGGGACAGACCGTCGTGCCGCCGTCCATCACAAGCCCTGCGATCGACGAAGCCGAGCAGCGCCGGCGGGCCGAGGATGAAGCGGCCAGAACCTCGCGCGTCTTCTTCCAGACCGCGCCGGGAGATGCCAGGACCGCCGAAACGTCCGCCCCCGGTGGCAACGGGCTTCCCATTCAGGACGCTCAGCCGAACGCACAGTACCGCCAACTTTCCTTCCTGAACGCGGCCGCTGACCGCCGTACCGTTGCTCCGGATCGGATCATGCCTCCGGCCTCGTCATACGTGCTTCAGGCCGGTGCCGTGATCCCAGCCGCGCTCATCACGGGCATCCGGTCCGATCTGCCCGGCCAGATCAGCGCCCAGGTAACCGAAAATATCTATGACAGTCCCACCGGCCGCTTCCTGCTCATCCCGCAAGGCACTCGTGTTATCGGGCAATACGACAGCGGAATTGGTCCGGGCCAACGTCGCGTGCTGCTTGTCTGGAACAGGCTGATCTTTCCCGACGGACGCTCTATCGTTCTGGAACGGCAGCCAGGCGCGGACGCGGAAGGCTACGCTGGGCTGGAGGACGGCGTCGATTATCACTGGGGCGAGCTTTTCAAGGCTGCGGCGTTGTCGACCGTTCTGAGTGTTGGCGCGCAGGCCGGTTCCTCCGATCAAGACAGCGATATCGTGCGTGCTCTGCGCAGCGGCGCCTCCGATAGCGTAAGCCAGGTAGGTCAGCAGGTCGTTCAACGGCAGCTCGCCATAGCGCCCACGCTTATCATCCGGCCGGGATTTCCCGTTCGCGTCCTCGTCACCCGCGACCTTGCGCTTGAACCATATGGAGGCTGACATGGCCAAGTTGAAACTCGCAGTGATCGTCGACGACAAGCCGGTCAAGATCGCCGTGGAACTGCCGATGTCCCTGCATCGCGATCTGGTGAAATATGGAGAGATCCTTGGCCGCGAGACCGGGCAGCCACCTGCCAGTCCTTCGCGCTTGATCGCGCCCATGCTTGAACGCTTCATCGCGACGGACCGCGGCTTTGCCAAAGCAAAGAAGGAGCAGGCTTGGATCAGGCTCGATCCGCAGGCACCAGATCCGGATGCCGACTGACCGGGGTCCGGCGCCGGCGCCTTGTTGATAGGGCAGGAGGGCAATGAGAAGCCGCGATCGTCTAGGTTCGACTAGGCAGGCTCGCCACTTGCCGGGAAACACTATGCACGTGCTAGGCAGGATTGGGGGCCGTTGGCGGGGCTCAAAAGCGAACGGGCGACATTGAGTTGATAGGCGCCGCCCGTCTTGCGCATTCAGACCAGCAGTTCCGTCTTTGAAATCGTCCGGTCACTGCGATTCGGCTGCCGCGGGGCTTCACTCCCGCAAATGCGCTAAGATGCGCAATAGGGGCCAGCCCGCAACTGCCTCGCGAAGCTTGCTGAAAAGCTTGCTCTCTTTGCCGATGGCAGAACGAACTTGAACGGCAGCCCATCCGGCTTTCATTGTGCCGCCCACATGGCAGTGGCAAACGATGGCGTGCAGCTGCCAATCCGCCAGCTCGAAGAAGCGCTTCGCTTCGCCATACGTGTCGTCCTTCAAACCTTGCGCGCGCAACACAGGATCGGCAGAAGCGATGCTGAGCGCGGATCCTAGGCATTGTGCTTTGTGGCGCGCGTCCAAGATCATGTATTCCGTCCCCGGGAAGGCGGCAAGGCACCGCTCGGGGTTTTGCTCGAGCAGCATGGCCCAATGTTCCAAGCGCTGAGTCCGCGCCATGGCAGGAAACGATGGTTCGACTTCCGCGACCCCATTCAGTTCTTCAAGTGTCTGGTGTTTCATGGCCGTCTCCTGTGCGAGGCTTCCCGCCTGCGGCAGCGCAGTCCAGATTCGCCTCCGCGTCCCTTCGCAGCCAAACCTCCTTCCGGTCGGGAAGTTCCAGCGCCGAGAAGATTTGAAGCGGCTTCTCCGGCCGTACTACACAGCGGGCCCACCACTTGGGCCAGACCGCAACTCAGGAAGGCCCCACGATATGACGTCCGAACGTTCCGTTCAGGGGAGACGCAGCGCCAACTGCCGTGGGGGGACCTACGGTATCATTTTGGCCTGGTGGGCACTCATCGAAGCCATGTTCTGGTCGAGATGGCTCATGATCCAAACGGAACCGAGCACGACAAGGAAGACAATGAGAACGCCAAAAGCGAGGGCGAGGACATTGTTGGTGTTGTCGGGTCCCGTGGTGAGGTGCAGGAAGAAGACGAGGTGCACGCCCATTTGCGCAATGGCGAGCACCGTCAGGGCTGAGATCACCGCCGGCTGATAGATCAGGCCGGTCTGGGCAGCCAGGAAGGAAGCGACGGTCAACAGGATCGCCAGGCCGAAACCGAGCAGGTATCCCGCAAGCCCTCCTGCCGGTTCGTGCTCCTCGATGCGCTCTTCGCCTGGGGCGGCGTCGCGATGATCGAGAACATCGTCTCTCTGCTGTTCCGTGTCGCTCATGATGATGCTCCCAGGAGGTAGACCAGCGTGAAGATGGCGACCCAGATGATGTCCAGCGCATGCCAGAACAGGCTGAAGCAATGCACCCGGCGCAAGATCTCTGGCCGGAACCCCTTCACCCAAAGCTGCGCCATCATTGTGCCGAGCCAGAGCAGGCCGAGCCCGACATGGGTGCCGTGGCAGCCGACGAGGGCGAAAAAGGCGGAAAGGAAGGCGCTGCGCGACGGACCGGCCTGCTCGTTCACCATCGTTGCGAACTCCTGCACTTCCAGGATCAGAAAGGCCGCGCCGAGCAGGCCGGTGACGAGTAGCCAAAATTGCGCGGCCGTCATCGATCGTCGATGCGTCGCGAGCATTGCGAGGCCGCCGGTGAAGCTCGAGGTGAGCAGCAGACCCGTCTGCGCCGCGACACGGGTGAGGTCGAACAGGTCCTTGCCTGTCGGTCCGTCGGCCGTAGCCTTGGAAAGCACAGCGTAAGCGGCAAAGAAAGCCGAGAACATGATGATGTCGGACAAGAGGAAAATCCAAAATCCGTAGGCCACGGTGACGAATTTCGAGGCCGGGCCCCCTTCGCCATGGCCGGTCGCCGAGAGCAAGCCGTGGCCGTGGCTGCGCCCAAGCCGATAGGGGTCGCGTGGCGCGCTGCCGGCCGTGATATCGCTCATGCCGGCCGCTCCCGCCTGCGCATCCAGGCATCTCGCGCCGCCCGGCTGGCGCGATCGATGCGCTCGACCTCTTCGGCGGGGATCTCGTAATCGCCGTGCTCGCGCCATGCGAACACGACGAAAGTGACGTAGGCGCCCAGGAAGCCGACGATGGCCAGCCACCAGATGTGCCAGATCAGCGCGAAACCGATCAGCGTGCTGAAGAAAGCGGTGACGAAACCCGTAGGGCTGTTACGCGGCATCTCGATCGGCTTGTAGTCCTCCTTGGGTTGCGGCACCTGCTCTTCGGCAGCCCTCTGTTTGGTGGTCCAGTATGGCTCCTCGTCGTCGACATGCGGCAAACGCGCATAGTTGAACACGGGCGGCGGCGAGGGGGTCGACCATTCCAGGGAACGGCCGTCCCAGGGGTCACCGGTTTCATCGCGCAGCGTATCGCGGTGCCTGATCGAAACGACCAGCTGCGTGATCTGGCATGCGGCGCCGGCTATCATCACCGCAATGCCGAAGGCCGCCACCATCAGCCACGGCGTCCACAGGTCCATGTCGATGTGCTGGAGCCGGCGGGTCATGCCGAGAAGGCCGACGACATAGAGCGGCACAAAGACGAGCATGTAGCCGGCAAGCGTGACCCAGAACGCTGCCTTCCCCCAGCCCTCGTGCAGGCGGAAGCCGAACGCCTTTGGGAACCAGTAGGTAAAGCCGGCGAAGGCGCCGAACAGCACGCCCGAGATGATGACGTTGTGGAAATGCGCCACAAGGAAAAGCGAATTGTGCAGTATGAAGTCGGCCGGCGGCACGGCAAGCAGAACCCCCGTCATGCCGCCAACGGTGAAGGTGGTGACAAAGCCCAGCGCCCATAGCATCGGCGTGTCGAAGCGCACGCGTCCGCCATACATGGTGAAGAGCCAGTTGTAGATCTTGACGCCGGTGCCGACCGCAATGACGGAGGTCGCGATGCCGAAGGCCGTGTTGACGTCGGCGCCGGCGCCCATGGTGAAGAAATGATGCAGCCACACCGTGAAGGAGACGATGCAGATGAACATCGTGGCCGCCACCATCGAGCGATAGCCGAACAGAGCTTTCGATGAGAAGGTCGAGAAGATCTCCGAGAAGACGCCGAAGGCGGGCAGCACGAGGATGTAGACTTCCGGATGCCCCCAGGCCCAGATGAGATTGACGAACATCATCTGGTTGCCGCCGGCTTCGTTGGTGAAGAAGTGAAATCCGAGATAGCGGTCGAGCGTCAGCATGGCGAGCGTCGCGGTCAGGATGGGGAAGGCCGCAACGATCAGCAGGCTGGAGGCGAGCGAGGTCCAGCAGAACATCGGCATGCGCAGATAGCCCATGCCCGGTGCGCGCATCTTGAGAATGGTCGTTACCAGGTTGACGCCGGTGAGCAGCGTTCCGACGCCGGAGATCTGGATCGACCAGAGATAATAATCGACCCCGACGCCGGGCGAGTAGGTCATTTCCGACAGCGGCGCGTAAGGCAGCCAGCCGGTGCGGGCGAACTCGCCGACAACGAGCGAAATGTTGACGAGCAGCGCGCCGGTCGCCGTCAGCCAGAAGCTCACCGAGTTCAACGTCGGGAAAGCAACGTCGCGGATGCCAAGCTGCAGCGGCACGGCGAAATTCATCAGCCCGATGACGAAAGGCATCGCTGCGAAGAAGATCATGATAGTGCCGTGAGCGGAGAAGATCTGGTCGTAATGCTCCGGTGGCAGGTAGCCAGGCCCGTGAATGGCGAGCGCCTGCTGGGTGCGCATCATGATCGCATCGACGAAGCCGCGCAGAAGCATCAGTGCAGCCAGAACGATGTACATGACGCCGATGCGCTTGTGATCGACCGACGTAATCCACTCGCCCCAAAGGTAAGGCCAATAGCCCTTCACCGTTATCCATATCAGCACCGCGGCAGCCGCCAGAAAGACGACCAGGGCTGCGCCGAGCGGGATGGGCTGGTCGAAGGGAATGGCCGACCAGTCGAGTTTGCCGAGCATCTTCACCCTCCCTTTTTGGGCTGGTTTGCCTCGGCCGGTGACGCCGCTTTCGGCTCGGCCCTCGGGCTCACCTGCGGCTCTCCGGCCGCCTTTTCGGCCGGTCCCGGTCCGGGCGGCAGCGTCTGGCGCAGTACCTTATTGAAGAGATCCGGATCGACCTGACCAAAGAAGACTGGCGGCATGTTGATGCTCTGGCGGGCAAGCGCGCGATAGGCATTTGCGTCCAGAATTCCGTTTCCATGCAGGGACGAAGCCCAGCTGGCGAATGCGTCTGCCGAGACCGCCCGCACGCGGAAGTTCATGTCGGAGAAACCGTCGCCACTGAAATGCGCCGACAGGCCGAAATAGTCGCCTTGATGGTCGGCCTGCAAATGCAATTCGGTCTGCATGCCGTTCATGACATAGACCATGCTGCCGAGCTGCGGCACGAAGAAGGTGTTCATCACGCTGGCGGAGGTCAGTCTGAAATGCACTGGAACGCCGGCCGGGATCACCAGCTGGTTGACCGTTCCGACCCCTTGATCCGGGTAGAGGAACAGCCACTTCCAGTCGAGTGCCACCACCTGGACATCCAAAGGCCGCTGGCCGGACTCGATCGGCCGGCGCGGATCGAGATGGTAGGATCCGTAATAGATCAGTCCGCCGAGGAAGAGGATGGTAAGCGTCGGTATCGACCAGACGATCAGCTCGATCCGGCCGGAATAGGTGAATTCCGGATTGTAATGCGCCCTGCGGTTGGTGGAGCGGAACGTCCAGGCAAACGCCAGGAGTGCGATCAATGTCGGGATGACGATGACCAGCATCACGGCAAGCGAGTTCAGAAGTATGATGCGATTGCCAGCGCCGATCGGCCCCTGCGGATCGAGCACGCCTCCCGCGCAACCGGACAGACCCACTGTCGCCGGCACACAAAGGGACACTCGCTTGAGCTGACAAGAAATGGGCACTACAAGCTCATCGCCGGCACCGAAACCGCCTTTCGCCTCCAGGGCGTCCATAACCGACGCGCGGTGAGCATGTTCCACAGAAATCACTGAGCGGGATGGACCAAGTCCTGATGAGCCCGTGTCGAAGAAATGCTTCATCCTCCGCACTGCAGAGAACGAATGGCAATCCGGTGACCTGCGCTCCGGCTTGTGCGATAGGCCGCCTAACCGGTCGAGCTAAATTCAGGACAACAGTAGCTAAGCAGCCTAGCGGCCTGAGTCATAGGGGCGTGCGGATCTCGAGCTCTGCCCGCTTGTAGCCCGCTATCGTTTCACGTCGAAAATCGGGGAGCCGCGCAACTCCAATAGCGTAAGGGCTTGCGCCCAGAATGGCTTCAGCTTGAACCGAATTCAGTTTGATGGCCAATAGTTGCTCGACGCTTCGCAGAGTCGATGTCGATTACGGCGCCTGCATCATCGGCTATTTGGAAGATTTCCGGAGTTGATGGCAGTGCAGCCAAACTATCGGCCGCGCGCAGGTAGGCCTTGGTGCGTTAGGGATTGTCTCCGCGCAGCGACGTGCGTATTCCCTGAGCAGGCTGGCGACTGTCCGCGGATCTTTTGCCATGGTCGAGGCAAATGGGCCAATCCTGGCAGGTTCCATTCAGGCCAGGTAGCGAAGCCCTAGTCCAGTCTTGCTGCCAATCGCGGAGCGGGCTACAGATCTGGCAAAAATTGGTCGGCTCGACCCCATCCCGCCAGGAATTTGCTGGCTGCGCGTTTCTTCAATTCACCAGCATCGCCGACGTGGAAATGCGAGGGTGCATCAATCGTCTTCATTTCCGCCCAGGTGATGGGCGCGGCGACCGGAGCGCCCGGTCGGGACCTCGCGCTGTACGGCATGATCGCGGTCGCACCGCGCTGGTTGCGCAGGTAGTCGACAAAGATCCGCCCCTTCCGTTTCGCCTTCGACAATACGGCCGTGAAGTGAGAGGGATCGGTCTGGGCGACCGCCTGGGCGAGCCCGGAGGCGAAGGCTTTCACCTCGGGCCATTCGGCCAGGGGCGTGAGCGGCGCGATCACATGTACGCCCTTGCCGCCCGTCAACATTGGGAAGGTGGTCAGCCCAAGCGATCTCAGAATATCCCGGAACTGGAACGCGGCGGCACGCACCGCCTCGAAATCCAGCCCTTCATCGGGGTCGAGGTCAAACACCAGGCGGTCGGCCTTCTCGACGTCTTCGATACGCGCTCCCCAGCCATGGAACTCGATCGTCCCCATCTGGACACAGGTCATCAGCCCTTCGGCATCGTCGACATAGAGGTAGGGCTCCTCGTGACCGTCCTTTTCAGTGATGCCGACGTGATGGACCTTCTCCCCGAAGCTGCCGGCATCATGCTTCTGGAAGAAGCATTTCTTGGCGCGACCCTGCGGACAGCGGACAAGGCTGATCGGCCTGCTGCCGGCCCAGGGAAGCATGATCGCGGCGACGTCGGCGTAATAATCGGCAAGCTGACCCTTGGTGATGTTGGATTCGGGGTAAATGACACGGCCGCGATTGCTGATCGCGATCGTGCTTGTCGCTGGAGGCGGCAGGGTTGCGGTACGTTGGGCCCTCTCAAGCGCAACGGCTTCCGGCTTCTTGTCCTCGCGCAGGCCGAGATAGCTTGGATGGCGCAGTGTTCCTTCATTGGTCATCTCGGTATAGGCGATCTCGGCGACAAGCTTCGGACGCAGCCAGTGCGCGCCGCGAACCTCCGCGCGCGGTGCTTCGACCGTGGCGGCCTTCTGCTCGAGCGGAGCCATGGTCTTCCTGAGCCGCGCCATCTCGGCGGTATCGAAACCGGTCCCGACCTTGCCGGCAAAGCGCAGCTTTCCGCCGTCATGGACCCCAAGGATGAGCGATCGAAACGCGCGATCCTTGTCCGACGGCGTCCAGCCTACGATCACGAATTCCTGGCGTTTTATGCATTTGATCTTCAGCCAGCTTCCATCGCGGGCGCCGACATAGTCCGAATCCGCCAATTTCGAGATTACCCCCTCGAGCCCGGCGTCGCAGAAGCGGCTCAGCAATTGTTCACCCTGGCCCTGGATATGATCGGAATAGCGAAGGATGGGGCTCTTCGCTGGCAGGATTTCCTGCAGCTTCTTCTTTCGCTCCAGGAGCGGAAGCCTCGTCAGGTCTTCGCCGTCGAGGTCGAGCAGGTCGAACGCATAAAAATCGATGCTCGCGGGATTGCCCTTCAAGGCGTTCTGGAGCGCCTGGAAGCTCGATCGCCCCTTGGCGTCCATGACAACCGCCTCGCCATCGAGGAGCGCGGAGCGAACCTTGAGCTTGCGTGCCTCCAAAAGGATAGAGGGGAATCGGCCGGACCAGTCCAGGCCGGAGCGTGTATAGGCGCGCGCTTCCTCGCCGCCGACGGCCACGAGAATGCGGTAGCCGTCATATTTCATCTCGTGGACCCAGCGATTGCCGGCGGGGACGGTGTCCGCCAGCTTTGCGAGCTGGACCTGCCTAAAACTGGGCGGCCTTAATGTGGCTGGCTCAGGCGGAGGCGACTTCGTTTGACGAGCCCGCAACCCATCGACTGCCTTTCGCTTGGTCACTTTCACCGCCCCACTCAAGAGGAATGGCTCAATCGCGTCCAACGCGGGACTGCTTCTTTGGTTTCGACGCTCGGTGGGACGGGGTGCAGTTCTCAGATTTCCTGAACCGCAGAAAGGATAGTGCTACTTTGCCCCCAAGAAGGATACGAGGTGGCCTCGACGTCCGCCCGGTTGGCGCTCCTGAAGTCGCATAGGAGGCATCGTTGAGTTCTTCATTCGGCGCGTTTCAAAAAGTCTACTTGAGGTGATTGGTCGCGTGCGGATGCGTTGATTCAGCCGGTGCGTATCGGCCTGGCTGCGAACGCCTTGAGTCCGCGGCTTAGCCGCTATTTAGATCGTGAATGGCCGGCTGTAGGCCGTCAGGCGTGATATCAACCGTTGCAAGCGTGATCGGCAACTTGAAACGACGGTGTCCGGCGCTGCCCGGATTAAGGTAGAGCACACCGTCAATGGTTTTGAGTTTTGGCACATGGGAGTGGCCCGACACGACCATGTCGATGCCGAGTGCCGCAGGTGAGACCTGAAGCGCCTTGAGATCATGAAGGACGTAGAAGGTTCTGCCTGCCAGCCGCACCAGCGCGGTGTCGGTGTAGGCTGCAGCCCACTCAGCTGTATCGACGTTTCCTCTGATAGCGGTAACCGGTGCGATCTGCTGAAGCGCGGTGATGATTTCAGGACTGCCGATGTCGCCGCCATGGATGATGTGGTTTACCCCGGCCAGGCGTCGTTCCGCCTCGGGCCTCAGCAGGCCGTGCGTGTCAGAGATGATGCCTATCCTGAATGTCATTGTCGGCCGTTATATGGTGAGCACATCGAGATCAGCCGCAATACGGCTGTTCGGAAATGCCCGCACGGCTTCCGCGAGGATTTCTTCGTCGGCATAGCGGCCGGAGATATGCGTAAGAATGAGCTGCTTCACGTTGCTCGCCGCTGCCAGAGATGCCGCCTGCGCAGCCGTGAGATGACCATAGTCGCGCGCCAAGGCCGCATCTCGTTCCAGGAAGGTGGCCTCGATCACCAGAAGGTCGGCGCCGCGGACATGGTCCGCGAGATCATCGGTCGCCTCCGTATCGCCGATGATGACCAGCTTCTTGCCTGCTTCCAGCGGGCCTAATACATCTTCGGGAGCAACTGTTCGGCCATCGACGAGGGTGATAGACCGGCCTTCTACCAGTTCCTTCCTGATTGGACCGTCTGGCACGCCCAGAGACGTGAGGTGCTCGGCGCGAAGGTGGCGGCGCGGTGGTGTCTCGAGCACGAAACCATAGCTATCGGTGTCGCGGTGACGAACCTGAAAGCAGTCGATCATGAATTCGTCCGCGTCGAAAAACCGGCCGGGCGTCAGCGGCTCGAGCTTTAGTGGGATCGGCGCTCGTCCTTCACCCCACAGACCAGTGAGCATGCGCACAAAGAGGTCCAGGGTGTCCGAGCCTCCGTGGACGGTCAGGAGATCGTCACTTTGCCGCAACCGGAGTGTCGAGAACAGGCCGGGGATTCCAAGGATATGGTCGAAATGCGCATGCGTGAGCAACAGGCGATGAAGCCGCCTGAAGCCCGCGCCGCTGCGCAGCAGCTGGCGCTGCGTGCCTTCCCCGCAATCAACCAGAAGTCGGTGGCCTCCGGCCTCGACGAGCAGGGCAGGGTGGTTTCGCTCGGCAGAGGGTACGCTGGCCGAGGTGCCAAGAAACGTCAGTTTGAAGATCATGGAGCCAGTCTAGCCCGCGAGCAGCAAGGCCTCAAAGCGGGCAGGCAACCGTTTCCACGCGGCCAAGTCTGCCTGGCCGTCCTTGGACTATTTCGAGTCCACGCCCTGCTCGGGCTTTATCCCTGTGCTTTCACCATCACCATGGACGAGGTCGCGGTCCCAGTCATTGGTCTTGTCGGGCGTCCTGGCAGCCGCCTCCTGGGTATCCCGCTCTTTGTCCTTCCGGGGTCTCGGACCTGGCATGTCCCGCGATGATTTTGATCTCATTGTTTGTCCTCTTCGGTCGCTCAATCCGAAACAGGGCGGGATGAAATAGGTTCCGCTGGCTCCGTCTGGCGGCGGGAAGCAGAAAGCGTAATCTGTTTCAGCCTGTCGGTTTCGATGGGCCGGGTCTCGATCTCGCCATAGCCAAGGATCGGGTTCGGGCAACGCTTCACTCCGACAACGCCATCCGCCATGTTCTTCACGTCCCAGAGCCAACAGCCGGCGACGTGGGAACTCGTATCATCGAAAGGTCCGTCGATCGGCTGCAAGCCACAGCGATTTACGAGGATCGCCACGAGGTCAAACAAGTATCCCTTTTCGGAAGGCATGCTCGGCGGCAAGCTTGCGGCCGGCACGGGCTTGTCAGTTCACTGCTTCGGCTGCCAGCGCTGCGCCGTTCTTGATGTCGCCCAGCTGGTCGGAGACTGAAAATGGCTACCATCGGCACTTTCAAGAAGACCAACGCGAACGAGTTCACCGGCGAGATCGTCACCCTCAGCGTCCACACCAAGAACGTGCGCATCATCCTCGACACCCGCGCCAGCGGCGACAACGCTCCAAGCCACCGCGTGGTGGTCGGCAAGGCAGAGATCGGCGCCGCCTGGTCCAAGCGCTCCAACGAGGGACGCGATTATCTCGGGCTCAAGCTCGACGATCCGAGCTTCACCGCTCCGATCTACGCCAACCTCTTCGCCGACGACGAAGGCGGGGGCCACAGCCTCATCTGGTCCCGCCCCAACCGCCGCAACGGCGAGTGAAAGTGAGCGAGCCCGTCAGACCCCGGTCGGCGGGCTCGCCTCATCTGACGGCCCCCTGTTTTGCGACGGTGCCGTTATCAGCGGCTCTTTCGCAACAGGATCCCGTTGTTGGGAAGTACTTCCACGCCAGCTCTCTCAAGAGCATTCACGATCGCTAATATGTTGTTCGCGATTGGAGTTCGCGCGCCGCGCTCGAAATCAGCGATTGTCTGACGTGCGACGTTCGCCTCCCGAGCCAGATCATCTTGGCTCCATCCCAACATTGCACGTGCGCCGCGACATTGTTCGGCGCTGAAATTCGCCGCCTTCTCCGCAATGTGATGATTGACCTCAATCAATTTGTATAATATCCCTGTCTCGAAACTTGCGGTCGAAGAGGGTGCGCGAACACCCTTTTCGACCTGACCAAAGCCAAGCTGTGTGGAGCTCGGATCATGGCTGATTCCGACAATAGCACGACTTTGCCTTACGTCACGCTCTGGACGGGAGCTTGATCTCCCTTGACCGCCAAGCATCTCAAACCTTCTGCCAATGCAGCCGCGGGTCAGCCATCAGCCGATCCTGCGGTCGTACTTTCGCTCGCCTGGATTGATGCGCACGTTGCGATGCTCGCCTCATGTATCAGACAACAGCAGGCGGAGGGCCGGGTCGTGGACCGCGACGCGCTCCGTTCCGTCGACGGAGCATTCCAGCGCGGGGAGGGAGCCGACGCCGACGTCGACCATCTCGATGCCTTGACGGCAGAGCGGGACGACGCTGGAAAGGCCGACGCCTTGTTGGCTGAAATTGCGGCTACGCCCGCCCAATCCTTGGCCGGAGTGGTCGCCAAGCTTGCGGTTATCGTTCGGGAGGCGACTGACAACACGGACCTTTGCGAATTTCCGCTGCAGCATATCCGCTCGGCCCTGGCCGATCTGCGGCGTCTCGCGCGTGAACCGATAAACGATCGGCCCGCGGGCTGTGCCGCCGGCGATCAGTCGATCGGCGCTCTGTTCGAGCAGCCCGCCTCGTCTTTCGCCGCCTGGCGCGCCTTCACAGCGTGGAGCCAGGGCGATGATGAGGCCTATCGCAGCTGGACGAATACATTCAAGACACTGCAGGGCGCTAGCCAATAGGTTCTCGGAAGTTCGAGCCTGACCGCTCCGCGCTGAGGCCTCTCATCGTCATTCGTCAATGACGGAATCCAAGGATTTCGCTCAAAGCCGCATCCCCTTATCAGATCCTTGAGAAGGGAAGGATGCGGATGAAGCCGGATACATCGCAGTGGCGTGACCCACCAGCATATGCGTTCCTCAACGGCGCGGCCGCCGATGCGATCGCCTGGGAGTTTCTGCGACGCAATCCGCAGTATCAGCAGGACTTCGCCGCCTCCCGCTCTGCCAAGGCCATCCGCGCATTGCGCAAACGCTGGGGTTTGCAGTTTCGCCGCCCGGCCTGATCAGTCTGCGGTCGAGCAGCCCGTCTATTGGGCGCCTCAGATCGACCCTGGGGTTGTCAATCTAGTCGATGTTCCGACCGGTTTGCGCGCGGGGCAGGGCGGTGCATACGACGTTCCACTTCCTGGGGGCCTGCATGATGAGATCGGCCTTCATGTGCGGTCCTCGGTGGGCGGCACGCAACTGGCCCTTCTCAGCGATGCGCGGCCAGGCGAACCGCTGGCCGCTATAATTCCACTCGATGACATGGCGCACGAGCGGCTCCAGGCGATCGAGCGGTTCATCCGCTCAATGTACAGGCAACACCTGCCCGACTCCCGCTTGACCGCCGCCCAGCGCCGGCGCCTCGGCCACATGCTGCGATGCCTGGATCGCCGCGACCAGAAGGCATCCCACTTCGAAGTCGCGACCGCCTTGTTCGGACGGCGGCTGGTCAGCGCCGCCGATTGGCACGACTCGGCTTTTCGATACCAGACCCATCGCCTCGTGCGCGACGGCCTGCGGATGGTCGAGCGCGGCTACCGCCAATTGTTGCGTGCGCGGCGGCGCCATTCCTGACGAACTTCCGCCGGCCGACCGGTCACCTCTTTGCGCTGTCCGGCGCGCTTTCGCCCTTAAAAGAAACGGCGCTTTGGGCCTGACGCCAAGCCCTTGAATCAATTCCTGCACCTGATCGCGCATCCGTGACGGCTCGCATAAGGTGGACGAGGGGCACTCATATCCATCCTGACATAACGACGCGAGCCGTCGTGTTACATTGGCCTGCAACCTCGACGTTCGGGGAAGCTTGCCATCAGATTATTGGAGAGATCACCACGACCATGATCAATCGCCGCGCCTTGCTCGTTCATTCCAGCGCCGTCGTCCTTGCGTCGGCAGTGGCGGAAACAGCAAGCGCCGCAGAACCGCCGCCCAGCAAACTGCGAGACATGACGGTATATGCCGTGCTCGGCAAGGCCGTCCACGAGAAGGCTGCAAGCTGCAGTTACGACCGAGCCAGTCGAGACGAGGAGGGGGCGCTGCTGGCCATCTGCGCGTATCCCGCGACGATCGGGGACGATCGCGCGGCCAAAGCCCGATATCTTTTGGAGATCGAGGCGCGCGGCGAGCTCGACCTGCCAGAGCACATGCAGGCTCTTCTTTATTCGACGATTTCGTAGCGATGAGACTTCCGAAGACGCTCATTGGCGGAAGCACAATCAACGCCGTGCGACATCCCTTTGCGCCCTCATATCGGACGCTGGCTCCAGCTTTGTCTCGCCTGGAAAGCCGCCTCTCCCTGAACTGCTGTGCTCCCGAGCGCGGCTGCAAAGAAGGAGTGGGCATTCCAGTGCAAGAACCGCTGTCGGCCGGCGTTGCAGACGCGTCTGTATGGCTTGTCTTATCCGCCCCTAAGCGGCCATTTGGCTCATAGCGCACTGCATTCGACGGCTCGCCCCCAGTCCGTACAAGTACGTCAACCGTCGTTAACTCTTCTCTGAATTGACTGTTGACGCACTACAACGGAGTTAATAATCTACTAATATGAGGGGTAGCGCCAAATAATCTCCCGACCGGCAACAACGAGTTACGGCGCTATTGGGGTAGGGAAGCCGCGCGGCTGCTGAAGCCGTCGTAGCCATCGCAATATGATCGGCGCAGGATAGCGAATCGCTTTATCAGCCATTCGCTAGTGGGCGCTCGGTTGTGTCTCGTCGCATGGCATTTTGATCGTTTCTTCTCCCCGGAAGTAGCGCCGATCGTTTCGGCATAGTGTGGTCTGCCGATTGCGGACGGCAAATTTGCTGGCGCCGGGCGCGCTGGTCGGGGAGATAAAAAATGGCAACTCAGCAGGTCGCCGACGCGGGCGGTACGACTGTTTCCTTCTCCAACACGCCGCAGGCCAAGGACGACGCTTTCTACTTCTCCGAAGATTCGACCGGCGTCTTGATCCTTAACGTCCTGGCGAACGATTTGGGTGGGGCCGCCAAGCTACTCTACTCCGTCGACAATTCCATCAGCGCGTCGACAGCCACCAAAACGCCGGCGCCGTCGGATCTGCTGATCCGCGACACCACATATTCCAGCACCAACGACAGCGCCGGACTTGCCGGAACCACCGACACAAGCTTCCTCGGAGCGCGCATCTGGATCGCCAGCGATGGGACGATTCACTACAACACAGCCGATATCAACACGCTGCTGCAGTCGCTTGCGCAGGGCCAGATTCTTACTGACAAGCTGACTTACGCCATTCAACTCGGCAACGGGACGCTGAGCTGGGCCACGACCACCGTTCAGTTCACCGGCACCAATGACAAGCCAGTGATCGGCGCGGCCACGCTCGTTGGCGCTGTAACCGAGGACGCCCATACCCCAACCGAGACCGCCACCGGCACCATCGCCTTCGGCGACGTCGATCTGACGGACGTGCATGGGGTCTCGGCGGCATTCAAGGGCACCGACTACAGCGGCCAACTGGGCTCGCTCAGCGCGGTGAAGACCACCGACACCACCGGGACCGGCACCGGCGGCCTGATCACCTGGACCTTCAGCGCCGCGGATTCGGCTCTCGACAAGCTGGCGGCCGGCCAGGTTGTGCACGAGACCTATACGGTCACGCTCGACGACCAGCATGGCGGCGTCGTCACCCGCGATGTCGTCATCACCATCACCGGCACCAACGACGTGCCGGTGATCGGCGCGGCAACACTTGTCGGCGCGGCCACCGAGGATGCCCATACCCCTACCGAGACCGCCACCGGCACCATCGCCTTCGGCGACGTCGACCTTACCGACGTGCATTTGGTCTCGGCGGTGTTCAAAAGCACCGACTATAGCGGCCAGCTCGGTTCGCTCGCCGCGGTGAAGACCACCGACACCACCGGGACCGGCACCGGCGGCCTGATCACCTGGACCTTCAGCGCCCCGGATTCGGCTCTGGACAAGCTGGCGGCCGGCCAGGTTGTGCATGAG
>CCNC01000127.1 GCA_000824845.1 Mesorhizobium sp. ORS 3359 | reverse complement strand
CACACCGCGACCTTCGTGGCGACGGCCGGCGAGACGGCGCTCGGCACCTTCTCGCTCGATCCGGTCAGCGAGGCGGCGGGCGCGGCCGACGGCACGCTCCAGTGGCATTATGCCCTCGACAACAATGCCGCGCAGTATCTGGCCGCCGGCCAGAGCGTGGTCGAGCACTACACCGTCACCGTCAGCGACGGCCATGGCGGCACGGTCGACCAGGTCGTGGCCATCACCATCACCGGCACCAATGACGCTCCGAC
>CCNC01000126.1 GCA_000824845.1 Mesorhizobium sp. ORS 3359 | reverse complement strand
TTTTTTTTTAATGATACGGCGACCACCGAGATCTACACTCTTTCCCTACACGACGCTCTTCCGATCTATTCTTCAGCGGCTGACCTAAATTGATCATGATTCAATTCGCCAGCATCAGACGCAAATCTCCGAGAAAGATAGTCCACCCGAGCAGACCTGCGAGAGTACACGGAAATCTGAAAGAAAATTCTTCCGTAAACAGCTCTAAATAATTCAATCTCTTCCTGCCTCTTAAATTGGTCAAGAATATATACAGTTCTGGAAAACTTGTCTTCATCTTTCTGTCTACTTCTTATCCTGCTCCCAACAATTCTATATATTGTCAAAGCAGCAAGAACTGAATTGTCGTCCATCTCTCTTCGAACTTGATTACCATAAGCGATATACGTTTTGTATCTGTCCACCAAGGGACTTTCAACCAATGGAGCCGTCGGTGTAATAAACTGCGAAAGCATCTTGTATATGTCAGTTACTTTTATTTGCTTTACGTGATAACCTGCGGCCTCAAAGTGGCTACGCAATTCGCTTACCGTCGGACCAAGTGGCGTTCCGATGGGAGCGACCA
>CCNC01000125.1 GCA_000824845.1 Mesorhizobium sp. ORS 3359 | reverse complement strand
CGGTCGTATCCTGCATTGGCGAAGTAGTTTGAGCACTCGGCGGGTGTCGTGCGGTTGAGGATTTCGCCGATGGCCTGACAGACGGTTTCGGCCGTCCGTTTGGCCGCCTTTCGCAGCCAGTGTTTGAGCTTGGCGAAGAACTGTTCGATTGGGTTGAGGTCGGGTGAGTATTTGGGCAGGAGAATGAGCTTGGCCCCGGCCTTGCGGATGGCGCGACGCACGGCCTTGCCCTTGTGCGAGCCGAGATTGTCCATGACGACGATGTCGCCGGGCTTGAGGGTCGGAACCAGCACGGTCTCGATATAGAGGCGGAAGCGCTCGCCATTGATCGGCCCATCGATGAGCCATGGCGCGGTGATGCCGTCATGGCGCAAGGCGGCCAGGAACGTCATGGTTTTCCAGTGACCGTGCGGCACCTTCGCCTTGATGCGCTGTCCAACTGGCGCCCACGCTCTGAGTGGCGCCATGTTGGTCTTGGTCCAGGTTTCGTCGATGAACACCAGGCGGGCAGGATCGATGCGGTTCTGATAAGCCAGCCATTGCGCCCGTCGGCGCGCTACGTCGGGGCGATCCTGCTCGGCCGCGACCAGCGTCTTTTTTTGTACGACAGACCCTCGGCGTGGACGAACTCCCAGACCGAGCGGTAGTCGACCTCAAGCCCTCGTTGGGCGAGCTCGCTGACTAGGCCGCGCAGCGTGAAGGTCTGATTGCGGCAGCGCTCAATGAGCCAGTCGCGCCAGGCCCCCGATAGCTTCTTCGGCTTGCCTCCCCCCACCTTGCGCGGGGCTACGATGCCACTCTCCTCAAACAGCTTCACCCACTCGATCGCCGCGCTGTAGCTGACCCCAAAACGCTTCGCAGCTGCACGGCGCGACATCCCCTGCGTCTTCACCGCCGCAACCACGCGCTCACGTAGATCCGTCGACAATGCCATTCATGCTG
>CCNC01000124.1 GCA_000824845.1 Mesorhizobium sp. ORS 3359 | reverse complement strand
GAAGCGCAGGAAGCTGCCATTCGCAGGCCGGCATCACCTGAATATGACACACCTAGCTTTCCCCGGCGGGTCTGATCCTCAACGTCGCAATGCGGTTCTTGTCGCGCTTCATGACGACGAAACGCTTGCCGTGAAAGGTGAAGGCCTGCTTCTCCTCCGGGATCGACTGCGTCTCATGGATGACGAGGCCGGCGATCGTCGTCGCCTCCTCGTCGGGCAGGTCCCAGTCGAGCGCGCGGTTCAAGTCGCGGATAGGCACGGTGCCGTCGACGACGACAGAGCCGTCGGCTTCTTTCTTAACGCCCTGCATGTCGATATCGTGCTCGTCGGCGATCTCGCCGACGATCTCCTCGATGATGTCTTCCAGCGTCACCAGCCCTTCGACCTCGCCATACTCGTCGACGACGATGGCGAAATGCGTCTTGCGCCGCAGGAAGGCGTTGAGCTGTTCCTGCAAGGTGGTGGTGTCGGGCACGAACCAGGGCTTCGCCGCGATCTTCATCACGTCGATCTGCGAAAAGTCGTTGCCGACCTCGTTGAGGGCCCTCAGCAGGTCCTTCGCGTGCAGCACGCCGACGATGTTGTCGAGCGAGCCTTTCCACAGCGGCATGCGGGTGTGCGGACTCGTGAGGATCTCGCGCACCACCGCCTCCGGCGCATTGTCGGCATTGACCGAGCGCATATTGGTGCGATGGACCATGACGTCCGACACTTCGAGCTCATCAAGCTCGAAGAGGCCCTCGAGCCGGTTGCGCTCCTCGCGGCCGGCCTCGCCGTCGCGACGCGGATCGTCGCTGTCATGATCCTTGCCGTTGCGCTCGGACCGCTGCTGCTGCTCGATCGGCCGAAGCGCGTAGCCGAAAGCGGCAAGCAACCGGGCGCGAAACAGGAGCGCCACGATTGCGATGGCGGCGAGAACGGCTGCGACGATCCAGCCGGCGTCGGTCATCCGGAACGGCTCCTCTTGGACCGTTCGGGATGGCTCGTCTTGAGGAAAGCCAGCACCACCGAGGCCGGCACATCCTTGGCGATGAACGACTGGCCGATGCCGCGCGTCAGGATGAAGGTCAGCGCGCCGCGCGAGACCTTCTTGTCCTGGGTGATGAAGGAAAGCAGCGCCTCGGCGTCGGGCAACTCGCCCGGAATATCGGCCACGCGCCAGGGGAGGCCGACGGCGCTGAGATGCGCCTCGACGCGTTCCGCGTCATCCGGGCTCGCCAGGTTGAGCCGCGCCGAAAAGCGATGCGCCAGCGCCATGCCGATGGCGACGCCCTCGCCATGGACGAGGCGGGATCCGTCATAGTGCGTGGCGGCTTCCAGCGCATGGCCGAATGTGTGGCCGAGATTGAGCAGCGCGCGGTCGCCGGTCTCGAACTCGTCCCGGGCGACAACGTCGGCCTTGGCGCGGCAGGCCTCGGCGATCGCCTCGACGCGAGCCGGACCGCCGGCAAAGACGTCGCGCCAGTTCTGTTCCAGCCAGGCGAAGAAGGCCGGGCGGTCGATCAGCCCGTATTTGGCAAGCTCGGCATAGCCGGCGCGGAACTCGCGGATGGGCAGCGTATCGAGGACTTGAGTGTCAGCCAGCACCAGCCTGGGCTGGTGGAAGACGCCGACCAGGTTCTTGCCGCGCGGGCTGTTGATGCCGGTCTTGCCGCCGACGGAGGAATCGACCTGCGCCAAGAGCGAGGTCGGGATCTGCACGAAATTCATGCCGCGCCGCACGATGCCGGATGCAAAGCCGGCGAGGTCGCCGATGACGCCGCCGCCGAGCGCGATCACCACGTCGCGGCGTTCGAGCTTGGCGGCGAGCACGCCGTCGACCACCTCCTCGAGATGGGCGAAGCTCTTGGTCTTCTCCCCGGCCGGCAATGTGATGACGGCGGACTGGATGCCGCCTTTCTGCAATCCCGCCTTCAGCGTATCGAGATGCGCGGCGGCGACGTTCTCGTCGGTGACGATGGCCGCGCGGGTGCCAGGAAGCCGGCGCGCGATCTCCTCGCCGGCGCGCGCCAGCAATCCGGAACCGATAAGGATGTCATAGGCGCGGTCGCCGAGCCCGACCTCTACCTTCACCGGTTCGGCATGGCTCACGGCTGCACCTCGTCATTTGTGGCGCCCGTCGCGATCGCCTCGACGCCGAGATGGGCGCAGAGCGCCGCGACGACTTCGCCGGCGATGATCTCCTTGCGATCGTCGCGCGTCGGCACGGTGAGGTCGGCCGTGGCGTAAACCGGGTAACGCTCGCTCATCAGCTTTTCCAGCACGCCGCGCGGATCGGGGTTCTTCAACAGCGGCCGGTTCTGCTTCTTCGAGACCCGCTCCATCAACAGGTCCAGATCGGCCTTCAGCCAGACCGATATGCCATGCGCGGAAATCGCCTCGCGCGTCTGTGCGTTCATGAATGCGCCGCCGCCGGTCGACAGCACCTGCGGGCCGTTTTCCAGCAGGCGCAGGATCACGCGCTGCTCCAGCGCGCGGAATTCCGGCTCGCCATAGCGCTCGAACAGTTCCGGCACCGTCATGCGCGAGACGCTTTCGATCTCCTGGTCGCTATCCATGAAGGGCAGCGACAGCATCGTCGCCACCTTGCGGCCGATCGCCGTCTTGCCGGCCCCCATCAGCCCGACGAAGACGATCGAACGGCTGCCGAGCCGTTCGACCAGCGCGGCGCAGCCTTCGTCCGTCGGATTTGGTGGCAGAGCGTTCATCGGGGCCTCTTTGCGCCGTATCGACATCAAAAGCCCGTTTGCGTCAAGCGCGGGTGCACGAACGGGTCCGAAGCCTTTCCGGCAAAAACCTGCAGCGACCGGAATCCTTCGTCCTTGAATTGCCCGGATTGGCGTCCCATAAGGGCACAGGGCTTTGGAAACGCAGAACAACAAGACGGGCGAAATTTGAATGCCGACTTTGTTTCGCTTCGTCGTGACGCTGGCGGTTCTTGCAGGCATTGCCTATGGCGCGATGTTCGCGCTGGCGATGTTCGTGGAGCCCAAAAAAGCGGAAATGAGCATCCGCATTCCCGCAGAGAAGCTCAACCCAAAGAAGAACTGACAAACCCGGCCCGATGAACACCGTCGCCCGCATCGAAGCCTTCCTCGAGATGATGAGCGCCGAACGGGGGGCGGCCGAGAACACGCTTGCCTCCTACCGCCGCGACCTCGAGGACGCTTCCGAAGCGATCAAGGGCGGACTTGCGGGCGCTGGATCGGCCGACATCCGCGCCTATCTCGACGACATTGCCGCGCGCGGCTTCGCGCCGACCTCGCAGGCGCGCAAATTGTCGGCGATCCGCCAGTTCTTCAAGTTCCTCTACGCCGAGGGACTGCGCATCGACGACCCGACCGGCACGCTGGACAGCCCGCGCAAAGGCCGGCCGCTGCCGAAGACGATGAGCGAGACCGAGACCGGCCGCCTGCTCGACCGGGCGGCACAGGAAGCCGGCGAAGCTGGTCCGGATGGCGACCGGATGGCCGCCTTGCGGCTGCACGCGCTGGTCGAGGTGCTCTACGCCACGGGCCTGCGCGTGTCGGAGCTGGTCGGCCTGCCGGTGACGGTGGCGCTGCGTGACGACCGCTTCTTCATGGTGCGCGGCAAGGGCGACAAGGAACGCATGGTGCCGCTGTCGGCCAAGGCGCGCACGGCCATGCGCGCCTGGCTTGCCGCAAGGGCAGAGCGCCCGGCCTTTGCCGAGAGCCCCTTCCTGTTTCCCGCCTCCTCCGACAGCGGCCATCTTTCGCGGCAGGTTTTCGCCCGCGATCTCAAGGGCTTGGCGGCTCGGTCGGGGATAGCTGCGGCGAAAATCTCGCCGCATGTGCTTCGCCATGCTTTTGCCAGCCATCTGCTGCAGAACGGCGCCGATCTCAGAGCCGTTCAGCAACTCCTTGGCCATGCCGACATCTCGACCACGCAGATCTACACCCATGTGCTGGAGGAGCGGCTGGTGCGGCTGGTCAACGATCATCATCCGCTTGCCGACTAGGCCTCATATCGCTATGTGAGGGCGACGTTCCACCGCCCGGAGCCGGCATTTCAGCGGTTCCGCCAGCCATTTCGCCTTCCGACGGATCGGTCCGCTCAAGCATGTACAACTACCTCGACTTCGAAAAGCCGGTGCAGGATCTGGAGCTCAAGATCCTCGAGCTGAAGAAGCTTGCCGAGAACGGCGAGGCGGTCGATGTCGCCGAAGAGATCAGCCGGCTGGAAAAGCGTTCGCGTGACGCATTGCGCGACCTCTACAAGGCGCTGACCCCCTGGCAGAAGGTGCAGGTCGCGCGCCATCCGGACCGCCCGCATTGCGTCGACTACATCAAAGGGCTGTTCACCGATTTCACGCCCTTGGCCGGCGACCGCAATTTCGGCGACGACCAGGCGATCGTCGGCGGCTTCGCCCGCTTCCGCGGCGAGCCGGTGGCGGTGATCGGCCAGGAGAAGGGCTCGGACACGGCAAGCCGCATCAAGCACAATTTCGGTTCGGTGCGGCCCGAGGGCTACCGCAAGGCGGTGCGCCTGATGGAACTGGCCGACCGTTTCAAGATCCCGCTTCTGACGCTGGTCGACACCGCCGGCGCCTATCCCGGCGTCGGCGCCGAGGAGCGCGGCCAGGCCGAAGCGATCGCGCGTTCGACCTCGGCCTGCCTTTCGCTGAAAGTGCCGTCGATCTCGGTGGTCATCGGCGAAGGCGGTTCCGGCGGCGCCATCGCGATCGCCACCGCCAACCGGGTCTACATGCTGGAGCACGCCATCTATTCGGTGATCTCGCCCGAGGGTGCCGCTTCGATCCTGTGGCGTGACACCACCCGCTCCAAGGACGCGGCGACCAACATGAAGATCACCGCGCAGGATCTTCTCGAGATGAAGATCATCGACGCCATCATTCCCGAGCCGATGGGCGGCGCCCAGCGCGCGCCGGAAAAGGTGATTGCCTCCACCGGCGACCTCATCGCCAGGACGATGAAGGACTTTGCCGGCGCCAACACCGATTTCCGCGAGCAGCGCCGCGAGAAATATCTGGCGATGGGCCGCAGCCTCTGACCCGCCTGCCGTTCAACTGTGGCCAAGATGAGCAATTTCGCCACAAAAATGCCGCCGGATTCGGCTCAATGGGATTTGCCGTGAGGGGTTTGCCCAGCTTTGACGAAGGCTTGCGGTAAGGAATTTTCAAGGTTAACGGGCTTACGGTCCACTGGTGTTCAGCCTGCGGGCCCGGCCATGCCGAGAGTCGTTGGCCCGAGAGAAGAGACGTAGCCGCACCGATGTTTGCCAAGCTTGCCCGCACCGGAGTCCTGATCGCCGCCATCGGCGTCGCCGGCTGCAATGATTCGTCGATGAAGGATTTCGCGCCGGAGGCCAACAAGCCGCTGCCGGACAAGATCCTCGCCGACATGAAGGCCAAGGGCATGGTGCGCACCTCCTCGGTGATGGCGCGCATCTTCAAGGAAGAAGGCAAGCTGGAGATCTGGAAGGCGAAGACCAACGGCCGCTATGATCTCGTCGCCACTTACGACATCTGCAAATGGTCGGGAAAGCTCGGCCCCAAATACACCGAGGGTGACCGCCAGGCGCCGGAAGGCTTCTACACGGTGCGCCCATCGCAGATGAACCCGCGCTCGAATTACCATCTGTCCTTCAACATCGGCTTTCCCAACGCCTATGACCGCGCCAATGGCCGCACCGGCCAGAACCTGATGGTGCACGGCGCCTGCTCATCCTCCGGCTGCTATTCGATGACCGACGCGCAGATCGAGCAGATCTATGCCTTCGGCCGCGACGCCTTCCAGGGCGGCCAGACCGAGTTCCAGATCCAGGCCTTCCCCTTCCGCATGACCGCCGCCAACATGGCGCGCTACCGCAACGACCCGAACTACGAGTTCTGGAAGATGCTGAAGGTCGGCTACGACAATTTCGAGATCACCAAGGTGCCGCCGAAGGTCGACGTCTGCGAGAAGCGCTACGTCTTCAATCAGGTCGCGCCGGAAGGCACGACCTTCGACCCGACCGGCCCCTGCCCCCCGACGACGCAGCCGGATTCGCTGAAGACCGCTTTCGCCAATTACGAGAAGAGCTACGACGCAGCCTTTAATTCGGCGGTGAATTCCAGCAACCCGCCGCCGAAGCCAACCATTGCCGGCATCAAGGAAGCCAGCATCGTCTCCGACTGGTCGAAGCGCCGCGCCCGCGGCGAGCGCGTGCCGATCGAGCCGCCGTCGATGAATGCGGATGGCTCGGTGACGGAAACGACCCGCATGGGCCGTATCGATTCGCCGGCCGGCCGCAAGATGGCCGCGCTCGACGCGGAAAAGGAAGCCAAGCGCAAGGCCGAAGAGCAGCGCCTGGCGGCGATAGAGGCGGCCAAGGCCGCCAAGGAACAGGCCAAGGCGCAAGCGCTGGCCGAGAAGGAAGCCGCCAAGCAGGCCGCGCAGCAGCCGGTCGTCACCGCCGGCGTCGAGCCAGCGCCCGCGCAGGAAACCCAGCAGGCCGCCGACGCCGACCAGGGCACCGTGTCGAAGCTGAAGAAGAAGCTGCTCGGCATGTTCGGCGGCTGAGACCCAATGCAGGTCGCCCCAAAAGTGTAAGGCGGTTTTGGGATAGCGACATGCATGAACAAAGGGCAAAGCCGCCCGCCATCTACGATCTCAAGGGACTGAACTGTCCGTTGCCGGTGCTGAAAGCCCGCAAGCGGTTGGCGGCCATGCGGCCGGGCAGCCGGCTTTGGCTGGAAACCACCGATCCGCTCGCGGTCATCGATATCCCGGCCTTCTGCGCCGATGCCGGTCACCAATTGGTCGAAACGGCCGCGGTCACTGGCGGTCATCGTTTCCTGGTCGAGCGCGGCAGCGCGGCCTGAGCCGGGGTCGTTTTTTTGCTTATAGCCCGGCTATTGCCAGCGGATTGGACTCGAGCGCGGCCCGGTCCGGCGTGTCGATCGACGGTTTGTTGGTGAAGGCCGCGAACAGGCGCTGGATATAATCTTCCGGCATGTCCAGCGTGATCAGCACCAGCCTGGTGCCGCGCTGACCGTCGGGCCAGGCCGGCAGCCTCGCCGGCGGATGCAGGATCTTCTGCACGCCGTGAATGACAAGCGGTCGCGACGGATCCTCCGCGAGCTCGATGACGCCCTTCATGCGCAGCATCTTCTCGCCATGTGTCGAGCGCAGAAGGTCGAGGAACATCTCGATCGCCGAGAACGGCACCGGCCCATCATGGACGAGCGAGTGCGTGCGCACGCGCCTATCGTGGCGATGCTCATGATGGTGGTGATCATGATCGCGGTCATGGTGATGATGGCCATGATCTTGGTGATGATCCTGATCATGGTGATGATCTTGATCATGCGCCGCCTCTTCGCCAAGCCAGCGCCGCACGTCGGCGGACTTGGTTTCAGGATCATAAAGCCCGCAATTGAACAGCGCCGCGGCGCCGGCCTCATTGACGTCGAGCACGACGGCGCCCGGATTGACCTGCTTCAGCCTTGCCCGCAACGCCTCGACCTCGGCCGCGTCGGCAAGATCGGTCTTGGTCAGCACGATGCGATCGGCCACCGCCGCCTGTTTCACCGCCTCGACATGGGCGTCGAGCGTTGCCTCGCCATTGACAGCGTCGACCAGCGTGATGACGCCGTCGAGCCGGAAGGCCTGCACCAGCGCAGGATGCGCCATGATCGACTGCAGCACCGGCGCCGGATCGGCGAGGCCCGTCGTCTCGACGACGACGCGGGCGAGTTTCGCGATGCGGCCGGTCTGCAGCCGGTCGACGAGATCGGCAAGCGTGTCGACCAGATCGCCGCGCACCGTGCAGCAGAGGCAGCCGTTGGAAAGCTGGATGATGCCGTCGGATGCCTGCTCGACCAAAAGATGGTCGATCGCCACCTCGCCGAACTCGTTGATGATCACCGCCGTGTCGGCAAGCGCCGGATCCTTGAGCAGCCGATTGAGCAACGTGGTCTTGCCGGAGCCGAGAAAGCCGGTGAGAACGGAGACGGGGATGGGAAAGCCGCCCTTCATGATGGCTAGTTCGCCTTGGCGGGCTGGTCGCCTTGCGCCGCGGCGGCTGCCGTTCCGGTCGCCGCCGGTTCGGCGCCGTTCGGCGCCGGCCGGTCGGGCCGCCAGCTCGGCAGCGGCACGTCGGCATAGTTCTGATCGGCCTGGTCGACGAATGCCTTGGGCGCCGGCCCGGTTGCGCCCCCGAGGCCGACCGCGATCAGCGTCGGATGGTCGAGCTTCACCTGATAGGGCGACTTGGATTTATCCTTGGCGGCGACCTCGGGGGCCGCCTCGGATTGCTCCTCCTTCGGCTTCTTTTTGCAGATCTCGTCATGCATGTCGTTGGGCGATAGCGTGTCGCCATAGGGCTTGAGAGCGGCCAGCGTCGTCGAACCCGCCGCCGGCGTATCGAAACCCTGGTCGAGCAGCTTTGCCGCCGCCTCGGCGCGGCTGACTGCCGATTTTTCGCCAAGCACCACGGCGACCAGCGTGCGGCCGTTGCGCGTCGCCGAGCCGATCATGTTGAAGCCGGAAGAGCAGACGAAGCCGGTTTTCATGCCGTCGGCGCCGGGATAGCGGCCGATGAGCAGATTGTAGTTCGGGAGCGCCTTCTTGCCGACGGCAAGACCTTCGATCGAGAACCAGGGCGCATATTGTGGGAAATCATTGCGCAACGCCGTCACCAGCACGGCAAGGTCGCGCGCGGTCGTATACTGCTCCGGCGAAAAGAGCCCGTTCGGGTTGACGAAATGCGTTCCGACCATGCCGAGTCTGGCCGCCTCGGCGTTCATGCGGTCGGCGAAGGCTGCCTGCGATCCGCCGATATTCTCGCCCACGGCCATGGCGATGTCGTTGGCCGATTTGACCAGCATCATCTTCAGCGCATTGTCGAGCCGAATCACCGAGCCGGGCTTGAAGCCCATCTTGCTCGGCGGCTCGCCGGCCGAATGCTTCGTCACCTTGATCGGCGAATCAAGCGCCACCTCGCCGGCCTGGATGGCACGGAAGGCGACATAGGCCGTCATCAGCTTGCTGAGCGAGGCCGGATACCAGCGCTTGAAAGCGTCCTGATGCTCCAGAATGGAGCCGCTCTTGAGGTCGAACAGGACCACCGGATTGGCGCGCGCAACGCCGGCAAACGCCGGAAGGGCCAGCGCGCCCGCCAGCAACAGGTTGAGGAAATGCCTCTGCCGCATGATCAAATCCGAAATCGCCTCTTGCCGTAATCGCCGCTGGGTTCGTAAGATTTCGTTACCCATCGCCAGCATAAATGCGGCCCGGCCCCTCGACCCGGACCCCATTGTTGCGGTGCTATTTATCCTATGTGACGCCAAAATGGCAAAGTTCAACACAATCACAATTGCTGAGCATCGGTTCTGAACCGACCGCCGCCAATCAACCGAGAGATGGACCGATCATGCCGATTCTCAACCGCGCCGCGGAAATGCAGGAAGAAGTCGCCGGCTGGCGACGCCATCTCCACCAGACGCCGGAACTGAATTTCGACGTCTTCCAGACCGCCGGCTTCGTCACCGAGAAGCTGAAGGCCTTCGGCTGTGACGAAGTGGTGACGGGATTGGGCAAGACCGGCGTCGTCGGCATCATCCGCGGCCGCAAGGGCGATGGCCCGACGATCGGACTGCGCGCCGACATGGACGCGCTGCCGATCGACGAGATCACCGGCAAGCCATGGGCCTCGACCGTGCGCGGCAAGATGCATGCCTGCGGCCACGACGGCCATACCGCGATGCTCTTGGGCGCCGCCAAATATCTTGCCGAGACGCGCAATTTCGCCGGCACCGTGGCGGTGATCTTCCAGCCGGCCGAGGAAGGCGGCGGCGGCGGCAACGAGATGGTCAAGGACGGCATGATGGAACGCTTCGACATCGAGAAGGTGTTCGGCATGCACAACATGCCGGGCCTGCCGGTCGGCCAGTTCGCCATCAAGCCCGGTCCGATCATGGCCGCGACGGCCGAGTTCACCATCACCGTCAAGGGCCGCGGCGGCCATGCCGCCATGCCGCACGGCACGATCGATCCCATCGTCATCGCCAGCCAGCTGGTGGGCGCGCTGCAGACCATCGCCTCGCGCAGCACCGATCCGGTCGAGGCCGTGGTGGTGTCGGTGACGAAGTTCCACGCCGGCGACGCCTATAACGTCATCCCCGAAATCGCCGAGATCGCCGGCACGGTCCGCACGCTGAAGAAGGAAGTGGCCAAGAAATCGGAAGAGCGCATCCGCGGGCTCTGCGCAGGGCTGGCCGCCGCCTTCGGCGCCACCATCGAGGTCGATTACGACGCCAACTATCCCGTCACCTTCAACCATGCGGAAGAAACCGTTTTCGCCAGCGATGTCGCCGCCGACGTCGCCGGCGACGCGCATGTCCATCGCGCGATACAGCCGGTGATGGGCGGCGAGGATTTCTCCTATATGCTGGAAGCCCGCCCCGGCGCCTTCATCTTCATCGGCAACGGCGACACCGCCGGCCTGCATCATCCTGCCTACGACTTCAACGACGAGGTCATCCCGCACGGCATGAGCTATTGGGTGAAGCTGGCGGAAACGGCCTTGGCCGCTTGACGCGCAGGCTTGGCAAGAGGAGGCGGCCGCCTATCGCAAGAAGGCCGCCTGATCGGCTTTCAGACTCCTCTTGGCGAACCGGCCCGAAGCGTCTATGTGTCGGGCCGCGTGGTCCCGTAGCTCAGTAGGATAGAGCGGCAGATTCCTAATCTGTAGGTCACAGGTTCGATTCCTGTCGGGATCACCACTTCTTCGACAAACCGGTGATATCGGGCCGGCGGTGCGGCGGTCCCGCCCAACCGGCCAGATCAGCCTGAGACAATTTCGTAGTGCAGGACCTGGGCGTCGCCGAGGGACAATCTGCGTCCGGGCGAGATGACGCCGGAGCCGAAGAGGAGGATATCTTCGCGGCGTACGAATACTTCTTCCTGGCCGGGTCCCATCGACACGAATGTGCCCGACGAGCTCCGCTCGACAAGCCGTGCCTTGCCATTCGAAATGGTGAAGGTCGCGTGGTGCCTTGAGACCCAGGGCCGCTGGACGACGATATCGCATTCCGGAGATCGGCCGATCGTCACGAATTCATTGTTTCGGCAGGATCCCACCTGATCTCCATAGCGGATGACCAGATTGATCGGCGGCGGCGGCGCGGAGCGCCTTTCGATAATGGTACCCCGACTGGCGACGTTCGTGCTGGGGACCCCATCGTCGCTCCGCAGCGTATAGACATCGAAGAGTTCCTGCTTGCCCTTGAACGCCATTTTGTCGAGGAGCCGCAAGGCGCTGCGGCTGCCAGCCGAAAGCGCTTCGAAGAAGCTCTGGCTGATCAGCACCTCCCCCGGATTGGCCGTAGTGGACAGCCTTGCGGTGACATTGACAACATCGCCGAATACCGCGCCGCGCGCGCGAATAACCGCCCCGAAATGCAATCCGATCCGGGCGCTCAACGGCCCTCGCGTCAGTTGGCTGTTGATTTGGCAGACGGCCCTCAGCGCCGCCTCGGAGCTTTCGAACAGACTGAGCACGTCATCGCCCTTCGAGTAGATGAAGTCACCGCCGTGCTCGGCGACGATCGCGCGTATCGCATCGAGGCAATTCGAGACCTGCCGCAGGGCGGCATCGTCGCCGATGCGCTCATAGAGCGGCGTGCTGCCCACGACATCAGCTAGGAGGACTGCGGCTAGAAGTCTTTCCTGATCCATTGCCCCGTATCCGCCCCGAGAATGGAGCGTTTATAACATACCAAAGTCGACCTTGACCTATCTACTTGCGCGCCTTGGGGCCGGCGCAACGGGGCAAGTGCTTTGGCGCGATCATCTTGGACAGGCACCTGCGTTCGCTCATCCAGCCAAACGGACTATCGGCCTCAGAAATAGCGGCGATAAAGGGTTTCGTTTCCCTACCCCGGGCTTCCCGCGGCCGGATTGGCGATGATCGCGGCCCGGAAGCGAGCGACGAAATCGTCCAGCGCCGGGCGTTCGGCATCCGAGATCGCCCAATAGGAGAAGGCATCGTCGGTCCAGTGGACCAGGAGGAAGCCGCCTGCCTCGAGGTCGTCCGCCACCGGCACCGACTTGGCCTCGTTCTGCCGCGGCGCCGCAACCAGCGTGATCAGGTGCTCGTGATGGCGATAAACCAGCGCCGGCATCGGTCTGTCGCCGATCACCTCGACGCGGCCGCCGAGCAGCGCGTAGCCGTCCTTGGCCATGTCGGGTGCCGCCGGCGACACGCCGATACGGCCATCGAGCCAAGGCTTCACCGTATGGCGGTCGGACGAGACGATGTCGACCGGCGTCGCCGCGAGCAGGCTGCGGCGATGGCCGTTGGCGACGGCCACGGCAAAGCTTTCGGCCCCGTTATCCGCCGTCGCCAGCCATTGCGTCGCGCCGCTGGCGAGGAACGCCGTCAGCACGATCGAGGCCGCCATCTGGCGCCAGTCGAAGGAGTTGAACCAGTGCGACGCGCGCGGCCGCATCGCGACGACATTGCCTTGCTGCTGTTGCGGCAGCTGCCCCGCCTTCGCGGAAGAGACGTTTGGCGCCTCCGCTTCTTCCGGGCTTTTCACCTCGGCAATTGCCGCGATGCGCGCCAGGAGAGCGTCGCTGACGGTCGGGCGCGGCACGCTGGCGACAGCGCCGCGCAGCGCCACAAGGCGCGCATGCTCGGCGGCCAGGTCCGGATCGGCGGCCATGCGCCGCTCGACCGCCAGGGCGGCCGCCGCATCGAGCTCGCCATCGACAAGGGCGTGGATCATCAGCTTCATATCGTGCGGGTCTTGCGGCAATCCATCCTCACGGGGGCCATCCTCACGCGGGCGATTTTCATGCGGGCTCATGATGGCGCCCTCCAAGTTCCGTCATCAACAGGCCGCGGGCTCGTGCCAGCCGCGACATCACCGTGCCTTGCGGCACGCCGAGCATGGCGGCGATCTCGCGGTAGCTGAGACCGTTTATGTCGCGCAGCACCAGCGTTTCGCGGAAGGCTTGCGGCAGCCTGGCGATCGCCGCTTCCACCGCCGCCGAATTCGCCTTGGCGATCAGCGCCGCCTCCGGGCTGTCGGCATCATTGTCGGGCGGCGGCGACACGTCGTCGAGATCGGCGAGGTCGCCGACGGCGACCACGCTGCGCGGCCGGTTCTTCGCCATCCATGTATAGGAGGCGTTTCGCACGATGGTGAGCAGCCACGCGCGGGGATTTCCCCCAGCGAACCCGGCAATGCCCGCATGCGCCTTGAGGCAGGCCTCCTGCACGACATCCTCGGCATCGGCTTGATTGCCGGTCAGCCAGCGGGCGAGCGACAGCGCATCGCCAAGATGCGGCAGCACCACCTCGGCAAAACGCGCGGCCAGCATCTTTTCGCTCAACACCGTTCCGCCGTCGGGCGCTCCCGCCATGGGTCTGCCGCCGCCCTCAGCGGGAGGCGACGGTCTGTCCCTGCTCGTGCGCGTGAAGATCGCGACCGCAGGCGATGGCGCCTGCTTCGGGGGAAGAGAGGGCATTGGTGTCACCGGAGTCAAGTGTCTTGGAAGCAAGGGGCGCCTCGCAAGGGGACGGCGCATCGCTGGCTGCAACAGGGTGCTCGCCGTCATGGTCGTGGATCTCGATGGTTGCGACCGGCACGAATCAGGGCCGGCGGCGTGGCGGTATCGCCCGGAAGAGATGCGTCCAGCGCCAGCGCTCCAAGGGATGGCTGCGGTAGACGCCTTCGCCGCCTCCGGTCCCTGTGCTTTTGTCTTCATGCCGCTTCATGATGGTCTCCTGCTGTTGCGCACAGATGGCGCATGCCTTGGAGACCGGCGGACCGGGCCGTTTATTCCCGGCCGCTCCGCTTTTTCATTCACGCTGATGTGATCGAAACTGCGCGCGGCCTATAGCGCCGACAGGAAAAGTCCCGCCAGCGCCGATCCGGCCAGCGTCGGCAGCATGCCGAGTTTCAGCCTGAACATGGCGACCATCGCCGCAACCGACAGCAGCGCGGCGCGCCAGTCGAGCGAGGACAGGACCGGCAGTTCCACGCCCCAGCCGGCGCTTGCGACCTTGCCGAAGACGACATGCAGCGCGAACCACAGCGCCAGGTTCATGATCACGCCGACCACCGCCGCGGTGATCGCGCCGAGCGCGGCCGCCAGCACTCGGTTCTGCCTCAGCTGCTCGATGTAGGGGCCGCCCAGGAATATCCAGAAGAAGCAGGGCACGAAGGTCGCCCAGAGCGTCAGCAGCGATCCGAGCGACCCGGCGAGCAGCGGGCTGGCAAGGCCGGCATGGCGATAGGCGGCGGCGAAGCCGACGAATTGCAGCACCAGGATCAGCGGTCCGGGCGTTGTCTCGGCGAGGCCCAGCCCGTCGACCATCTGGCCGGGTGACAGCCAGCCGAAAGAGGTGACCGCCGCCTGCGCGACATAGGCCAGAACCGCATAGGCGCCGCCGAAGGTGACGACGGCCATCAGGCTGAAGAAGCCGCCGATCTGCGCCCACACGCTGCCTGGCCCCGCCAGCACGGCGATCAGCGCCACCGGTCCGAGCCAGAGCGGCAGCCAGATGGCGATGGTGCGGGCCGCGTGCCATCTGGTGGGCATGGTGTGGCCCAGCTCGCCGCGTTCGAACATCAGGTCGACCACGCCGATTCTGTCGACGGTGGCCCCACCCTTGCCATGCGCCGAGCCGGAAAACAGGCCTGGCGCGAAGCGGCTGCCGATCCAGCCGATGAGGCCTGCCGCAAGCACGATCAGTGGGAACGGCAGCTTGGCGATGTAGATCGCCAGGAAGGCCGCCACCGCGATCGCCACCATTACGCGGTTCTTCAGCGCCCGCTTGCCGATGCGGATCACCGCCTCGACGACGACGGCCAGCACCGCCGCCTTGACGCCGAAGAACAGCGCCTCGACCACCGGCGCGTCGTTGTAGAGCATGTAGAAGCTGCTCAGGCAAAGCATGACCAGCGCGCCGGGCAGCACGAACAGGGTGCCGGCGACGAGGCCGCCGGCCGTCCGGTGCAGGAGCCAGCCGATATAGACGGCAAGCTGCTGCGCCTCGGGTCCAGGCAGGAGCATGCAATAGTTGAGCGCGTGCAGGAAACGCTCCTCGCCGATCCAGCGGCGCTCCTCGACAAGCTCCTTGTGCATCAGCGCGATCTGCCCGGCCGGCCCACCGAACGACAGCAGGCCGATCTTGGCCCAGAGCCGCGTGGCTTCGCGGAAGCTCGGCATGGCGGGGGTATCCACTGGCGGCGCGGCGTCGTCCTTGGCGAGCGCGGTCATGGCGCCTTGCCTCCGGCCGGCCAGTTATGCGTCTCGTCCGCAGCGTCGCGGCACCAGCGGAAGAAGGCGTCGTAGAAGAGCATGCCGGCTTCCAACTGCTCGAGATCGTCGCGGAACATGCGCGACAGGCCGAGCGAGGCGGCGAGGAACCCGGCCGCCTGCGGCACGAGGTCGAGGCGCGCCGTATCGGCGGCCCGCACGATCAGCGCCAGTCGGTCGAGCGCGTCGACGCGCAGGCCGAATTCCTCGATCATCGTGTCGAAGCTGCAGCGATCGCCGCGATGGCTCCAGAACACGCCTTCGATGTCGAAGGGAACCGCGCCGAAGCGGTCCGCCACCAGAGGCACCTCGGCCGGATCGACGAACAGGAAAACCGCATCGGGATCGACGAAGCGGCGGATCAGCCAGGGGCAGGCGATGCGGTCGACCTTCGGCCGCGAACGCGTGACCCAGACCGTTCGCCCCTTTTCGTCGCGCGGCGGGATCGCGCCGGCGCTGACCAATGGCGCCTTGGCGGCGACCCAGGCCACGAAGCCGCCTTCCAGCGACTCCGCCGGAATACCTTCATGGCGCAGCCATGCGGCAACGCCTTGCGAGAGTTTCTGCCCCCTCTGGCAGATGACGACGACTTTTGCTCCGGAGAACTCGGCCGCCCAGGTCGAGACAGTCCTGAAATCGCGCCGGTACGAAGCCGGCAAGATTCGCGGATCGGCTTGATAATCCTCGTCGACGCGCACATCGACTAGGCAAGGCGCATCGGGCAAGCCGACGAGACGGGCAAGCTGCGGAACGGTGATTGCGGTTGTTGACGGCATGGCGTCCACCTCCTGAACAGAGAGAGTCTGGACGCGATCGTTGGGCTGACGCCTCACGGGGTCGTCGCGGGGAACCCCTTGCGGGAATGCTGGAACGGTCCCCCGCGATTGTCAAGAAATCAAATTGCCTAGAGCAATTCCAGGAAAA
>CCNC01000123.1:0-2500 GCA_000824845.1 Mesorhizobium sp. ORS 3359 | reverse complement strand
TTGCAATAGTTCGGGATGACTTGTGGCTAGGGGTGAAAGGCCAATCAAACTCGGAAATAGCTGGTTCTCCGCGAAATCTATTTAGGTAGAGCGTCGACCGAATACCCCAGGGGGTAGAGCACTGGATGGGCTAGGGGTCCTCACCGGATTACCAAACCTAACCAAACTCCGAATACCTGGGAGTACTAGTCGGCAGACACACGGCGGGTGCTAACGTCCGTCGTGAAAAGGGAAACAACCCTGACCTACAGCTAAGGTCCCCAAGTTATGGCTAAGTGGGAAAGGATGTGAGGATCCCAAAACAACCAGGATGTTGGCTTAGAAGCAGCCATCATTTAAAGAAAGCGTAACAGCTCACTGGTCTAAATAAGGGTCTTTGCGCCGAAAATGTAACGGGGCTAAAGCCATACACCGAAGCTTAGGGTTCGTGAGCAATCACGAGCGGTAGCGGAGCGTTCTGTAAGCTGATGAAGCCGTACCCGTGAGGGGCGGTGGAGGTATCAGAAGTGCGAATGCTGACATGAGTAACGTAAGGGGAGTGAGAGACTCCCCCGCCGAAAGACCAAGGGTTCCTGCTTAAAGTTAATCTGAGCAGGGTTAGCCGGCCCCTAAGACGAGGCGGAAACGCGTAGTCGATGGGAACCACGTTAATATTCGTGGGCCTGGAGGTAGTGACGGATCACACAAGTTGTCCAATCTTATCGGATTGAACGGGCAGCGGAGTGGTTCCAGGAAATAGCTCCTCCTTATAGACCGTACCCGAAACCGACACTGGTGGTCAGGTAGAGTATACCAAGGCGCTTGAGAGAACTATGCTGAAGGAACTCGGCAAATTGCACGCGTAACTTCGGAAGAAGCGTGACCCTTTTCCACGCAAGTGGAGGAGGGTGGCACAGACCAGGGGGTAGCGACTGTTTATCAAAAACACAGGGCTCTGCGAAGCCGCAAGGCGACGTATAGGGTCTGACGCCTGCCCGGTGCTGGAAGGTTAAGAGGAGGGGTGCAAGCTCTGAATCGAAGCCCCAGTAAACGGCGGCCGTAACTATAACGGTCCTAAGGTAGCGAAATTCCTTGTCGGGTAAGTTCCGACCTGCACGAATGGCGTAACGACTTCCCCGCTGTCTCCAGCATAGACTCAGTGAAATTGAATTCCCCGTGAAGATGCGGGGTTCCTGCGGTTAGACGGAAAGACCCCGTGCACCTTTACTATAGCTTTACATTGGCATTCGTAGTGGCATGTGTAGGATAGGTGGTAGGCTTTGAAGCCTGGGCGCCAGCTCAGGTGGAGCCACCCTTGAAATACCACCCTTATTACTATGGATGTCTAACCGCGGCCCGTTATCCGGGTCCGGGACAATGTATGGTGGGTAGTTTGACTGGGGCGGTCGCCTCCTAAAGAGTAACGGAGGCGCGCGATGGTGGGCTCAGAACGGTCGGAAATCGTTCGCTGAGTGCAATGGCATAAGCCTGCCTGACTGCGAGACTGACAAGTCGAGCAGAGACGAAAGTCGGTCATAGTGATCCGGTGGTCCCGCGTGGAAGGGCCATCGCTCAACGGATAAAAGGTACGCCGGGGATAACAGGCTGATGACCCCCAAGAGTCCATATCGACGGGGTTGTTTGGCACCTCGATGTCGACTCATCGCATCCTGGGGCTGGAGCAGGTCCCAAGGGTATGGCTGTTCGCCATTTAAAGCGGTACGTGAGTTGGGTTCAGAACGTCGTGAGACAGTTCGGTCCCTATCTGCCGTGGGTGTAGGAATATTGAAAGGATCTGTCCCTAGTACGAGAGGACCGGGATGGACGGATCTCTGGTGGACCTGTTGTGGCGCCAGCCGCATCGCAGGGTAGCTATATCCGGACGGGATAACCGCTGAAGGCATCTAAGCGGGAAACCCACCTTGAAACGAGTATTCCCTGAGAACCGTGGAAGACGACCACGTTGATAGGCCGGGTGTGGAAGAGCGGCAACGCTTGAAGCTTACCGGTACTAATAGTTCGATAGGCTTGATCGTTCTCATTCCTAATGCTCATCGAGGCGCAATCCGTAGGATTGTCGCCGAAATGATGAATTGCACAAATAGACAGCTTCTCGATTGAACATGCGTTTTGCCGACCTGGTGGTTATGGCGGAGCGGCTGCACCCGATCCCATTCCGAACTCGGCCGTGAAACGCTCCAGCGCTGATGGTACTTCGTCTCAAGACGCGGGAGAGTAGGTCGCTGCCAGGTCTGCCAAGCGCATGTTCACCCTCACATCCCGATCAAAAACCCGGATGGAGCTCAATCTTCTCTCTACGATAAAGGCCCGCCAACGGGACCACGGGCCGCGCAAGCGGCCCTTTCAGTTGGTGAGCCATCTACCTATCTGTAGGCCAGCCATTCCCAGGCTTGCGCTTACGTCCAACAACGCAAGCAAACGCTTGCTCGTAGTCGCAAGCAAACGCTTGCTCGTAGTCGCAAGCAAACGCTTGCTCGTAGTGACGCGGGGTGGAGCAGCC
>CCNC01000122.1 GCA_000824845.1 Mesorhizobium sp. ORS 3359 | reverse complement strand
GGCCGATGGGGTGACTGAGAAGCGCGGTGCCGGTGCTGTCTGCAAAACGCCGTCGATGGTCTTGTAGATGCCGCGTGCAATGTTGTGGGGATGTGCCGCCGCGTCTTCCGGTGCAAGGAGCGGAGCAAAGCAGGTATCCGTCCCTTCCAGGAGCCTGGTCCATTCGGCGCGGCTCTTTGTCTTGAACAGTGCCTCAAGTTCATTTCCAAGAGTGGCCCAAGCTCCCGGATTTCGTTGATTGTTGACGAAACGCTCGTCTTTGTCGAGGCCGAGACGCCGGATGAGTTCGGCGTAAAATTGTGGTTCTACAGCTTGTATGACGATCCATTCGCCGTCGGCGCATAAGTAGGGACGATCCCAGTGCATCCCAAGAGCTGCCGGCCTGGCACTGTCAAAGGAACCGCCATAGTGATCGGGAAGAAATGATATCGCGAAATTTAGCAAATGCGCCGAGCCATCGAGCATCGCGGCGTCGATTACCTGGCCGCGGCCGTCCTGCCTGGCACGCAGAATGCCGGCAAGGATTCCGATCGCGAGATAAAGCCCGCCTCCAGCGACGTCTCCCAAAAGTCCGGGCGGTGCATCGGGTCGCTGACCAGGCTGTGTCGCAAGCCATAGCGCACCGGAAAGAGCCACGTAGTTGGCATCATGTCCCGCAGCCTGCGCCAGAGGACCCTCCTGTCCCCATCCGGTCATTCGGCCATAGACCAAGGAAGGACGACGTGCGAGGCAAACGTCAGGACCTAGGCCGAGGCGTTCCATTACACCTGGTCGCATGCCTTCGATCAGTGCGTCGGCCCCATCTATCAGTTCCAGGAAGGTTTCGACAGCTCCAGGCTCCTTGATGTCCAGAATAATCGAACGTTTGCCGCGACTGCATAACTCCCACGGCCGGGGACTGCCTGCGTCAGGGGCTGGACGCTCCACTGCGATCACATCGGCGCCGAGATCGGCCAGCAACATGCCGCAAAATGGTCCAGGTCCAAGCCCCACCATCTCAACAATCTTTACCCCTTCAAGAACGCCCATAGGTGAAATT
>CCNC01000121.1 GCA_000824845.1 Mesorhizobium sp. ORS 3359 | reverse complement strand
CTGCAGGATACCCCGCGCCAGACCATTCGCGACCATCGCAAGCCGTGGCGTCGCGAACGCGCCGAAGCGACGGCCCTTGGGACCGAGACCGCGGGCGATCTCCCCCAGAGCCTGATAGCACACCGGCTCTGGCGTCCACTTGGCGAAGCCGTTCACCAGGAGCGCCAAATCCTGCGCCGTAAAATCGGAGAGCCCGACATCCGGGCGGTCGGCGCGGCGAAGGACCTCCTCGCCAATGGCGACCGCGGCCTGCCGATTGCGCTCCTCTTGCGGCCACTTGCCGAAACCGTTCACCAGGACCGCCAGATGCTGATGACTAAATCCCTTGATTTTGCCGACGCGGGAAGCGATCTCCCCAGCCATGGCAACTGCAGCCTGGCGCATGCCTGGCTCTTGCGGCCATTTGCTGAAGCCATTCACCAAATTGGCCAGGCTCAGCGGAGCAAAGTCGGAGAGCCCGACATTTGGGTGATCGGCGCGGCGAAGGACCTCCCCGCCGATGGCGGCCGTGGCCTGCCGATTTCGCTCCTCCAGCGGCCACTTGCTGAAACCGTTCACCAGTATGGCCAGCTGCTGATGGGTAAATCCCCTGATTTTGTCGGCACCGGAGGCGATCTCCCCGGCGATGGCGACCGCCGCCTGGCGCATGCCTGGCTCTTGCGGCCACTTGCTGAAGCCATTGATCAGATAGGCCAGTTCCTGACCAGGAAAACCGCGCAATCGGTTGGCGGCGCGACTGAGCTCAGAGGCGATGGCGATCATCGCCTCGCGCGTGCTTGCCTGCTCCGGCCACTTGCTGAAACCGTTCACCAGATCGGCCAACTCTTGATTCGCAAATTCCTTGAGCTTTCCGGCTCGGGCAACAATCTCGCCCGCGATGGCAATGGTCGCCTCGCGCGTCTGTTCGGGCCACTTGCTGAAACCGTTCAACAGGTTGGCCAACTCTTGATACCCAAATCTGTTAAGCTCGCCGGCTCGGGTAACGACCTCGCCCGCAATGGAAACCGTCGCCTCGCGCGTCTGTTCGGGCCACTTGCTGAATCCGTTCGCCAGGTTCGCCAGATGTTGATCAGTGAATCCGCCGAGCTCTTTGGCACGCGCAACGATCTCGCCGGCAATGGCAACGGTAGCATGGCGCATGTCGATGTCTTCGGGCCATTTGCCGAACCCGTTCACCAGATTGGCCAACTCTTGATGTGGAAATCTATTGAGCTGGCCGGCGCGGCCAACGATCTCGGCGGCGATATCCGCCGCAGCTTGGCGCAAATCCTGTTCTTCCGGGTACTTGCCGAAGCCATTGACCAGGTTCGACAGGCCCTGAGGGCTAAAATCGGAGAGCCGCTTGGCTCGGCCTGCAAGGCGCGTCACCTCGGTGCCGATAGCGCTAGTGGCTTTCCGACACTTCGCCTGGCTCGGCCATTTGCTGAAACCGTTCACCAGGTTCGCCAGGCCCTGCGGTTCGAAATCGGAAAGCCGCTTGGCTCGGCCTGCGAGGTACGTCACCTCGGTGCCGATAGCGCTGGTGGCGTCCCGACACTCCGCTTGTTTCGGCCATTTGCTGAAGCCGTTGACCAGATTGGTCAGGTTCTGCGGACTGAATTGGGAAAATCCCTCCGTCTCAGCGCGGCGAAGAACCTCACCAGCAACTGCGAAAGTGCCCTCGCCACACCCTGGCTGGTCAGGCCACTTGCTGAAGCCGTTCACCAGCAGCGCGATGTTGCGAGCGTCCAGCTGGCGAAGCATTGCGCGGTTGTCGCTGCAGAACTTGGCGATCCTGATTGTGCCGTCGCGGCATTCCGCCAGTTGGGGATATCGACCGAACGACAATGCTAAGAGCGGCAACGCGCGAGCATCTACATCGTCGAGGGCGCTGGTAGACCTCGACACCCTTGCTGCCATGGCCCTGCAGGCCTGCATGCCCGCCTCGCCTCC
>CCNC01000120.1:6408-6479 GCA_000824845.1 Mesorhizobium sp. ORS 3359 | reverse complement strand
CGCGGCTGACTGCATTGGACACGGTCGCATATCCAAACGATTCTCCCGCGCGGATATCCCGCTCCCAGTTT
>CCNC01000120.1:0-6403 GCA_000824845.1 Mesorhizobium sp. ORS 3359 | reverse complement strand
GCGAGAGGCGCGCTGCGGGGCTGCTTCGGAATGCCGTCCCACTTGCAAATCGGCAGCTTGTCTATGCGGTGGCAATCCGGCTGTGTTCGCGCGTCCGGACCGCTGCGCCTGGCGCGAGGGCCCGCCCTCGGCCCGCAAAGCGCCTGATTGTTGCCGCGACCCTTCAGGCCGTTGAGAACCTATGCGGCGGCTATCGCGCGCGCCTCCATCGTCACGGCGTGGCGGCCTGGCCTCCACGCCGGACGGGTTTCGACCATGCGACGGGGCGGAGCTGTGTGAGCTTTCGGTGGCCCCATCTCTGCGCCGCGATCCGGCATCGGAACGCGAAGGACCCGCTTGCCGTCCTTGCCCATGAGACCGCTGCTCGCTTCCAGGACGGATGTTGGTTTCTACGCCATCGTCGGCACGTCGCTCTCCTGGCCCTGCGTTCCTATCGGACGTGGTTTGTCGATGCGACAGGACCGGAGCGTAAGAACTTTCGGGTGCATGATCACCGCGTTCCGGCTCACCGTCAGAACGCAAAGCGCTTTCTTCCTCGCTTGCTTCACCTTCTCGCGCCAAAGGAAAACGGCGCCGCGTCATGCCCATTCCGCGCAATGCGGAAGCGAAAAGTCGTGGTTGACCAATGGGGACGCGCGCGGACCGGTCCTGCGGGGTATCATCACCGCGGCCTGCGACGCGGCTGGAGGAAGCTTCGCCAGCCTGCGGCTCGCGATGCATCCGCTCGACAATCGAGCTGAACGCGTTTCCCCCTTCTGCCGCGGCGTGACCTGATGCGGCTTGGGGCCTGCCGTCCGGGGCGCCACCGGCTTGAGTGCCTCCGCTGCGCGATCTTCCCGTTCGGCCGATGTTGGTCATGTTTCGTCTCCGATCCAGGCAACAACGCATCGCCTAAAGTGTGTGGAGCAACGACAGGCGAACCAACATGGTCGCCGCTCAGGAACCCCAAAGCGCGCCAGGGCATCGAACCCGTGAGCTCTGAAGGAAGCACCTTGTCGGATCGGTAAATCGAGCAGGCCCTTGGCCGGGCCGACGCTCGAATCCCTTTCGCTCGCAGTCGGGAGGTCGCAATCACCTTCAACATCCCTGACAACCATTGCTCGCTTGAGGCGGAACGTAGCCTGGCTGACCTGACAACAAACTGACGCGCTATGACAGCTGAGCGGAATCTGAGAGCCGCCGGAGCAGACAGGCGCTCAGACACGCAAAGTTTGTACCTACAAGCCAATGTTTTGTAATGCAGCGGCCATCTGGCCGCTCCGGAGAACCGGAAGTGATAAGCAGCGGATTGTGAGAGAAATGCACCGTCTGTGGTGCAACGATCGCCGAGCGGTACTCGGCTCGCGGTCGTCCCTCCTCCTCCCCCTGACGCGTCACTGAATCTGGCTCAACATCCAGCTCACCGAGGGCTCGGGCCCGCCCGACTTGTTCTTATGTCGGAAAAGTTTTCGAATCTAAGCCATTAACTCTCAATTATTTTCATTTTCGGCTCTTCCCGACCTTGTTGGGCTCGCCCAGCGAACGTATATCTAAACCGTTAAGTGCTTAAAGTTTTCAAAGACGATGACTTAAGTCGTAATTCTTTTCAAAATGCCGCTGTCTCGAACCCTTAATGGAGCAGGAATGAGCGACTTCCCTGAGTTTGTGCTGTCGACAAAGGAGAATTCCTTAAAAGTCTCGCGTGCTGCAGAGGCAGGGAAGCTGCGCGAGATCGGGAGCCGCCTCTACACGACCCACATGTTCGAAGACCGGACGGCTCTCGTCCGGCGCAACATCTGGAAGATCGTCCCTCTCTATTTCCCAGATGCGATCGTAGCAGATCGAACCGCCCTAGAACAGAAGCCTGCCAGCGACGGCTCTGTGTTCCTGATCGCCAAAACCAAGCGTGATGTCGAATTGCCGGGGTGCGTTATCCGGTCACGCAAGGGGCACGACAGAATAGAGGGCGATTACCCGATGCGCGTGAATCTGTATTGCACGTCACTAGCCCGCACGTTTGTGGAAAACATGATACCGTCTCGCTCAAGAAGCGGGATCGCAAGAACGGCATCGCGTAGCGAGATCGAAACCCATCTTCTCAAGCATTACCGCACTGGTGGCGAGACGGGCATCAATATCTTACGCGATCAGATCAAGAAGGTCGGGAGCGAACTCGGGTTGATCGATGAAGCCAGACAGCTGGGTTCTATGATCGGCGCCCTGATCGGTACGCAAGAAGCCAAACTGTCGGCGCCAGCCGTGCTTGCTCATGTCTCCGGGGAACCCTACGACCTACAACGCATCGATCTGTTCAATAAGGTTTACGACCTTCTCAGAGGCAGGGCGCCCCAAGCTCCACTGCTTTCCACTCTCAGCCCTGAAGGCAAGATCAATCAGGCCTTTTTCGAGGCATACTTCTCCAACTTCATCGAAGGCACAGAATTCGAACTAGATGAGGCCCAAGATATCGTCTTCAATGGAGCTATCCCTAAGGAGCGGCCAGCCGATGCTCATGATATAGTGGGCACGTTCGAAGCTGTCTCAGATCCGAATGACAATGGCCGCGTTCCACATAATTTTGATGACTTCATCGAACTTCTGAAGCAGCGCAACAAGCGGATCATGAATGCGAGGCCGGAGAAATCACCAGGCCAATTCAAGACAAAAGAAAACAGATTTGGGGTGGTTACCTTTGTGAAGCCAGAGGATGTCATCGGCACGCTGAAGGAGGGTTTCAAAATCCATCAACGTCTCGATAGCGCGATGGACAGGGCTATCTTCATGATGTTCTTGGTCGCCGAGGTCCATCCATTCGACGATGGAAATGGCAGAACCGCCCGGATCATGATGAATGCAGAGCTGACGACATCAAAGGAAACGCGGATTATCATTCCGACCGTCTACCGTTCGAACTACCTCGAGGGGCTTCGGATGACAACCAATGCAGGAGACCCCAACGCTCTCATCAGAACGCTCGAATTCGCACAGCGTTACGTTCACGCGATCAATTGGTCAACGCTCCAGAGGGCAACCTCCTTTCTCACAAAAACAAACGCTTTTGTTCGCCCAGAAGTCGGCGACCGAGAAGCGATCAGGCTTCGTCTACCGCGTCCAGAAGATGATGACGGTGATGGTAGCGGAGGTTCCATGTCAGGCGGACCTAAACTCTGACTGTTCTCCTGTCATCCTGCGCGATGACGGTGTGATTTGCCATTGCTCATCCCGCGGCCCGCGAAATCAGACGGCACCATCCAAATCAGCCCACCTGACGACGTACAGAGCGGAGGAAGCGGCAGCAGGCTGGCAAGTTCCTTTGCGGCTTCCAGGTTCATGTTCGCAGCGAAGACGGCGTACTAAGCTTCGCATGTTCGGACGTGAGGCGAGCCGCTCGGTACTTGGCGCCTTTGCCGTCGAGCGGCAAGGGGAAGACCATGCTTTCGAGGAAAGCGAATCCTTTACGCCCTCGCTGGAAAAGATCCTGCTTTATGGGGAACGGTTCTGCTGACAATCTTCGAGCTCCAGTTTCCATATGAGCTTGCGTTGTCCGGAAGCAAGAATCGAATGCCGCAGATGCGCGAATCTAGCGTTGCTGTTAAGCAAGTAATAGAAGGGTGCGGTTCGGACGCTCCCTTCATTGACGTCGCGAATGTGCCCCCATCGCGATGTTACTCAACTGCATTCCCCCAATATAGGGCGCGGCCAGCAGGGCGACCTGGCTTCCCGAAACGTTCCCCTTCATGGCTGAGGCGATTGCTCCAATGGCATTCCACACCTCCGCCACGGCAACGAGTTTGGTCCCCGTGGAACTGACCCGGAGCCGTGGCTCCTCCTCGGTTGAAGTGGCCAGAATAGACAATAGAATCGTGTCGCCATTCCTTCGGGAATGCCGAGACGGATCTCTTCCTCGGCTGGCGTTGCGCAGGTCGTCCACCACTCAGGCCGCTGGCCGTCGCCCTGTTCGCGGCGCTCGCGGTTTCCGGATCGCTGGTCAGTGGGAGCTGTGATAGATCAAGACGAGAAGCACCTATTGTGCTTTCCCGTTCTCCGACCAATGCGACACCGACGAGTCGGGGTCTATGTACCGTCCGATGGTTCGCAAGTAGGCGGCGATCTCAGGTAGCAGAAAGTCGCGATCGCCAAATTCTTCGCCTATTCGTTGAAGTTCGTCCTCCGCCGCCGCCATTTCCTCGAGGTCTCCCAGGCAATAGTTGAACTGGCCGACGGCACAGATGTCACAGCCGGCCTTGATTACCCTGTCTACGAAGGCAGGGATATCGCTTGCCTTCATGAGTCGTTCGCCTGCCATCTCGAAGGTCTTTCCTCGCGTGTCTCTCCTGCAATATGGCAATCACCGCGTGCACTCGCAACCTGCGCGATTCCAAAGGTTGCGAGCCGCATCCAGCAGCGAAATTCTTCGCCAGAATCCTTCGATTGCATCTGTCGGATTCTTGCGTATCCTGCGGCCTGCGCATGTGAGCACAGGGTGGCGCCTGGCGCTTAGACTAGCCACCCCTTCAAGAACCAGCGTCGGCATGGCGACCGAAAATGCTGAGGCAAGAGATCGCCATCCAAGAAGGAAACGTACGTCATGGATTCCCATGCCGTTATTGCGTCCCTGCCAGTCGCCGGGGCCGACCGTGCCGTGCTTATCGAGGCCGCCAACGCCGCGTTCGAAAGGGTCATTGGGCGGATTGAGGCTGCCAACGAGGAACTGACTCGCACCCTTTGGGATGCCGAGCGTTATGTCGACAATGAAATCACTGCAGACATGCTGCCGATTTCACGGGACGAGGTCGCGTACCTCATTGACGTGTTCCTGGTGCATCATGTCGTTCAACTGGCGGTCGCCGCGGACAAGGAAGCCGCCGAATCCATGCCTTGACCCTCGCCGGCGGCAGATGCGTCTGCCTGCAGCGACCTGGCCGACGGCCCGATCAATGCCGTAACCTTTGCCGCCACCTCTTCAAGGGTGGCGGTGAGGCGGTTTATCTGCGATGCGGTTGCTGCCAGTTCCGGTCCATAGCGGGTGACGAGATATTCCCGGTTCTGGCTTAGGGATTGGAGATGCTTGGCCGTTTTCGCGCGAAGGCGTAGGCCCGCTGCCGGAGTGTGCTCCGTCCGCGCCGACAGGTCGTGGTGCATTTTCCGGATCTGATTGGGATTGTGCCCACGGTGGAGCAAGAGCGCGGTCAGGTAGAGTTCGATCGCATGGATCGCCGCCAATCTGAACGGCGCCCTGGTAAGCGGCTTGCCGGGTCGGCCGAGCTGTAGGAGGAGATTTGCCCCCTTGCGATATTCTTCCGCGAGCTCGTGGACCTGCTGTGCAGATGCCAGCTCACCGGGATATTTGCGTTCTTCGATTGCCATTCGCGCAACATGCGATGCTACGGGGAGGAGTTCGTAAAGGAAAAAGTCGTCTGGTCATTCTCTTCAGGCATAGCGGACCTCCTATGCCCGTGACGCTCTCATGCCGTCACGCTCGATAATAAATTTGATCCTAACTTCAAGAAAATCTAGCCGTAGTAGCGCTTCCCAACGGCACCGTCGTAAAGCTAGTGGTACACCATTATGACATCAAAACATGGCGATCGCGACGAGAAACGGCGGCCACCTAAATGTAAAGATCGCGGGAACGCAGCAGGCGATGTGGCAAGCAGACTTATCTACTTCGACGGCTCGAAAGCCGGGGCACCCTCGCCCCACTACTCGGAAGGCGACCGCGCTCCTTTCAGCGTGTCCTGCCACAGCCGCAGGCGCGGTGAGCAGGCCGGAAAAACATTCCCAACCTGAGATTTCCGTCGGTCGAGCGTGGGGCTGCAGAAGCCATTTATCCGGAGTGTTGCCCAGTCAAAGCTGACAATTCGAAACAATTGGGCGGCCAAACACGCAGATATTCGGGAGACAGGCTTAACTCGTGCCTCACTCTTTTCGCCTATCCGGGCCTTCAGAAACTGGAGGGCGAAATGACAGGTCGAGTCGGTGACGGCGAACGGGATGGGGATTCGTCGGGAGACGAAGGCGACTCCGGGGACGGAACCGGCGAAGCGGCCCTCGTTCTCACGCCGAGTTACAGACGCGGGCAGCTTCGGTGCAGAGAAGAGGAGGCGAACGATCGATGGCTAACCAGCCTTGGAACGGCTTCCCAGCTCGGCGTCCTGCCCATTGCAAAACTCTACTCTAAAGTGTTGCGGGAAGCTTCTGTTTAGCATCCGTGGCCGACGAAGGACGACCGGGTGTTCTGTCTCTCGCCAAATGTCGAAGTCGTTGGCTACAACCAATTCGCTACGAATTTGGTAGGCGCCGGTGCTGTGTCCGGGGATCGACACTTCGCCGATCTTGAATACGCGACGCAGCAGTGCCAGCGTTGCCCCGCAACGGCGAGCCCGCCCATCTTCCCATTTGACAAGCCTGTCCGGCTGCGGTT
>CCNC01000119.1 GCA_000824845.1 Mesorhizobium sp. ORS 3359 | reverse complement strand
ACGGCGACCACCGAGATCTACACTCTTTCCCTACACGACGCTCTTCCGATCTGCATGACCGAAAATGGAAGGGATGCATCATGACGGACATGCAAGGCGCAGGGCACTGGGATGAGAACAATTCCCGCAGTTTTCTCGACTACGGGCGCTACTTCGTTCCCGAACGCGAGCGTCAGATCGACATCATCACCGAGCTGATCCCAGCCACGCCTGGC
>CCNC01000118.1:0-139 GCA_000824845.1 Mesorhizobium sp. ORS 3359 | reverse complement strand
CAGACGCAAAAAACCTGCAGCGATCATATTGGCCGCCTGGCCACGGCCGCCTTCGAGCTGGCGGATCGCGGTTGGCGAACCTTTTCCGAGCCGCCGCACGCGATCGTCTCCTCGCTCGCCATCCACCATCTCGACGGGA
>CCNC01000117.1 GCA_000824845.1 Mesorhizobium sp. ORS 3359 | reverse complement strand
ATGCAGCTGGCGGCACTGGAGACCGAGCGTCGGTTTCGCCTGCTGGTGCAAGGGGTGACGGACTACGCCATCTATATGCTCGACCCCGATGGCAAGA
>CCNC01000116.1 GCA_000824845.1 Mesorhizobium sp. ORS 3359 | reverse complement strand
CATAGGCTGCTGGCGTTCGCGCGAAGACAGACGCTTGATCCGAAACCCGTGAGTGTCAACGATTTGGTCTCTGACATGGAGGAGATGATCCGGCGCACGGTCGGGCCAGCCATCGAAACGGAAGCCGTGCTGGCCATAGGCCTTTGGACGACCATCTGCGATCCCAATCAGC
>CCNC01000115.1 GCA_000824845.1 Mesorhizobium sp. ORS 3359 | reverse complement strand
CTTCTTAGACGAATCACCAGAACGGAAAACATCCTTCATAGAAATTTCACGCGGCGGCAAGTTGCCATACAAAACAGGGTCGCCAGCAATATCGGTATAAGTCAAAGCACCTTTAGCGTTAAGGTACTGAATCTCTTTAGTCGCAGTAGGCGGAAAACGAACAAGCGCAAGAGTAAACATAGTGCCATGCTCAGGAACAAAGAAACGCGGCACAGAATGTTTATAGGTCTGTTGAACACGACCAGAAAACTGGCCTAACGACGTTTGGTCAGTTCCATCAACATCATAGCCAGATGCCCAGAGATTAGAGCGCATGACAAGTAAAGGACGGTTGTCAGCGTCATAAGAGGTTTTACCTCCAAATGAAGAAATAACATCATGGTAACGCTGCATGAAGTAATCACGTTCTTGGTCAGTATGCAAATTAGCATAAGCAGCTTGCAGACCCATAATGTCAATAGATGTGGTAGAAGTCGTCATTTGGCGAGAAAGCTCAGTCTCAGGAGGAAGCGGAGCAGTCCAAATGTTTTTGAGATGGCAGCAACGGAAACCATAACGAGCATCATCTTGATTAAGCTCATTAGGGTTAGCCTCGGTACGGTCAGGCATCCACGGCGCTTTAAAATAGTTGTTATAGATATTCAAATAACCCTGAAACAAATGCTTAGGGATTTTATTGGTATCAGGGTTAATCGTGCCAAGAAAAGCGGCATGGTCAATATAACCAGCAGTGTTAACAGTCGGGAGAGGAGTGGCATTAACACCATCCTTCATGAACTTAATCCACTGTTCACCATAAACGTGACGATGAGGGACATAAAAAGTAAAAATGTCTACAGTAGAGTCAATAGCAAGGCCACGACGCAATGGAGAAAGACGGAGAGCGCCAACGGCGTCCATCTCGAAGGAGTCGCCAGCGATAACCGGAGTAGTTGAAATGGTAATAAGACGACCAATCTGACCAGCAAGGAAGCCAAGATGGGAAAGGTCATGCGGCATACGCTCGGCGCCAGTTTGAATATTAGACATAATTTATCCTCAAGTAAGGGGCCGAAGCCCCTGCAATTAAAATTGTTGACCACCTACATACCAAAGACGAGCGCCTTTACGCTTGCCTTTAGTACCTCGCAACGGCTGCGGACGACCAGGGCGAGCGCCAGAACGTTTTTTACCTTTAGACATTACATCACTCCTTCTGCACGTAATTTTTGACGCACGTTTTCTTCTGCGTCAGTAAGAACGTCAGTGTTTCCTGCGCGTACACGCAAGGTAAACGCGAACAATTCAGCGGCTTTAACCGGACGCTCGACGCCATTAATAATGTTTTCCGTAAATTCAGCGCCTTCCATGATGAGACAGGCCGTTTGAATGTTGACGGGATGAACATAATAAGCAATGACGGCAGCAATAAACTCAACAGGAGCAGGAAAGCGAGGGTATCCTACAAAGTCCAGCGTACCATAAACGCAAGCCTCAACGCAGCGACGAGCACGAGAGCGGTCAGTAGCAATCCAAACTTTGTTACTCGTCAGAAAATCGAAATCATCTTCGGTTAAATCCAAAACGGCAGAAGCCTGAATGAGCTTAATAGAGGCCAAAGCGGTCTGGAAACGTACGGATTGTTCAGTAACTTGACTCATGATTTCTTACCTATTAGTGGTTGAACAGCATCGGACTCAGATAGTAATCCACGCTCTTTTAAAATGTCAACAAGAGAATCTCTACCATGAACAAAATGTGACTCATATCTAAACCAGTCCTTGACGAACGTGCCAAGCATATTAAGCCACTTCTCCTCATCCAACGCGTCAGTTTTTGACAGAATCGTTAGTTGATGGCGAAAGGTCGCAAAGTAAGAGCTTCTCGAGCTGCGCAAGGATAGGTCGAATTTTCTCATTTTCCGCCAGCAGTCCACTTCGATTTAATTCGTAAACAAGCAGTAGTAATTCCTGCTTTATCAAGATAATTTTTCGACTCATCAGAAATATCCGAAAGTGTTAACTTCTGCGTCATGGAAGCGATAAAACTCTGCAGGTTGGATACGCCAATCATTTTTATCGAAGCGCGCATAAATTTGAGCAGATTTGTCGTCACAGGTTGCGCCGCCAAAACGTCGGCTACAGTAACTTTTCCCAGCCTCAATCTCATCTCTCTTTTTGCGTTCTGCTTCAATATCTGGTTGAACGGCGTCGCGTCGTAACCCAGCTTGGTAAGTTGGATTAAGCACTCCGTGGACAGATTTGTCATTGTGAGCATTTTCATCCCGAAGTTGCGGCTCATTCTGATTCTGAACAGCTTCTTGGGAAGTAGCGACAGCTTGGTTTTTAGTGAGTTGTTCCATTCTTTAGCTCCTAGACCTTTAGCAGCAAGGTCCATATCTGACTTTTTGTTAACGTATTTAGCCACATAGAAACCAACAGCCATATAACTGGTAGCTTTAAGCGGCTCACCTTTAGCATCAACAGGCCACAACCAACCAGAACGTGAAAAAGCGTCCTGCGTGTAGCGAACTGCGATGGGCATACTGTAACCATAAGGCCACGTATTTTGCAAGCTATTTAACTGGCGGCGATTGCGTACCCGACGACCAAAATTAGGGTCAACGCTACCTGTAGGAAGTGTCCGCATAAAGTGCACCGCATGGAAATGAAGACGGCCATTAGCTGTACCATACTCAGGCACACAAAAATACTGATAGCAGTCGGCGTGTGAATCATTAGCCTTGCGACCCTCGGCAGCAAGAACCATACGACCAATATCACGAAAATAGTCACGCAAAGCATTGGGATTATCATAAAACGCCTCTAATCGGTCGTCAGCCAACGTGAGAGTGTCAAAAACGATAAACCAACCATCAGCATGAGCCTGTCGCATTGCATTCATCAAACGCTGAATAGCAAAGCCTCTACGCGATTTCATAGTGGAGGCCTCCAGCAATCTTGAACACTCATCCTTAATACCTTTCTTTTTGGGGTAATTATACTCATCGCGAATATCCTTAAGAGGGCGTTCAGCAGCCAGCTTGCGGCAAAACTGCGTAACCGTCTTCTCGTTCTCTAAAAACCATTTTTCGTCCCCTTCGGGGCGGTGGTCTATAGTGTTATTAATATCAAGTTGGGGGAGCACATTGTAGCATTGTGCCAATTCATCCATTAACTTCTCAGTAACAGATACAAACTCATCACGAACGTCAGAAGCAGCCTTATGGCCGTCAACATACATATCACCATTATCGAACTCAACGCCCTGCATACGAAAAGACAGAATCTCTTCCAAGAGCTTGATGCGGTTATCCATCTGCTTATGGAAGCCAAGCATTGGGGATTGAGAAAGAGTAGAAATGCCACAAGCCTCAATAGCAGGTTTAAGAGCCTCGATACGCTCAAAGTCAAAATAATCAGCGTGACATTCAGAAGGGTAATAAGAACGAACCATAAAAAAGCCTCCAAGATTTGGAGGCATGAAAACATACAATTGGGAGGGTGTCAATCCTGACGGTTATTTCCTAGACAAATTAGAGCCAATACCATCAGCTTTACCGTCTTTCCAGAAATTGTTCCAAGTATCGGCAACAGCTTTATCAATACCATGAAAAATATCAACCACACCAGAAGCAGCATCAGTGACGACATTAGAAATATCCTTTGCAGTAGCGCCAATATGAGAAGAGCCATACCGCTGATTCTGCGTTTGCTGATGAACTAAGTCAACCTCAGCACTAACCTTGCGAGTCATTTCTTTGATTTGGTCATTGGTAAAATACTGACCAGCCGTTTGAGCTTGAGTAAGCATTTGGCGCATAATCTCGGAAACCTGCTGTTGCTTGGAAAGATTGGTGTTTTCCATAATAGACGCAACGCGAGCAGTAGACTCCTTCTGTTGATAAGCAAGCATCTCATTTTGTGCATATACCTGGTCTTTCGTATTCTGGCGTGAAGTCGCCGACTGAATGCCAGCAATCTCTTTTTGAGTCTCATTTTGCATCTCGGCAATCTCTTTCTGATTGTCCAGTTGCATTTTAGTAAGCTCTTTTTGATTCTCAAATCCGGCGTCAACCATACCAGCAGAGGAAGCATCAGCACCAGCACGCTCCCAAGCATTAAGCTCAGGAAATGCAGCAGCAAGATAATCACGAGTATCCTTTCCTTTATCAGCGGCAGACTTGCCACCAAGTCCAACCAAATCAAGCAACTTATCAGAAACGGCAGAAGTGCCAGCCTGCAACGTACCTTCAAGAAGTCCTTTACCAGCTTTAGCCATAGCACCAGAAACAAAACTAGGGACGGCCTCATCAGGGTTAGGAACATTAGAGCCTTGAATGGCAGATTTAATACCAGCATCACCCATGCCTACAGTATTGTTATCGGTAGCAAGCACATCACCTTGAATGCCACCGGAGGCGGCTTTTTGACCGCCTCCAAACAATTTAGACATGGCGCCACCAGCAAGAGCAGAAGCAATACCGCCAGCAATAGCACCAAACATAAATCACCTCACTTAAGTGGCTGGAGACAAATAATCTCTTTAATAACCTGATTCAGCGAAACCAATCCGCGGCATTTAGTAGCGGTAAAGTTAGACCAAACCATGAAACCAACATAAACATTATTGCCCGGCGTACGGGGAAGGACGTCAATAGTCACACAGTCCTTGACGGTATAATAACCACCATCATGGCGACCATCCAAAGGATAAACATCATAGGCAGTCGGGAGGGTAGTCGGAACCGAAGAAGACTCAAAGCGAACCAAACAGGCAAAAAATTTAGGGTCGGCATCAAAAGCAATATCAGCACCAACAGAAACAACCTGATTAGCGGCGTTGACAGATGTATCCATCTGAATGCAATGAAGAAAACCACCATTACCAGCATTAACCGTCAAACTATCAAAATATAACGTTGACGATGTAGCTTTAGGTGTCTGTAAAACAGGTGCCGAAGAAGCTGGAGTAACAGAAGTGAGAACCAGCTTATCAGAAAAAAAGTTTGAATTATGGCGAGAAATAAAAGTCTGAAACATGATTAAACTCCTAAGCAGAAAACCTACCGCGCTTCGCTTGGTCAACCCCTCAGCGGCAAAAATTAAAATTTTTACCGCTTCGGCGTTATAACCTCACACTCAATCTTTTATCACGAAGTCATGATTGAATCGCGAGTGGTCGGCAGATTGCGATAAACGGTCACATTAAATTTAACCTGACTATTCCACTGCAACAACTGAACGGACTGGAAACACTGGTCATAATCATGGTGGCGAATAAGTACGCGTTCTTGCAAATCACCAGAAGGCGGTTCCTGAATGAATGGGA
>CCNC01000114.1 GCA_000824845.1 Mesorhizobium sp. ORS 3359 | reverse complement strand
GACCGTGTGACCTACGAGGGTCCAGAAGCCAACCCCGATGCTGATACGACGCTGATGCTTGGGCTCGTCCTTCATGAGCTTGCCACCAATGCCGCCAAGTACGGCGCACTGTCCACGGATGGCGGCCAGGTGATCGTCAATTGGGAGCGCCGCGGCGAGCTGATCCACATGCGTTGGCTGGAAAAGGGCGGTCCGATCGTGTCGCCCCCGAACAGACAGGGAGCCGGCACCCGGTTGCTGGAGAGCGCTTTCCGCGGCGATGGAGGCGTCACTTGGCTTCCCCGACCAGAAGGCGTCGTGATCAATATTGTGTTCAGGGCGGCCGACAAGGCGCCCAGCGGCCTTAGCTGCCTATCAGAATAGGATGGGTGGGCCTGCCCGGCATATCGATCTGCATTTGCGTTTCGAGTAGCAGGCGCCTCGACGTTGCGACGCACTTGACTGCGCCCGTCATGATATCGTCTCGCTCTGGATTTTTGCGGGTGCGAGCGAGAGCGGTTCGCAAATTTGCAAGGCGACGCTCTTCCGCAGTCGCGCCCACTACCGATTGCTCAATAGCAATTTCGCTTCACGAACAAGGGAATTCCAATTCGGGCCCAGCAGAGCCACAAGCTCCCATGCCTGGGTCTCCGTGATGCCAATCTCCTGGACAAGCCGTCGAACAACCCCCATGTCCAACGGGTTTCTAGGTGTCAGCGCCACGGGCGGCCCTCCAGTCGGCCTCACCCAAACTATCATTTGATATAAGATTCGCCCTAACCCTTGTTAGTGAAAGGATTTTTTATTGGCGTATATTAGCGCCTCGAGGGGAAAGGCTATGTCGCGCTACTTTTTCGATACCGCATTGAATGGCGATTGGACGACATGACGAGGACGGTTGCGAATATGATTCACCGCTGGCGCTCCGGCACGCCGTATCAGTGGCCTTCCTTGACATGGCGAGGGACGCCAAGCGGAAAAATGTCGGCCACAGCATCTGCTCCGCTTGTGTGAGGGATGTGGCTGGCCGCGTCGTCTATGCCGCTACATTGACCTTTACGGACACTTGGCCGATTGCGGATGGAACGCTTCCGCCCGGAACATAGTCCAGCGCCAAAAGTTCGGACCGTGAGGGCGAGATCAGAGGCCCGGCGCGTGCGAGCTGCAATGGCCGGTCGGGCCTCTGCCCGTTGCGATCAACGGAATAGGCCGCGCCTTACTTGTCCTCGCTACGCCACGTCGTCAGGCGCTATGAACGAATGATCGAGCTTGCGGGGGCCTACCCCGTTTGGGTCTGTCAAATTGTCATCGCCGTACACTTCAATCGACGAACGTGGAACGCTACTCCTCTTCCTTCACGATGTCGGCAATCTTGGAAGCGAGCCTTTCCATCGCGAACGGCTTCGTCAGCACATGCATGCCCGGAGCGAGGTGGCCATTACCAACGGCGGCATTCTCCGCGTAACCGGTGATGAACAGTACCTTAAGTTTTGGCTTGGTCTGCCGAATGGCATCCGCGAGTTGCCGCCCGTTCATGCCCCCAGGCAGCCCGACGTCCGTGATCAAGAGATCGATCTTGTCCTCACCTTGCACAGCCTTCAAAGCCGTTGCCCCGTCGGCAGCTTCGATCATCCTGTAGCCGAGATCGCCCAGGACTTCGGAGATGAGCATCCTGATCAAGGGCTCGTCATCCACGACCAGTATCGTCCCGCCTTCGCCTGACAACTCGGTATCCTCTATCTGCGGTTGCTCATTTTGTTGAGGGCTAAGCCAATGGCGCGGCAAATATAGAGCAACTGTCGTCCCCTTGCCCATCTCCGTATAGATACGAACTTGCCCTCCCGACTGCCGAACAAAGCCATATATCATTGAAAGACCGAGGCCGGTTCCATGCCCGGTAGGCTTTGTGGTGAAGAAGGGATCGAAAGCGCGGGCCACGACGTCCGGCGCCATGCCGGTGCCGGTGTCGGTGACGCTAACAAGAACATACTGAC
>CCNC01000113.1 GCA_000824845.1 Mesorhizobium sp. ORS 3359 | reverse complement strand
GAATTGCGCAAAAACAGAGAGATAGAGCGGTTCACTGTTTCCGTGAAACGGTGAACTACTCTATGAGGACGCGAGCTCCGCTCCGCCCTTCCCTGAAACAGCCTTTGTCCTCACTGCGCCGTCCAGCCGCCATCCATCGGCAGGGCCGCGCCGGTGATCTGCTTGGCGGCGTCCGAGCACAGGAAAAGCGTCAGCGCGGCAAGCGCCTCGACGGTGACGAATTCCTTGGTCGGCTGCGCTGCCAGCAGCACATCGTGCTTGACCTGTTCCTCGGTCATGCCGCGCGCCTTCATCGTGTCGGGGATCTGCTTCTCGACCAGCGGCGTCCAGACATAGCCGGGCGCGATCGCATTGACGGTGATGCCGTCCTGCGCCACTTCCAGCGCCACCGTCTTGGTCAGGCCGGCAATGCCGTGCTTGGCCGAGACATAGGCCGACTTGAACGGCGAGGCGACCAGCGCATGCGCCGAAGCCGTGTTGATGATGCGGCCCCATTTACGGCTCTTCATGCCCGGCACCGCCGCCTTGATGGCGTAGAAGGCGGCGAGCAGATTGATGCGGATGATGGCCTCCCACTTGTCGTCGGGAAACTCCTCGATCGGCGCGACATGCTGGATGCCGGCATTGTTGACCAGGATGTCGAGGCTGCCGAACGCCTCCTCGGCCTCACGGATCATGGCGGTGACGGCTGCGCCATCCATCATGTTGGCGTCCGAGTAACGGCACTTGACGCCGAAATCCCTTTCGATGCCGGCCCGCTCCTGCTCGATCGCCGCGCCATCGCCCAGGCCATTGATGGTGACGTTGGCGCCCTCGGCGGCGAAGGCGCGGGCGATTGCCAGGCCGATGCCGCTGGTCGAGCCGGTGACGAGCGCATTCTTCGAAGACAGGGAACCCATGGGAGATCTCGCGACAGGAGGGAAGGGAACTATAAGGGCACATAGTTTGTGCGCCGCAGCATGACAATGCCATGACCATATGTCGTAGCGATTACAATGTTGTGATGCTGTCCGATGTCCGCCAAGCTGGCGCTCGATGCGGGTGACATGGCACTGTCATGGTGCCGTGCAACACATCCTGCCGCGCGTCCAGCGCGTGTCGTTCCTGAACCGATGGGTGAATAGCTTGGAAATCGACGATGTCGTGAAGCGCGCCTACGCGATGCCGCTCACCAACCCTTCCTTCCCGCCCGGCCCCTACCGTTTCTTCGACCGCGAATACATCATCATCACCTACCGCACCACGCGCGAGGCGTTGGAGGCGGTCGTGCCGGCGCCGCTCGAGATCGACGAGCCGCTGGTCAAATACGAGTTCATCCGCATGCCGGACTCGACCGGCTTCGGCGACTACACCGAGACCGGCCAGGTCATCCCGGTGCGCTACAAGGGCCAGCACGGCGGCTACGTGCATTCCATGTATCTCGACGACGACGCGCCGATCGCCGGCGGCCGCGAGCTCTGGGGTTTCCCGAAGAAGCTCGCCAGCCCCAAGATAGTGCATGAGGGCGAGGTGGTGGTCGGCACGCTGCATTATGGCAGCGTGCTGTGCGCCACAGGCACGATGGGCTACAAGCATCGCGAAGCCGACCACGACCAGGTGCTGGCCTCGCTCGCCGCGCCCAATTTCCTGATCAAGATCATTCCGCATGTCGACGGCAGCCCGCGCATCTGCGAGCTGGTCCGCTACTATCTCACCGACGTGACGCTGAAGGAGGCCTGGACGGCGCCCGCCGCGCTCGACCTGCGCCCCCATGTCATGGCCGACGTGGCCAAGCTGCCGGTGCTCGACATCGTCTCGGCCGTTCACTTCACCGCCGACCTGACGCTCGGCCTCGGCGAAGTCGTGCATGATTATCTCGCCGACCACGGCCGATCGGCTACCGGCGCGAAGGCGTTGGAGAAAGCCGGTGCTTGAGCGTAACCGCAACAAGGCGGCCGCCGCCACCATCGCTGAAATCACCGCGCAATACGACCGCATCGCCCTGGTCTTCCAGGGCGGCGGCGCGCTCGGCGCCTATCAGGCCGGCGTCTATCAGGCGCTAGCCGACGCCGGCTGCGAGCCGACCTGGCTGTCCGGCGTCTCGATCGGCGCCATCAATGCCTCGATCATCGCCGGCAACGAGCCTAGCCGACGCCTGCAGCGGCTGGAGCAGTTCTGGCAGACCGTCTCGGGCCGCAAGATCTGGGCATACACGCCCGAAGGCGACATCTATCGCGATATCCGCAACCAGACCTCGTCATTCATGACCTTGGCCATGGGCCAGCCCGGCTTCTTCAAGCCCCGCAGCCCGAATCCCTGGTTCCAGTTGGCCGGGGCAGACGGCGCCACCAGCTTCTACGACACCGCCGAGCTCAAGGACACGCTGGAAAGCCTGATCGACTTCGACGTGCTGAACGACGGCAGGAAGCGGCTGAGCGTCGGTGCGGTCAATGTCCGGACCGGCAATTTCGTCTATTTCGACACCGACAAGGTGCACATCGGGCCGGAACACATCATGGCGAGCGGCGCACTGCCGCCGGCTTTTCCTTCGATCCGCATCGAGGGCGAGTATTACTGGGATGGCGGCATCGTCTCCAACACGCCGCTGCAATATCTGCTCGACCAGGAGGAGGACCGCTCCTCGCTGGTTTTCCAGGTCGATCTGTTCAGCGCCCGCGGCGTGCTGCCGCGCGGCATGGCCGACGTCCTGTCGCGCCACAAGGACATCATGTATTCCAGCCGCACGCGCCAGAACACCGACAATTTCCAGCGCATCCACGCGCTCAAGATGAAGCTGCTCGACGCGCTGAAGCGCGTGCCGCCGGAGCAGTTGAAGGACGGCGAGAGGGAACTGATCGCCGACTATTCCGACGCCGGCGTGGTCAACATCGTCCACCTGATCTACCAGCACAAAGGCTATGAAGGCCACGCCAAGGACTATGAGTTCTCCGGCACCTCGATGCGCGAGCACTGGGAGATGGGCCTGGAAGACACCGAGCGCACGCTGCGTCACAAGAAGTGGCTGATGCTGCCCGACAACGCCGAAGGCGTCACCATCCACGACCTGCATCGCGAAGACCCGACCTGATCCTTGCGCCCAGCACGGACGGAGCAGAGAGGCAGCGCGACGTGCCTGGAAACGCTCGGCGTCTGTGAAGCTATTCTTCATAGCCTGTCAACATTGTAGCAAATAGTCCCTCGCGGAAAGCAGGCGTACATCCGGACGGCAGCGCAAAAGCGCTGAGCTCAACGGAGTACCGCCGGTGACCACGGAAGCTGTTCCTTCTCCTGTCGTTCCATCTGGTGACGCATGGCGCGGCTTTCGTTGGCTTGCGGCGCTCACGGCGCTCTGGCTACTGATGATCTTTACCTTCCCGCCGATCCAGGCCAGCGGCGTTCCGACCACGGCCCACCAGCTCGCGGCCCACGGGTTTATCGCGCTTGGATTGTGGCTCGGTCTCGAACAGACGGGCCTGACGCCAGGCCAACGCCGCGTGACCTGGCTGGTGGTCATGATCCCCGATACGCTGTGGCTGGCCATCGCCTGGAGCGCTGCGATCAACGGTGTCTTCCACACGGACGCCTCGTCTTTACCGCTGTTGCCAGCGGCGATCTTCCTGCCGGTGGTCATAGGCGCTCCGCTACTGCTGTTCTCGAAGCGGATCGGCCAGGTGCTCGACGCGATGCCGGCAAGCTGGCTCGTGGCGCTTCAGCTCTACCGCATATTCGGCGGCTGGGCTCTCGCAGCCTGGCTGCATGGTGCCCTGCCCGGAGCGTTCGCTGTGCCCGCAGGCATGGGCGATGTGCTGACCGGGCTGCTTGCGCTGCCCGCGGCGCTGGCGGTGGCGACCGGCACAGTCGGGGGCCGAAGAGCGGCAACCCTCTGGAACATCCTCGGCCTCGGCGATTTCGCGGTCGCGGTCACCATGGGCGTGATCACCTCGCCCGGCCCGTTGCAACTGATCGTTCCGGATGTGCAGAGCATCGGCGCCGGCGCCTATCCGGGTGTGCTTACCCCTGCTTTCGTGGTGCCAAGCTCGATCCTGTTGCACATGTTGTCGCTGCGCCAGTTGCTCCGCCTTGGCAGGGCCGAGGCGGAGCGGCCGCAGACAGAAACGGCGCCGTGAGCAGCGCCGTTTCCTTGAGTGTTTTCCCGCTCAGAAAACGTGGCGGAAGATCACGAACAGCACGAAGGCCAGCGCGATCGAGCAGGGCAGCGTGAGCACCCAGGCCAGCAGAAGGTTGCGCACGGTCGACCACTGCAGGCCGGAGCCGTTGGCCGCCATCGTGCCGGCGACGCCGGACGACAGCACGTGCGTGGTCGACACCGGCAGGCCGAGGCGGTCGGCCATGCCGATGGTGATCATCGCGACCAGCTCGGCGGCGGCGCCCTGGCCATAGGTCAGGTGGCTCTTGCCGATCTTCTCGCCGACGGTGACGACGATGCGCTTCCAGCCGACCATGGTGCCCAGCCCGAGCGCCAGCGCCACGGCGATCTTCACCCACAGCGGGATGAACTTCGTCGCGTTGTCGACCGCCTTGTGATAGTCGGTGACCGCCTTCAGGTCGGCGTCCTGCATCGGCAGCAGCTTCTTCTTGTCGATCAGCTTCAGCGCCTCGCCGATCAGGTAGATGTCGTTGCGCGCGTTGCTGACCAGGTCAGTCGGAACGTTGTCGACGGTGGCGTAGGGCTGCAGCCTGGCGGTCGTGCTGTGGATGTAGGTCTGCAGCGCGAGCGTCGTCTGGTCGTTCCACGACTTGCTGCGCACGGCTTCCTGCACGGCGGCCTTTGCGGCATTGGCATCCGCGACGGTGACCCCCGGCTTGACATATTTGCCCAGCGCCTGCTCGACGGCGACGGAGGCCGACTTATAGGCGTCGAGATAGTTGATGTCGGGCGTGCGGTTGAGCGCATAGGCGGTCGGCACCACGCCGATCAGGATCAGCATGATCAGGCCCATGCCCTTCTGGCCGTCATTGGAGCCATGCGCGAAGCTGACGCCGGTGCAGGTGAAGATCAGCAGCGCGCGGATCCACCATGGCGGCGGCGTTTTGCCTTTCGGCGCTTCGTAGAGGGCAGGATTACGCACCAGGAGCTTCATTGCATAGAGCAGCACCGCGGCGGCGAAGAACCCGACGATCGGCGAGACCAGCAGGGTGGTGCCGACATTGGTCGCCTGCCCCCAATCGACGCCGCTGGTGGCGCTTCCTGCCGGAGCCATGAACTGGTTGGCGAGGCCGACGCCGATGATCGAACCGACCATCGTGTGCGAGCTCGAAGCCGGCAGGCCGAGGAACCACGTGCCCAGGTTCCACAGGATGGCGGCGACCAGCAGGGCGAACACCATGGCGAAGCCGGATGACGAGCCGACCTGCAGGATGAGCTCGACCGGCAGCAGCGACAGGATGCCGAACGCCACCGCGCCGCTCGAGGTCAAGACGCCGAGGAAGTTGAAGACGCCGGACCACATGACGGCGAATTCGGCCGGCAGCGACCGCGTATAGATGACGGTGGCGACGGCGTTGGCGGTGTCGTGGAAGCCGTTGACGAATTCGAAGCCCAGCGCAATCAGAAGCGCTATGCCGAGCAGGATCCACGGCACCGTCTTGGCAATTGCCAGGTCCTGGCTGAGCGCGTAACCGACATAGATGATGCCGACGAGCACCAGCACGCCGAAAGCCGGTAGAAACCATTTGGCGCCGCCCGATTGCTCCAGGGGATGATCCGGTCTCGGGATCCCCGCCTCACTTGATACCACGTCCACCATTGTCCCACTCCATTTGCATTGCGGCAAAGAACCGGGAAGGACGCTATGTCCCCAGGATGAAGCTGGTGTGACGCCTTGGCCGGGAGGCGACCTATCCGGCTATCTTCAGCAGCGAGGCCACCAGGAGCTTATGCTCGTCTTCGGAAAGCACATCGAAATCGAAAAGGTTCATGCTGCGCATCCCCTCGATGGCGAGGAAGCAGACTAGCAGCGAGCCGAGATCGCTGGTCTCTTCCTTCAATCGTTCGAGCAGCTGGTGCTTGAAGGCTTTTATCGGCGTCAGGAAATCGGGATCTTCCGCGATCGCCGAGAAAATCCAGGAGGCCGAGGGTTTCGGTCGCTCGCAGTCGTCGGCCGACAGCTTGATATAGGCCGAGAGCGCGCTTTCGTGCCTGGATTCGGCGGTGCGTGCTTCCAACGCCTTCTGGAAGTCGCGGAGATAGCTTTCGACAAGGCCCTGCATCAGCTTGGCCTTGGTCGGGAAGTTGTAAAGCAAGCCGCCCTTCGACACCCCGGCGCGGCTGGCGACTGCCTCGAGCGACAAGCTTCCCGGGCCTGCCTCGCGCGCCACGTCGGCGGCGGCGGCAAGTATCTTTTCGCGTGAGTTTGCCCTGGGTGCTCTCATCACGCCTTCCCTATATTAGCTTAGGCGGAATTGACAAGACCGTCCAGCCGGTACAGTAAGGCGCCGTTTGAAGTCGGGACCTGTTGTCGATATGTGTCCCGACATCGATTGTTTTGCCGGTTGCCGGCTCGAGGGGACTGTCCGTGAAGCGCTTTTTCATCATCGCTGTGTTCCTGATTCTGCTCGCTCTCGTCTGCGTCGGCATCGTTGGTTTCAACTTCATGCGCGATGCCGGCATCAAGCAGTATTTCGCCACGATGAAGCCGCCGGCAGCCACGGTCTCGACAGTGGTCGTCAAGCCTTCGGCATGGACGCCGGGCGTCGAGGCCATCGGCACCGTCAACGCCGTGCGCGGCGTCGACCTTACCGTCGAAACGAGCGGCATCGTCAAGAACATCCTCTTCCACGCCAACCAGAAGGTCGCCACCGACGCGGTGCTCCTGCAGCTGGACGACGCGGTCGAGAAGGCTGATCTGGTGGCGCAGAAGGCGCAGGCCGCCTCCGACCAGGCGGCGCTGACCCGCGCGATTGAATTGCAGCGGCGCGGCGTCGGCACGGACGCGACGCTCGACGCCGCGCGCGCCGCCGCGGATGCCTCGGCCGCGCAGGTGAACAAGCTGCAGGCCGTGCTCGACCAGAAGCAATTGTCCGCGCCCTTTGGCGGCACGGTCGGCATCCCGAAGATCGATATCGGCCAATATCTGGCCCCCGGCAATTCGGTGGTGACGATCCAGGATCTGGACACGATGCGGGTCGACTTCACGGTTCCCGAACAGCAGCTGCCGCTGCTCAAGATCGGCCAGACCGTCAAGCTTGGCAGCAGCCTTGCGGACATGTCCTTTGCCGGCTCCATCCGCGGCATCGATCCCAAGATCGATCCGGCGAGCCGGCTTGTTTCGATCCGCGGCGAGGTCGCCAACCCGGAAGGCAAGCTGACGCCTGGACAGTTCGTCCAGATCCGTGTCGAGCTGCCGCAGGAAAACAATGTCATCTCGGTGCCGCAAACTGCGGTGACGACGAGCCTCTACGGCGATTATGTCTTCGTGGTCGTGCCGGCAAAGCCGGCGGAGGGCGCCGCTGCCGCGCCGGCAAAGCCGGACGAGCAGAAAGCCGCCGCCGGCAAGGCAGATGCCGCCAAGCCGCAGGCGGACGCGTCCAAACCCGCGGACAACGCCACGAAGCCGGCTGACACCAAGCCGGCCGATGCCGCGCAGCAGCAGGCGTTCACCATCTCGCAGATCTTCGTGAAGCTCGGCCGCCGCAACAACGGCATGGTCGAGATCGTCGAGGGCCTCAAGGACGGCGACCAGGTCGTCACCGCCGGCCAGAACCGGCTCTTCAACGGCATGTCGGTTGCCGTCGACAACACCATCGACCCCAGCAAATCGGCGAACAAAGAGGTTCAGCAATGAGCTTTTCCGACCTCTTCATTCGCCGGCCCGTCTTGTCTACGGTGCTGGCCTGCATGATCCTGCTGCTGGGCTTCCAGGGCATCTTCGGCCTGTCGATCCGCCAGTACCCCAAGGTTGACGAGACGGCGATCACGATCACCACGGCCTATCCGGGCGCCAGCGCCGACCTCATCCAGGGCTTCATCTCGGCGCCGATCGCGCGCGCCGTCGCCTCAACCGAAAACATCGACTACGTCACCTCGTCCAGCCGTCCGTCCTCGAGCACGGTCACGGTGCAGATGAAGCTCGGCTCCAATCCGGACGTCGCGCTCGCCGAGGTGCTGTCCAAGGTCCAGGGCGTGCGCGGCACCTTGCCGGACGGCTCCAAGGATCCGGTCATCGTCAAGGGCACCGGGCAGCAGTTCGCGATGATGTACATCTCGATGCAGAACCCGAACATGACAAAGGAGCAGCTCACCGAGTATATCGAGCGCGTCATTCGGCCCCGCATCTCGACCGTGGAAGGCGTCGCCGACGTCCAGATCTTCGGCGCCCAGGAATATTCCATGCGCATCTGGATCGACCCGATCCGGCTCGCCGCGCGCGGCGCCACGGCGGTTGACGTGCTGACCGCCATCAACAACTCGAATTTCCTGTCGGCGCCCGGCAACACCCAGAACGAGTATGTGGTCTCCTCGATCACCGTGCATTCGACCCTGCAGACGCCGGAGGCCTTCGCCCAGCTCCCGATCCGCTCGACGAACGGCGAGGTTGTGCGCCTGCGCGATGTCGCGCGTGTCGAGCTCGGCGCGGCCAGCACCGACACCAGGGTGAGCTTCAACGGCAAGCCGGGAACCTTCCTCGCCATCTTCCCGACGCCGGCCGCCAACCCGCTGACGACCGCGGCCGCGGTCACCAAGCTCGTGCCGGTGATTCAGGAAACGCTGCCGAAAGGAATGACAATCGAGGTCGTCTACGACGCCACCGGCCAGATCAGCGCCTCGATCGAGGAAGTGTTCAAGACCATCGGCGAGGCCGTCGCCATCGTCATCGTGGTCATCCTTCTGTTCCTCGGCTCCTTCCGCTCGGTGATGATGCCGATCGTGACCATCCCACTGTCGCTGATCGGCGTCTGCTTCATCCTGTTTGCGGTCGGCTACTCGATCAACCTTCTGTCGCTGCTTGCCATGGTGCTGGCGATCGGCCTCGTCGTCGACGACGCCATCGTGGTGGTGGAAAACATCCACCGCCACATGGAAGAGGACCACATGTCGCCGATGCAGGCGGCCTTCAACGGCATGCGCGAGATCGCGACAGCCATCGTGGCGATGACCATCACGCTGGCCGCCGTGTTCGCCCCGCTTGCCTTCACCGGCGGCCTGACCGGCGCGCTTTTCCGCGAATTCGCGGTGACGCTGGCTGGCTCCGTGGTGCTGTCGGGCCTGATCGCCATGACGATCACGCCGATGATGTCGGCGCGCTTGCTGAAGGCGGGCCAGCACGGACGCTTCCAGCGCATCGTCGATGGTACGTTCAGCCGGGTCGAGCGCGTCTATGAACGGGCCGTCACCGCCTCGCTCCGGAACCGGCCGGTGACGCTGATCATCGTCGTGGCGCTTGTCGCCCTCACCGGCTTCATGTTCACCAAGACCTCGACCGAACTGGCGCCCGAAGAAGATCAGGGCTTCCTGCTCTCTCTGGTGACCGCGCCGCGCTATGCGACGTCGGACTACACCGAGACCTATGTCAACCAGATGCTCGGCCTGGTGAGGGACATCCCCGAGACCCGGGCGCAGTTCTCGGCCGTCGCCTTCGGCGGCGCGACCAACAGCGCCTTCGTCGGCTTCGCCTTCAAGGATTGGGCCGACCGCAAGCGCAATTCGAAGGAACTGCAGGCCGACATCACGGCACGGCTCGCCAAGGTCGCTGGCGTTCAGGCCTTCGTCTTCGCGCCGCCGACGCTGCCGGGTTCCGGCGGCGGCCTGCCGATTTCCATGGTCGTGCGCTCCACCGGCGACCCTTCGGAGGTCTTCGATCAGGCTGAGAAAATCAAGAACAAGGCGCAAGCCTCGGGCCGCTTCATCGTCGTGCAGAACTCGATGGCCTACGACGCGCCGCAGGTGACCGTCACCATCGACCGCGAGCGCGCGGCGGCGTTGAACCTGCCGATCGCGGATATCGGCAATACGTTGACGCTGCTGGTCGGCGGCGCCGAGGTGGCGCAGTTCGATCGGGATTCCAACAGCTACGACATCATCCCGCAGGTGCCGCAGGAATTCCGCGACAACCCCGAGAAGCTTGGCGAGTATTTCATTCGCAGCGTCGACGGCAAGATGGTGCCGCTGTCGGCGGTGGTGAAGATCTCGACCAACGCCTCGCCGGCGGCCATCGAGCAGTTCAACCAGCTGAACTCCTCGACGATTTCGGCCTTGCCTTTGCCCGGCGTGACCACCGGCGACGGCTTGAAGGTGCTGGAGGATATCGCCAAGGAGACCCTGCCCGACACCTTCTTCATCGACTATTCCGGCCAGTCGCGGCAGGAGAAGGAGCAGGGCAACACCATCCTGATCGCCTTCGCCGCGGCGGTGGTCGTGATCTATCTGGTGCTGGCGGCCCAGTTCGAGAGCTTCCGCGACCCGCTGATCATCATGATGGCCGTGCCGCTGTCGATCTTCGGCGCCATCGTGCCGCTCAACATCGGACTCGGGACGCTCAACATCTACACCCAGGTCGGCCTGATCACGCTGATCGGCCTGATCACCAAGCACGGCATTCTGCTGGTGGAGTTCGCCAACCAGCAGCGCGAGGTGCACGGCATGCGCCGCCGCGACGCCATCATCGCATCGGCCAAGGTGCGCCTGCGGCCGATCCTGATGACGACGGCGGCGATGGCGCTGGGCGTCGTGCCGCTGATCATCTCCAGCGGCGCCGGCGCGGCCGCCCGCTATTCGATGGGCCTGGTCATCTTCACCGGCATCCTGGTCGGCACGATGTTCACGCTCTTCGTCGTGCCGATGTTCTACACCTTCATTGCCAGCAAGGACCTGCCGCATCTCGCCGAGAAGCCCGATCCGAAGCTGATGCCGGCGCTGCCGAGCTGATCGGCACGACAGCTAAAGACAAAAGAGGCCGGAAACTCCGGCCTCTTTTTTTGGCGGTTGCCTCACGGCTTCAGCTGAGCAATTCCAGGAAAAGTGTGTAACGGTTTTCCGTCCGGAATTGCGTCTCACAAACTACGCCGAAGGCGGCAACCGACCTGCTACCCTAACCCAGCCTTTTACTTGACGATGACGATGCTGGTGTTGGCGGGGCCGAAGGCCTCGACGAGCTGATAGAAGTCGGCTGCCGCGTCGGGATGCAGCCGCACGCAACCATGCGAAGCGGGACGGCCTAGACGGCTGATGGCATAGGTGGCGTGGACGGCGTAGCCGCCGCTGAAGAACACCGAATGCGGCATCGGCGCGTTGTCGTATTTCTTCGAGTACCACATCTCATGCAAACGCGTCGGCTTGAACGAACCGGTCGGCGTGATGTGCCCCCTCGCGCCGGTCGAGACTTTCCAGGTGTAGGTCGGGCGACCGTCGACGGTGACTTCCATGATCTGCTGCGACAGCGAGACCTTGGCGACGATCTGGTTGGCGTGAGCGGCATTGCCGGCGCCGAAGAGCAGCGCGGCACCCGTGAACGCGGCGGCGGCGACATGGATGAGCTTGGCGGAAATGGCGGTATGCATGACGATCCCTCTGTTTTTTGCCGTTGTGTCCGGCTTCAATTTCGATGGGCCCTTATCGTTCTCGTCCGTTTCCGAGTTATTTCGCTTGGTGCTCGTTTCTGTTTCGAATTCGTTTCTATAAGTTAACAAAGGGTCCGGCCAACCACTAGATCGGACCTCTTCCGGGGCGCGGCAGGTCGGCGCTACACAATGAGCTTAGCCCCGGAAACGAAAGCTAATTTCATTTTCTATATCAAGCACTTACGCCCGGTTCGAAACCAAACTGCAACAAAGCGCAACCACGGCGGCATGATCTGGATACAGGCCGAAGGCAGATTTGACGCAACGGGAACAGACATCTGCAAACGAAAATGGGCAGGAAATCGAAACTCCGCTCCTGGCTTCTCAGGATCAGCGTCGCGGCAATCGCGCTCGTCGGCGCCGGCTCGGTGGCCGGCAGCCCGGTGACGGCGCTGGCGGCGATGACGTCCGGCGAGCTTTCGACACTGCACATGGCTCTGTTCATCGCCACGGTCTGGATTGTTTCCAGCCTGCGCGTCCACCGGCTGAAGGCCCTCTGGCGGGTCGGCCTTCGGCTGATGAGGACGCGCGGCCCCTCCGGCTACTTGCTGCCGAGAGGACCGAAGGCCCGCGCCGCAGCGGGGGGCTCCGTCAGCGGCGCGGGCGCTTCGGGAGTTTCCTGAAGCACCGACGACATAGAGATTGAGGGATAGGGACATGAAGACGAAGTTTGCCGCCTCCGTGCTTTCCGCGCTGCTTTACGCGCAAGGCTTGCTCGGCTTTGCCGCGCTGGCGACGGTGCTGCTCAAGGAGCGCGCCCACGCCGAGACAACCGCCGGCGCCGACATTTTATCCGGCCCCTCGATCATTGTGGTGCGCTGAGCGGCAGGCGCCGGACCCAAGATGACCACCGCTTTGGGGAATCCGATGCTTGATAGGCTCGTCGACCCGAATTCACTCGTTGCGCGAGGCTGGCGGATCGAAACGATAGCCGGCGCCGCGGATGGTGATGATCGTCTCGGTGTCGAGCTTGCGGCGCAGCCGCACGATGCGCGAATCGATCGAACGGTCGAAAGCGTCAGCATTCTCGGCCGGGGCCGCGGCAATGATGTCGTCGCGGGTCAGCACCTTGCGCGGGCTCGCCAGGAACAGCTTCAGCAACGCCACCTGCCCCGGGGAAAGCTGATCCTCCGCACCCGAGCGATGCATGACCATGGCCGATCGCAGGTCGACGGTGGCGTTCTCCAGCACGATCAGCTCCCCGGCGGCCCTGCCGCGTCTCATCAGCAGGCCGCCGATGCGCGCGGCAAGCTCGCGCACGTTGAGCGGGCTTTCGACCACATCGGCGGCCCCGAGCTCGAGCGCCAGCACCTTGTCGACGAGGTCGCGCGGCCGGCAGATCAGGATGAAATCGGGGCCGCCGTCGCCGCCCGCGCCCTGGCTGCTGTAACGCTTGAGCAGTTCGCGGCTCTCGGCCTGGGTGACCTCGTCGCCGACCACCACGACATCGATGCCGCCGGCAGAAAGCAACGTCTCAGCCTCCCAGGGCTGGCGCGCCTGGCGCACGTCGTGCCCGCGCCGCTCGAGATGGTCGGCGAGATCGCCCGCCACCACCTCGGCGACGGACACAAGCGCAATGACGGATCGTGCGGCCATTTTCTCCACCCCGCCACAGACAACTCGAGATGAGTGCTGGACATCATGTTTATACCCAATCTACTTTCCGCTGAAAGCGGGAGCGAGCGCGTTGTGAAGGCACGCATCATCGTCGTCGAGGACGAACCGGATCTGAGGGAGGCCGTGGCCGAGTATCTCGGCGCCAGCGGCTATGACGTCGTGACGGCCGAGAATGCCGTGGCGGCGCGCGCGCTGTTCGAAACGCAGCCCTTTCACATTGCCATCCTCGACATCGCCATGCCCGGCGAGGACGGGCTGTCGCTCGGCCGCTGGCTGCGCTCGAAAACGCCGATCGGCATCATCTATGCCACCGCAGCCGGCACCGCGCTCGACCGCATCGTCGGGCTGGAGCTCGGCGCCGACGATTACATCGTCAAGCCGTACGAATTGCGCGAGGTGCTGGCGCGGGTGCGCAGCGTTTTGCGCCGCGTGCCGCAGCCGGCCGAGCCGCAAGCCGCAAAGGCCGAGACCGGCAATCGGCGTTTCATGAATTTCGGCGGCTTTCAGGCCGATTTCGACGGTCGCCTTGTCACCGCCGCCAATGGCGCGGTGATCGAGATGGCCAAGAGCGAATTCGACGTGCTCGAGGTTTTCCTCACCCGCGCCAACCGCCTCCTGACGCGCGCGGCGATTTCGGAAGCCATCGGCTTCGTCGAGGACCCGGAATCCTCGCGCGCGGTCGACATCCGCATCATGCGGTTGCGAAAGAAGATCGAGGCCGACCCAGCCAATCCGAAATTCCTGCGCACGGTGCGCGGCGAAGGCTATATCTTCTCGCTGCCGAGCGGCGACGCCAACTAGATCGGTTCCGGGAAAGTGTGAGTGGCGGCTCGGCGGTTTCGCCGTAGCCTTCCGTCCGGAATTGCGTCAAAACAAAGCGATAGAGCGGTTCGCCGTTTCCGCGGGAACGGAGGGTGCTCTGAACGACCGACGTTCCGGGCTGGAATGACCATGACTGCTGATGCAGCACGCACCGATATGCATGCCTCGCGCCCGGGCGGCGCCGCGATGGCGGCCGTCCATGTCGTGCGCCGCCTGCGCGAGGCGGGCGACTGGCAGCGCGAGATGGACGGCATACTGGAGACGGTGTGCCGCAAGATGGATTGCCAGCGCGGCATTCTCTTCCGGCTGCGTGAATTGCCGGGTGAGGGTTTTGCGCAGTCCGTCGCTGCCTACTGGATCGACCCCGACTTCGGCGGCGACCTGGCCTCGCCCACCGTGATCATGCAGTCGATCATCAACTCGGATTCCTTGCTTGAGCGGCTGCAGGAAGACGAGCGACAGGGCAAGATCTTCTCCGGCCACACGCGCAATCTGGACGGTTTCCTGCGCGCCGATTTCGAGAAGCAGAGCATCAAGTCGTTCCTGTCCGTCTCCGTCTTCGCGCATGGCCACTTCTGGGGCACGCTGGCCGTCAACGACTGCATCGCCGAGCGCGAATGGACGGATGAAGAAGAGGCGACGCTGCACATCATCGCTCTGGCCATCGGCGACGCCATCGAGCGCTCGCCATCCGAGGCGCATGCCAGCGAGGTGATCCGCCGCACCATGCTGCAGGCCTCGCTCGACGCCATCATCGTCATCGACGAGACGGGCTCAATCATCGAGTTCAATCCGGCCGCCGAGAAGATGTTCGGCTTCCAGCGCAGCGCCATCCTCGGCAAGGACCTGCTCGATACCATTGTTCCGATATATTACCGCAAAGGCTACGCCTCGGGTGCCGAATACATGGCCGGCCGCGGCGCGCCGATGATCGGCCAGCGCCTGGAGACCGTCACCCAGAACGCCGCCGGCGAGATTTTCCCGATCGAGCTGACGGCGACGGAGATGCGCGTTGCCGACCGCCGCCTGATCTTCGGCTCGATCCGCGACCTGCGCGAAAAGCTGCAGGCCGAGGAAGAGATCAACCGCCAGCGCGAGAAGCTGCACCAGAACGAGAAGATGGCGGCGATGGGCTCGCTGCTCGCCGGGGTCTCGCACGAGCTCAACAACCCGCTGGCCGTGGTGGTGGCGCAATCGACGCTGCTGCACGAATTCGCCGGCGACCCGCAGACCAAGGTGCGCGCCGAGAAGGTGCGCGCGGCCGCCGAGCGCTGCGGCCGCATCGTCAAGAGCTTCCTGTCCATGGTGCGGCTGCACCCGACAGAGCAGGCCGAGACCGATCTCAACCAAGTGATGCGCTCGGCGCTCGAGGTCACCGCCTATGGTGCCCGCTCCAGCGGCATCATCATCGACACCGATTTCGCCACCGGGCCGCTGCTTGCCATGGCCGACGCCGACCATATCACCCAGGTGGCGGCGAACTTCCTGATCAACAGCCAGCATGCGCTGGCCGGCATCACCGGCGAGCGGATCATCAAGGTGCGGACATTCCGCAACGAGCACGGCAATCCGGGCTTCTCCGTCGAGGACAACGGCCCGGGCGTTCCAGAGGCGATCCGCGCGCGCATCTTCGAATCCTATTTCACCACCAAGCCGGTCGGTGTTGGCACCGGCATCGGCCTGTCGATCTCCAAGTCGATCGTCGAGCGTCACAACGGCAACATCTGGTTCGAGGAAGTGCAACCGACCGGCGCGCGCTTCGTCGTGCAATTGCCGGGGATTGCCGGTGGCGCTGCAAGCGCGGGGGAAGGGCCGGCGCGCTCGAGCGGGTTGCGCCATGCGTTGATCATCGACGACGAGCCCGACGTCGCGGGCTCGCTTTCGGATATACTGGAGCTGATGGGGCTCAAGTCGCGCGTGGTGGCAAGTTGGACCTCCGCCGCCGACGTGCTCACGGGCCATATGCCGCCGGACATCGTCTTTTCCGACCTGCGCATGCCGGGCATCAGCGGCATAGCCATCTACCGCGAGCTGCTCTCGCAGCAGCCCGCTCTGGCCAAGCGCTTCGTGCTGGTGACCGGCGACCTCATCGGCGCCAAGGCGGAGATCGAAGCGCTGCCACCGCCGCAGCGCCCACACATTCTGGAAAAGCCCTTCTCCACGCTCGACGTCCGCGGTGTCCTGTCGGCCGTCGCCGACGAAGCCGCAGCAGCCGCCGACAACAGCGTCCACTTCTGACCTAAGATCGCAACCGAAGAGGCGTGGCCGAGCTTGAGCTAGCCGCCGCAGGATCTGCCGAGATTCAGGTCAAGCCGAGCCGAGAATGGTGGTTCGCGAGAACCGGAGCGGAGCGTACTTAAAGTACGTGAGCACCGGAAGCGCAGGGAACCGCCATTCTCGGCTCGGCTTGACCTGAATCTCGCCAGATCCGGAAAAAAAGAGGCTCCCGACCGATTTTCGCGGCGGGAGCCTGACTTGAGCGCAGGAGGGAGCGCTCTGGGGAGGTCTTAAAAAATGTTCGGCGTGTTGGTGACCGGCGCGGCGTTGGCGATCATGCGCACAGCGCGCTCGCGGTGCTGGCCGGACTGCTCGGCGATGGCGCGCAAGCACTCGACGCTCTCGGCGCCCCAGTTCTGCCCCTTGCAGGCAAAGTCGATTGCAGGTTCCGGCAGGCGGGCGGTCTTGAGCGTGGTCTGCGCGCCTTCCACGACATTGGCCGGCGGGTTGATCGACGCGAAGGCCGGACCGGAGGCGGGCGCGGCCAGCATGCCGACGAAGGCGCAGGCGCCGATCAGCATGAACATCGCCATCGGATGGTCGCTGGCGCGCTGGCGCAGCGCAAGTTTCGGCCGGCGGTCATTGCGCTCCGGGCCATGCTGGCGGCGACTGGTATCGGCGGCATGAACTTTCGCAAACATCGGCTGCTCCCTTCGTTATCTTTCTTTTTGCTGTGAAACGAACATAGTCGCACCACGTAACAGTCGGATGATTGGCGGCAATTGCCTGTGTAACAGGATTGAAACAGACGCTGAGCAGTGCGGCCTTCCGATCCACGGCAACCATTCGACCGACCATCGAAGCTGGTTGGCGCAGCTATGCGCCTGTCGCGCCCGCCCGACTGTAAACAGCCTCACACAGCAATGCTTGAATCGAGCGCGTCGCTGTCGTCTGCCGCAGCTCGGCATCGATCGAAACATGCCCTTTCCGACGCGGGACCGGCGCTCGCAACCGCCGTTCCGCTTCCTCGATTAAGGGCCGGATTCTACGGGATTTTTCCGGCCCAGACGAGGTCGAACTTACAGCTTTGGAATTTCCATATTCCTACAAGCCATTGCATTTCAATGGAAAATATGTATATATTGAATGAGTATTCAACAAAAAGAAGAGCATTCCGATGAACCCGCACCTCCGTGACGTGGCGATCCCCAACGATTGGGACCGGCGGGGTTTGCCGGGGTGGAGCTACCATTCCAACGCCCTTCTCGATCTCGAGAAGGAATATGTCTTTCGCAATCACTGGCAGATCGCCGGCCATGTCTCCGACGTGCCGAAACCGGGCGACTATCTGACCATGGACGTCATCGGCGAGCGCGCGCTGATCGTGCGCGGCAAGGACGGCGTCGTGCGCGCCTTCAACAACATGTGCCGCCACCGCGGCAGCCGCGTCGTCGCCGACAGCCAGGGCAGCTGCAAGAACGCGCTGGTCTGCCCGTTCCACGGCTGGGTCTACAATCTCGACGGCACGCTGCGCGGCGCTGCCCGTCCGCGCTCCTTCCCCGAGCTCGACAAGACCGAGTTCGGCCTGATGCCGCTCGACCTCGAAATCTGGATGGGGTTCATCTTCATCCGTTTCCGCAAGGGCGGCCCGCAGCCCTCGGTGGCCGAGCTGCTCAGGCCGATCGAAGCCGAGATGGCGCATTACAACGTCGCCGACATGGTGCCGTCCTGGGGCATCTGGACCCAGAAATCGCCGGTCAACTGGAAGTCGGTGCGCGACGTCGACAATGAAGGCTATCACGTCGCCATGGCGCATCCGGCGCTGCAGGACCTCTATGGCGCGACCTACTTCGACGAGCCTTTCATCAATGGCGTGTCGCGCTCCTTCGCCACCTACAATCCGCATGCCGGCCGGCGCTGGAGCGTGCGCGAATACATCAAGCTCGCGCCCGAGGCCGCGCATCTGCCGGAGCATCTGCGCAAGGCCTGGATCTATTACGGCATCTTCCCCAACAACGCGCTGTCGATCATGCCGGAATCCGTCCAATTCTATCAGGAGTTCCCGCTGTCGACCGGCGAGACGCTGCTGCGCGGCGCCATCTACCGTTACAAGGACGAGACCAGGGAGCAGGCGGCCGCGCGCTACCTTGCGTACCGCATCGATCGCGACACCATGAACGAGGACGTGCAGCTTTCGGTGTGGTCGAACGAATCCATGCTGTCGGAGGCTTTCGAAGGCTTCTACTTGTCGGATTTGGAGTATGGCGTGCGCACCCACCACGACCATCTGCGCAGGCAGGTCCCGGTGCTGAACCTGGAGACGGCACCCGAGGAAAAGGACATGTGGGGTCTGAACGACGCGCTGCGGTCGAGGGGGTAGCCCTCTCTTCCTTCTCCCCGTTCCACGGGGAGAAGGAAAAGACTTTACCCCCGCCAGACGCCTTCCTTCCGCAAATCATCCATCGTCCGCGAAATCCCTTCGCGCAGGATCGCCACCATGTCGTCGACTTGCTCCCTGGTGATGATCAGCGGCGGCGACATCACGCACATGTTGATCAGCGGCCGCACCAGAAGGCCGAGCTCGTGGCAATGCGCGTCGATGCGTTTGCCGACATTCTTGTCGAGTTGCAGCGGATCCTTGCTTTCGCGATCGGCCACGCATTCGATGCAAGCCATGAGGCCGACGCCGCGCACCTCGCCGACCAGCGGCAGCTCTTCAAGCGTCCTCAACTGCGCCTGGAAATAGGGCGCGATCTCGCGGGTGTGTTGAAGCACGCCCTCTTCCAGCAGGTCGAGATTCTTCAGGGCAACCGCGCAGCCGATCGGATGGCTGGTGTAGGTCAGGCCATGGCCGAACAACGCATCCGGGTGGTTGGAGCGACGCAGCTCTTCCAGCAGCCGCTCGGAGATGATGACGCCGCCGAGCGGGAAATAGCCCGACGTGATCCCCTTGGCAAAGGTGACCATGTCCGGATCGATGCCGAACACATCGCCGGACGCGAAGACATGGCCGAGCCGGCCGAAGCCGGTCACCACCTCGTCCGAGATATAGAGGATATCGTTCTCGCGGCAGATCTCACGGATGCGCTTCAGATACCCGTCCGGCGGCACGATGACGCCGCCCGAGGCCTGCACAGGCTCGCCGACAAAAGCGCCGATGCGGTCGGCGCCGACGCGCACGATCGTGTCGCGGAACTGATTGACCAGGAAATCGGTGAAGGCGGCAACGCTCATGCCCTTAGGCCGGCGGAACGGATCGGGCGAGGACAGCTTGATCACCAGATCGTCGGCGCCGTCCATCCAGTCGTGATCGCGCGGGCGGCCGTTGAGCGAGGCCGACAGATAGGTCGAGCCGTGATAGGCGCCGCCGCGGCTGAGGATCAGCTTCTTCTCCGGTCGCCCGCGCACATTGTTGTAGAACTGCATAAAGCGCAGCGCCGTCTCCACGGCCGATGAGCCGCCGGTGGTGAAGAAGGTGTGACTGAGATCGCCGGGCGCCGCATCGGCGATGCGGCGTGCCAGCTCCGCCGAGGGCGCATTCATCGTGTACCAGGGCGTGTTGTAGGAGAGCGCCATCGCCTGGTCGTACATGACCTTGGCCAGCTCCTCGCGGCGATGGCCGACATTGATGCACCACATGCCGGCCGGCCCGTCTATCAGCCGCTTGCCGGAGGCGTCGGTGATGTAGATGCCGTCGCCCTCGCCGATCAGCGTGCGCGCCTCGTCGCCGACCGAACCGGCATAGGGCCAGGGCTGGACGAGATGGCGCTTGGCAAGCTCGACCGCATCGCCATCGCCAGGGCCAATCAGTTCGCTTGCCTTGATCTTGCTTTGAGCCGCCATCTTCGCCTCGTATCGCCAGAGTTGCCGAATTCTCACCGGACATCAAACGACGCGGAAAAACCACGGAAATCCGGCTTTCTGTCCGCCCATTTTGAATGTTCGTTCAATCAATATCGCAGAAATAGCGCTTGATTTCAATCGGCGGATACGCTCATGATGAAAGAAAGCCGGCAAGCCAGGGAGCGATCATGCTCCAAGCATAATTCGGGAAAAGGCGGCCGGCGCCAAGGCATGATCCCGAAAAGTGGGAACCGGTTTTCGGATAAGATCATGCTTCAACGAGGAGGTAGGCCGGGACAACGGTTCAACGGAACGTTATCCCGGTCTAGCGAATGGGAAAGCCGCATGGCGGGACAATCCGAGCCAGCTACCGAAATCACGCCCGGAGCGCTGCAATGACGGTTGCCGCGGAAGGGTCGCCCCCGCTGCGCATGGCAGGGGCCAGACGAAATCCCCTTCTGCAATCGGAAGCCGTCCAGGGCTTTGCCCTGATCAGTCCCACCTTCGTCTACGCCCTTATTCTTCTCGTCCTGCCGATCCTGGTCGTTATCGCCCATTCCTTCTGGACGCAGAACTATCTCACCATCGACCATACCTTCACCCTGGAGAACTACCGGATCGCGCTGACCGAGCCGATCTACCGCGACCTGCTCTGGCGCTCGCTCTACATCTCGCTGACGGTCAGCCTGCTGACGGTGGCGCTTGCCTACCCGATCGCCTATTTCATTTCCTTCCATGGCGGCCGCCACAAGAGCCTGTGGCTGTTCCTCATCACCATCCCGTTCTGGACCAGCTACCTGCTGCGCGTGATGTCGTGGAAGGTAATCCTCGGCTACAATGGCGTCCTGAATTCCGGTCTGATGGGCCTTGGCATCATCAGCGAGCCGTCGGACGCGCTGCTCTACAATTCCACCGCCGTCATCATCACGCTCACCCATGCCTGGGCGACCTTCGCCATCCTGCCGATCTTCGTTTCGCTGGAGAAGGTCGACCGCACCCTGGTCGAGGCGGCGACTGATCTCGGCGACGGGCCGCTGCGCTCCTTCCTGCGCGTGACCCTGCCGCTGTCGGCGCCCGGGGTCATATCGGCGGCGCTGATCGTCATGATCCCGACCGTCGGCGACTATGTCACGCCCAAGCTCGTCGGCGGCAAGGACGGCGTCATGATCGCCAACGCCATCCAGGCGCAGTTCGGCAAGGCGTCGAACTGGCCGCTGGGGGCTGCGCTCTCCGTCACCACCATGATCATCGTCTCGCTGATGGCCGGCGCCACGGTGCTGATCATTCGCGCTTTACAAAGGTTGGCGCGATGACGGCGACAAGACGTTTTCTTCCTGGATGGCTGTCGAGCTACGCCACGCTCTACATCCTGTTCCTCTATCTGCCGGTGATCTTCCTGCCGATCTTCTCGATCAACACGGCCGCGACACCGAAATTCCCGCTCTCTGGCATCACGCTGCACTGGTACGAGGACCTGCCGAAAACGCCGGCGCTGATCGACGCGACCTGGAACAGCCTGATCGTCGGCGTCTCCGCGTCGATCCTGTCGACGGTGCTCGGCATTCTCGCCGCCCGCTCGATCACCCGCTACCGCTACCCCGGCCGCCGCGCCATCAACGGCCTGATCATGGCGCCGCTGGTGTTGCCGGAGGTGATCGTCGCCATCTCCATGCTGCTGGTCATGCTGCAGCTAGGCCTCAGCCTGTCGCTCTTCACCGTCGTGCTCGGCCATGTGCTGATCTGCATCCCCTACTCCATGACCGTCCTGACCTCCGGCTTCGAGGGTTTCGACCGCAGCCTGGAGGAGGCTTCCGCCGATCTGGGCGAGAGCGCCTTCGGCACTTTCCGGCGGGTGACGTTGCCCATGGTGGCGCCGGCGATCATCTCCAGCCTGCTCGTCTGCTTCACCATCTCGCTCGACGAATTCATCATCGCCTTCTTCCTTACCGGCACCGAGGCAACGCTGCCGATCTACATCTGGGGCCAACTGCGTTTCGCGGCCAAGCTTCCTGGCGTGCTGGCGCTCGGCACCTTGTTGCTGTTGGCGTCCTTCGTGCTGATGACAATAGCCGAAATCCTGCGCCGCCGCGCGGCCAGACGCACCCAGAACGAAGGAGGCCTCCATGCTTGAGCGGGTCCAGTCCGAGCGCATCCAATCCGACCGCACCATGATCGACATCCGCGACGTCACTCGCAGCTACGGATCGTTCAAGGCGCTGGACAACGCCTCGCTGGCGATCCGCGAAGGTGAGTTCTTTTCGCTGCTCGGGCCCTCAGGCTGCGGCAAGACCACGCTGTTGCGCATGATCGCCGGTTTCGACACGCCGACCAGCGGCTCGATCGCCGTCGACGGCCAGCCGATGGACGGCATTCCCGCCAACCGGCGGCCCACCAATATGGTCTTCCAGAGCTATGCGATCTTCCCGCATCTCAATGTCGAGCAGAATGTCGCCTACGGGCTGAAGCGGCTGAAGCTGCGGGGCGGCGAAGAAGAACGCCGCGTCGAGGAGGCGCTGGCGCAGGTCTCGCTCACCGGCCTCGGCAAGCGCCGCGCCACCGAGCTTTCCGGCGGCCAGCGTCAGCGGGTGGCTTTGGCCCGCGCGCTGGTCATGCGGCCGAAGGTGCTGCTGCTCGACGAGCCGCTTTCGGCGCTCGACAAAAAGCTGCGTGAGCAGATGCAGGTCGAGTTGCGCCGCCTGCAGCAGGCGGTCGGCATCACCTTCGTGCTGGTCACCCACGACCAGTACGAGGCGCTCGCCATGTCGGACCGCATCGCCGTGATGTTCGGCGGCCGCATCGCGCAGGTCGCCTCGCCGAAGGAGATCTACCAGCGCCCGGTCAATCGCCAGGTGGCCGACTTCCTAGGCGGCATGAACTTCGTCAAGGCCGAGATCGTCGAGGAGAATGGCGCTTCGCTGGTGCTCGACACGCTGGGCTTCGGCCGCGTCAGGACCGACAAGCCGAAGTCCTTCATGCGCAATGGCGGCGCGGCGACGCTTGGCATCCGGCCCGAACGCCTGCGCGTTCTGTGGGACAACGCGACGGCGAAATTCGAGGTCGCCGGCAAGGTGGTGGAGCGCCACTATTTCGGCGAGATCACCCATCTGATCGTCGAGATAGCGGGGCTCGAAAAACCGCTCTCGGTGACCGAGACCAATGATTTCGGCGCCGACGACATCCCGGTTGGCGCCTCGATCCGCCTCGCCTACGATCCCGAGGCCTTGGTGGCGATGGCCGACTGAATCCTTGCGGCAGCGATGCGCCCGGCGACGATCGCGCCCTCGACATAACCCGGGAAAGACGGCGAGACCTCAGAAGCAGCGAAATGGACCGGCGGCGCGCCGGCGAGGATGACGCGTTCGGCATTGCGCGCCGTCACGTCGATGATGAGATCGCTGTAGGCGCCGCCGCTCCAGCGATCATGCGTCCAGTCGCGCGCGCTGAAATCGACGATGTCGGCGGCCCGTGGACCCAGCGCCTGGACAAGCCTCGCGGTGATTTCCGCCTGCAGCGCCGCCTCGCCGAGCGGATGCCAGCGCAGCGCGAGTGGCCCGCCGACAAACACGACAAGCGCGGCGTGACCGGCATCCTGGCTGGCGTCGCAGGCAAACAGCCCCGGCTGATCGCGCCACATCACCATGCCGCACAGGCCCCGCTCGCGCCAGAACGGCTTTGCGTAGCGCACCAGGATCTTGATCACCGCGCCGCTTTCCCAGACGCCGAGCGCGCTTGCCAGTTCCGCCGGCAAAGCCGGCGCGAAGTCGAGCTTGGCGGCCGTCGCCGGCGGCAGCGCGATCAGAACTTGGCGCGCTTCGATCGTGTCCGCGCCGGTGCTGATGCGAACGCCTTGCGGGGCGCGCTCGACACGCGTCGCCGCCTGGTTCAGGCGCAGCCGGTCGCCGAGCTCGGCGGCCAGATCCTCAGCCAGCGATTGCATGGTGTCGCCCAGAAAATACTGCAGCTCGAACACCTCGTTGGTGATGCGGCGATCATTGTCGATCAGGTACCAGAGCGGCACCTTGTCCGCCGCCAGGCACCACAGGCCCTCAACCAGTGAGCGGAAAGCAGCTTTGGCATCGGCTTCGTCATGCTGGCGTTCCAGCCAGTCGGCGACGGTCAGCCCGGCAATCGCCGGATCGTCCGGATCGATCCGGTTCATTCGCTCGCGGATCGCCATCGAGACATGATAGGTCCGCTCCGCCCGCGCCGCTGTCATCGACGGATGGGTGATGAACTCGCCGTCGATATACGTCTCGACGAAAGTCTTGCCGTGGGCCTTGGCCAGCGCCATCACCTCGGGCATGTCCACGCACAGGAACTGGCCGCCGCTGTCGATCAGCTCGCCGAGCCCGTTGCGGACAGCCTCCACCCTGCCGCCGACGCGATCGCGTGCCTCAAGGACAAGGAAATCGATACCCGCCCGCTTCAGCTCGAGCCCAGCGCATAGGCCGGTGAAGCCGGCGCCGACGATGACGACGTCGGTTCTTTCAATGATGCTGCTCAATAGCCGGCCTTGATCTTCTCGAATTCGGCGACCATGCGCTGCTTGAGGTCCGGCGCCACCGGCTGCTGGAACAGCGTCTTGTCGAGGAACTTGTCGAGATTGTCGAAGCCGCGCTCGGTGAGCAGCTTCTGGTCCATCGCCGCCATGCCCGCGCTGTTGCCGTGACCGTAGCCGAAGGTCTTCACCATATACTCCGAGACACCCGGCGCGTTGACCGCGCTCAGGAAATCATAGGCCTGGTCGAGCTTGCCCGGCGCATCCTTGAGCAGCACATAGCCACACACCCAGGTCGAGATGCCTTCCTTGGTGTCGCGGTTCATGGCGATCGGCATTCCCTGGCCTTTCAGCGTCACATAGGTCTCGTTCCAGCCCCAGACCAGGTCGACTTCGTTGCCCGTGAAGGCCTGGTTGAGGTCGGTATCGTCGGTCCAGTAGAAGCGGACATTCTTGTGCACGTCGCGCAGGAAGGCGGAGGCCTCTCTGAACTGCTCGTCCGTCATCTTGGTCCAGTCCTTCAGGCCGATGACCAGACTCGCCAGCGCATAGGCGTCGTCGACATTGTCGCCGATGGTGACGCGGCCCTTGAACTTCGGATCGGCGAAGATCTTCAGCGATTGCGCCTCGTCCGCCGTCACCTTGTCGGTGCGGTAGAGCAGCGAGGTGTTGCCCCAGTCGAAAGGCATGAACCAGGCCTTGCCGTCGGCGGTGGTGACCAGATCCTTCATCGCCATGATGCCGGGATTGAGATCTTTCCAGCCGGCGATCTTCGCGGTGTCGAGCGGTTGCAGCAGGCCTGCCTCGCGCCACTTCACCACGCTTTGCGAGCAGGGATGCGCGATATCGGCCTTGAATCCGGCACGCATCTTCTCGAAGGCCTCATCCTCGTCGCCGAAGAAGGAGAAGGTCGGCTCGGCATTGTATTTGGCTGCGTAGGCCGGATGCAGCAGAGGGTCCTCGTAACCGGACCAGTCGAAGACGACGAGGTCGCCGCCGCCTTCCGCAAGCGCATAAGCGGTGCCCGCGCCGACTGCGACGAGGGCGGCCAAGGCAAGGCGGCGAAGCATGGTCTTCATGGCGCGAAAAACTCCCCCATCGCGGACGACTGAAGGAAGTTAGGAGAATTCAGAAGCTTTGGCGAGCCCGCTCACTTTGCTCTGCTTGGCAAGTGAGCCGGCCGCCAAAATTCGCTCAATAGCCGGCTTTGATCTTCTCGAATTCGGCGATCATCTTGAGCTTGAGTTCCGAGGGCAGCGGCTGCTGGAACAAGGTCTTGTCGACCCATTTTTCCACATTGTCGTAGCCCTTTTCCTTCAGGATCGCCGGGTCGACTCCCGCCATACCCTTGGCATTGGCCTGGCCGTAGCCCCAGTCTTTGACCAGCACCTTGGCGACTTCGGGATCGTTGACGGCATTGAGATAATCATAGGCCTTGTCGATGTTGCCGGGCGCGTCCTTGAACAGCACGTAGCCGCATACCCAGGTCGAGATGCCTTCGTCGGTGTCCTTCTTGGATTTGATCGGCACGCCCGCTGCGGCCGACTGCACGGTGGCGTCGTTCCAGGCCCAGGCGAGATCGACCTCGCCGCCGGAGAGCAACTGCACGATGTCGGTGGTGTCGGTCCAGTAGGAACGCACATTCTTGTGCACCTGGCGCAGGAAATCGGACGCCTGCTTGAACTGGTCGTCCGTCATCTTCGTCCAGTCCTTGAGCCCGATGGCGAGGCTGGCCAGCGCATAGGCGTCGTCGACATTGTCGCCGATCGAGACCCGGCCCTTGTATTTCGGATCGGCGAAGGCCTTCAGCGACTGCACGTCCTTCTCGGCGATCTTATCGGAATTATAGGTGAGTTGGGTATCGCCCCAGTCCCAGGGCATGAACCAGGCCTTGCCGTCGGGCGTGGTGGCGAGGTCCTTCATCGCCATGATGCCGGGATTGAGGTCTTTCCAGCCGGCGATCTTCGAGGTGTCGAGCGGCTGCAAGAGCCCGGCCTCGCGCCACTTCACCACGCTCTGCGAACAGGGATGGCCGAGATCGGACTTGAAGCCGGAGCGGATCTTTTCAAACGCCTCGTCCTCGTCGCCGAAGAAGGCGAAGGTCGGCGAGTCGCCGTTCTTCTCGACATATTTGCCGTGGAAGCTCGGATCCTCGTAGCCGGACCAGTCGAACACGATCAGGTCCTTGTCGGCGGCGACGGCGAACGCCGCCGCCGAAGCCGCGACCGCGCTCCCAAGCGCCAGGGTCAGTGTCAGGCGTCGGCTGAGTTTCTTCATGCTGTTCCATCCTCTTTTGGTTTGCCGGTCTTGTTTGGCCGGCTGTTGCTAACCCCGGTTTTTGCTAGCCCCAGTTTCTCGCTGGCCATAATGTTTCGGGAAGGCGGCGGCCAAAAACGCGTTTGCCGCCTGCAACGCCGTCTCACGCGTGGTGTCCTCCGTACCCATCATCAGCCGCAGCCACAGGCCCTCGAGCATGGCGCTGAGCGCGAGCGCGATGGCTTGGGGGTCATAGCTGTATCCGCCGCTTTCCTTGAGCGTCGCGCAGAGATCGATGAAGACCTGCTGGTAACATGCGTCGCGCGAGCTGCTCAGCGCTTGGTAGGTCGGCCGCGACTTGGCCTCGCCCCAGAAGGCGAGCCAGGCGGCGAGCTTGCGCTTGTTGCAGATCGAGCGGTCGAAATCGGCCCACACCAGCTGCTGCAATTGTCTCGCCGGATCGTCGCCGGCCTTCTGCAAGGCGGTGCGCCAGTGCGCCGAATACTCGTCATACATGTGCTGCAGCGTGGCGATGAGCAGCTTTTCCTTGCTCTCGAAATGGAAATTGACGATGCCCCGCGACAGGCCCGCGCCGTCGGCCACGTCGGCCATCGTCGTTACGGCATAACCGCGCTTGGCCAGCGAATCGATCGTCGCCTCGATCAGCTGCAACCGGCGGACCTCTTTCGAGGCCTTGCGGCCGCGCTTTTCGGCATCGCCTTTGGGTGCCGATTGAGCCTCATTGTCGGTAGCCTCTGCGGTCTTCATGTGAGTGACGGTCTCCAGCATCGCCGGCTATCCGACCGGCTTCCAACCGCGCAGATGAGTGGGGCGGTGCTCGCCACTGTCAAGCACCTTCTGCATCGCCTCCCAGGTCCTGATGTTCTTGTCGACATAGGCCGCGCCGACCGCTGCCGCGGCCTGCGCGTAGAGCGCCCCCTTGAGCCGCGAAAGCTCTTCGCGCGCGACCTCGCGGTACCATGGATTGCGGTCGCGGATGGTGATGTCGGTGAAGCCGGCGCGCCGCATCGCTTCGGCGTAGCGCGCCGGCGAGGCCATGGCGAAGGACAGCCCTTCGGCCGCGACATAGGCCTTCATCTGAGGCGACGGCTCGCCGTCATGCCCGATCATCCAATTCGATGCTGCGAAGACCCCGCCGGGCTTCAGCACGCGGGAGACTTCAGCGAACAGCGCATCCTTGTCCGGCACATGCAAAAGCGCGTCCTTGGAGAAGACGACGTCGAAGGAGGCGTCGGCGAAAGGCAGCGGCCCCGGCGGCGCCTGCACGAAGCCGACGCGGTCCTCGAGGCCTTGCCTTATTGCCCCTCGCCTCGCCGCCTCGATCACCGGCTTTTCGACGTCAAAGCCGACGGCGCGAGCCACGCCGTGCTTTGTCACCAGATGCAGCGTGATGCCGCCGGCTCCGCAGCCGATATCGAGGATCGTCTTGCCCTTGAGCGACAGGCCTTCGATGACGCGGTCGACCTCGTCCGGGCCGCCCGGCGAAAGGTAGCCCTCGCCCCACAACGCTTCGAGAAAGCGGATGGCGGTGTCGTCATATTCCGGCTCGGCGTCAGCCGTTTCGATCATCGGATCTTCAACCCCAAATGCCGATGTGGATCAGTCCAGAATGCTGCCAAAGCCTAGCGCATCAACAGGAAAACGCAACATCATTTGTTGAACATTCATTCAAAATGTCTGGACAAAAAACGGTGAACCGTGCCAAATTCTGGCAATCGGAGAACAAAGGCAACCGGGCAATTCCAGGAAAAGCGTGAAGCGGTTTTCCGTCAGGAGTTGCGCAAAAACAAGAAGACAAGAAGATAGGACTACCGGATGGAGGTTCTGCGCACATGAAGGCCTGGGACGCGATCGTCATCGGCGGCGGACATAACGGACTGGTCAACGCCTGCTATCTGCAGCGCGCCGGCCTGGACGTGCTGGTGGTCGAGAAGAACGACTGGGTCGGCGGCGCCGCCACCAGCCGCGAGCTGACGCCAGGCTTCCGCTACTCCAACTGCTCCTATGTCTGCTCGCTGTTCCGACCCGAGATCATGCGCGATCTGGAGCTGCCGCGCTTCGGCCTGCAGGTGATCTCCTATGAAGGCGGCGCGGTGTTCACCCGCGACGGCGACTACCTCGCCAACTACCGCGACCACGATGCGCATCGCCGCGAGTTCGCACGCTTCTCGAAGCGCGACGCCGAGGCCTATGATCGCTATTCGCGCGACGTCACGCGGCAGTGCCGCTTCATCCAGCCGCTCTTGATGCGCACCGCGCCCGACCCGACGAGCTTCAAGCCGCGCGACCTCGGCGAGCTGCTCTATCTCGGCAAGAAGTTCGCCGGCCTCTCGGCCGAGGAGATGGCGCTGACCCTGCGCTTCTGGACGATGTCGATCTCGGACTTCCTCGACGAGTATTTCGAGACCGATGTCATCAAGGCCAATTTCGCGCTTTCCGGCATCATCGGCACGGCGCTCGGACCGATGTCGCCGGGCACCGCCTATGTGCTGCTCCACCACTATATGGGCGACGTCGACGGCTCGGTCGGCGCCTGGGGCTATGCGCGCGGCGGCATGGGCGCCGTCACCAGAGCGCTGGCCGCCTCCTTCAAGGCTTCCGGCGGCACCATCCGCACCGGCGCCGAGGTCGGTCATGTGCTGATCAGGAACGGCAAGGCCAAGGGCGTGGTGCTCGCCGGCGGCGAGGAGATTTTTGGCAAGCTTGTCATCTCCAACGCCGACGTCAAGCGCACCTTCCTGAAGCTGGTCGAGGAGAAGGAACTGCCCGAGATCTTCCTGCGCCGTGTCAAGAATTTCAAGATCCGCGGCTCGTCCGGCAAGGTCAACATCGCGCTGGATTCGCTGCCCGAGTTTCCGGCCCTGTCGAAGGACTCGCCGGTCTACCGCGCCGACATGCACTTCACCGATTCCATCGAACGCATGGAGCGCGCCTATGACGACTGGAAGGCCGGGCGCTGGTCTGCCGACCCCTTCCTCGACATGATGATCCCGACCACGCTCGACCCGACCATGGCGCCGCCGGGCAAGCACTTCATGAGCTGCTTCGTCCAATACGCGCCGCCCAAGATAGACGGTCGCGACTGGACCGACGCCGACCGCGACGGCTTCGCCGAAAGCGTGATTTCCCAGATCGCGCAATATTCGCCCGGCTTCCGCGACCGCATCGTCCATATGGAGGTGCGCACGCCGCGCGAGATCGAGGCCGAGGTCGGCCTCACCGAAGGCAATATCTTCCAGGGCGAGCTGACCTTCGACCAACTGCTCTTCAACCGCCCGGTGCCGGGCTACGCGCAATACCGTTCGCCGGTCGGCGGGCTCTATATGTGCGGCTCCTCCACCCATCCCGGCGGCGGCGTCATGGGCGCGCCCGGACGCAACGCCGCCGCCGAGATCCTGCGCGATCTCGCCAAGCCGACCCTGCATATGAGCCCGGCCCATGACGTCATCTGAACTGAATTGGGACGCCATCGTCATCGGCGGCGGCCATAACGGCCTCGTCGCCGCTGGCACGCTGGCGAAATCCGGCCGCAAGGTGCTGCTGCTCGAAGCCGGCAACGAGGTCGGCGGCGCCGCGCGCACCGAGGAGTTCGCGCCCGGCTTCCGCGTCTCCGCGGTCGCGCATCTGCTCAACCGCCTGCATCCCGATGTGGTGAAGACGCTGGAGCTGGAACGCCACGGGCTGACGATCGAACGCGGCGACTTCGTGCCGTCGGTGGCGCTGTCCAAGGACGGCCCGCTAGTGCTGCACGGCGCCTATGGCGAAGTGCTGATCGGCGCAAGCCCTTCGGAGCAAGCTGCCTGGAAGCAACTGCGCGCGCAATTGCTGCGCTATGCCGGCGTGCTTAAGCCTTTCCTGTCGCGCCGGCCGCCTGACCTCGGCAACATGTCGCTGGCCGAGATGACCGGGCTCGGCCGGACGGCGCTGGCGTTGAAGCGGCTCGGCAAGGAAGACATGCGCGACTTCCTACGCGTGCTTCTGATGAACGTCTACGACCTGCTCGACGAGCAGCTTTCGGACGACCGGCTGAAGGGCCTGCTCGCCTTCGACGCGACGCTCGGCTCGCATCTGGGGCCACGCTCGCCGACCTCGCTGCTCGGTCTCTACTACAGACTTGCCGGCGAGATCGGCGGCCTTGCGGGCGCGCAAGTCCAGCCGAAAGGAGGCATGGGCGCCGTCGTTGCCGCCATTCGCGCCGCGGCGGAGAAGGCCGGCGTCTCCATCCGTCACGCTTCGCCGGTCGCCAGGGTGATCGTCGAGAAGGGCCGCGCCGTGGGGGTCGTCACGCAGAACGGCGAGACGCTGCGCGCAAAGACCGTCATCTCGGCCATCAATCCCGCAACCACGATCCTCGATCTGGTCGGGCCGCGCGAGGTCGACACCGGCTTCGTGCGCAAGGTCCGGAATGTCCGCATGAAGGGCGATGCGGCGAAGCTCCATCTGGCGCTCGACCGGCCGCCGCAATTCTCAGGCGTCGATGCCGCCGGCCATAAGGGTCGCCTCGTCATCGCGCCTTCGCCCGACCATGTCGAGCGCGCCTTCAACCCGTCGAAATATGGCGCGTTCTCGCCCGAGCCGGTGATGGAGATCACGCTGCCCAGCCTCGTCGATCCATCGCTCGTGCCATCCGGCGCCTGCGTGCTTTCGGCCGTGGTGCAGTATGCCCCATATGCGCTGAAAGAGGGCTGGACGGCCGGCAAGCCGCTACTCCTGAAAGCAATCATGGCACAGCTCGAAGTCTATGCCCCGGGGATCGGCGCCACGGTGCGCCACGCCGAGCTTCTGACGCCCGCCGACATCGAGGCGCGTTACCGCATGCCCGGCGGCCATTGGCACCATGGCGAGTTGCAGGCCGACCAGATGCTGATGTCGCGGCCGGTCTCCGGCTGGTCGGACTACGACACGCCGCTCGAAGGCCTGTTCCTTGCCGGCGCCGGCTCGCATCCCGGCGGCGGCGTCTCCGGCGCACCCGGCCTCAACGCCGCGCGCCGCATCATCGCGATGAGGGCATGAGGATGAAATTCGTCGAAGTAGCGCTCTACGGCGAAGGAATGCCTTCATGAATCGTCATGCCACCATCGAGCCATCCACGGCTCGCCTCGCAGCCCAATCCCACTTCCGCACGCTGCGCCTCGGCACTCCGTTCCAGCCGCGCATCGACGCGCTGGGGCTGAAGCAGGATTGGTACAATTGGGCCGGCTACCGCGCGCCGCATTCGCTGTGGGACGAGGAGCTGGAATATTTCGCCATCCGGAGCCAGGCGGCGCTGTTCGACATCTCGCCGATGACCAAATACCGGATCGAAGGCCCGGACGCCGAGGCCTATCTCGACCGCGTCACGCTGCGCGACGTGACCAAACTGAAACCCGGCCGCGTCCACTACACCGCCTGGTGTGACGACGACGGTTTCGTGCTCGACGACGGGACGCTGTTCCGGCTCTCGCCGACACGCTTCCGCCTGTGTTCGCAGGAGCGGCATCTGCCTTGGCTGCTCGACAGCGCTTTTCGATACGATGTGACTGTCGAGGAAGAGACCGAGGCCGTTGCCGGACTGGCGCTGCAGGGTCCGACGTCCTTCGCCATCCTGCGCGACGCGGGCTTTGCCGGTGTCGAGCGGCTGAAAATCTTCAACCTTGCCGAATTCGCGCATGACGGTGGCACCGTCACCATCTCGCGCACCGGCTTCACCGGCGATCTCGGCTACGAATTGTTCGTGCCGGCGCACAAGGCGCTGAGCCTTTGGGACCGGCTGATCGCGGCGGGCGAGCTGCGCGGGATCCGCGCCATCGGCTACACCGCGCTGAACCGCGCCAGGCTGGAAGCCGGGCTGATCGTCGCCAATGCCGACTTCACAGCTGCCGAGCATGCCATCCGCGCCGACCGCCTGCGCATGCCCGACGAGATCGGCCTCGGCTTCATGATCGATCCGGACAAGGGCCACTTCAACGGCCGCCGCGCCATCCTCGAAGCGCGCGCCAGGAAGAAGCTCCGCCATGTGCTGGTTGGGCTGGAGATCGAAGGCAACATCCCGGCCGAGCACGCCATCGTTTACTACAGGAAGAGCCAGGAGGTCGGGCTGGTCAGCGCGGCGATGTGGTCGCCCATGGCCAAGCGCAACATCGCGCTCGCCTCCTTGCAGCGGCCCTATGGCGACACGATCGTCGACGATCTCTGGGTCGAGATCTACGCTATGCGCGAGCTGCAGTACCAGAAGCTAATGAAGAAGGCGAAGGTGGTGCCGCGGCCCTTCATCAAGCTCGACCGCCGCACCGCCAACCCACCGGCGGACTTTTGACGATGGCAAGCCAAGCGGAAGACCTGGAGGCGGAAGCCGCCGAGCAGTGGCAGCTGGTCAACACGCCGCTCGGCGAGATGTGGTCCGGCCGCACTCGCTACGCGGCGGCGATGTACTTCTTCAAGCGCGGCGGGATGAATGCGGAGACGCTGGAGGTCTACCGCATCTGCGCCCGGCTCGATCAGGAGGACCCTCTGCCGATCATCCGCGACCGCGGTGTCGGCAAAGACTGGCTGAAGCGGATGGGCCACCGCTGATGGCACCGCCAAGACGCTGTCGAGATTCAGGTCAGGCCGAGTCGAAAACAGTGGCTCTCGAGAACCGGAGCGGAGCGTACTTAAAGTACGTGAGCACCGGAAGCGCAGAGAGCCGCTGTTTGCAGGCCGGCATCACCTGAATATCGATAGGGTCTCACCCTATTGTTCGTTCCAGCACGCTCAGCCAGTTCCGGTAAGCGATCTTCTCGATCAGCGCGCGCCCGAAGCCGCGAGCCGCCAGCGCATCGATGAGCTTGGGCAGGCCGGCGACGTCGCCGATGGGGGCCGGGATCATGGCGCCATCGAAATCGGAGCCAAGTCCGACGCCGTCCTCGCCCAGAGCCTGTAAGAGCGAATCGATGTGGCGCACCATGATGTCGATGCTGGTGTCGGCGTTCATGCGGCCATCCTCGCGCAGGAATCCGGTGGCGAAGTTGAGGCCGACTATGCCGCCCGATTCGCGGATCGCGCCGAGCTGCCAGTCAGTCAGGTTGCGCGAATGGCCGCAGATCGCATGCACATTCGAGTGGGTCGCGACCAGCGGCGCGTCGCTGAGCGCGGCCACGTCGCGAAAACCCTTCTCGTTGAGATGCGAGAGGTCGATCATGATCCTGAGCTGGTTGCAGGCCTTGACCAGCGCCTTGCCGGCATCGGTGAGGCCAGGCCCGGTATCGGGCGAGGATGGGAAGCGGAACGGCACGCCATTGCCGAAAGCATTCGGGCGGCTCCAGACGATGCCTAGCGAACGCAGCCCGGCGGCGTGCAGCACGTCGAGCATGGCAAGCCCAGGATCGATCGCCTCGACGCCTTCAATGTGGAAAATCGCCGCGATCGAGCCTTTCGCCATGGCGTCCCGCACATCGCCGGCGCTGCGGCAGACGGTCAGCGCGCCGGCGCGCTCCAGTCGGAACAGGATCGAAGCCATGCCGATGGTCGAGGTGATCGCCTCGGCCTGCGGCAGTTCCGGCGGCAAAGGCTCATTGTCGCTTGGCGCCGGCGGCACCGCGCTGCGCCTCGACTTTTCGACCGGCGGCGGGAAGATCGCGAACATGCCGCCGGCAAAGCCGCCCTTCCTGGCGCGCGGCAGGTCGATATGGCCGCCCGGCGTCCCCTCGATGAACAGCTTTTCGACATCGGCTTCCTTCGACTGATAGAGTCGCAACAGCGTGTCGTTATGTCCGTCGAAAACGGGGATCAGGTCGGTATCGGTCATCAGGGGAGCCATTCAAATCGGGGACGGGCGGGACGACAGGTTTCGTCCGAG
>CCNC01000112.1 GCA_000824845.1 Mesorhizobium sp. ORS 3359 | reverse complement strand
CATCGGCGAAATCCTCAACCGCACGACACCCGCCGAGTGCTCAAACTACTTCGCCAATGCAGGATACGACCGGAAATGACTTCATCCCGCTCTAGCCCGACGAGAGCGGCGGTGTCGTCGACGATGCAGCGGACCTGCGCGCGGGTCTGGTCGAGTGTGCCGGAGGCATCGATGCCGATCACCCGCTCGGCGCGGTTTTGCGCGGCGAAGCCGACGATCATGCCGGCCTGCGTCGAGCCGGTCACAACGCAGACGATGATGTAGTCGAATTTGAAACCGAGCTCGACTTCCTGTTTCGCCACCTCCTCGGCGAAGCCGACATAACCCAGACCGCCGAACTTGTGCACCGAGGCGCCGGCAGGAATGGGGTAGGGCTTGCCGCCTGCATCCTTGACTGACTGGATCGCATCCTGCCAGCTCTTGCGAATGCCGATGTCGAAACCATTGTCGACGAGCCGGCTGTCGGCTCCCATCAGGCGCGTCAGCAGGATATTGCCGACCCGGTCGTAGACCGCATCGTAGTGCGGCACCCATTTCTCCTGGATGAGCACGCATTTCATACCGATCTTGGCGGCCGTCGCGGCGACCATGCGCGTGTGGTTCGACTGCACGCCGCCGATCGACACAAGCGTGTCGGCGCCCGACGCGATCGCATCGGGCACGATATATTCGAGCTTGCGCAATTTGTTGCCTCCCATGGCGAGCCCGGAATTGCAGTCATCACGCTTTGCGTAGACCCGCACCTTGCCGCCAAGCGCCGCGCTGAGACGCGGCAGATGCTCGATCGGCGTCGGGCCGAAGGTCAGTGGATACCGTTGAAATTTATCGAGAAGTGACATCGACTTGCCTCCCGCCGTGTTCGTTTGGATAGGCAAAGAATAGACGAATTGCGGCGAAAGGTGCTCTCGAAGAGGGCCGCTGCTGTTTGGATTTCCGCAAGGAAGCGCGCTAAGGTTCATTTAATCGTCCATTGGAACCGATAAAAATGGAAGAATCTTCCGATCATATTTTCGACCGCATCGACATCAAGATCCTGCGAGCCCTGCAGGCCGAGGGGAGGCTGACCAATGCCGAGCTGGCAGCGCGCGTGAATGTCAGCGCCGCCACCTGTCATCGGCGCACGCAACGCCTGTTCGAGGAGGGCTACATCACCGGAGTCAGGGCGGAGATCGCGCCCGCCGCGGTCGGGCTCGGCGCGCTGGTCATGGTCGGCGTCGTGCTCGATCGCTCAACACCGGAAAGTTTCGCCGCCTTCGAGGAGGCCGCCCTCAAGCTCAAGGAGGTGCTGGATTGTAATCTCGTGGCCGGCGACTTCGACTATCTGTTGAAGATACGGGTGCGCGACATGGCGGATTTCAACAAGCTGCACGGCCAGAAGCTGATCGCGTTGCCGGGCGTCCGGCAAACCAGGACCTTCTTTGTGATGAAGGAGGTCAAGGAGAACGCGCGGCTGCCGTTTTGACAGGCAGTCCGCGACCCCATTCTCTCGCGGCGCTCAGAGCCGCTCCTTCTGCGGCAATGCCTTGCGGTCATTACGCGCCGCGACGAAGAACAGGATGAAGCAGAGGCCGAGGAGCGCGCCCATCACCATGCCCATTGTCTGGCCGACGACTTTCTGGAAATTGGGCGCAACGCGGTCGGGATCGGCCAAACCGAAGCGGGCCAGATACCACCAGATGCCGCCCAGGAACGCCTCGACGACAATTGCCACGACGATCACACGCGCCTTCCTGCTCATTTCGTCCGTCCCCTGCAAGGTTTCCCAGGAGACCGCTTTATCACCGCAGCATTTGCGGCAACAGAGCCGAGCGATGCCGGGTGCTATTCGTGCCGCAGCGCGTCGATCGGATCGAGGCGGGCGCCGCGCAGCGCCGGGAAAAAGCCGAACACCATGCCGATCAGCGCGGAGAAGCCGACGGCAAGCAGGATGACGGCGGGGCTCGGCGCGAACGGTATCGTCAGCGCCATCGAGGCCATGCCGGCCAGCGACAGGCCGATCAGGATGCCGATGATGCCGCCGAGCAGCGACAGCACCGTCGCCTCGACCAGGAACTGGATGAGGATGTGTTTTTCGTGCGCGCCGATCGCCAGCCTGATGCCGATCTCGCGCGTCCGCTCGGTGACCGAGACCAGCATGATGTTCATGATGCCGATGCCGCCGACCAGGAGGCTGACACCGGCGACGGCACCCAGCATGCCGGTCATGGTGGTCGTGGCGCTGGTCATGGCGTCGGCGATCTGGGTCATGTCGCGGATGGCGAAATCGGGATCGCGGTCCGGCGTGATGCGGCGCGTGTCGCGCAAAATGTCCTCGACGCGCGGCTGCAACTCGCTGGTCGGCGTGCGGTCGTCGGCGGCGATGTAGATGTTGTCGATGTCGCGGTTGCCGGCGATGCGCCGCTGATAGGCATGCAGCGGCATCAGCACGACATTGTCCTGGTCCTGGCCGAAGCCGGTATAGCCCTTGGGCTCGAGCAGGCCGATGATCTTGCAGGAGGTGCGGTTGACGCGGATGATCTCGCCCTCCGGATCGCCGGCGCCGAAGAATTGCTGGCGCACCGTCTCGCCGATCAGGCAGACACCGGTGCCGGCGCGGGTTTCAGAATCGCTGAACGGCCGTCCCGACACCAGCTTCCAGTCGCGGGCGTCGAGATAGGCGCCGTCCGTGCCGGTGACGCCAGAGGTCAGGCTTTCGGTGCCGAAGATGACGCGGACCTGTTTTTGCGAGGCGGGCGAGATCGCGCGCGCGCCGCTCAGATGCGCGACGAGCGCGGCGACATCCTTTTCGGCGAGCGGCCGCACGGCCTGATCGAGGCCGCCGGGTCCGCCTGGCCCCGCTGGCCGGCCGGCACGGACGACGAGAAGGTTGCTGCCGAGCTTGGAGATATCGGCCTTGACCTTCTCCGTGGTGCCGGAGCCGATGGTGAGCATGGCGATGACGGCGGCGACGCCGATGACGATGCCAAGCAGCGTCAGGAAAGAGCGCAGCACGTTGCGGCGGATCGAGCGCAGCGAAAGGCGGACGGTCTCCCAGATCATGCCGCTTCCTCCGCCTTCATGGTGGCGGAGGCGACATGGCCATCGAGGAAGCGGATGGTGCGACTGGCATAGTCAGCGACATCGGCCTCGTGAGTGACCATGACGATGGAAAGGCCGAGCTCGGCATTGAGCCTGGTCAGCAGGTCCATGATCTCATGCGTGCGCGCGGTGTCGAGATTGCCGGTCGGCTCGTCCGCGACAAGCAGCGTCGGCCTGGTGACGATGGCGCGGGCGATCGCCACGCGCTGCTGCTGGCCGCCCGAAAGCTCGGCCGGCGTGTGGTGTTCGCGCCCGACAAGCCCGACCTCGGCCAGCGCCCGCATGGCGAGATCGCGGCGCTCGCGCGCTCCAACGCCGCGATAGATCAGCGGCAGCTCGACATTTTCCGCAGCGGTGGTGCGCGGCAGAAGATTGTAGCCCTGGAAGACGAAGCCGACATAAAGGTTGCGCAAAAGCGCGCGCCGGTTGCGGTCGAGCCGGCCGGCATCGACGCCCATGAAGGAGTAGGTTCCGGCCGTCGGCGTGTCGAGGCAGCCGATGATGTTCATCGCCGTCGACTTGCCCGAGCCGGAGGGACCCATGATCGCCACGAATTCACCCCTGCGGATGGCGAGATCGACGCCGGCCAGCGCATGCACGCGGGCCTCGCCCTCGCCATAGCTCTTCCAGACCTTGTCGAAGGTGATGAGCAAAGGAGCCGACATGTCGTCAGCTCCGCTGCTGCGCGCCGGTGATGACTTGCGCGCCCTCGTCGAGGCCGGAGGTGATCTCGGTCAGCTCGCCATCGGTCGAGCCGATCCTGACGTTGACCGGATGCGGCCGGCCGTTCTCCAGCACATAGAGCGTGCGCGAGCCGTCGGTCGGCGCCTTGGTCGGCTCGCGCTGCCGATTGGGGCGGCCCATGCGGCCGGTGAAGAGGTCGCTCAGGCTCCAGCCGCGTGCCTGCTGCTGCGCCGGGCGATAGCGGAAGGCGGTCGAGGGAACGGTAAGCACGCCCTTGGCCTGCCGGGTGACGACCGAGACCGTGGCTGTCATGCCGGGCCTGAGCAGAAGCTCGCCATTGTCAACCTCGAGCCGGGCCTTGTAGGTGACAACGCCATCCGTGGTTACCGAGGCGTAGGAGATGTCGCGGATCTCGGCATCGAACGGCCTGTCCGGGAAAGCGTCGACGGTGAAGCGGGCGTGCTGGCCGGGTTTCACCGCGCCGATGTCGGCTTCGTCTACGGCCGCCTGCAATTCCATGTTCCTCAGGTCGGCGGCGATGACGAAGAGCACGGGCGCCTGCAGGGAGGAGGCGACCGTCTGTCCAGGATCGACCGAGCGTGTGAGCACGATGCCGTCGATCGGCGCATAGATGGTGCTCTTGGCCAGGTCTGTCTGCTGCGCCTTGAGGTCGGCCTGGGCGATGGCGAGATTCGCCTCGGCGCTGTCGAGCGCTGCCTTCGAGCGGTCGCGCGTTGCGGTTGCCGCTTCGAGCGACTGGTCCGTCGCCATGCCGCGTTTGGTCAGCGCGCTGGCGCGCACCACCGCGTTCTCGTTCTCCTGCAGGGTCACCTTGGCGTCCTCGACGGCGGCCGCAGCCGCCTTGGCGGAGGCGGTGGCGCGCTCGATCTGGACCTCCAACTTGGCGGTATCGAGCGTCGCCAGCACGTCGCCCTTCTTGACCTGCTGGTTTTCATTGACCGCAACGGAGCGGACGATGCCGGAAAGCTCGCTGGAGATGTCGACCTGGGTGAGCGGCTGCAGCGTGCCGGTGGCGGATACCTCGACGGTGAGGTCCGCGGTCGCCGCCGGCACGGTGGTGTATTCAATCCTGGGGGGTGCCGCTGCGTACCATTGATAAAGGGCAATGCCGGCCGCGGCGACTGCTATCGCCAGCAGGGCGTAAAGCCAGAGACGGCGACGCTTGCGGCTTACGCCCTTGCGGTCGAGGCCGAGCGCGGCCTCTATGGAAGTACCGGATTCCGCCTTTGGCGGATTGACAACCTGGTCCACCCCGGACCCCTATGCTGGAAATCGACGTCCCTGTCCGTGCACAGATCAGGCTTTGAGGTTCGAATTTCAAATTAAATTTCCCTCATGTTGGGATTGGGGCAGAAATCCGGCGCGAAGCGAAAGGTTTTCTCCATGGCGCGCAACTACTTGCTTTACGATTTGTTTACCACCGAAAGGCTGGCCGGAAATCCGCTTGCGGTGGTGCTCGACAGCGATGGGCTCGACACTGCCGGCATGCAGGCGATCGCGCGCGAATTCAACCTGTCCGAGACGGTGTTCGTGCTGGCTGCGGACAACCCGATGCACCGCAACCGTATCCGCATCTTCACGCCCGACTATGAAATGCCTTTCGCCGGGCATCCGACCGTCGGCTCGGCGATCGCGCTGGCGGAACTCGCCGAGGAGGAGGCCGGCATTTTCGTGCTGGAGGAGAATATCGGGCCGGTGCGTTGCGCGGTGAGCAAGCATGACGGCTCGACATTCGCCGAGTTCGACCTGGCGAAACTGCCGGAACCGTTGGAGCTCAAGGCCGATCCGGAAGCGATCGGCGCCGCGCTCGGCCTTGGCCCGCACGAGATCGGCTTCGAGAATCACCGCGTCGCCTTCTGGTCGGCCGGCGTGCCTTACGTGACCATTCCCGTTGCCGGATTGGAAGAGGCGGCCAAGATCAGGCTCGACAACCAGGCATGGTCGGAATTGGCGCCCCGCAAGAGCGAATGGGCCTTCGCCAGTCCATACGTCTATTGCCGAGAGACGGTGCATCATGACAGCGCGTTTCATGTGCGCATGATCGTGCCTGGCACGCCGTCCTACGAAGACCCGGCGACCGGTTCGGCTGCCGCGGCCTTCGCCGGCGCCATCATGCATTTCGACACCCCGACCGACGGCGTCTCGCAGCTCTGGATCGAGCAGGGCCTGGAAATGGGCCGGCCCTCGCGCATCCGGCTCGAGCTCAATGTCGACGGCGGAAAACTGGCCTCCGCGCGCATCGGCGGCCATGCGATCAAGGTCGCCGAAGGCAGGCTCTTCGTGTGACGGGTGCGGCAATTCAGCGATTTGTCGGGAAATGATCCGGCAGGGCTAGACATCCCCGAAAGCGGCGGCTATATGCGCCGCCGACGCTGAGTTTTCCGGCGGTGTGGGTGTGTAGCTCAGTTGGTAGAGCAGCTGACTCTTAATCAGCGGGTCCACAGTTCGATCCTGTGCACACCCACCAAAATCCTCCTTTCGCGACTTTACTTAGGAACATCCGAATGCTGGGCGCTCCGCTGCGTTCGGCGCCTTCGATTCTACTGAATGGTTGGCCTGAGGTAGGTGAGAATCGCCCGCGTTATGGCCACGACGCCGTCAACAGCATCGAAATTCGTCTTGCTTTTGCCGACGATCCATTCGAGTTCCGGGGCTTGGGGTAGCCGGAGCGCGTTACATGCGAGCCAACCCGAAAGCGTGAAGAGGTCAAGTGAGCGCGGTTCGCCGCCCGAGTAATAAGGAAATTGGAAAAACAGCCTTATTGGGCCGCCGTATCCGAGCTTGAAGGTTATGCTAGCTGATACCCGGTGGCCAAATCTGTCTTCGAAAGCTCCCCCAAAAGTAAGGTCTTTGGCATCGTAGTTGTGCCATTGCCCCGCTAACCCCAGAGAGCCCCATCTGTTAAGCGTATGAGCCTTCAGTTCCTTACGGTTCAGAAATTTTGATTTTTCAGGATCAAAAGCGAGGGGCGGGTCGGTGTAGCCTGTCTCGGCTCTCCACTCCTCCGCTGCTCCGTGAAAATCTTCAAAAATCTTGATGATTTTCGAGTCCACCGGCTCGCCCGAGCAGCGTGAAATCCGCCACTGAGAAATCACCTCGCACAGGTCTTCGACCGTATGGCCCGATCGCTCTGCCCAATCCTCCGTGGCCAATATCCACGGCGAGTTATACTTCAGCGTGGCAAAGGCTCCGCGCTTGCTGTCGAAATCTCGGATTATCCGAGCAAGACAATCGCGAAGCCCCTGTTTGGGATCACCAAAAATCTGTGAGGGTTCGTCCATCAGCGCACCCCAGCATCTAAGTCACTACTTCTCCGAAACCCCAGCCTCGGCGAAACTCGCCATCTTCGCGTGGCATTCCAGCGCCGAGCGGACGATGTTGACGGCCAGGCAGGCGCCGGAGCCTTCGCCGAGCCGCATGCCGAGATCGAGCAGCGGCGGCAGGCCGAGGGCTTCGAGCAGGCGGCGGTGGCCGGCTTCGGCGGAGACATGGGCAGCGATGGTGTGGGCTAGGCCGGTCGGATGCAGCCGGGCCAAGGGTGCCGCGGCGGCGGTGCAGACGAAGCCGTCGAGCAGCACCGGCACGTTGTTCTTGCGCGCGGCAAGCGTGGCGCCGAAGATGGCGGCGAGTTCACGTCCGCCAAGGGCGGCAGCGATCTTCAAAGGGTCGGAGAGCGAATCAGCGTGACGCTTCAGGCCCGCTTCGATCGCCACCACCTTGCGCTTCAGGCCGGCCTCGTCGACGCCGGTGCCACGTCCGGTCCATTTTTCGGCGCCGCCGCCGAACAGCGCCGTCGAGATCGCGGCCGCCGGGGTGGTATTGCCGATGCCCATCTCGCCGAAGCAGACGAGATCGAGGTCCTTGGTCACGGCATCGTAGCCGGCGGAGACAGCGGCGAGGAAGGCCTGCTCGTCCATCGCCGGCACTATCGTGAAATCGCCGGTCGGATGGTCAAGATCAAGCGGGATGACATCGAGCCTGGCGCCGGCAATGCGGGCCAACTGGTTGATGGCCGCGCCGCTGCCGGCGAAATTCGCTACCATCTGTACCGTCACTTCGGACGGATAGGCCGAGACGCCTTGCGCGGTGACGCCGTGATTGCCGGCAAAGACGAGGACCTTCACATGATCGAGCTTGGGCATGTCGCGACCCTGCCAGCGGCCGAGCCAGGCGGCGATCGTTTCCAGCCTGCCAAGGCTGCCCGGCGGCTTGGTCAGCGTATCCTGGCGGCGGGCGACGGCTCCGGCGGCGGTGTCGCTGCCAGCCGGAAGATCGAGGCAGGCGGCGCGAAGGTCTTCGAGCGATTTGAAGGACGTTGATTGAGGGGACATGGGGGCAAGGTCTCCGAAAGAGAATCAGGAAAGGCAAACGGATGCGACGAGAAGAACTGCGATCTCGCCGAGCTGCTGCAGCGCGCCGATCGTATCGCCGGTCTGGCCGCCGATCTGGGCGAGGCACAGCCCGCGGAAGCCCGCGAAGACCAGGCCGAGCAGGATCAGCGCCGCTATCGCGCCGCCGAGGCCGAGCGCCAGCAGCGCCACGGCGCCGAGCGCAGCGCCGATGATGGCGGTCTCGGTGGCGACGGTTCCTGCATTCGCCGACAGGCCGTCGCTGCGGGCCGGCGGCAGAAGATGCATGAAGGCGCCGAACAGGCCGCGGGAGGCGGCGTGCGCGGCAAGCAGCGCCAGGAAGATGTGGCCGGGACCGGCGAGTTCGGACAGCGCGCTCCAGCGGATAAGCAGCGACAGCCCAAGCGCGGCCGCGCCATAGGCGCCGATGCGGCTGTCGCGCATGATCTCCAGCTTCCTGTCGCGCGTCCTGCCGCCCCAAAAGCCGTCAGCGATGTCGGAAACCCCGTCTTCGTGCAGGCAGCCGGTGGCGAGCATGGTCGCGGCGAGCGTGAGCGCCGCAGCAGGGCCGGTGGCAAGACCCAAGCTGTAGGCGATGGCGTAGATGAGCGCGCCGATGATCGCCACCGCGAGGCCGGCGAAGGGCGCCGCCCAGATCGCATCGGCCAGGCTGCGGCCGCCGAAATCGCTCGACGGCAACCTCAGCCTGGTGAAGAAGACGAGGCTGAGGCCGATATCGTCAAGCACTTGCCGGGGCGCCGAAGGGCCGCTCATGCGCTCCTCGCAATGGCATGGAAGAAGGTGCCGCTGACATGGCCGCGCCGGTAGCCGGAAGCGCCGAGCGGGTTGCCCTGGCCGTCGGCGAGATCGGCCAAGGGCCCGTCATTGCCGATGGCCGTCATCTGCGCATAGTGGAATTCGTGGCCGCGGATCAGCGTGCCTTCCGGCCCCAACGGGCAGGCGGCGCGCAGCCGCGCCTCGCGATAACCGAGATTCATCTTGCGCCTGGCGAAGCTGGTCGAATGGCCAAGCAGGCCGAGCATTTTGTGACTCTCGCCGTCCGCGTCTTCCAGAATTTCGCCCAGCACCATGAAGCCGCCGCACTCGCCGTGAACCGGCTTCGTCGCCGCGAAGCGCGTCATTGCCGCCTGAAAGTTCCTCGCGGCCGCGAGCTTGCCGGCGTGCAGCTCGGGATAGCCGCCGGGCAACCAGCAGACCTCGCAGTCCTGCGAAGGGCCTTCGTCGGCCAGCGGCGAGAAAGGCACGATCTCGGCGCCGGCCTTGCGCCAATGCGTGGCGACATGCGGATAAAGGAAGGTGAAGGCGGCGTCTTCCGCCAGCGCGATGCGCTGCCCGGGCGGTTGCAGCGCGTCACCGAAGTCGCCGGCCGCCGGCTCCAGCGGGGTCGCCAGCGCCAGGATGGCATCGATGTCGAGCGACTTTTCCACCATGTCGGCCAGCCGGTCGAGATGCGCCATCAGATTCTCGTACTCGCCGGCCTGGACGAGGCCAAGATGCCGCTCCGGCAGGTTGAGTGTCGGATCGCGCAGGATGGCGCCGACCACGGGCAGGCCGATCGCTTCGATCGCGTCGCCGGACAGCCGGCGGTGGCGTTCGCTGCCGAGGCGGTTGAGCACGACGCCGGCCATGCGCACATCCGGATCATAAGCGGCAAACCCCTTGGCGACGGCGGCCGCTGTGGTCGACTGTCCGGAAACGTCGAGCACCAGCAGCACCGGCAGTCGGTAGAGCCGCGCAAGATCGGCGGCCGAGCCCGAGCGGCCTTGCGGCGCGGGAATGCCGTCGAACAGGCCCATGGCGCTTTCGAGGACGATGTATTCGGCGTCGTCCGCAGCCTGGGCCGCCAGCGCGTTGAGCAGGGCAGGCGACATCGCCCAGCTGTCGAGGTTGACACCGGAGAGGCCGGTGGCGGCTGTGTGGAAGCCGGGATCGATATAGTCCGGTCCGGATTTCGCGCCGCGCACTTTCAGGCCGCGCCGGGCGAGCGCGCGCAACAGGCCGATGGTGACGCTGGTCTTGCCCGAGCCGGAGCGCGGCGCGCCGATGATGATCGCGCGCGCCGTCATGCGTCGCCACCGAGCGCCGCGCGCATGGCGACGATGCCGCCGACGACGATCAGCGCCGGCGAAGCCAGCCCTGCGGCAGCGGCTTCGTCCGCGATGGTGGCGAGTGTGGCGACGACGATACGTTCCTGGGGCGTGGTTGCCGCGACGATCACCGCGGCGGGGGTGGACGGCGCGAGGCCCCCTTCGAGCAGCTTTGCCGCGATCACCGGCAAATTGGCCATGCCCATATAGACGACAACCGGCTGTCCGGTGCGGGCGATCGCGGCCCAGTCGACATCGTCATCGGTGCCCGCCGCATGGCCGGTCGCCAGGATGACGGCCTTGTTGATGCCGCGCATGGTGGCGGGAATGCCGGTCGCGGCCAGCGCGCTGAGACCGGAGGTCAGGCCGGAAAGCACCCGGAACGGGATTTTCTCGCCCGCCAACGCCACGGCCTCTTCGCCGCCACGGCCGAAAATATAAGGATCGCCGCCCTTGAGCCGCACGACGCGGCGGCCCTCGCGCGCCAGCCGCACCAGCAGGGCGTTGATGTCGTCCTGTTTCATCGATGGCTGGCCGCCGCGTTTTCCGGCGTAGAAAAGTTCTGCCCCTTGCGCGACGGCCACAACATCGGGCGAGACCAGCGCGTCATAGACCAGCGCGTCGCATTGCCCGAGCGCGGCCAGCACTTCCAAAGTCAGGCAGCCGGGATCGCCGGGGCCGGCCCCGGCCAGCCAGACATGGCCAGACTCGAGCTCGCGCGGCTTGAAGTTCAGCCGCGCCAGCGCCTGCTCCACATTTGCCCGTCCGTTCATGTTGGCGCTGCCGTTCACAATCCGTCCCGTCCGCGAAAACGCCGCTGGTAATGGGCGTCATAGAGTGAGCTTTCGCCGAAATCCTGCGCGGCGAGCGCGCTGCCGACGAAGATGATCGCCGTGCGTTCCATCGGGTTCTGCGCCAATTGCGCTTCGATGGTGCCGAGCGTCCCGGTCAGGATGCGCTCGTCAGGCCAGGAGGCGCGGAAGACGACCGCGACCGGACACTCGGCGCCGTAAAGCGGCGTGAGATCGGCCACGATGCGGTCGATGGCGTGGATGGCGAGATGGATAGCAAGCGTGGCGCCGGTACGGCCGAAGCCGGCCAGCGTTTCGCCCGGCGGCATTTTCGAGGCGCGCCCGGAAACGCGCGTCAGCACCAGGCTTTGCGCGAGCTCGGGGATGGTGAGCTCGCGGCGCAATGCCGCCGCCGCCGCCGCGAAGGACGGCACGCCGGGGGTGAGCGTGTAGGGGATGCCGTGTTTTTCCAGCCGCCTGATCTGTTCGGCGACCGCGCTCCACACCGAGAGGTCGCCGGAATGCAGGCGGGCGACATCCTGGCCGGCCTTGTGCGCGGCGACATATTCAGCCTCGATCTCGTCGAGCGACATCGGCGCGGTATCGACCAGTCTCGTGCCGGGCGCGCAATGTTCGAGCAACTCCGGCGCGACGATCGAGCCGGCATGGAGGCAGACCGGGCAAGACGCCAACAGCCTCGCGCCGCGCAAAGTGATGAGGTCGGCAGCGCCCGGACCTGCGCCGATGAAATGGACCGTCATGGCGCGTCTCCGCTGATGGCGATGGCGCAAGTAACCGGGCCAAGCACCGTGCGAGGCCCGAGCAGTCTTGCGCCGGCGCCGGCCACCGCGAGGGCGGACGCCTCCGAAACCGACGGCGTGCCGGCGCGGCTCTGCGACAGATCGCAACGGCTGCGGGCGCGCGGTGAGGCCAATTGCAGGACCCGGTCATCGGCAATCACCACCGGCAGGTTGAGCGTGCGGCCTGCGGCGGAAATCGCCGCCTCATCCTTCTTGAGCGGGGCGGTCGCCAGCGCCGAAAGCGCCGTCATCGGAAGGCCGTGTGCCTCAAGCGCGGTCTCGATCGCCGCCAGCACGTCCTCGACGCTCACGCCTTTGCGACTGCCGATGCCCGCGACCATCATGGTTTTGTCCAGCTCCACTGCGTGACCGGCATGGCCGGACGCCAGGCTTGCATCGAGCCGACCGGCGCCGCGCGCGATAGCGCGATGCGGGTGAGATCGCCGCCGCGCCTGTTGTTCTGATCAAGCAGCAGGGCTTCCATCTCCAGCGTCACCGCATTGGCCACGAGCCGGCCGCCGGGACGGAGCGCCTTGATCGCCTTCTCCAGCACGCCGTCATCGCTGCCGCCGCCGCCGACAAAGATCGCATCTGGCGTTTCAAGCTTGGCAAGTGCCTTGGGCGCCGACCCTTCGACCACGACGAGGCCGGGCACGCCGCAATGCGCGGCGTTGCGGGCGATACGCGCGGCGCGCTCGCTGTCGGCCTCGATGGCGATGGCGCGCAGCGAAGGATGCGCCAGCATCCATTCGATGCCGATCGAGCCCGAGCCGGCGCCGATGTCCCACAGCAGCTCGCCGCGCCGTGGCGCCAGCGCTGACAGCGTGATGGCGCGGATCTCGCGCTTGGTGATCTGGCCGTCATGCTCGAACAGGTGGTCGGCGAGGCCGACGGTCAAGGGCAGGGTGCGCGCATCCGGCGTCGATTCAATTTCCAGCGCCAGCACGTTGAGCGGGTTGATGTTTTTGAGGTCGAAGGCGTCGGCGCCGGTGGGGCGACGCGCTTCATCGGCACCGCCGAGCGCTTCGAGCACGGTCAGCCGCGACGGGCCGAAGCCAAGTTCGTCGAGCAGCGCGGCGATAGCGGCTGGCGCGTCGGCGTCCGATGTCAGGGCGAGGATGCGCGCGCCGGGATGAAGGAGCGGCCGGATCAGGTCGATCGAATGACCGTGCAGCGAGATGGTCTCGATGTCCTGCAAGGCCCAGCCGAGACGGGAGGCGGCCAGCGACAAAGAGGAGGGCGCTGGGAGGACGACCATTTCCTCCGGGTTGACCTTGCGGCTCAGCGTGACGCCGACGCCGTGAAAGAACGGGTCGCCGGACGCGAGCACGCAGACGTCCTTGCCCGCGAGCGCCAGCACGTCGTGCATTTCGGCATCGAAGGGTGTCGGCCATGGGCGGGTTTGGCCCTTCGCCAGCGACGCGACAAGGGCAAGATGGCGCTTGCCGCCGAAAACGAATTCCGCCTGAGCGATGCGCTGCTTGGCCTCGTCGCCGAGACCCGCTACACCGTCCTCGCCGATGCCGACAATGGTGAGCCATTTTGAGGCTGGCTTGGCGGCGCGCGGACCCTTAGCAGGCATGATGACCCACCGCATTCTGATCCTCGGCGGAACGACCGAAGCCCGGCAACTCGCGGGAAAGCTGGCACGTCGCCGGGATTTCTCGGTCACGCTGTCGCTCGCCGGTCGAACCGAAACTCCTGTCGCGCAAGGCGTGCCGGTGCGTGTCGGCGGCTTTGGCGGCGCGGCGGGGCTTGCCGCCTATCTTCGCCAGGAAGAGGTCGATCTTCTGATCGATGCCACGCATCCTTACGCGGCCCGCATCTCTGCCAACGCTGCCGAAGCGGCGCGGCAAACCGGCGTGCCGATTCTTGCGCTGCGGCGCCCCGGCTGGGAACCGGTCGCGGGCGATCGCTGGACGCTGGTCGACAATGTCGCTGAGGCGGCAAGCGCTCTCGGCCAGGCGCCGCGCCGTGTCTTTTTGGCGATCGGCCGGCAGGAGGCTGGCGCTTTCGAGGCCGCGCCGCAGCACCGCTACCTGATCCGCAGCGTCGATCCGGTCGAGCCGAAGCTTGCCGTGCCCGATGCGCTCTATCTGCTGGCGCGCGGACCGTTTCCGGAAGCGGATGAGCGAGCGCTGCTCGAAAAACACGGGATCGATGCCGTCGTCTCCAAGAACAGCGGCGGCGAGGCGACCTACGGCAAGATCGCGGCGGCGCGGGCGCTCGGCATTGAGGTGATCATGATCCGCCGGCCGCCTTTGCCTGACGTGCCGTCGGCCGAAACCGTCGATGCGCTGGCGGCGAAAGTCGATCATCTTTTCGCGCCCGTTGCCGAACGCGGTGTGTAGACCAGCGCGGGTTTCTCGCCGCGCCTGATGATGCGGGTCTCCGGCGAGCCGATGATGATGCAGGTCGACATGTCGGCTTTTGCGGCATCGGCGTCCGCGAGCAGGAAAACCTCGATGCGCTCGTCGGGCCGGCCGGCGGCGCGGCCGAAGATCACCGGCGTGGTGCCGGGCAGGATCGCCTTCAGGCATTCGAAGGCGCGGCCGAGCTGCCAGGGGCGGGCCTTGCTGATCGGGTTGTAGAGCGCAATGACGAAGCCGGCTCCCGCAGCCGCCAGCAGGCGCAGCTCGATCAGCTCCCAGGGCTTGAGATTGTCGGAGAGCGAGATGGCGCAGAAATCGTGGCCGAGCGGCGCGCCGATGCGGGCCGCGACGGCAAGCATGGCAGTGACGCCGGGGACCACAGCGAGGTCGACGGCGCGCCATTCGTCGGGGCCGGCTTCGATCGCCTCGCAAACGGCCGCGGCCATGGCGAAGACGCCGGGGTCGCCGCCGGAAACGACGGCGACGTTATGGCCCTCGGCCGCCTTGGCCAGCGCCTCGTTGGAACGGGCGAGCTCCTCGCGGTTGTCGGAGGCGATGCGGGTCTGATCCGGCCGCAGCTCCAGCCGGTCGAGATAGGGCTTGTAGCCATAGAAAAAGGAAGCCTCGGCGACGGCATTGGCAGCCTGCGGCGTGACCTGATCTGCATTGCCGGGGCCGAGACCGATAACGGTAAGGCGGCCGCTCATGGCTTCGCCCCTGGGCGGGCCGACCAGCCGGCGACCAGCACGATGGCGAAATAGGGCGCCTTGTCGTCCGGCTTTTCGGCCAGCCGCATGGAGACGCTGCCCGGCATGGTGCCGCGCTCGACATAGACGGCCTTGGCCAGCTTGCCGGTAGCTTCCAGCGCGCGCCTGATCTTCGGCAGGTTGCGGCCGACCTTCATGATTACCGCAGCATCGGTGTCGGCCAGCCGACGGGTCAGCTCGAACTCGCTCATCGTGCCCGGCAGCACGGTCAGCACGTCGTCGCCCTGGACGATCGGCAGGCCGGTCTGCGACCAGCAGCCGGACATGGCGGTGATGCCGGGAATGACCTCGGTCGGGAAACGGTGCGCGAGGCGAACATGCAGGTGCATGTAGGAGCCGTAGAAAAGCGGATCGCCCTCCGACAGCACCGCCACCATCCTGCCGGCGCCGAGATGCTCGGCGACCTGTTCGGCCGAATGCTCGTAGAAATCGGTGATCTGCGCGCGGTAGTCGTCGTGATCCTTGTCGATCTCCGTCGTCACCGGGTAGAGCAGCGGCAGCTCGATCATGTCCGGCCGGAAGCGCGCCTCGACGATGGCGCGCGCATTGCTGTTGTTGCCGCGCTTGGCGAAATAGGCGACGACATCGGCTTCGGCCAATGCTCGCGCGGCCTTCAGCGTCAGAAGCTCCGGATCGCCGGGGCCGGTGCCGACGCCGACGAGGCGTCCTTTCGGGAGAGCGTTCACAGGCCGGGCCTCGCCAACGAATTGAGCGCGGCGGCGGTCATAGCGCTGCCGCCGAGCCTGCCGCGCACGATGGCATAGGGCACGCCATAGGAATTCTCGGCCAGCGCATCTTTGGATTCAGCGGCGCCCACGAAGCCGACCGGCATGCCGATGATCGCGGCCGGCTTTGGCGCGCCGTCGCGCAGTTTTTCCAACAGATAGAAGAGCGCGGTCGGCGCATTGCCGATGGCGACGACCGAGCCGGCCATGCGCTCGCCCCAGAGGTCGATCGCCGCCGCTGAGCGGGTGTTGCCGATTTCTCTGGCAATGTCATGCGTGCGCGGGTCGCGCAGCGTGCAGATCACCTCGTTGCCAGCCGGCAGCCGGGCCCGGGTGACGCCATGCGCCACCATCTCGGCATCGCAGAAGATCGGCGCGCCGGCGGCAAGCGCCGCGCGGGCCGCTTCAACGAAATCGTTCGAGAAAACGAAATGGCTGGCGGCTTCGACCTGGCCGCAGGCATGGATCATGCGGATGGCAACATCCGCCTCGGCCTCGGAGAAGCGCGACAGGTCCGCCTCGGCGCGGATGATGGCGAAAGAGCGCTCGTAGATCGCCATCCCGTCATGGATATAGTCGTAGGCGGCCATTCACTGGTTCCGTCGATAGAGGTCGGCGATGCCGGAAGCGCCAAGCCTTGTGAGGCAAGCGGCGGCGGTTTCGCCCTGATGTCGCGCGTCATGGATCGCCGCCGCGATACCGGCGATCCCGCGCGCGGCGTCATAGCCCGGCCTGTATCCGGCAGGAAGGGCCTTTGCCGTCCCGTCCACGACAAGTCCGGCTCCGTTTTCGTCGCCGACCAGGGTGAGCATCGCCGGCCCGGGATGCGCGCACCCCTTGGCGCAGCCGGAAATGTGAAGCGTCAGCGAAGTGTCGAGGAGGTCGGGGCTTTCGGTTGCGATTGTCTCGGCGATGGTGCGCGTGGCGATATTGCCGGAAGCGCAGGCCGGCGTGCCGGGACAGGCGGCGATACGGGTGCGCGGGTCGGCAGGGGAGGTGACGAAGCCGAGCGTGGCGGCGGTGGATTGCAGCGTAGCGCAGGCGGACGGAGAGAGGCCGAGGACAAGCAGGGCGCGGCCGGGGGCGAGGCGGATTTCGGTTGAGCCAAGTTCTGCGGCCTTTGTGGCAAGCTCGATAAGGTTCTGCGCCGGCATGCTGCCGAAGGGCAGGGCGATACCGAAAGCAGTGCCTTCATCAACGTTGAAAAGGCCAATCGGCGAGCGAGGGCGCTCTACGGCGCCCCCCTCTGTCCTGCCGGACATCTCCCCCACTAGGGGGGAGATTAGGCTGTCGCCTTCGTTTTCGCCAATCGCCGGGGTCGGAATATGAGAGTTCGCTGCAGAGAGAGAGCCGCCGCGCGAGCTGCTAATCTCCCCGCCTGTGGGGGAGATGTCCGGCAGGACAGAGGGGGGCGCGAAGGAACGCCAGCCTGCGAGAGAGGCCAACTGCCGTTCCGACAAATCGCGGGTATGCGCCTCGCCTCCTTTTTCGGCGACCATCCTCAATGCCGCCACAGCAATGTCGCGTGCAGCACCCGCATCGACCGTCGCAAGCGGCTTTGCACTTCGCGCGTCGCCGGCAACCGATACGCTCCAAAAGGTATCCCCGCCAGCGCGCACCGCCCTCAGCCTCACATCGGCGGCCACGGTATCCATCGTCAGTTGCCCGCCGCCATCGACAACAACCGACACCTTCGGCCCCAGCCTCCCCGTCAGCCCAGCTTCCTCGATCGCCGTCCTGATCCGCTCGGCCAACGGGCGCGGATCGGCAACCTCCTGCGGATCTATCCCCGCCAGCGGCCCCGTCTCGACGGGCACGCCGCTGCGCACCGCGATGCCCAGCACATCCACTTCCGCCGCCAGCAGCCGCGCGCTTTCCGCCGTCAAACCACGTATCTGCAGGCTGCCGCGCGCGGTCACTTCCATGATGCCGTTGCCGTGGCGCAGGGCGGATTCGCCTAATCGGATCAGCAAGTTTGGCGCAAGTCCTCCAGTGACTGGATTGAGCCGCACCAAAAGCCCGTCGCCGGTCTGCATCGGCGCGCTGAGTGCAGGGCAGGCGCCGCGGCGCGAAAAGGCATTCATGCCGCCACCTCGTTTGTTTCGGCTTCGGCGATCAAGGCAGCGAGATCGTCGTCGATGGAATTCCTGAGCGGATGCCAGAGACCGCGCCGCCGGGCAGCAAGAAAGCGCTCGGCGATGACTTTCGCCGCCGCCGGGTTCTCGCGCAGCAGGAAGGCGCGAACGTCGGGGTCGCCGACATAGTTGTCGTACACGGCCTCGATCAGCGCGCCGGAAATGGCATGGGTGGTTTCGGCGAAGCCGACCAGGCGGTCGACCGTTTCGGCGAATTCCGAGGCGCCGCGCGGGCCGTGACGCATCTGGCCGGCGATGAAGCGCGGGTTGACGGCGCGGGCGCGGACCACGCGCGATACGGCCTCGCTGACCGAACGCGGCTTCGGCTTCTGCGGGTCGGTGGTGTCGAGCACAATAACGTCGGCGTTGCGGCCAAGCGCGGCAAGTGCGGCCAAAAAGCCGCCGATGAAGGCGACATCGGCCGAGCCTTCGAGGATATCGCGGCCCGGATCGTCGCCGGTGTGGACGAGAAGATCGGCTTCGGCGACCCGGCCTTCGAAGGCGCCGGGCGCCGAAATCGCTTCGCCGTCGGCGCCGCCATAGGCGTGCGAAGTGGCGTCGAGATAGGCGCGGCCGATCTCCTCGCGCACGCCCCATTCGCCGCGCGAGAGCAGATCTTCAACGCCGGCGCCATAGGTGCCGGGCGAGGTGCCGAAAATGCGCGGGCTGACCTTGCCGTGAGCGCGCGTCGTCGCGGCGAGCGGGTTCTCCGTATCGTCCTCGTCGCGGCCGGCGACGGCATTCGCGGCGGCGTCGATCAGCGCGATCTGGGTCGGGAACATGTCGCGGAACAGCCCGGAGATGCGCCAGGTGACGTCGACGCGCGGGCGGCCGAGCGTCGCCGGCGGCAACACCTCGATGCCGGTGACGCGACCGGTCGCGGCATCCCATTGCGGCCGGCAGCCCATGAGCGCCAGGCCCTGCGCGATTTCCTCGCCGCCGGTGCGCAAGGAGGCCGAACCCCAGAGGTCGATAACCAGCGAACGCGGCCAGTCGCCATGGCTCTGCATGTAGCTGCGCACCACTTCCTCAGCCGCCGCCTGGCCGAGATCATAGGCGGTCGGCGTGGGCATGGTGCGCGGATCGGAGGTGAAGAGGTTGCGGCCGGTGGGGAGCACATCGGAGCGGCCGCGCGCCGGGGCTCCGGCCGGCCCGGCCTTGATATGGCGGCCGTCGAGTGCGGCGAGCAGGTTGGCTTTCTCGGCTGCCGCGCTTTGCCGGCGCAGCGGATCGGCTTCGTCTTCCGGTGCGCGGCCATAGACATGCAGCCCGTCCTTGACCGCGAAATCCTTAAGGTCGCAGAGCCAGGCATCGATGCGGCGCAGCGCTTCGTCGGGCTGGTCGGTCCTGGCGACGCCGGCTTCCGAGGCAAGCCCGGTCTTCCGCGCCGTCTCGACGATTAGCCTGGCCAAGCGGTCGCGGCGGCGACGGTCGAGCCCATCGGCCTGGGCATATTCGTCGACCAGCCGTTCCAGCCTCTGATGCGCCTCATCGAGGCTGGCGCCGGTCAGTGGCGGGGGCAGATGGCCGAGGGTGACCGCGGAAATGCGGCGCTTGGCCTGCGCCGCTTCGCCGGGATTGGAGACGATGAAGGGATAGATGACCGGCAGCGAGCCGGTGACGATCTCGGGGAAGCAGGTGTCGGAGAGCGCAACGGTCTTGCCCGGCAGCCATTCCAATGTGCCATGCGCGCCGACATGGACGATGGCGTGGACGCCGAGCGATTTCTGCAGCCAGAAGCCAAAGGCGATGAGTTCGTGACGCGGGGGCAGCGTCGGGTCGTGGTAATCGGCGCGCCGGTCGGCCGAGCGGCCGCGATCGGGGGCCAGCGCCACGGTGACGTTGCCAAAGGTGGCGGCGCGGAAGGGGAAGCGGGTTTCGAAGTTTCTCTGCGAAGGTCGGCGTTCTGACGCGCCCCCCTCTGTCCTGCCGGACATCTCCCCCACGAGGGGGGAGATTGAGCTCTCGTCCACGCTTTCGCCAATCTCCGACGTTGCAGGGAGAGCGCCGCCAGAGGAACTGCCAATCTCCCCCCAAGTGAGGGAGATGTCCGGCAGGACAGAGGGGGGCGCATTGACGTGAGCTTCGTCATTGGCCTTGCCCCAAGCGGCCTCAACCGCATCGCGCGCAGCGTCGGGCAATTCGGCCGAGAAACGCAGGTATTCTTTTGAACTTAACCCTTGCCCACCCACCTCCAGCGCATCCAGCAACGCCCGCGGCGATTGCGGATTCCCTTCAACCGCATAGCCCTGTTCCTTCAGGTCATGCAGCATCGCAAGCACACTGGAGGGCACATCAAGCCCGACCGCATAGCCGGTCCGTCCGGGCGCGCTCGGATAGTCGGGGATCAGGATCGCCAGCTTGCGCTCGGCCCGCTTGGTCCTCTGCAGGCGGATAAAAGCCGCGATCCGCTTGGCGACCTGCCCCACGCGGTCCATTTCCGGCCGGTTGGCAAAGGCGCGAAAGGCCAGTGCCGGATCGGTCTCGATCTCGCCCTTGAAGGAGATGGCGCCGGCCAGGATGCGGCCGTCGAGCTCGGGCAGGATGACATGCATGGCAAGATCGGCGGGCGCCAGGCCACGCTGGTTGTTCTCCCAGACCTCGCGGCGCGTCGTGGCGACGATGACCTGAAAGACGGGCACGCCGGCGCGGTCGAACAGGGTTTCGGCGCCGGGCTCCGCGCCGGAGGCAAAGGCGGTGGCGGTGACGATGGCGGCGGGGTGCAGCGAGGCGAGGGCGGTTTCGACGAAGGCGAGCGACGCCGGGTCTTTCAGGCTGGAGACGAAGATCGGCACGGGCGTCAGGCCTTGCAGCTTCAACGCCTCCGCGAGAGCGTCGATCGGTGCTACGTCTGCCGCCAACAGCATCGAGCGGTAGAAGAGGATGGGGACGACGGCGAAATTGTCGACGTCGAGTTCCGTCGCCCCCCCGGGCGAAGGATGGCCGACCTCTGAAAGGTTCGGCTTCTCAACGACACCAACTCCAGGCTGATAAAACCCAGCCTTCGGCACGCTCACCGGCTCGGACACGGCCGCATCCGACCCGGCAAGTCTTGCCAGCCTTTGCACCAGTGCGCTCATATTGGCCGGCCCGCCCTCGCGGAAATAGCCGAGCAGAGCGTCCAACTCGGCGCGCGGCAGGGTCGAGGCTTCGATCAGCCGCTGGTCCTCGTCATGGCTTTCGCCGGGCAGCAGCGCCAGCTTGATGCCACGCTCGCGCGCCACCGAGGCGAGCTGGTCGCAGCCATAGCGCCACCAGTCATAGCCGCCAAGGATGCGGACGAGGACGACCTTGGCGTGGCGGGCGACGCTGTCGATCCAGAGATCCACCGACATCGGATGGCGAAGGTCGCGCAAGGCTGCGAGCCGCATCGAAGGCAGTCGCGCGGCATCGGCCTTCCAAGCAGCGGCCAGGCCGGCGAGATCGCTGTCGGTGAAGGACAGCGCCACGACATCCGCAGGCGTCTGCCTGAGGTCGATCGGCTCGGCGAGATCGTCGAGCGAAGCGGATGTGGTGGCGAGGATATGCATCGCAGTCCGGATTTCCCTCAGCCGGCGAGGATACGCTCGATCGCCGGGCGGTTCAGCCCCTTGAGGCCGATGACGACAAGCCGCGAGCGGCGGTCGTCCTCGGCTGTCCAGGCGCGGTCGTAATAATGGTTGACGCGCGGCCCCACGGCCTGGAGCAGAAGCCGCATCGGCTTGCCGCCGACCTCGACGAAGCCTTTGACGCGCAGCACGTTCTCCTGCTCGGCGGCAAGGGCGACCCGCTTGGCCAGCTCGTCCGGATTGGCGATCGACGGGATGTCGATGACGAAGGAATCGAAATCGTCGTGCTCATGGTCGAGCTCATCGTCGTGATGGGTCTTGCGGTTCTCGATGTCGTCCTCGACGGCGAGGCCGAGGCCGAGCAGCACCGAAGGATCAACCTTGCCTTGCGCGGTCGGCACGATTTTCACGGCGCGCGCCACATGCTCGCCGATGACGGCGTTGGCGCGCTGAGAGCCCGCCGCGTCCATCAGATCGCTCTTCGACAGGATGATCAGGTCGGCGCAGGCGATCTGGTCCTCGAACACCTCTTCGACCGGATCGTCATGGTCGAGCGAGTCGTCCGCCGCGCGCTGCGCCTGCAGCGCATCCATGTCGGAGGCAACGCGGCCGTCGGCCAGCGCCGGGCCGTCGACCACGGCAACGACGCCGTCAACCGTCACGCGGCTCTTCACCGTCGGCCACTGGAAGGCTTGCACCAGCGGCTTCGGCAGAGCGAGGCCGGAAGTCTCGATCAGAATGTGGTCGACCTTCGGCGTGCGGGACAGGATCTGGTCGAGCGCCGGCACGAAATCCTCGGCGACGGTGCAGCAGATGCAGCCATTGGCGAGCTCGACGATGTTTTCCTCGGGACAGGTGTCGACGCCGCAGCCTTTCAGGATCTCGCCGTCGATGCCGACATCGCCGAATTCGTTGACGATGATTGCCAGCCGCTTGCCCTTGGCGTTCTCGAGCAGGTTGCGGATCAGCGTCGTCTTGCCGGCGCCGAGGAAGCCGGTGACGACGGTGCAGGGCACGCGGGAAACGGAAGCGTTCATGGTCAGTCCTTCAGCATGTCGAGAGGAGGGATGCGGGCAACCAGGCCGCGCTTGAGGGAATCGGGCCGGCCGCGCCAGGGGATAAGGCCGTCGGTCGAGGTGACGAAGAGCTTTGCGCCGGCGACGAGATCGGCACCGCTGGTCGTCTCCAGATCGCCGAAGACGTAGCTCCAGCAGCCGTCGCGCAGCAGCGCCGCGCTCAGCCGGCGCTTGCAGTTGCCGAGGCATTCGACGGTGCGGATGCGGATATTCTCGCCCGATGCGGCGCGGCGCGTGTCTTCGGCCAGCAGCGCGCCGGCGCGCGGATGCGCATCGGACCCGGTCTCGTCGCGGCAGGAGGAGCAGACGATGACGGTCACGCCGGCCAGCGCGTCGGGCTCGGACGAAGTGTCCGCATTGTTTGCCGGGAAACTGCCGTTGCGATCCAAAACCAGGCTCCTTGCCCGGAAAACCCGCCGAGCATTCGGATACTTAAAGTCTCAGACGGCAGGTCTCCTGGCTTGCGGGTCGTCGCCCTGAATGCCGCCTTCCCGGGAACATCCCAGTGGTTTTCGGCCGGGGCTCGTCGCTCACAGTTGCGGGGACAGCCGCGGATTTGGGTTTTGGCCCGCACCGCATTCCCTCTTGGCTCCTCCCTTTGCCGGGAGAAGACCGTCTGTGGCGGATTTAGGCTTACGGCTAGGCGCCTGTCAACGCGCGGCTACGACACCGCGATGTCGGCCAGAGCCGGTCCGAGGTCGCCGACCGGCGTCACTTCGATCGCCTCCAGGCCGAGCCAGCCCTGCATCTGCTTCAGCTCGTCGAAGAGTTGGGCTGCCGTCGCCGGTGGTGCGTCGGGCTCGGCATAGGCGGCGTGGACGCGCAGCACGCTGGCCGGGCGATCGGCCCGCAGATCGACACGGGCGACGATGCGGTCGCCGAGCAGGAACGGCAGGACGTAATAGCCGTATTGGCGCTTTTCGGCCGGGGTGTAGATCTCTATGCGGTAGCGGAAGCCGAAGAGCTTTTCGGTGCGGGTGCGTTCGAAAACCACGGGATCGAAGGGGGCGAGCAGGGCGCGGGCCTCTATCCGGCGCGGGATTCGGGCGTCCTTGTGGAGATAGGCAGGTTTGTCCCAGCCCTCGACCTTCACCGGCAGCAATTCGCCGGCTTCGACCAATTCCTCGATGCGGTCCTTCGTATCGCCGGGCGCCAGCCGGAAATAGTCGCGGAGGTCGCCATAGGTGGCGATGCCGTGGGCGCGGGCCGAGATGCGCAGCAATTCGCGATGCGCCTCCTCGACCGAGGGCTCGGGCAGGTCCAGCACGGCCTGCGGCAAAACGCGCTCGGGCAGGTCGTAATAGCGTTCGAAGCCGCGCCGGTAGGCGGTGGTGATGCGGCCGGCCCAGAACAGCCATTCGAAGGCGTGCTTGGCCTCGCTCCAGCCCCACCAGCCGCCATTGCCCTTGTGGCCCTCAATGTCGGAGGCGGCGATCGGCCCGCGATCGGCGACCTCTCTATAGATCTCGTCGATCATTTCCTTGCGCTCACGGCCCCATTTGGCCAGGCCGAGATACATCTCCTCGCCCTGCTCGGCGCGCTGCATGCGCCAGCGCAGCAAAGGGTAGGTCTCGACAGGCAGGAACGATGCCTCATGGGCCCAATATTCAAAGACCGCACGCTTGCGGGTCACCGCGGCATTGTCGAGCAGCGCCAGCGGGTAGGGGCCGAGGCGCGAATAAAGCGGCATGTAATGGGCGCGCACCACCGCGCTCACGGAATCGATCTGCAACAGGCCGGTCCGCGAAAGCACACGCGCGAGGTGACGGCGATCTGGAACCCCTGCGGGACGAGGGTCGTTGAACCCCTGTGATCCAAGCGCAATGCGCCTGGCCATAGCGAGCGAGATTTTCTCCTTCATCAAGCTGTCCTTGCCCCGATCGTCCGTTGGATTTTTAGCCGGTGATTCCGGCGATGCTAGCAGGCAAATGGCGGGAGATATGTCAGGAGAGAAAAGTGGAGTAAAAAGCGAAGGAAATCAAACAGGAGCGGATCGGACCAGTTTCTTCCGATATGGCGTCCAGGGCCGTGATTTGAACAAGGTTTGACTTGCGTCACCGAAACCGCTGCGCTAACCCTCGCCGCGTTGCAGCATGGGCTCCTTAAAACGGTTCAGCGGTTAAACTGTCACGCTTCCGCATTAGAGTTCGTTGCTGTAATCAAAGTGAACTGCCCCCGCCGAAGGAAAGCCGCCGCATGAGCGCACTCCTGAGTTCATATCTGCCTATCGTGCTGTTCATCGCCGTGGCGATGATCGTGGGTCTGGCGCTCATCATCGCCCCCTTCCTGGTGGCCTATCGCAATCCCGATCCGGAAAAGCTTTCCGCCTATGAATGCGGGTTCAACTCGTTCGACGACGCCCGCATGAAGTTCGACATCCGCTTCTACCTGGTGTCGATCCTGTTCATCATCTTCGATCTCGAGGTCGCCTTCCTGTTTCCCTGGGCGGTGTCCTTCTCCAAGCTCGGCATGCTCGGCTTCTGGTCGATGATGGTGTTTCTGGCGGTGCTGACCATCGGCTTTGCCTATGAATGGAAAAAAGGAGCGCTGGAATGGGATTGAACGACAGTTCAGGCACCCTCGTCGCGCCGAAGCCCAAGGGCATCATCGACCCCAACACCGGCAGGCCGGTGGGGGAGGACGATCCCTTCTTCCTCGAAATCAACAATGAGCTGGCCGACAAGGGTTTCCTTGTCACCTCGACCGAAGCGCTGATCACCTGGGCGCGGAGCGGCTCGCTGATGTTCATGACCTTCGGCCTCGCCTGCTGCGCGGTCGAGATGATCCACACCTCGATGCCGCGCTATGACTCGGAGCGTTTCGGCGTCGCGCCGCGCGCGTCTCCGCGCCAGTCCGACATCATGATCGTCGCCGGCACGCTGACCAACAAGATGGCGCCGGCACTGCGCAAGGTCTACGACCAGATGCCGGAGCCGCGCTACGTCATCTCGATGGGCTCCTGCGCCAATGGCGGCGGCTACTACCACTATTCCTATTCGGTGGTGCGCGGCTGCGACCGCGTCGTGCCGGTCGACATCTATGTGCCCGGCTGCCCGCCGAGCGCCGAAGCGCTGCTCTACGGCATTCTCCTTCTGCAGAAGAAGATCCGCCGCACCGGCACGATCGAACGGTGAGCCGATGACCCTGGCGTTGAACGAACTCTCCACCTATCTCGGCGAGAAGCTCTCCGGCCGCATCGGCGAAGCCGTGCTTGCCTATGGCGAGCTGACGGTCTCCGTCGAGCCGGGCAATCTGATCGAGGTGGCGACGTTCCTGCGCGACGATGCGCGCTGCCAGTTCATCTCGATCATCGACATTTGCGGCGCCGACTATCCCTCGCGCGCCAAGCGCTTCGACGTCGTCTATCACCTTTTGTCGCCGAAGCAGAATGTGCGCATCCGCCTCAAGGTCCAGGCCGACGAGGAAACGCTGGTGCCGTCGCTGACCGCCGTCTATCCCGGCGCCGACTGGTACGAGCGCGAGACTTACGATCTTTACGGCGTGCTGTTCAGCGGCCATCCGGATCTGCGCCGCATCCTCACCGACTACGGCTTCGAAGGGCATCCGCTGCGCAAGGATTTCCCGCTGACCGGTTTCGTCGAGGTTCGCTACGACGACGAGGCGAAGCGGGTCATCTACGAGCCGGTCGAGCTCAAGCAGGAATTCCGAAATTTCGATTTTCTTTCTCCTTGGGAAGGCACCGACTATGTGCTGCCGGGCGATGAGAAGGCGAAGGCAAATTGAGGCGCCACGATGGCTGAAACCTCCGTCCGCAACTTCAACATCAACTTCGGTCCGCAGCATCCTGCGGCGCATGGCGTTTTGCGCCTGGTGCTGGAGCTGGACGGCGAGGTGGTTGACCGCGTCGATCCGCATATCGGCCTGCTGCACCGCGGCACCGAGAAGCTGATCGAGGCGAAGACCTATCTGCAGGCCGTGCCCTATCTCGACCGGCTCGACTACTGCGCGCCGATGAACCAGGAGCATGCCTTCGCGCTCGCGGCCGAGCGGCTGCTCGGCATCGAGGTGCCGAAGCGCGGCCAACTGATCCGCGTGCTCTATTCCGAGATGGGCCGCATCATGTCTCACATCCTCAATGTGACGACGCAGGCGATGGATGTCGGCGCGCTGACCCCGCCGCTGTGGGGCTTCGTCGAGCGCGAAAAGCTGATGGTGTTCTACGAGCGCGCCTCGGGTTCGCGCATGCATGCAGCCTATTTCCGGCCGGGCGGCGTGCACCAGGACCTGCCGCAGAAACTGGTCGAGGACATCGGCAAGTGGATCGACCCGTTCCTGAAATCGATCGACGACCTCGATGCGCTTTTGACCGGCAACCGCATCTTCAAGCAGCGCAATGTCGATATCGGCACGGTGTCGCTGGCGGACGCCTGGGCCTGGGGCTTTTCGGGCGTGATGGTGCGCGGCTCGGGTGCGACCTGGGACCTGCGCAAATCGCAGCCTTATGAATGCTATTCCGAGATGGATTTCGACATCCCGATCGGCAAGAACGGCGACTGCTATGACCGTTATCTGGTGCGCATGGAAGAGATGCGCCAGTCGGCCAGGATCATGCGCCAATGCGTCGATCTGCTGCTCGGCAAGGAAAGCGCCGGCCCGGTGTCGAACCTCGACGGCAAGGTCGTGCCTCCGAAGCGCGCGGCGATGAAGCGCTCGATGGAAGCGCTTATCCACCACTTCAAGCTTTATACCGAGGGCTATCGCGTGCCGGCCGGCGAGGTCTATGCGGCCGTCGAGGCGCCCAAGGGCGAATTCGGCGTCTATCTGGTCTCCGACGGCACCAACAAGCCCTATCGCTGCAAGCTGCGCGCGCCCGGTTTCGCGCATCTGCAGGCCATGGATTTTCTGTGCCGCGGCCACATGCTGGCCGACGTCACCGCCGTGCTTGGCTCCCTCGACATCGTGTTTGGTGAGGTCGATCGCTAAAATGTCAGTTCGTCGTCTCGCAGATGCCAGCGTCCAGCCAGCCACCTTCGCCTTCAACGAGGCGAATGCGGCGGCGGCTGAGCAGTGGATCGCCAAATACCCGAAGGGGCGCGAACAGTCGGCCATTATCCCGCTGCTGATGATCGCGCAGGAGCAGGAAGGCTGGGTCACCAAGGCGGCGATCGAGACGATCTCCGACATGCTCGGCATGCCGCGCATCCGTGGTCTCGAGGTCGCGACCTTCTACACGCAGTACCAGCTCAATCCGGTTGGCACGCGCGCGCATATCCAGGTCTGCGGCACCACGCCCTGCATGCTGCGCGGCTCGGAAGCGCTGATGGATGTGTGCCGCTCGAAGATCCATCACGACCAGTTCCACACCAACGACAAGGGCACGCTGTCGTGGGAGGAGGTCGAATGCCTTGGCGCCTGCGTGAACGCGCCGATGGTCATGATCTTCAAGGACACTTTCGAAGACCTGACGCCTGAGCGGCTGGCCGAGATCATCGATCTCTACGACGCCGGGAAGGGCGCCGAGGTCAAGCCGGGGCCGCAGAACGGCCGCCATGGCTCCGAGCCGGCCGATGGTTTGAAGACGCTTACCAGCGAAAAGGCGATCCTGAAGTCGACGCGTGACAAGGAAGCCAAGGCGGCCGCGAAGGCTGCCAAGGACGCCGCCGCCGCGGCGCCGGCTGCTGCCCCTGCGGCGGTTGGCTCGCAGGCGGGGGCTGCCGCAGCTCCGGCACCCGCTGCGGCGACGTCGGCACCGCCGCCGGCTTCCTCAGGCCCGGTTGCGCCGTCCAAATCCAGCAAGCCGAAGACGCACGCGGCTGAAACCAGCCCGGCGCTCAACACGCCGTCGCCGGTTAAGGTCGCCCCGGCCACCGAGAACGGCGCCAGCGTCAAGGCGCCGCGCCATTCGGCCGCCAATGCCAATCAGGCTTCTCCGGAAGTCGAGGAGGTTTCCAAGCCGCGCAGCGGGCCCAAGAACAAGGCAGAGCCGGCTGCCGCCTTCAAGGCGCCGGAAACCAAGCAGCCGGTCACCAAGACGGAAAAACCTTCGCTCGAGGACAAGAACCGGCCTGCAGGTATCGAGCGCCCGGCGGTGGTCGACGACCTCAAGCTCATCTCCGGCGTCGGGCCGAAGATCGAAGCGACCCTGCATTCGCTGGGCATCTACACCTTCGCGCAGGTCGCCGCCTGGAAGAAGGCCGAGCGCGAATGGGTCGACGGCTATCTCAATTTCCGCGGCCGCATCGAGCGCGACGACTGGGTGAAGCAGGCCAAGGCGCTCGCCAAGGGCGGCGTCGCCGAATACATCCGCGTCTTCGGCAAGAAGCCGGTCTGAGGGACGACAAATGCTTCAGGACAAAGACCGCATCTTCACCAACATCTACGGCCTCTTCGACAAGTCGCTGGCCGGCGCGCAGTCGCGCGGCATCTGGGACGATACGCCCGGTCTCATCGCCAAGGGCCGCGACTGGATCGTCAATGAGATGAAGGCTAGCGGGTTGCGCGGCCGCGGCGGCGCCGGCTTCCCGACCGGACTGAAGTGGTCGTTCATGCCCAAGCAGAGCGACGGCCGTCCGAGCTATCTGGTCATCAATGCCGACGAATCCGAACCGGGCACCTGCAAAGACCGCGACATCCTGCGCAACGATCCGCACACACTGGTCGAGGGCGCGCTGGTTGCCGGCTTCGCCATGGGCGCGGTCGCGGCCTACATCTATGTGCGCGGCGAGTTCATCCGCGAGCGCGAGGCACTGCAGCGCGCCATCGACGAGGCTTACGCGGCCAAGCTGATCGGCAAGAACAACACTTCCGGCTATGACTTCGACGTCTATATGCATCACGGCGCCGGCGCCTATATCTGCGGCGAGGAGACGGCGCTGCTCGAAAGCCTCGAAGGCAAGAAGGGCCAGCCGCGGCTGAAGCCGCCATTCCCGGCCAATGTCGGCCTCTATGGCTGCCCGACCACCGTCAACAATGTCGAATCGATCGCTGTGGCGCCGACCATCCTGCGCCGGGGCGCGGCCTGGTTCTCGTCCTTCGGCCGGCCGAACAATGCCGGCACCAAGCTGTTCTGCGTCTCCGGCCACGTCAACAACCCGTGCACCTTCGAAGAGGCGATGTCGATCCCGTTCCGCGAACTGATCGAGACGCATTGCGGCGGCATCCGCGGCGGCTGGGACAATCTGCTCGCAGTCATTCCGGGCGGCGCTTCGGTGCCGCTGGTGCCAGCCGAGCAGATCATGGACGCGCCGATGGATTTCGACGCGCTTCGCGATCTTAAATCCGGCCTCGGCACAGCGGCCGTCATCGTCATGGACAAGTCGACGGATGTCGTGAAAGCGATCGCCAGGCTCTCCTACTTCTACAAGCATGAAAGCTGCGGCCAGTGCACGCCGTGCCGCGAAGGCACCGGCTGGATGTGGCGGGTGATGGAGCGGCTGGTGCGAGGCGAAGCGCAGAAGCGCGAGATCGACATGCTGCTCGATGTCACCAAGCAGGTCGAAGGCCACACGATCTGCGCGCTGGGCGACGCGGCGGCCTGGCCGATCCAGGGCCTGATGCGGCATTTCCGCGGCGAGGTGGAACGCCGCATCGACGAGTTTTCGCGCAACGCGCACCGGGTCGAGCCGGTGATGGTGGCGGCGGAATAAGACTTCGAAATACGGGCGCAAGCCCGAGACGCAAAGCAGGGGCGGGGCATACGAAGAAACGACCAGGAGAATTCTATGGCGCCGTATTCGATACCCTATCCGTTCATGCCTGATTTGGACCAATTCGAGAAGATGAACCAGGACCTGACCAAGATGATGCCGAAGGAGATGGCCAGCGCCGTCAACCTTCTGGCGCATCCGGTCGCGGGCGCGGCGGCGATGTCGGCGCTCGGCATCGGTTTTGCCAACCATACCGTCGGCATGTGGATGGGCGCCTTCACCGGCGCGCTGGAAGCTTCGCAGCGCATGTTCCAGCCTTTCCTCGACGATATCGAGGCGCAGAGCGAAGCGACCGCCAATGCGTCCAAGGCGCGCAAGGCGACCGAGACGCTGATCGCCGAGGCGCAGACCTTTGCCAGGGACGTGACCGATATCGCGGTGAACGCGACCGAGAAAGCTCTCGACACGACCGGGGCCGATATTGTCGCCCAGCCGGCAGCGGCCGCGTTGATGCCCGAGGATTTCAGGCAACCGAAGGCCGTCGACAAGCCGGCGAAGCCGTCGGACCTGAAGGCGATTTCGGGTATCGGACCGAAGCTTGAGAAGGTGCTCAACGGTCTCGGCATCTGGACTTATGAGCAGATCGCGGGCTGGACGTCGCAAGAGATCGCCTGGGTGGAAGATTATCTGTCGCTTGCCGGCCGCATAGGCCGCGACGACTGGACTGCGCAGGCGGCGGCGCTCGCCGTGAAATGATTTGAAAAACCGGGCGCGGCGCAAGCCGCGCCCGGAAGATAGATTGCGGACATCCGCAGAGGTTTGAGGCGAATGGCAAAGCTAAAGGTCGACGGGAAAGAGATCACGGTACCCGACCATTACACGCTGCTGCAGGCGGCCGAGGATGCCGGCGCGGAAGTGCCGCGCTTCTGCTTCCATGAGCGGCTGTCCATCGCCGGCAATTGCCGCATGTGCCTGATCGAGGTGAAGGGCGGCCCGCCCAAGCCGCAGGCGTCTTGCGCCATGGGCGTGCGCGACCTGCGCCCCGGCCCGAATGGCGAGCCGCCGGAAATCTTCACCAACACGCCGATGGTCAAGAAGGCCCGCGAAGGCGTGATGGAGTTCCTGCTGATCAACCATCCGCTCGATTGCCCGATCTGCGATCAGGGCGGCGAGTGCGACCTGCAGGACCAGGCGATGGCGTTCGGTGTCGATTCCTCGCGCTATCACGAGAACAAGCGCGCGGTCGAAGACAAGTATATCGGCCCGCTGGTCAAGACGGTGATGAACCGCTGCATCCACTGCACGCGCTGCGTCCGCTTCACCACCGAGGTCGCCGGCATTTCCGAGCTCGGCCTGATCGGCCGCGGCGAGGATGCCGAGATCACCACCTATCTCGAACAGGCGATGACGTCGGAGCTGCAGGGCAATGTCATCGATCTGTGCCCGGTCGGCGCGCTGACCTCCAAGCCATTCGCCTTCCAGGCGCGGCCGTGGGAATTGACCAAGACGGAATCGATCGACGTCATGGACGCTGTGGGCTCGGCGATCCGCGTCGATTCCAGAGGTCGTGAAGTGATGCGCATCCTGCCGCGCGTCAACGAGGCGGTGAACGAGGAGTGGATCTCCGACAAGACCCGCTTCATCTGGGACGGGTTGCGCACGCAGCGCCTCGACCGCCCGTATGTGCGCAAGAACGGCAAGCTTGCCCCGGCAAGCTGGGCGGACGCCTTTGCGGCGATCAGGGACGAGGTGTCGAAGACCGCGCCCGAGCGGATCGGTGCGATTGCGGGCGATCTCGCGGCCGTCGAGGAAATCTATGCGCTGAAGCTCCTGATGAACGCGCTCGGCTCGAAGAACATCGACTGCCGCCAGGATGGCGCCGCGCTCGATCCGTCGCTCGGCCGGGCCAGCTACATCTTCAACCCGACCATCGAAGGCATCGAGCAGGCCGACGCGGTGCTGATCATCGGCGCCAATCCGCGCTTCGAGGCTTCGGTGCTCAACGCCCGCATCCGCAAGCGCTGGCGCGTCGGCAACCTGCCGGTCGGCGTGATCGGCGAGATCGGCGACACACGCTACGACTATGATCTGATCGGCGCCGGCCCGGAATCGCTGAAGGATCTCGCTGACGGCAACGGCAAATTCTTCGAGGTGCTGAGCAAGGCCACGCATCCGCTGATCATCGTCGGCCAGGGCGCGCTGGCGCGCACGGATGGCGCGGCGGTGCTCGGCCAGGCGGCAAAGCTCGCTGCCGCCGTCAATGCGGTCACGCCCGAGTGGAACGGTTTTGCGGTGCTGCACAATGCGGCGGCGCGCGTCGGCGGCCTCGATGTCGGCTTCGTGCCAGGCGAGGGCGGCAAGACCGTTGCCGGCATGCTGGGCGACACCGACGTGCTCTTCCTGCTCGGCGCCGACGAAATCGACATGGCCAAGACGGGCGGCGCCTTCGTCGTCTATATCGGCACACATGGCGATGCTGGCGCGCATCGCGCCAACGTCATCCTGCCGGCCGCCGCCTACACCGAAAAGTCCGGCACCTATGTGAACACGGAAGGCCGTGTGCAGCAGACCAATCGCGCCGGCTTCGCTCCCGGCGAGGCGCGCGAGGACTGGGCGATTCTCAGGGCGCTGTCGGATGTGCTCGGCAAAAAGCTGCCCTTCGATTCGCTGGCGCAACTGCGCGCCAAGCTCTATGGCGAATTCCCGCATCTTGCCCGCATCGACCAGGTGCAGGCCGGCAATGGCGACGATATCGCCAAGGTGGCGAAGCTCGGCGGCCGGCTGAACAAGGGCACCTTCACCTCGTCGGTGAAGGACTTCTACCTGACCAACCCGATCGCGCGGGCGTCGGCCGTGATGGCTGAATGCTCGGCGCTGGCCAAGAGCGGCTTCAAGCAGGCGGCGGAATAAGCATGGACACTTTCCTCTCGATTTACGTGCTGCCGGCGCTGCTGATCCTTCTGAAGTCGGTTGTGCTGATCGTCGTGCTTTTGATCGGCGTCGCTTACCTGCTCTATGCCGACCGCAAGATCTGGGCGGCGGTGCAGTTGCGCCGCGGGCCGAACGTCGTCGGTCCGTGGGGCACGCTGCAGGCCTTCGCCGACCTTTTGAAATTCGTCTTCAAGGAGCCGGTGATCCCGTCAGGCGCCAACAAGGGCGTGTTCCTGCTGGCGCCGCTGGTGTCGGCGGTGCTGGCGATCTCGGCCTGGGCGGTCATTCCGGTCAACGAAGGCTGGGCGATCGCCAACATCAATGTCGGCATCCTCTATGTCTTCGCCATCTCCTCGCTCGAGGTCTATGGCGTGATCATGGGCGGTTGGGCGTCCAACTCGAAATACCCGTTCCTCGGCGCGCTACGTTCGGCCGCGCAGATGGTGTCCTACGAAGTCTCGATCGGCTTCGTCATCGTCACCGTGCTGCTTTGCGTCGGCTCGCTCAACCTCTCCGAGATCGTCATGTCGCAGCAGGACGGCCTCGGCACCAAGCTCGGCCTGCCCAACACCTTCCTCGACTGGCACTGGTTGTCGCTGCTGCCGATGTTCGTGGTGTTCTTCATCTCCGCGCTCGCCGAGACCAACCGCCCGCCTTTCGACCTTGTGGAGGCGGAATCGGAACTCGTCGCCGGCCACATGGTTGAATATTCATCGACGCCGTTCCTGCTCTTCTTCCTTGGCGAGTATGTCGCCGTCGTCCTGATGTGCGCGCTGGCGACCATCCTGTTCCTTGGCGGCTGGCTGCCGCCGTTCAATTTCGCGCCCTTCACCTGGATACCGGGTGTGATCTGGTTCGTGCTGAAGATCTGCCTGATGTTCTTCATGTTCTCGATGGTGAAGGCTTTCGTGCCGCGCTACCGCTACGACCAGCTGATGCGGCTGGGCTGGAAAGTCTTCCTGCCGATCTCGCTGTTCATGGTCGTCGCCACCGCGGCCTTCCTCAAGATCACGGGGTTTGCGTGATGTCCGCTCTGGCCCAGGCCGCAAAATCGCTGCTGCTGAAGGATTTCGTCAGCGCCTTCTTCCTGTCGATGCGCCAGTTCTTCGCGCCGAAGGAGACGATCAACTATCCGCATGAGAAGGGGCCGACCAGCCCGCGCTTCCGCGGCGAACATGCGCTCCGCCGTTATCCGAACGGCGAGGAACGCTGCATCGCCTGCAAGCTGTGCGAAGCGATCTGCCCGGCGCAGGCGATCACCATCGAGGCCGGCCCGCGCCGCAATGATGGCACGCGCCGCACCGTGCGCTACGACATCGACATGGTGAAGTGCATCTATTGCGGCTTCTGCCAGGAGGCCTGCCCGGTCGACGCCATCGTCGAGGGGCCGAATTTCGAATTCGCCACCGAGACGCGCGAGGAGCTTTACTACAACAAGGAAAAGCTGCTCGCGAACGGCGATCGCTGGGAGCGGGAGCTGGCGCGCAACATCGCGCTGGACTCGCCGTATAGGTGATTAGCGTGCTTCTCCCCGTTTGCGGGGAGAAGATGCCAGCAGGCAGATGAGGACGGCGACAGCTTCTGGAAACTTGGCGTTACCCTCATCCGGCCCTTCGGGCCACCTTCTCCCCGTAAACGGGGAGAAGAAACAAGAAAGTGGACGGCGCAACGTCGTCCGTCTAAGGAACACGCGGTTTCGAACCGGAGGCGGGTCGGAGTCGGATTTTGAACCCGGGGGAACCCATGCTGAGTGGACTAGAGGCGGCCTTTTTCTACCTCTTCGCCTTTATCGCAGTGGCGTCGGCCTTCATGGTCATTTCGTCGCGCAACCCCGTGCATTCGGTGCTCTTCCTGATCCTCACCTTCTTCAACGCCGCGGGCCTGTTCATGCTGACCGGCGCCGAGTTCCTGGCGATGATCCTGCTCGTCGTCTATGTCGGCGCGGTGATGGTGCTGTTCCTGTTCGTCGTCATGATGCTCGACGTTGACTTCGCCGAGATGAAGCAGGGCGCGCTGCAATATGCGCCGATCGGCGCGCTGGTCGGGCTGATCCTGGCGGCGGAGCTGATCATCGTGCTCGGCGGCTACACATTCGCGCCGCAGCTGGCCTCGACGGTCGCCAAGGCGACGCCGGATCTCGCCACGCGCTCCAACACGGCCGCGCTCGGCGACATCCTCTATACGGACTACCTCTATTATTTCCAGATTTCCGGCCTGGTGCTCCTGGTCGCCATGATCGGCGCCATCGTGCTGACGCTGCGCCACAAGCCAGGCGTCAAGCGGCAGTCGATCGCCGCACAGGTCGGCCGCACGCCGGCCACGGGCATGGAAATCCGCAAGGTCAAAACGGGCGAGGGCATCTGAGATGGTCGTCGGCATTGCACATTACCTGACCGTATCGGCGATCCTGTTCACACTCGGCGTCTTCGGCATCTTCCTGAACCGCCGCAACATCATCGTCATCCTGATGTCGGTCGAGCTCATCCTGCTCGCGGTCAACATCAATTTCGTCGCGTTCTCGGCGGCGCTGCATGACCTCGTCGGACAGGTCTTCGCCCTGTTCGTGCTGACGGTCGCGGCCGCCGAAGCCGCGATCGGTCTTGCCATTCTTGTCGTCTTCTTCCGCAACCGCGGCTCGATCGCGGTCGAAGACGTGAGCGCGATGAAGGGTTGACGGGAACCATCATGTATCAGGCTATCGTCTTCCTTCCGCTGCTCGGCTTCCTGATTGTCGGCCTGTTCGGCAATTCGCTCGGCGCCAAGGCTTCCGAATACATCACCTCCGGCTTCCTGGTGATCGCGGCTATCCTGTCCTGGATCGCCTTCTTCACCGTCGGCTTCGGCCATGGCGAGGTGTTCACCGTGCCGGTGCTGCGCTGGATCCAGTCAGGCGGCATCGACGCCTCCTGGGCGCTCAGGATCGACACGCTGACGGTGGTGATGCTGGTCGTCGTCAACACGGTGTCGGCGCTGGTTCACATCTATTCGATCGGCTACATGCACCACGATCCGAACCGGCCGCGCTTCTTCGCCTATCTGTCGCTGTTCACCTTCGCCATGCTGATGCTGGTGACCGCCGACAACCTCATCCAGATGTTCTTCGGCTGGGAAGGCGTCGGTCTCGCTTCCTACCTGCTGATCGGCTTCTGGTACAAGAAGCCGTCGGCCAACGCCGCCGCCATCAAGGCCTTCGTCGTCAACCGTGTCGGCGACTTCGGTTTCGCGCTCGGCATCTTCGGCGTGTTCGTGCTGTTCGGCTCGGTCAATCTGAGCACCGTGTTTGCCAATGCGGCGTCATTCCTGCCGGCCGAAGGCGCGCCTGCCGGCGCCGCCGTGCTGACTTTCCTCGGCCATGCGCTCGACAAGCAGACGGCGCTGACCGTGGTCTGCCTGCTGCTCTTCATGGGCGCCATGGGCAAGTCGGCGCAGGTGCCGCTGCACACCTGGCTGCCGGACGCCATGGAAGGCCCGACGCCGGTCTCGGCGCTCATCCACGCGGCGACCATGGTGACCGCCGGAGTGTTCATGCTGGCCAGGCTGTCGCCGCTGTTCGAGCTGTCGCACTCGGCGCTGACCGTCGTCACCTTCATCGGCGCCTTCACCGCCTTCTTCGCGGCGACCGTCGGCCTGGTCCAGAACGACATCAAGCGCGTCATCGCCTATTCGACCTGCTCGCAGCTCGGCTATATGTTCGTGGCGCTCGGCGTCGGTGCCTATGGCGCGGCGATCTTCCATCTGTTCACGCATGCCTTCTTCAAGGCGCTGCTGTTCCTCGGCTCCGGCTCGGTCATCCACGCGGTGTCCGACGAGCAGGACATGCGCAAGATGGGCGGGCTGCGCAAGCTGATCCCGACCACCTACTGGATGATGATTGTCGGTACGCTGGCGCTGACCGGCGTCGGCATCCCGGCGACGGTGATCGGCACCGCCGGTTTCTTCTCCAAGGACGCAATCATCGCGACCTCCTTCGCCAGCCACAATGCGGTCGCCGGCTTCGCCTTCATCCTGCTGGTGGTCGCCGCCTGCTTCACCAGCTTCTATTCGTGGCGCCTGATCTTCATGACCTTCCACGGCGAGCCGCGCGCCAGCCACGAGGTCATGCATCATGTCCATGAATCGCCGCCGGTGATGCTGGTGCCGCTCTATGTGTTGGCGGCCGGCGCGCTGTTCGCGGGCATTATCTTCCACGGCGCCTTCATTGGCGAGGGTTATGCCGAATTCTGGAAAGCGTCGCTGTTCACGCTGCCGGACAATCACATCCTGCACGAGATCCACGAGCTGCCGCTCTGGGTGGAACTGGCGCCATTCGTGGCCATGGTGATCGGCCTGCTGGTTGCCTGGAAATTCTATATCCGCTCGCCGGAACTGCCTCGCAGCGTCGCCGCCAACCACCGCCTGCTGTACGCCTTCCTGCTCAACAAGTGGTATTTCGACGAGCTCTACGACTTCCTGTTCGTGCAGCCGGCCAAGCGGCTCGGCAGGTTCCTGTGGAAGACCGGTGACGGCACCATCATCGACGGCCTCGGGCCAGACGGCATCTCGGCGCGCGTCGTCGATGTCACCAACCGCGTCGTCAAGCTGCAGACCGGCTATCTCTACCACTATGCTTTCGCCATGCTGATCGGCGTGGCCGCTCTCGTCACCTGGATGATGCTCTGATGACCGACTGGCCAATCCTCTCGCTGGTCACCTTCCTGCCGCTGGTTGGTGTTCTCTTCATTCTGCCGATCAGCGACGACAGCGAAAACGCGCGCCGCAACATCCGCGGCATCGCGCTTGCGACGACAACTTTCACCTTCCTGGTGTCGCTGTTCATCTGGAAAGGCTTCGACAATTCGCAGGCCGGCTTCCAGTTCGTCGAGAAATACGCCTGGCTGGATTCGGGCATTTCCTACCACATGGGCGTCGACGGCATCTCGATGCTGTTCGTCATCCTGACGACCTTCCTGATGCCGCTGTCCATCCTCGCCTCCTGGGAAGCGATCGAGAAGCGGGTCAAGGCCTATATGATCGCCTTCCTGATCCTCGAGACGCTGATGATCGGCGTGTTCTGCGCGCTCGACATCGTGCTGTTCTACGTCTTCTTCGAGGCCGGCCTGATCCCGATGTTCATCATCATCGGCGTCTGGGGCGGCAAGCGGCGCGTCTATGCGTCGTTCAAGTTCTTCCTCTACACGCTCGCCGGTTCGGTGCTGATGCTGCTCGCCATCATGGCGATGTTCTTCCAGTCGGGCACCACGGATATCCCGACACTGCTGACGCATCAGTTCCCGGCCAACATGCAGACCTGGCTGTGGCTGGCCTTCTTCGCGTCCTTCGCGGTGAAGATGCCGATGTGGCCGGTGCACACCTGGCTGCCCGATGCCCACGTCGAGGCGCCGACGGCGGGCTCGGTCATCCTGGCAGCCATCCTCTTGAAGATGGGCGGGTACGGCTTCCTGCGCTTCTCGCTGCCGATGTTCCCGGAAGCGTCGGCTATGTTCGCGCCGCTGGTGTTCACGCTCTCCGTCGTCGCCATCATCTACACCTCGCTGGTGGCGCTGATGCAGGAGGACATGAAGAAGCTGATCGCCTATTCGTCGGTCGCCCATATGGGCTTCGTGACCATGGGCATCTTCGCCATGAACCAGGAAGGCGTGCAGGGCGCGATCTTCCAGATGCTCAGCCACGGCCTCGTGTCGGGCGCGCTGTTCCTGTGCGTCGGCGTCATCTACGACCGCATGCATACGCGCGAGATCGACGCCTATGGCGGCCTGGTCAACAACATGCCGAAATACGCCACCGTCTTCATGATCTTCACCATGGCCAATGTCGGCCTGCCGGGCACCAGCGGCTTCATCGGCGAGTTCCTGACCATGCTCGGCGTGTTCAAGGTCAACACATGGGTGGCGTTCTTCGCGGCGACCGGCGTCATCCTGTCGGCGGCCTACGCGCTCTGGCTGTATCGACGCGTGATCTTCGGTGCGCTGACCAAGGACAGCCTGAAGAACCTGCTTGATCTTTCGCCGCGCGAGAAGGCGATCATCTACCCGCTGGTGGTGCTGGTCATCTTCTTCGGCGTTTATCCGGCGCCGGTGTTCGATGCGACGGCCCAATCGGTCAAGGCGCTCGTCACCAACGTCTCCGCATCCATCAATTCCGCGCAGACCGCGGCGGCGAACTGACTGGGGAATAGACCATGACGCCGGACCTTCTCTCCAGCCTTTCGCTCTCGACGCCGGAACTGATCCTCGCTGTCGGCGCGCTGGTGCTCCTGATGATCGGAGCCTATTCGCGCTCCAACAACACCATGACCGTGACCGGCCTGGCCGTCCTCGTGCTGGTGGTGGCCGGACTCTGGCTCGCCTTCTCCGGCGGGCAGGGCGCTGCCTATGGCGGCGCCTTCGTGCAGGATTCCTTCGGGGCCTTCATGAAGATGCTGGCGCTGATCGGCTCGGCGGTTTCGCTGGTCATGTCGATGCGCTTTGCGCGTCAGGAGCATTTCGACAAGTTCGAATTCCCGGTCCTGGTGCTGCTCTGCACGCTCGGCATGCTTCTGATGATCTCGGCCAACGGCATGATCGGGCTTTATCTCGGGCTCGAGCTGCAATCGCTGGCGATCTATGTGCTGGCGGCGATCAACCGTGACAATTTGCGCTCGACCGAGGCGGGCCTGAAATATTTCGTCCTCGGCGCGCTGTCCTCGGGCATGCTGCTCTACGGCATCAGCCTCGTCTACGGTTACACCGGCAACACCGGCTTCCAGGAGATCGCGACGGCCCTTGGCAGCGGCGAGCGCCAGCTCGGCCTCGTCTTCGGCCTGGTGTTCGTGCTCGCCGGCCTCGCCTTCAAAATCTCGGCCGTGCCGTTCCACATGTGGACGCCGGACGTCTATGAAGGCGCGCCGACCCCGATCACCGCCTTCCTGGCGGCGGCTCCGAAGATGGCGGCGATGGCGCTGATCGTGCGCGTCACCATGGGCGCCTTCAAGCCGATCGCTTCGGACTGGCAGCAGATCGTCGTCTTCATCTCGATCGCCTCGATGGCGCTCGGCGCGTTCGCGGCCATCGGCCAGACCAATATGAAGCGCCTGATGGCCTATTCCTCGATCGGCCATATGGGCTACGCGCTGGTCGGCCTTGCCGCCAACAGCCAGGCCGGCGTGCGTGGCGTCGTCATCTACATGCTGATCTACCTTGTGATGACGCTCGGCACCTTCGCCTTCATCCTCGCCATGCGGCGCAAGGAAGGCAATGTCGAGCAGATCAGCGACCTTTCCGGTCTCGCCTCGACCAACCCGGTCATGGCCACCATCCTCACCATCCTGATGTTCTCGCTGGCCGGCATTCCGCCGCTCGCGGGCTTCTGGGGGAAGTGGTATGTGTTCCTCGCCGCCATCAACGCGCATCTTTACGCGCTGGCGATCATCGGCGTTCTGGCCTCGGTGGTGGGCGCCTACTACTATCTGCGCATCATCAAGATCATGTGGTTCGACGAGCCTGTCGGCGGCTTCGTGCCGATGGCGAGCGAATTGCGCCTGGTGCTCGGCGTCAGCGGCGCCTTCGTGCTGTTCTACGTGCTGATCGGCGGGCCGATCGGCAGCTATGCCGAAGCTGCCGCGAAGACCTTCTTCTGACGGGATGGCGTTTCGGCTGGCTCCAACCGCGGCGTCGGAGGGGTTCCGGCTCGAGGCGCATGACGGCGTCGGCTCCACCAACGCGCTGGCGCTGGAACACGCGCGCGCCGGCGATCCCGGCAAGCTCTGGGTCGTGTCGAAGAAGCAGGAAAGCGGCCGCGGCCGGCGTGGCCGCGCCTGGGCGACGCCGGAAGGCAATCTTGCGGCGACACTGCTCCTGGTTCCGGGCGGCGAGCTGCGGCTGGCAGCGACGCTTGGCTTCGTCGCGGGGCTGGCGCTGGCCGACGCGCTCGACGCCGTCGTGCCGAAGGGCCGGATCGCGGTCGCCTTGGATGGCGCAAGCCAGGGGCGCAACCGCTTCGAGTTGAAATGGCCGAACGACGTGCTGGCCTCGGGCGCCAAGCTTGCCGGCATCCTGCTGGAATCGGCGATGCTCGAGGGCGGCCGTTTCGCGGTCGCCATCGGCATCGGCGTCAATGTCGTGGCTTATCCCGAGGACTTGCCTTATCCAGCGACCTCGCTCAGCGCGCTCGGCGCTGATTGCGATGCCGAAATGCTGTTCCTGGCGCTTTCCGATGCCTGGAGCGAGAATGCCCGGATGTGGGACGACGGGCGCGGGCTCGATGCCATCAGAAAGCGCTGGCTTGCCCGCGCGGCGGGGCTCGGCGGCGAGGTTGCTGTCAGAATTGACGGCAATGTGGTGCGCGGCGTCTTCGAGACCATTGACGAGGACTGCCGTTTCGTGATCCGCGACGATGAAGGATCGGTTTTGACGATCGCGGCGGGCGACGTGCATTTCGGCGCTGTCGCCTCGGCCCGGGTATAGTTTTATTTTGCGCCATTCCGGACGAAGTCATTGACTATGGTTTTCCCGGAATTGCTCCAACGGCTTGGCCTGACGGCCAGGAAGGAAAGAATTCATGGCGAATAGAGAAAACGCCGAGCTCGTTTTCGCGCCGCTGGGCGGGGTCGGCGAGATCGGCATGAATTTCGCCCTTTACGGCTTTGGGCCCGCTGATGCGCGCGAATGGATCGTCGTCGATGTCGGCGTCACCTTTCCCGATAGCGCGCATCCCGGCGTCGATCTCATCCTGCCCGATACGCGCTTCATCGAGGAGAACATCGACGGCTTGCGCGGCATCGTCATCACCCACGCGCATGAGGACCATTACGGCGCGCTGCTCGATATCTGGCCGAGGCTCAAGGCGCCGGTCTGGATGACGCCGTTCACCGCAGGCCTGCTCGAAGCCAAGCGGCAGGGCGAGCAGAACGCGCCGAAGATTCCGGCATCGATCTACCGGGCCGGCGAGAAATTCACCATCGGACCTTTCGAGATCGAGGCCATTCCGGTGGCGCACTCGATTCCCGAGCCGATGTCGCTGGCGATCACCACGCCGGCCGGCACCGTCATCCACACCGGCGACTGGAAGATCGACCCGGAGCCGACGATCGGGCCGAAGACCGACGAGGCGCGTTTCCGCGCCTATGGCGACAAGGGCGTGCTGGCGCTGATCTGCGATTCCACCAACGCGTTGAGGGAAGGGGAGTCGCCGTCGGAAGTGGCGGTGGGCGAAGGCCTCAAGGGCGTCATCGAGAAGGCCAAGGGCCGCGTCGCGGTCACCACTTTCTCCTCCAATGTCGGGCGCATCGTCTCGATAGCGCGCGCGGCGCGCGATGCCGGCCGGCAGTGCCTGGTGCTCGGCCGCTCGCTGAAGCGCGTCATCGATGTGGCGGGCGAGCTCGGCTATATGGATGGCCTGCCGGAGTTCATCGCCGAGGAAGACTATGGCTATATCCCGCGCGAGAACCTGGTGATCATCTGCACCGGCAGCCAGGGCGAGCCGCTCGCCGCGCTGGCAAAGCTGTCGCGCGACGAGATGAAGTCGGTGGCGCTGACGGCCGGCGACACGGTGGTGTTTTCCTCGCGTACCATTCCCGGCAACGAGAGGGCGATCCTGGAAATCAAGAACCGGCTGATCGACCTCGGCATGAAGATCGTCGAGGACGGTGACGCGCTGGTGCATGTGTCGGGCCACCCGCGCCGCAGCGAATTGCGCAAGATGTATGAATGGGTGCGGCCGCAGATCGGCGTTCCGGTGCATGGCGAGGCGGCGCATCTGGTGGCGCAGGGCTCGCTGATGTCGATGTCGGGCATTGGCCAGGTGGCACAGGTGCGCGACGGCGATATGCTCCGACTCTGGCCCGGGCCGGCGACGATCATCGACCAGCTGCCGTTCGGCCGTCTCTACAAGGACGGGTACTTGATCGGCACCGACCAGGCGATGGGCATACGCGACCGCCGCAAGCTCTCGTTCGCCGGCCATGTCGCGGTCAATGTCGTGCTCGACGACAAATACGAGCTTGCCGGCGATCCCGACCTGGTGGCGATCGGCGTGGCCGAGGCGGATGCCAGCGGCGAAACGCTGGAGGACCTGATGCTCGATGCGGCAATCGGCGCCGTGGACTCCATTCCGCGCCAGCGCCGAAAAGACCTCGACCTGGTGCAGGAAGCCGTGCGCCGCGCCGTGCGCGCCGCCGCCAACGAAGCCTGGGGCAAGAAGCCGCTGGTGACGGTGTTCGTCACGCGGTGACGAATAAGGGAATAGGGGAGTAAGGCAGTAAGGCACGAACGAGTACTCGCTTTCTTCAATCTTGTTTTCCCTACTCCCTTACTCCCCTAAAAGCGGAGCGCTTTATGCTTGGACGCCTGAACCATGTCGCGCTTGCCGTGCCAGATTTGGCTGCGGCGTCGGCCGCCTATCGCGATATGCTGGGCGCGCGATTGAGTGCCCCGCAGGCGCTGCCGGAGCATGGCGTGACGGTGGTGTTCGTCGATGTCGGCAACACGAAGATCGAGTTGCTGGAGCCGCTGGGCGATGCCTCGCCGATCGCGGCGTTTCTCGAGAAAAACCCTTCGGGCGGCATGCACCATGTCTGCTACGAGGTCGACGATATCCTGGCCGCGCGCGATCATTTGAAGCAAAGCGGCGCCCGCGTGCTGGGCGACGGCAACCCGAAGATCGGCGCGCATGGCAAGCCGGTGCTGTTCCTGCATCCCAAGGATTTCTTCGGCACGCTCGTCGAGCTGGAGCAGGCATGAACTGGGTCCTGTTCGCGGCACTGTTCTTCGTCACCTGGTGGCTGGTGCTGTTCATCGTCCTGCCCTTCAGCCTGCGCACGCAGGACGACGACAGGGATGTCACGCTTGGCACGGTTTCCAGCGCGCCGCGCGGGCCGCATATGCGGCGCGCCTTCCTGCGCGCGACGGTCGTGACGGTGGTCGTGATGGGTATTCTCTACGGCCTGACGATGGGCCTGGGTTTCAGCTTCGACGACATCATGCGGATCATGCCGGACTTTAGTCCGAATACCCATCACTGACGCTGAGGACACAGTCTCCGCAAGTATTCCGAAGCATGCGCGCGCAAGGGTTGAGATCGGAAGCCGGCTTCCGATTTTCGCGAGCGCGGGACTGTCAAGCTGTTTGGCAGAGGGCTGGGCTAAGCAGATGATTGCACAAAAAAAATGCAAGGCACGAGGCCTTGCAATTTAAACGCGTCCGATCCGTTTCCGGTGTCCGGCGGCAGCGAGTTACCGCGCCTAGATCGCATCCTCCCAAGACTTTGACCGCGTAGGAGAGCAGATTTTTCTCCGCCCTCTCGGTTATCGGCGCACACTAGACCAAGGCAGGTGAAAATGTCACGAAGAATTTTGCCTGGAAACGGGCAATATCGTGCTGCACTGCACAATAGTGCGGCAAGGCTTGCTTGTGAATCGATCAAAAAGCGATTTGCGGCACTTTGCGGTCAAAATCGCCTTTTTGGTAAGGTGCAGAAGGCCCGATAGTTTGGGGCACTCGGGTTTCCATTCGGCCATGAAATGGCTATGAAGCCCGGGCAAGCAGCCTCGGTTGCGCCGATTCCCCGCGCCGCCATTTTCACTCACGGACCAGTCCATGCGTTTGTCGCGCTACTTCCTGCCCATTCTCAAAGAAAATCCCCGCGAGGCCGAGATCGTCTCGCACCGGCTGATGCTGCGCGCGGGCATGATCCGCCAGCAGGGGCAGGGCAGCTTTTCGTGGCTGCCATTGGGCAAGCGCGTGCTGGACAAGGTTTGCCAGATTATCCGAGAGGAGCAGAACCGCGCCGGCGCGCTGGAAATCCTGATGCCGACCATCCAGTCGGCGGATCTTTGGCGCGAAAGCGGCCGTTACAACGACTACGGCAAGGAGATGCTGCGCATCAAGGACCGGCAAGATCGCGACATGCTCTACGGCCCGACCAACGAAGAGATGGTCACCGAGATTTTCCGCGCCTACGTCAAGTCCTACAAGGACCTGCCGCTCAATCTCTACCACATCCAGTGGAAGTTCCGCGACGAGGTGCGTCCGCGCTTCGGCGTCATGCGCTCACGCGAGTTCCTGATGAAGGACGCCTATTCCTTCGACCTCGATTTCGAAGGCGCCAAGGCCGCCTACAACCGCATGTTCGTCTCCTATCTCAGAACCTTCACACGCATGGGCCTGCAGGCCATCCCGATGCGCGCCGATACCGGTCCGATCGGCGGCGACCTCAGCCACGAGTTCATCATCCTGGCCGAGACCGGCGAGAGCCAGGTGTTTTGCGACCGCGCCTATCTGTCGCTCGACGTGCCTGGCGCGAACACCAACTTCGCCGACGATGCCGAGATCGGCGGCATCGTGCAGAAATGGACGACGCCTTACGCGGCCACCGACGAAATGCATGACGAGGCTGCCTGGGAGAAAGTCGCCGAAAGCGACCGGCTTTCGGCCCGCGGCATCGAGGTCGGCCATATCTTCCATTTCGGCGAGAAATACTCCAAGCCAATGAACGCCAAGGTGACCGGCCCCGACGGCAAGGACCATTATGCGTCCGGCGGTTCCTACGGCATCGGCCCGTCGCGCCTGGTCGCGGCAATCATCGAGGCGAGCCATGACGAGAACGGCATCATCTGGCCGGAGGCGGTGGCGCCCTTCGACATCGGCCTGATCAACATGAAGGTCGGTGACGCCGAATGCGACCGCGTCTGCGATGAGCTCTATGCGGCGCTGACCTCGGCCGGCAAGGACGTGCTCTATGACGACACCGACCAGCGGCCCGGCGGCAAGTTCGCCACCGCCGACCTGATCGGCCTGCCGTGGCAGGTGATCGTCGGCCCACGCGGCGTGGCGGCGGGCGAGGTCGAGATCAAGAATCGCAAGTCGGGCCAGCGCGAGACGCTGCCGGTCGCCGAGGCCAAGAAGCGCCTGGGTATCGCCGCATGAGCGAGGCGGCGACAGCGGCCAGGTCAGGAGCGGGCGCCTTTTCCGGCTTCGAGCGCATGGTGGCGTGGCGCTATCTGCGCTCGCGGCGCAAGGAGACGGTGATCTCCGTCATCGCCTCCATTTCCTTCCTCGGCATCATGCTCGGCGTCGCGACGCTGATCGTCGTCATGGCGGTGATGAACGGTTTCCGCGCCGAGCTGCTCACCCGCATCCTCGGCGTCAACGGCCATCTCATCGTGCAGCCGCTCGATTCGCCGCTGGAGGACTACGCCCAGGTTGCTAGCCGCATCAACGGTGTTTCGGGCGTCAAATACGCCATCCCGCTGATCGACGGCCAGGTGCTGGCGCAAGGCAATGTCGGGGGCGGCACGGGCGCGCTGGTGCGCGGCATCCGCGGCGAGGACCTCGGCAAGATCTCGATCGTTTCCAGCAACATCAAGCAGGGCACGCTCGACGGTTTCGACACCGGCGAGGGCGTGGCGATCGGCAAGCGGATGGCGGAAAGCCTCGGGCTGGTGCTCGGCGACACCATCACGCTGATCTCACCGGACGGCGACGTGACGCCGCTCGGCACGACGCCGCGCATGAAGGGCTACAAGGTTGCCGCGATCTTCGAGGTCGGCATGTCGGAATATGACAGCTCGATCGTCTACATGCCGTTTTCGGAAGCGCAGCTCTATTTCAACATGGACGGGCGCGCGCAGACCATCGAGATCTATGTCGACAATCCCGATAATGTCGATGCGCTGAAGCCGCTGGTCGAGCAGGCCGCTCAGCGGCCGGTCGACCTCGTCGACTGGCGCCAGCGCAACGAGACCTTCTTCTCGGCGCTGCAGGTCGAGCGCAACGTCATGTTCATGATTCTCACGCTGATCGTGCTGGTGGCGGCGCTCAACATCATTTCGGGCCTCATCATGCTGGTGAAGGACAAGGGTCACGACATCGCCATCCTGCGCACGATGGGCGCCTCGCGCGGCGCGATCCTGCGCATCTTCCTGATGACGGGGGCGGCGATCGGGGTCACCGGCACGCTCGCCGGCGTGCTGCTCGGCGTCGTCATCTGCATCAACATCGAATCGATCCGCCAGTTCTTCTCGTGGATGACCGGCAGGATCCTGTTCAACCCCGAGCTCTATTTTCTCAGCCAGCTGCCGGCGAAGATGGACCCGCGCGAGACGACCTATGTCGTCATCATGGCGCTGGGCCTGTCCTTCATTGCGACGGTGTTTCCGGCCTGGCGCGCCGCCCGGCTCGATCCGGTCGAAGCCTTGCGGTACGAGTAATGGCCGAAGCCATTATCGAGCTGAAGGGCGTCGAGCGGCACTATGTCCAGGGGCCGCGCAAGCTCACCATTCTGAACGGCGCCGACTTTTCGCTCAGGCGCGGCGAGATGGTCGCGCTGGTCGCGCCATCGGGTTCCGGCAAGTCGACCTTGCTGCATACGGCGGGGCTGCTGGAGCGGCCCGATGCGGGCGACGTGGTTCTTGGCGGCCGCGCCTGTGGCCGGCTCTCCGACGAAGAACGAACTGCGATCCGCCGCAACGATATCGGCTTCGTCTACCAGTTCCATCATCTGCTGCCGGAATTCTCGGCACTCGAAAACATCATGATGCCGCAGCTGATCAAGGGACTGTCTCCCAAGGAGGCGTCGGAGCGGGCGGCACAGCTTCTGGATTACATGCAGATCGGCAAGCGCGCGCAGCACCGGCCGGCCGAGCTTTCCGGCGGCGAGCAGCAGCGTGTCGCCATTGCCCGCGCCGTCGCCAATGCGCCGCTGGTGCTCCTGGCCGACGAGCCGACCGGCAATCTCGATCCGACGACCGCCTCCTATGTGTTCGACGCGCTCGAAGCGCTGGTCCGGCAATCGGGGCTGGCGGCGCTGATCGTCACCCACAACCACGAGCTGGCCTCGCGCATGGACCGGCGGGTGACGCTGGCCGAGGGCAAGGTGGTGCCTCTGTAGGCCGAGCCGGTATTCGGATGAGGCTGGCCTGCGGACGGCAGTTTCCTGCGCTTCCGGTGCTCACGTACTTTCAGTACGCTCCGCTCCGGTTCTCGGAACCCTCAGCCTCATCCGAATACCGGCTTGGCCTGCCTCCGCGCAACGAGCCGTCAACCTTTCCTTAACCCTGCCCAAACGGACCGGCTGAATTCGCTCTGCCGGGCTCTCGACGATCGTTGACATTCGAACAAAATTAGAACAAATTACGAACATACTAACAACGGAGAGAGTTATGTCTGATCTGGTTCAGGATGTTGTCTCGCTGGTTTGCATGAGCACCTTTCTCGTTTCCATGGCGATCTGGATCGGCGCCATGTAATCAGGCGGCCTTGCCGCCGCTGTTTCGGGCGGGCAAGGGCCGCCCTTGCGGGCCGGGCAAGAACCCGCCTGGGACGGGCAAGAACCCGCCTGGGACGGGCAAGAGCCCGGCCATTGTTGTTAAGTCTTTCTTGGCTGCGCCGACGTAGGCTGCCCTCTCCAGACAGGAGCCCAAGACAGGGGAGCCAAGTGTCGGTCTTCGTCACGGTCACCCTCGTGGCCGGCAATCTCGGACTGATCTTCCTTTTGATGACCGTGCCGCTTGGGTCGCGCACGGTGACGGTCAGCCGCGTGATCAAGGCCGACCGCGAGCGCCTCTGGCAGGCGTTGTGGCCGTTCGGCAGCGACGCCGGGTGGTCCGGGGAAATCCTCTCCGCTGAGCCCTTGGACAGCGAAGGGACGGCGCTGATCAAATTGTCCTGGGATGGCCGTGACGGGCGGCCGATCGAACGCAAGGCGCGCTTCGAGGACGTCGGCGAGGGCAGCCGCTTCTCGATGACGGTCATCGAGGACACGGCGCTCGATCCGTCGTTCTGGGCGAATTATCGCGAAACCGTCGCGTTTGTGCCCGAGGGCGATGCAACGCGGGTGACGTTTACCCAGACCGATCGCTATCGCGGCGTTGCCTTCCTGGTCTTTCGCTTCTTCGCCATGCGGCGCGAGATACGCAAGCTGGATGTCTGGGCGGCAACCGGCACTTATCGCAAGGGCGGCTGGTTCGAGCATCCGCTGAGCCAGATCGGCTTTGCCGTGCTCTCGGCCCTGATCCTGTGGCCGTTCTTCGGCCTCAGTATCGGCGGGCTGGCGCTGGCCGCGATCCTGACCTCGGTGGTCGCCCTGCACGAGCTCGGTCATATGGCCGCCTTCCGGCTGACGGGACATCGCCGGGCGCGCATGATCTTCATCCCGCTGCTTGGCGGCATTGCCATCGGCGGCAGGCCCTACGACAGCCGCTTCGAGGTCGCGTTCGTGGCGCTGATGGGCGCCGGCTTCTCCGCTTTCCTGGTGCCGGTGCTGATCGCCGCCAGCGGCTTGGCCGGCAGCGAAGGACATCGCCTGGCCGCAACGCTTTTGGCCACGCTTGCCGGCTGCGCATCGCTGTTCAACATCGCCAATCTGGTGCCGGTGTGGAAATTCGACGGCGGCCAGGTGCTGCGCCAGATCTGCCCCGGCCCGGCAGCGCTCGCGCTGGCGTCCTTCCTGCTTTTGTCGGCGCTTCTGGCGCTCGGCTGGCGGGCCGGTTTCTCGCCGAGCTTCCTGCTGATCGCCGGCGCGGTGTTCTCGATACTGAGCCTCATCACCATGGGCAGCGGCGTCAAGCCGCGCCACGAGCTGAAGCCGATAAAGACCTTCGACCGATTGGTCATGGCCGGCGCTTTGCTCGCGGTCTTCGCCATCCATGGCTATGGGATGCTGTGGGCTTCCGCGCAGCTCATGTAGGGTGTGTCGATATTCAGGTGAGGCCGGCCTGCAAATGGCGGCTTCCTGCGCTTCCGGTGCTCACGTACTTTAAGTACGCTCCGCTCCGGTTCTCGGAATCCGCCTTGTTTGGTCGCTTCGCGCCCGTCTTCGACTCCGACTCGGCCTGACCTGAATCTCAACACACCCCTAGGCGGAGCGGCTTAGCCGGCCTTCCGAACTGGCTCCGCGGTCGGAACGGCGGCAGGTCCGAACACATCCTCGAAAGCGGCTTTCAGCGCCAGGTCGAGGTCGGCCATCGTGACCGGCAGGCCGAGGTCGACGAGGCTGGTCACGCCATGGTCCGAGACGCCGCAGGGCACGATGCCGCTGAAATGGCCGAGATCCGGCTCGACATTGATGGCGATGCCGTGGAAGCTCACCCATCGCCTCAGCCGGATGCCTATCGCCGCGATCTTGTCCTCGGCCGGCGAGCCGTCGGGCAGGGCAGGGCGATCCGGCCGCACCACCCAGACGCCGACGCGATCCTCGCGCCGCTCGCCGCGCACGTTGAAGGCGGCGAGTGTGGCGATGATCCATTGCTCGAGCGCCGCGACGAAGGCGCGCACATCCTCGCGCCGGCGCTTGAGGTCGAGCATGACATAGGCCACGCGCTGTCCCGGACCGTGATAGGTGTATTCGCCACCGCGACCCGCGGCAAAGACCGGAAAGCGGTCGGGATCGATCAGGTCTTCGCCGCGCGCGCTGGTTCCGGCGGTGTAGAGCGGCGGATGCTCGACCAACCAGACCATCTCGCCGGCAGCGCCGCTGCGGATCGCCTCGGCGCGCGCCTCCATGAAGGCCAGCGCGTCCGGATAGGAGGTCAGGCCTGGTTCGGTCACCCATTCCACCGGCGCCGAACCCGGCAGGGGCAGGAACGACGTGGCGATCTGGCTGCGTTCTGTCATGGAACTTTCTCGATGTTCCTCTCATATGGCGGCAATTGGCCAAAACGTCCAGTTTCACCGGTGTGAAGCCGGGCCGTGGAGGGTTATGCAAATGAGCGACGAATATTCCGCTCAGCGCACTTGTTTCGCCGGAAACGATTTGCTACAGGCCCCGGGCCGGACGGTTCCGGCTCCTACCACGTGCGGTCGTGGCGGAATTGGTAGACGCGCAGCGTTGAGGTCGCTGTGGGGCAACCCGTGGAAGTTCGAGTCTTCTCGACCGCACCAAATCTTCTCCAAAGGCACCTTGGATTTAGCGCTGCCCTGCGACTGTTGTCGTTGCTGCCTGCGGTGCTCGTTTGCCAAACGAAAAGCGGCGGCGGGTCATGAAGACCGCGCCACCGCCTGGTATTCCTAGCCGGTTCAAAAGCTCGGGCTGGATCACGCCGCCTTCTTCGTCCGCGCCAGCGTGTCCGCAACCACTTCGCCGAAGGAGGCGGGAGTCGGCACGATGACGACGCCGGCTTCCTTGAGGATCTCGACCTTTTCCTGCGCCGACTCGCCGAAGGCGGAGATGATGGCGCCGGCGTGGCCCATGCGGCGGCCTTTCGGGGCGGAAAGCCCGGCGATATAGGCGATCAGGGGTTTGCGCATGTTGTCGCGCGCCCAGAGCGCGGCTTCGGCTTCCTGCGGGCCGCCGATCTCGCCGATCATCACCACCGCGTCGGTGTCGTCGTCGCGCTCGAAGAGCTGCAGTATGTCCTTGAAGGACGAGCCGTTGATGGGATCGCCGCCAATGCCGACGCTGGTCGACACGCCTATACCCAGCGCCTTCATCTGCGAGGCGGCCTCGTAGCCCAGTGTGCCGGAGCGGCCGACGATGCCGACGCGTCCGGGCAGATAGATGCTGCCCGGCATGATGCCCATCAGCGCCTGTCCGGGCGTGATGACGCCGGCGCAGTTCGGGCCGACCAGGCGCATGCGGTCCTCGAAGCGGTAGCGGCGCATGTAGCGCTTGACCTGCATCATGTCTTGCGAGGGGATGCCGTCGGTGATGCAAACGCACAGCTTTATCCCGGCGTCAGCCGCTTCCATGATCGAATCGGCAGCGAAAGGCGGCGGCACGAAGACGATGCTCGCTTCTGCGCGGGTTTCGCGCACCGCGCCCTTGACGGTGTTGAAGACCGGCAGGCCGAGATGCGTTTGGCCGCCCTTGCCAGGGGTGACGCCGCCGACCAGCTTGGTGCCGTAGCGCTTCATGTCTTCGGCATGGAAGCTGCCGATCTTGCCGGTGAACCCTTGCACGATGACGCGGGTGCTGCGGTTGAGCAGGATTGCCATTTTCTCGACCTCCCTAGAGCATGATGCCGAAAAGTGTAAAGCGGTTTTCGGACGACATCATGCTCTATCTGTTTGATTTTAGAGACGGATTCAAATTTCAGGTCGATTCGACCTGAAATCATCCGGCTCTAGGCTGCTTTCTTGTTCTTGGTGGCTTCGCGCCAGGCGGCGACGGCCTTTTCGGCGGCTTCGGCCAACGTGTCGGCGACGATCACCGCCTCGCCGGAATCGGCCAGGATCCTGCGCCCTTCCTCGACCTTGGTGCCGGAAAGGCGCACCACCAGCGGCACGTCGACACCGACCTCGCGGATCGCCTTGATGACGCCTTCGGCCACCCAGTCGCAGCGGTTGATACCGGCAAAGATGTTGACCAGGATGGTCTCGACTTGTTTGTCGCCGAGCACGGCGCGGAAGGATTTTGCCACCCGCTCCGGCGAGGCGCCGCCGCCGATGTCGAGGAAGTTGGCAGGCTCGCCGCCGGCGATCTTGATCATGTCCATCGTCGCCATGGCGAGGCCTGCGCCGTTGATGATGCAGCCGATATTGCCGTCGAGCCCGACATAGGAGAGGCCGCGGTCGCTGGCAAAAGTCTCGCGCGGGTCTTCCTGGCTTTTGTCGCGCAGCTCGGAGATTTCCGGGCGGCGGAACAGCGCGTTCTCGTCGAACGACATTTTCGCGTCGAGCGCAACCAGGCTGCCGTCGCGGGTGACAACCAGCGGATTGATCTCCAGCATCGCGGCGTCGTAGTCGCGGAACACCTGGTAGCAGCCGAGGATGGTTTCCGTCGCCTTGCCGATCAGGCTGCTATCGAGCCCGAGGCCGAACGCGATCTCGCGCGCCTGAAAGCCCTGCATGCCGACGCCGGGATCGACGGTGGCGCGGATGATGGAATCCGGCTGCTTTTCGGAGATGTCCTCGATCTCCATGCCGCCGGCGGCCGAGGCCACGATCATGACGCGCTCTTCCTTGCGGTCGAGCACAAAGCCGAGATAGAGCTCCTGCGCGATGTCGACGGCTTCCTCCAGATAGAGCCGCGAGATCAGCTTGCCGCGCGGGCCGGTCTGGTGGGTCACCAGCTTGCGGCCGAGCATGGCTTCCGCGGCGTTGGAGATCTCCTCGTCGTTCGAGCAGAGTTTTATCCCGCCGGCCTTGCCGCGCGCGCCGGAATGAACCTGCGCTTTCAGCACCCATTTCGAGCCGCCGATCTCCCTGGCGCGGTAGGTCGCCTGCTCGGGGCTGTAGGCAAGGCCGCCGCGCGGAACATGCACGCCGTGGCGGGCAAGCAGTTCCTTGGCCTGGTATTCGTGGATGTCCATCTTGTCCTCCCGTATTTTCTTTTACTGCGCGGCGGCGTGAGCCTGGCTGGCGCGCTCGATCGCCTCGTTCACCACCAGCACGTTGCGCGCCATGCGTTCCGACGCGGCGTCGATCATCTTGCCGTCGAGCGCCGCGGCCCCCTTGCCGGCCGCTTCCGCTTCCTTCAGCACTTCGAGGATGCGGCGGGCGCGGGTGAGCTCCTTTTCCGGCGGCGAGAACACGTCGTTGGCCAAGGCGATCTGCGAGGGGTGGATCGCCCATTTGCCTTCGATGCCGATGGCCGCGGCGCGGCTGGCGGCCGCCTTGTAGCCTTCGGGATCGGAGAAATCGCCGAACGGCCCGTCGATGGCGCGCAAGCCATAGGCGCGGCAGGCGACCGTCATGCGCGACAAAGCAAAATGCCATTGGTCGCCGGGATAGTCAGGGTTCAACCCGCCGATGTTGACGGTGCGCGCCTTGTTGCTCGCGGCATAGTCGGCGACGCCGAAATGCATCGCTTCGAGACGCCCGGGCGTGGCGGCGATCGCCTCGACATTGGCCATGCCGAGCGCGGTCTCGATCAGCGCCTCGAGGCCGACGCGGGTCTTGAAGCCTTTGGCCATCTCGATCTGGTTGACCATGGCCTCGACCATGTAGAGGTCGGCGGGCACGCCGACCTTCGGCACCAGGATGGTGTCCAGACGGTCGCCGGCCTGTTCCATGACGTCGACGAGGTCGCGGTACATGTAATGGGTGTCGAGGCCGTTGATGCGCACCGAGACGGTCTTGCCCTTGGCGCGCCAGTCGATGTCGTTCAGCGCCTGGATGATGTTCTTGCGGGCACGCTCCTTGTCGGGCGGCGCCACCGCATCCTCTATGTCGAGGAAGACGAAGTCGGCGGCGCTGTTCGCGGCCTTGTCGATCATCTCCGGGCTGGAGCCCGGAACGGCGAGTTCGCTTCGCTGCAGCCTGAGTTTCTTCAGGTGGTTGATGGTGTGGCTCATCGTCCGCTCCTCACGCCGCCTTGGCGACCGGCATTTCGGACGTGCGGCGGAAGTGCTCGATCGCCGCGGCGACGCCCGAGCCGGGCGCCAGGCGCACGCCGCAGTCGAGCAGCGCCATTTCGGCCGCCGACAGCGAGGCCAGCACCATCACCTCGTTCAGCCAGCCGAGATGGCCGATGCGGAAGACCTTGCCGGCAACCTTGTTGAGGCCGCCGCCAAGCGATGTCTGGTAGGCGCCGTAGGCGCGCTTGACGACGTTGGCGCTGTCGATGCCTTCCGGCACCAGGATGGCGCTGACCGTGTCGGAGTGCCATTGCGGCGCCTTGGCGCAAAGCTTCAGGCCCCAGGCGTCGACCGCCTTGCGCACGCCTTCGGCCAGGCGATGGTGGCGGGCGAAGATGTTCTCCAGCCCCTCCTCGGCTATGAGGTCGAGCGAAGTGCGCAGGCCGCGCAGCAACTGCGTCGCGGGCGTGTAGGGGAAATAGCCCGCGTCGTTGGTGCGGATCATGTCCTCGAAGGAGAAGTAGCAGTGCCGGTGCGTCGCGACCCGCGAAGCCGCAAGCGCCTTCTGGCTGACCGACAGGAAGCCGAGGCCAGCGGGCAGCATGAAGCCCTTCTGCGAACCGCTTACGGCGCAGTCGACGCCCCATTCCTCCTGGCGGAAATCGATCGAGCCGATCGAGGACACGCCATCGACGAAAAGGAGTGCGGGGTGGTTCGTGGCATCGAGCGCGGCGCGGCAGCCGGCGACGTCGCTGGTGACGCCGGTCGCGGTCTCGTTCTGGGTGCAGAACACCGCCTTGATACGGTGCGCCTTGTCGGCCTTCAGCCGCTCCGCATAGAGGTCGAGCGGAACGCCGGTGCCCCATTCGCAGTCGATGATTTCGACCTCGAAGCCGAGCCGCTCGGCCATGTCGACCCACAGATGCGAGAACTGGCCGAAGCGCGACATCAGCACCTTGTCACCGGGGCTGAGCACGTTGGTCATCGCCGCTTCCCAGGCGCCAGTGCCGGACGACGGGTAGATGAAGACGCGGCCGGTCTCGTTCTTGAAGACACGCTTGATGTCCTCGAACAGCGGCAGCGTCAGGTTGGGGAAGGAGGCGGCGCGCATATCCTCCATCGGCAGGTTCATGGCCTGCCGGACCTGCTCCGGAATGTTGGTGGGCCCCGGGATGAAAAGATGCGTGAACCCAGCCATGCGCGAAATTCCTCCGATCGTTTTGGATTGTGGAGGAAGTTTCGTCTTGGCGAGGCTAGCCAACAACACCTTGCCGGGTAAGTTGTTGGCACTTGCGGGTGGGGTGATCCTACCCGTCTGGCCTACCCGGTAGGCGATTTGGACGTGCGTTGTTTCTCGCTGGAATAGAGCGCGACGGCCATGGCGCGATTGCGCACGTCCAGCTTGTCGTAGAGATTCTTCAGGTGGTACTTCACCGTGTTCTCGGAAATCCCTGTACGCGTGGCGATCTGCAAATTGGTCCAGCCGTCGGACAGCACCGCCAGCAGCTCCCGCTCGCGCACGGTGAGCCGTGACAAGGGCGTGTCGTTGACCTTGTTGATGTCGATATAGGGAATGCAGATGCGGCCATGCGCGACCGCCAGGATCGTCTCGAAGATCACCGGCGGCTCGTCGAACTGGAAGCAATAGCCTTGAGCGCCGAGGCGCACGCATTGTTTCAGGATGCCGATGTCGTGGTCGTTGGAAAAGATCGTGATGCGCACGCCAAGCTCGCGGCTCTGAACTTCCGTCAGCACGTCGGCGCCGTCCATGTCGGCGAGCTTCCAGCCGACGACGGCGACATCGAACTGTGTGGCAGTGGCCATATCCAGGAATTGCGCGCCGCTGTGCACGGCACCGAGCAAATCAAAACGGCCGTCGCATTCCAGCATCTCGCGTAGCGCCGAAACGACGAAAGGATTGCGCTCGGCGACGACCACGCGAACGCGCCGCTCGTCAGCTGTTTCTTCAGTTTTCCGCGACGCGAGGTTCAAGGCCTGCCGCTCACCCTTTCGATTCCACCCATGCGTCGGCCTCTTCGGACCGTGTCATGACAATTCTGCCTCAACGGGGAAGGGGTGCTCTTTCCCCAGCGACATGCGCTGTCGCGTCGGCTGGAGGTATTGTCACAGCCGCGACATGGAGCAGGTGAGCGATTCCGTGGGCAGGATTGCCGCGATATTTCTTCGGCTGTTCCGGGCTCTAGCGCGACATCTTATCAAGACGAATCCTGTAGCCGCGCTATCTGCTGCAAAGGTCTGGGATTTCTCCGAAAGCGGTTTCCGGTTTGCGGGGTCATGCGCTAGACCTCATTTCGGGATTCCTCGATGCGGGAGGCGCTGGTGGAAGGCCAGGACAGACAGACGACCGACGCGCCCGCCGAGGAGCATCACGCCGACATCTATGGCGAGGATGGCGCGGTGCGCGCGTCCTTCCTTGCCCAGATCGGCGCGGCGATCGCCGACCGCGACACGATCACCCTCAAGCGCGAAGTCGACGACCTGCACCAGTCGGAACTCGGCGACGTGCTGGAGGCGCTTCATCCCGAAAGGCGCCGGGCGTTGGTCGAGTTGCTCGGTTCCGATTTCGACTTCTCCGCGCTGACCGAGGTCGACGAAGCGATCCGCATGGATATCGTCGACAATTTGCCCAACGCGCAGATCGCGCAGGCGGTGCAGGAGCTCGATTCCGACGACGCCGTCTACATTCTCGAGGACCTCGAGAAGGAAGACCAGGACGAGATCCTGTCGCAGCTGCCCTTCACCGAGCGCATCAGGCTGCGCCGCGCGCTCGACTATCCGGAAGAGACGGCCGGCCGGCGCATGCAGACCGAGTTAGTCGCCGTGCCGCCATTCTGGACGATCGGCCAGACCATCGACTACATGCGCGAGGACAAGAACCTTCCCGAGCGCTTCAGCCAGATCTTCGTCATCGATCCGAGCTTCAAGCTGCTCGGCGCCATCGACCTCGATCAGATCCTGCGCACCAGGCGCGCGGTCAAGGTCGAGGAGGTCATGCATGAGACGCTGCATGCGATCCCGGCCACGATGGACCAGGAAGAGGCGGCCCGCGAGTTCGAGCAGTACAATTTGCTCTCCGCCGCCGTGGTCGACGAGAACGGGCGGCTGGTCGGCGTGCTCACCATCGATGATGTGGTCGACGTCATCCAGGAGGAGGCGGAAGAAGACCTTCTGCGCATGGGCGGCGTCGGCGACGAAGAACTGTCCGACACCGTGCTCGCCACCTCGCGCTCGCGCGTGCCCTGGCTGCTGGTCAACCTGTTGACCGCTTTCCTCGCCGCTTCGGTGATCGGCCTGTTCGACCGCACGATCGAGCATATCGTGGCGCTTGCCGTGCTGATGCCGATCGTCGCCGGCATGGGCGGCAATGCCGGCTCGCAGACCATGACGGTGACCGTGCGCGCGCTGGCGACCAGGGACCTCGATATCTACAACGCCGCGCGCATCATCCGCCGCGAGCTCGGCGTCGGTTTCATCAACGGCGTGGTGTTCGCGGTGCTGATCGGCATGGTCGCCGGATTCTGGTTCCGCGACCCCAATCTGGGCGGCATCATCGCGGCGGCGATGATCATCAACATGTTCGCCGCAGCACTCGCCGGGATCCTCATCCCGCTGGTGCTCGACCGCTTCAAGATCGACCCGGCGGTAGCTTCCGCCGTCTTCGTCACCACCGTCACCGACTGTGTCGGTTTCTTCGCCTTTCTGGGGCTAGCGACATGGTGGTTTAGAGTGCCCTAGGACTGTCGATATTCAGGTGAGGCCGGCCTGCAAACGGCGGTCTCCTGCGCTTCCGGTGCTCACGTACTTTAGGTACGCTCCGCTCCGGTTCTCGGAAACCACCATTTTCGACTCGGCCTGACCCTGAATCTCGATAGTTCTTTGAAAGCCGATCAAAGGTACTTCAATTGACTTTTACGTAAATGCCGTGCGAGGTTGCCCCGGGGTTAAGTGCCGATTCCGGCACGGAAGGGTCTGATCGGCGGGAAGGGCGACGCTCCAGGCGGCGGTGTCCGGATTTTGGGAGCGGGAATGCGGGAATATTACACGATCACCGAGTTGACGCGCGAATTCGGCGTATCGACGCGGACGTTGCGTTTCTACGAGGACGAAGGGCTGGTGCAGCCGGTGAGACGCGGCCGCACGCGGCTGTTCCGGCCGTCCGACCGGCATCTCATCCGTCAGATCATGCGGGGAAAAAGGCTCGGCTTCTCGATCAACGAGATCCGCGAGATCATCCAGATGTACAAGGAGCCGCCCGGCGAGGTCGGCCAGCTCAAGCTGATGATCCGGCGTATCGAGGAAAAGCGCGAGGATCTGCGCCAGAAGCGGCGCGACCTGGAAGATACACTGGCCGAGCTCGACCAGGCCGAGGAGTCCTGCGTGGAGCGGCTGGCTGAACTGGGCGTGAATACGTAGGCATGGCTGCCGATGGCGGTTGGCTGGAGCCTCCTGAATTTCGTCATCCTAGGGCGGAGCAAGGAGCGAAGCGACGCGCGCAGACCCTAGGATCCATGCCGTGACGCTAAGGCATTGCAACGATTGCAGAATTCTGCGCCCTTGCGCTCCATGACGAAGGTCACGGCATGGATCCTCGGGTCAAGCCCGGGACAAGCCCGAGGATGACGACGTCCCGAATGCTCAGGCTAATCGCCAGGCCGCTCAGGGAGCAACCTTAGATCCAGCGCCGCACCCTTTTTGCATAGTCGCGATATTTCTTGCCGAATTTCGCCGCCAGGATCTTTTCCTCCTTCTCGATCGCCAGCTTCTGCGTCGCGAAGGCCGCGAGGAAGGCGAAGATCAGGAACCAGGCTATGCCGGTGATGAAGGCGACGCCGATCAAGAGCAGCGTGTTGGCGAGATACATCGGGTTGCGGGTGATACCGAAGGGGCCCGACGTCACCAGATGGTCGGGCTCGGCGTTGGGGTCCAGCGTCGTCTTGGCCCTGAACATGGCGCGAATGGCGGTGATCCAGAGCATGGCGACGCCGAACAGCGCCACCCAACCGACGCCGAACAGGAGATCGCCAAAAATGTCACCGATCCAGGGCAGCGGATAAAACATGCCGAGGGCGACGCTGGCCGCGATCGCCACGACATAGATCACCGGCGGCCAGGGAATGATCCCGTGTCTGGGCTTTGCGATGCCCGTCATTGCTGCCCTCCCTGCATCTGGTCCTCGGTCGCGGCAGTGCAGGTTTCCGCAAGATCGGACAGGTGCGATTTCCAGACGCTGGACTGGTCGTTGGCGTAGAGCTTGTCGAGAGACCCCTCGCCCTTCAGCGTGTCCAGCATGCAGCCACAATAGCTCGTACAGAACTTGCTGTCGCGCTGCTGTTCGCACTGCGCCTGGCAGGCCGGCAGGAAGCCGGCTTCCTTGTCCTGGGGGGCAGCGGGCATGACCTGCGAGAACAGCCAGACCGAGCCGAACAGAAGCGGCTGATGGATGAGGTAGAAGGCGAGGCTGTGGCGGCCGATGAAGGTCAGCGGGTTCGACCAGCGGCCCGGTATCCATGTCCCTAGCCGGGCAAGCATGCCTGTGACGGAAGCCAGCTTGACCGCGGCGATGCCGGCAAGCACTGCGCCGAACCAGGGAAAGAGCGGCACATAGTCGTTGGAACGCGGGTTGGTGGCGGAAAGGCCGACCCACCAGAGCGCCGGATGGTCGAAGAACTCCGACCGCAGATAGTAGGGGGCTGCAATGACGGCGGCAGCGACGATTGCCGTCAGCAGCCAGGGCAGCCTGAGAAAGGCGAGGCCGAGGAGGCTTGCGAGCGCGATCTCGTGCAAGATGCCGAAGAAGATGAAACCGTCCGGCGTGACGAGATAGGTGACAGCCGAAATCGCGATCGCCGCCACGGCGACCATGGCGAAGCGCTTCCAGAAGCTGGGCCAGCGGATCTGGCGGCCATGGGCGAGGAAGAGACTGACGCCGACCAGGAACAGGAAGGTCGAGGCAATGCAGCGCGCGTAAAGCTTCCACCAGCCGAAGGCAGTGAGGGCTGGCGCAGTGTAGCCGAAATTTTCGAGGTCCCAGGTGAAGTGGTAGCTCGCCATCGCGATCAGCGCGACGCCGCGCAGGATGTCGAAGGCGGCGATACGGCCCTGCTTGGTCGCGTCCTGAACGGGTTCGCTGGTCGTTTGAAGGCTCATCGTCAGGCAATCCGATTCAGTCGTGCCAAACGACTATCACGGTTCAAGCCGACGACAGAAGCAGGCGGCCATCAATGCGTTTCATGGCAGCCATGAAATTCCGCTTTAGGCCAGCGGCGGAAAGCCTTTGGCAGGCTTCGCTTTTCGGCCCTCGGGGGTCGGTTTCCTGCTACTGGCCGACGGCTGGTCCGGCCAGATTTGGCAAAATTTGGATGCATGTCGTTGCCCAAAAACGCAGCACACTTCTGGGCGACATGCATTGTGATTCACGTCCCGGAGGGCCGATGTCCACCCATGTGCGCCATCCGATCTGGCTTCCGGCCCTGCGGCCGGCGGATGCGCGCACCTTCGCCTCGCTCTATGCGGTGGAATCCTTCGCCCGCGCCACGATCTCCAGCGTGATCCCGATCCAGGCCTACGAGATCCTGCACAATGAGCGGATCGTCTCGATCCTCTACACCATCGTGTCGCTGATGGGCCTTTCGGTGACGCTGTTCATGCCGATGCTCATCCGCCGCTTCGCGCGGCGCTGGGTCTACACGGCCGGCTGCGTGCTGCTGGCGATCGGCTCCGCCTTCTTCATTACCCACACGCTGCCCGGACAGATCGCCGGCATGCTCTGCCGAGTCATGGGGGCGAGCGCGCTGTCGATCACGCTCAATCTCTACATCATGGACCACATCCGCAAGACCGACTTCATGCAGGCGGAATCGCTGCGCATGGCCTGGTCGATGTTTGCCTGGACCGGCGGGCCGACGCTCGGCATCTTCCTTTACACGCATTTCGGCATCTATGCCGCGCATGGCGCGGTCGTGGTTTTTGCCTTCGCGCTGCTTTGCCTGTTCTGGTTCTACCGGTTGAGCGACAACCAGTCGATCCGGCCCGGCAAGTCGCGTCCCGCCAATCCGCTCGCCAATATCGGCCGCTTCGTTAAGCAGCCGAGGCTGAGACTCGCCTGGCTGATCGCCTTCGGCCGCTCCTGCTTCTGGACGACGTTCTTCGTCTACGGCCCGCTGTTCATGGTGATCGCCGGCGAGGGCAAGCTTGCCGGCGGCCTGCTGGTTTCAGCCGGCAATGCGCTTCTGTTCGTGGCGATCTTCTGGGGCAGGGCCGGCGCGCGCTTCGGTGCGCGCCGGGTCATGACCTTCGCCTATTTCGCCATGGCGGCCATGCTGTTCGCGGCAGGCGGTATCGGCGAGGCCGCGCCGCTGCTCACGGCCGCGCTGCTGCTCTTCGGCGCCTTGTTCACCATCGCGCTCGACGCGCTCGGCTCGACCGCCTTCATGCGCTCGGTGCGCACGTATGAAAGGGCGCAGATGGCGGCGGTCTACCGCACCTATCTCGATTTCTCCGAACTGACGCCGCCGCTCGTCTATTCGGTGGTGCTCACCTTCTTCGGATTGGGCTCGGTGTTCGTGACGCTCGGTATCCTGGCCACCTTCTGCGGGTTTGTCACCTGGCGCTATCTGCCGAAGGCGTTTTGAAGGCTGCGTGACGGCCGCGCACCCAATCGTGGAAGCGGTGCAATTCGTATTCTTCCGGCATCAGCACGCCGGCCTCGTGGCGCATCGAACGCAGGCCCTTCTGGTTGACCTCGCAAATCGCGGCATCCTCCTCGAGCACCTGCGTGCCGAAGGCGACGATGTTCTCGATATCGGTCTTTCCCAACGCATCCTGCGCGAACAGCCATTCGGCGGTGAGCTCGGTCTGCTCGGGGCCGAGCGGAGCGAGCCGCACCGTGCGCATGTAATCGACATGGCCGACGATGAACATTGATGGCAGCGACGTGGCGTAGGTCTGGCCGGCGGCGCGCTCGGCCGGGGTCAGGCTCGGGAAGACCGGGCCGTGAACGTGGCCGTCGCGCGACCAGGTTTCGGCGCCGGCGCGCAGGCGGCCGGAAAACTCCGGATCGTCATTGTCGGCGTGGCGCGCCCATTCGGGGTCGTCATGCCTTGCCATCAGCCCGCGGCCGTAGATCGGCACCAGCCGCGACAGATCCTTGTGCACGCCCGGGCAATGCAGGCATTCGTTGAAGTTTTCCCAGAAAATCTTCCAATTGCAGTTCATCACCTTGGTGAGCCGGTGGCCGGTGACGAGCGTTTCCAGCGGCCAATTGGAAAGATCGCCGGAGGCGCGATCGAACGAGCTTTCCGCCGAGCCTTCGGGCTCCTTGGCGAGGTTGATGAAGACGAAGCCGCGCCAGAGCGAGAGCGCCACGCGGTAGAGCGGATAGTCGGCCTTGTCGAAGCCCTCGGGCAGCGATTTCGACGGCACGCGCACGAGGTCGCCGCGCAGCGAATAGGACCATGCATGGTAGGGGCAGGTGAGCAGCCTGGCCTTCAGCCGCCCGGCGCTGTCCTGGCAAAGCTGCGAGCCGCGATGCCGGCAGGTGTTGTGGAAGGCGCGCAAGGCACCGGTCTCGTCGCGCAGAACGACGATTTCCTGCGAGCCGATGCGGAGCGTGCGGAAGGCAAGCGGCTCGGCGAGATCGGCCTCTCGGCAGACCATCAGCCAGTTTCGGTACCAGATGGCCTCCAGATCGCGCCGGTAGGCGTCGGCATCCCAATAGGCCGCCGACGGCAAGGTCGACTGGAGGCTGGTCAGGCCGTTATAAGGATCGCGTTCGCTGGGATTGGGCTGCATCGGCTTCTCCTGCTAGAGCAGCCTGGCAGCTGCTCTAGCTCTTTGTCCTTGCGCATTTCCGGACGGAAAACCGCTGCGCACTTTTCCTGGAATTGCTCTAGCGACAGCCGACACCCGGGCAAAGCTGTTGTCAATTGCCGGCCCTCGCGGATTGTAGCGCCGGCGCCGGGACCTTAAGGTCACGCGCATGCTGCCACGAACCATGTCGCTTACCGAGGAACTGGTCGCCCGCTGCTTTCGCGTTGTCGAGGACAGCGGGCCCGATCCTGACGCCGCGCATCTGGATGACGCGGACTATGACGCAATGGTGCGCATGCTGGAGGCCCAGCTTCCCACCGACGAACCACTGTGGCTGTTTGGTTACGGCTCCCTGATCTGGAAGCCCGAGATCGAGCATGTCGAGGAGCGGGTGGCCCTGCTGCGCGGCTGGCACAGGTCCTTCTGCATGAAGATGACGCGCTGGCGCGGGACCAAGGAAAGCCCGGGTCTGATGATGGCGCTGGACCGCGGCGGTCAATGCAAGGGCGTCGCCTTTCGGCTCGGCGATGGCGACCGGCGCGAGCAACTCGACAGGCTGCTGCGGCGCGAGGTGACGCTGAAGCCGACCAGCTATCATCCGCGCCTGATCAATATGATGAGCGATGCCGGTCCGTTGCGGGCGCTGGCCTTCGTTATCAACCGGCAGGGCACTACCTATGCCGGCCCGCTCACCGAGGAGGAGGTCGTTGAAAGGCTTGCGACATCCTGCGGCCATTGGGGCTCGGGCGCCGATTATCTCTACAACACGGTGAAGAATCTCGAGCTGCGCGGCATCCACGACGCTCATTTGTGGCGGCTGCAGCAGCTGGTCGCGGCGCGGATCGCCGCTTCCTAGCACCCATGGCCTGTGCCGCAATCGCGCCGGGACACGGCGGAATTTGGTTTGCCGGTGGTTGTGCTTCTGCCTAAAGTCGCGCCCCGTCAGCGTTGGCTGCCGCGAGATTTCATCTAAGGACGAAGACAGGGAATGACCGGCGCGACAGCCGCGAGCGGCAACAAAGCTTCCGATCGCAAGCTAACCTTGGTCCTGGGCGGGGCGCGCTCGGGCAAGAGCTCGCATGCCGAAGGTCTGACGACCGCTTATGCATCGCCCTGGGCCTATATCGCCACGGCGCAGGCTTATGACGACGAGATGCGTGAGCGCATCGCGCTGCATCGGTCGCGGCGAGGCGAGGGCTGGGTCACCGTCGATGCGCCGCTCGACTTGGTCGGCGCGATCGAGGCCTTGCCGGATCATCAGCCAGTGGTGGTCGATTGCCTGACGCTGTGGCTCACCAACAAGATGCTGGCCGAACATGATATCGAGGCCGAATGCCGGCAGTTGGCGGATGTGCTGTCGCGGCCGCGCGGACCGTGGTTCGTGGTTTCCAACGAGGTCGGGCTCGGCATCGTGCCCGACAATGCTCTGGCGCGCCGGTTCCGCGACGCCGCCGGGCGCCTCAACCAGCAGGTCGCGGCCGCTGCCGACAATGTGCTGATGATGGTGGCGGGGCTGCCGCTCAAGGTGAAATGACATGATCGAAGACAAGATGATTAACGAGGGGGACGCTGAGCGCCATCGTGCCAAGATGGCGAAGCGCAAGGCGGTGCAGGACGCCGAGGTTGCCGGCAAGACGATCGAGAAAGGACTGCTGATCGTCAACACCGGGCCGGGCAAGGGCAAGACCACGGCCGCCTTCGGCCTGGCGTTGAGGATGCTCGGCTACGGCAAGCGCGTCGGCGTCGTCCAGTTCATCAAAGGCAAATGGCACACCGGCGAGAAGGACGCCTTCGCAGCCTTCGGCGACCGCGTCGTCTGGCATGCGATGGGCGAGGGGTTCACCTGGGAGACGCAGGATCTGAAGCGCGATATCGCCGCCGCCGAAGCTGCCTGGGCCAAGGCGCTGGAGCTGATGGCCGACCCGTCTATCAGCCTGGTGGTGCTCGACGAGCTCAACATCGCGCTGCGCTACGATTATCTCGACCTGGAAAAGGTGGTCGCGGCGCTGAAGGCGCGCCGGGACGATCTGCATGTCATCGTCACCGGCCGCAACGCCAAGCCGCTGCTCGTCGAAGCGGCCGATCTCGTCACCGAAATGGGGCTGACGAAGCACCATTTCTCGGCTGGCGTCAAAGCGCAGCAGGGGATTGAGTTTTAGCTGCCACCGTCGGGAGTGTCCGTTGGAACAAGCAGTAATCGTTTATCTTCTCCTGAGCGGCGGTCAGTTTGGAACGCCGCAAGAGCGACAATCTATCCAAGTTCTGGAGGATCAGTTGCAGCAAGCCATTTCGAATGCGGATGTCGGCGAGTTCGACGGTGACGAATTCGGTGGGGGTGAATGTACCCTCTATATGTACGGGCCAGATGCCGAGGAACTCTTCGTCGCCATCGAGCCTGTCTTGAAATCCTCGGCAGCGGCCGTCGGTGGTTATGCGATCAAGAGATTTGGTGCTGCTACAGACCCAAATGCAAACGAAGTCCGTATCTCCTGGCAAACCGGGCTGCCAAGTCACTGAGTGAGCAAAATGGTCAGGTAGATCACCGCCGTCGACAGCACCGCGAACAGTCCGAGCAGCAGCCAGTCCGCCATGCGATAGAGCTTCAACGCCTGGCGGATGTCGGTGCTTTCGGCCTCGCGGCGGCCGCCTTCGCCCATGAAGGCGTCCTCGACGACCTCGCCGCCATAGCTGCGGGGTCCGGCGAGGGACAGTCCGAGCGCGCCGGCCATAGCCGCCTCCGGCCAGCCGGCATTGGGCGAGCGGTGTTTCCTGGCATCGCGCCGCATGACCTGCCAGGCGCTACGGGGATCCGCGCCCGGGACAAGGAAGGCCGCCAGCACGATGAGCAGGCCGGTCAGCCGCGATGCAGGCAGGTTGATCAGATCGTCGAAGCGGGCGGCCGCACGGCCGAAGGCTTCGTGTTTCGGCGTGCGGTGGCCGATCATCGAATCAGCGGTGTTGGCGGCCTTGTAAGCAGCGCCGCCAGCGAGACCACCGACGCCGGTCCAGAAGGCGGGCGCGACGATGCCGTCGGAGAAATTCTCGGCCAGGCTTTCGATCGCCGCGCGGACGACGCCTGCCTTGTCCAACTTTTCAGGATCGCGGCCGACAATGCGCGAAACGGCGATGCGGCCAAGAGTCAGGCCGCCGGTCTCCAGCGCATCCGCGACCTCCTCGACATGCTCGGCGAGGCTTTTCTGCGACAGCAGCGCGGAACCGAGGACGGCTGCAATGACCAGACCCGTCGGGAAGATCAGCCAGAGCAGGACATGCAGCGCAAGGCCGATAAGGCCAGGCACCAGCAAGATAATGAGCAACGCCCGCACACCCTGGCGGCGACGGATTTCGTCGGAATCTGTGGCGCGGTTGAGCCGGCGATCGAGAAAGGATATCAGCCTGCCGATCCAGGTGACCGGATGGCCGATGGCGTTGAACAGCCAGTCCGGATAGCCGAGGACCCGTTCGACGGCGAGTGACAGGAAAGCGATCAGGACAGACATGAAGCTTCTAAGCGGCGCGATCGCGGCGGTTGATCATGGCGGCAGCCTTGGCCGGGCAAGCGCGCTTTTTCCTCATGCGCCACAACCTTTCGTGGACCTCTCGACAGGTATCAACCCGCACTCCTATCCGCTTTTCGAATTGCCCGCCACCGCCCTGACCCGATTGCCGGAGGCAGGACAACTGCGCGAATTGGCCGAAATTGCGGCTAGAGCCTATGGCGCACCTTCTGCGGCGCATGTGGCTGCGGCGCCCGGCACGCAGATTCTGCTGCCGCGCGTGGCTTCGCTGCTGCGGCCCGGCAAGGCGCTGGTGCTCGGCCCGACCTATGCCGAACACGCCCGCGCCGCGGCCATTGCCGGCCATGCGGTGGCGGAAGTCGGCGATTTCGACGCGCTGGCCGAGGCGGACCTGGCGGTGTTGGTCAATCCCAACAATCCGGACGGGCGGGTGATCGCCAAGTCGCGCCTGCTCGAGCTCGCGGCGCGGCTTCACGCCAAGGGCGGGCTGCTCGTTGTCGACGAGGCATTCATGGATGTCGGCCCGATCGAGCAAAGCCTGGCGGGGGATGTCGGCGAGGGCGGCATTGTCGTGCTGCGCTCGTTCGGCAAGTTTTTTGGCCTGGCGGGTGTTCGGCTTGGCTTCGCGGTGACTGATGCGCTGACGACCGAGCGGTTGGATGCGCAACTGGGTCCTTGGGCCGTGGCCGGTCCGGCGCTCGAATATGGCATCCGCGCCTTGTCCGATGCGGCATGGCAGGCCGATATGCGGCAACGCCTGGCACTGGATGCCGGTCGCCTCGACATCCTGCTTGGCGGATTCGACGTTCCGGTCGCCGGCGGTACCTCGCTTTTCCGCTATCTGTCTTTCGCGGGTGCACCGGGCCTGTTCTCGGCACTCGGCGAGCAGGGCGTGCTGGTCCGGCATTTCGCCGAGCGGCCTCAGGTCCTGCGCATCGGCTTGCCGGGCAGCGAACCAGAATGGCAACGCCTTGGAAGCGCGCTTGCCGCCTGGGCCGCACGGCGTAAGGATGCGCCGAAGGAGTCCGAGCAATGATCCATGTCTGTTCGCTGTCGAAGGTCGACGAGACCGTGGCAAGGACCGGCGCGCAGCGCTTGCTGTCCCTGCTTGCCGCGGGCACGGAGGTGACGCGCCCGGCCTCGATCCTGGCGGAAAACCATCTGCATCTCGTCATGCACGACATCGCCGTGGCGCAGGAAGGCATGACGATGCCCGGCGAGGAGCATGTCCGCGCCTTGCTCGATTTTACCTACCGTTGGGACCGTGCAAAGCCGCTGGTCGTGCACTGCTATGCCGGCGTCAGCCGCTCGACCGCCTCGGCCTATATCATCGCGGCGGCTCTGGCGCCGAAGCGTGACGAGATGGAACTCGCGAAGACGCTGCGCTTCCTGTCGCCGACAGCGACGCCCAATCCACGGCTAATCGCCGTCGCCGATATGCTGCTTCAGCGCGATGGCCGCATGATCGCGGCGATCGAAGCGATCGGGCGCGGCGCCGATGCTTTCGAAGGGATACCCTTCGAGCTCGCTATCGAGGGGTAGAAGAGCGACCCGCTAGGACAGCCATTCTGAAAGCTTTGCCTTACGGACGTCTTTCACCAGGTTGATAAATCCGTCGGCCTGATGCTCGGCGGTGAGCCGACCCTTCTCGGCAGTGGCGATCGAGGCATCGCCGACCACGCCGTTGGGGTTGAGATCGCTGGCGATCCAGGCAAAGGCGTGCGTTCCGGTGTGGCGCAGAAAGGCGAATTCCTTTTCGGCGCGGGCGACATTGGAAACGAAATTATCGGCCTTGCTCATGTCGACGAGGTCAGGCCGGAAATGCAGCATCAGCGAGGTCTCGACATCGCCGCCATGGATGCCGTGACGGTCTTCAAGCTCCGTAAACATGCCGGCCGGGCGGCCGAAGCGCTGCCAGCTCGTCTTCACCGACAGCATCTTGGCGCGCACACGCAATTCGCGCGAAACGATGCCCATGATCTCTTCATTGCCGCCATGCGAATTGACGATGATCAGCTTTCTAACCCCGGCGCGCGCGATCGACAGGCCAAGCTCGGTCCACGCATCCACCAGCGTGGTCGCCGGCAGGGTGAGGGTGCCGGGTGCATGCAGGTGCTCGTTCGACTTGCCGACCGCCTGCACCGGCAGGATGCGGATGTCGAGATCGTCGGGCAGGCGCGCGATCACCGTCTCCAGCATGCCCATCATGATCGAGGTATCGGTCGAGACCGGAAGGTGAGGGCCATGCTGCTCGATCGCCGCCACCGGCAGCACGGCGATGGTCTCCTCCGCGTCGATCGAGGCGTATTCGGTCGTCCGGTAATCGCCCCACCACACACGTCTTTTGGCCACTTTAGTCTCCGATTGCTCTGCCGTCCGCACCGGTCGGTGTAATGCGCTTATTGCCTACGGGCAACGCTAGCCTGCCGCCAAAACCTCCACCTCGACTTTGAATTCCGGGCGGGCGAAGCCGGAGACGATCATCAGCGTAGAGGCCGGCGCCGGATCGGAAAAGAGCCGGTTACGGACATTCATATAGGGCTGCAGGTGGGCACGATCGGTGACGAAGGCGTTGATGCGCACAATGTCGCTCAAGGTCAGCCCGGCTTCGCTCAAGATTGCAGCGATGTTCTTGAAGCAGAGCTCAGCCTGCGCGCCGGCATCCTCGGGAACATGGTCGTCAGCCCCGATGCCCAACTGACCGGAGCATAGCACCAGTCGTTTTCCGGCAGGTATTTCAACGCCGTGGCTGTAGCGGGCGAAGGGCGGCTTGATGGCCTTGGGGGCGAGGTATTTCAGCATGGCATTCTCCTGTGCGCCCGCAGACTAAGGCTCGATTCATGAAACCTTCAAGATGCGGTGCATGCCCCCCGGGCGATTATGGACAGGCGTCCAAAAAATAGGCACGATGCCTCGCGTACGGCATGACCCGTCCGCTCTCGGCAATGACTGTCGCGCAAGCAGGCAGCCCAGACGGTGGCATGTGTCTTGCTTCTTGAATCAATGGTGTCGAGCTCAGCGCGCTGCGCGCCCGGGCCAAGAGAGGGTGAGTTTATGATCGGAAATGGGAAGATCCTGGCGGGCTCGATCGCCTTGCTGGTGGCGGGCACGCTGGCTGCTGCCGCGAACGAGAAGGTGACGTTCGGCACCAATTGGCTGGCCGAGCCGGAGCATGGCGGCTACTACCAGGCCGTTGCCGACGGCACCTACGCTGCCTGCGGTCTCGACGTCACCATCATGCAGGGCGGGCCGCAGGTCAGCGGCCGGCCGATGCTGCTTGCCGGCAAGATCGATTTCTACATGGGTGGCAATCTGCTGTCGGCCTTCGACGCCGTGCAGCAGGGCATCCCGATGCGCGTCGTCGCCGCCGATTTCCAGAAGGACCCGCAGGTCATCATGTCCCAGCCGGGGCAGGGGCTGGACAAGTGGGAGGACCTGAAGAACGCCGACCAGTATATCCTCGGCGACGAGGGCGCGCAGACCTTCTTCCAGTGGATGGTGACCGAGCTTGGCTTCGATGCGGCAAAGCGCGTGCCCTACACCTTCAACCCGGCGCCGTTCATCGCCAACAAGAAGTCGATCCAGCAGGGCTATGTCACGTCCGAGCCGTTCGCGGTTCAGAAGGCGGGCGGCTTCGTGCCGAACCAGTTCCTGCTCGCCGATTATGGCTGGGATACCTATGCGACGACCGTCGAGGTGATGCAGGACACGATCGACAAGCGGCCGGAGGTCGTGCAGTGCTTCGTCGATGGCTCGGCCAAGGGCTGGTACAACTATCTCTACGGCGACAACAAGGCCGCCAACGACATGATCAAGAAGGATAATCCGGACATGACGGATGAGCAGATCGCCTTCTCGATCGAGCAGCTGAAGAAGTTCGGCGTCGTCGATTCCGGCGATTCGGAAAAACTCGGCATCGGCGCCATGACCGACGCGCGCATCCAGAGTTTCTACGACAAGATGGTCAAGGCCAAGGTCGCGCAGCCGGGCATCGACATCAAGAAGGCCTACACGCTGGCTTTCATCAACAAGGGCGTCGGGCTGGAGCTGAAGAAGTAGGGCGGCCTGCCTGAGATGATCCAGGAGAAAGTGGCTGAGACGCCGGCGGCATCGGGCGAGGCCCCGATGCTGCTTTCGTTGCGCAATGTCGGCAAGGTATTTTCCAATGGCGTGACGGCGCTGAGCAAGGTGGATCTCGCGATCCGCGAGGGCGATTTCCTCAGCCTGCTCGGCCCGTCCGGCTGCGGCAAGTCGACGGCGCTCAGGCTGATCGCCGGCCTGTCGACGCCGACCTCCGGCCAGCTCGACTGGCGCGGCCCGATCGACCGCTCGAACATCGGCTTCGTCTTCCAGGAGCCGACGCTGCTGCCTTGGGCGAGCGTCTTCGACAATGTCTGGCTGCCGCTGCGGCTCAAGGGCGTGTCGCGGGCCAAGGCGGCGCCGGCGGTGATGGAGATGCTGTCGCGCGTCCATCTCACCGGCTTCGAGAACGCGGTGCCGCGCGAGCTTTCCGGCGGCATGAAGATGCGAGTGTCGATCGCGCGCGCCATGGTGACCAAGCCACGCATCCTTCTGATGGACGAGCCCTTCGCGGCGCTCGACGAGATCACCCGCTTCAAGCTCAACAACGACCTTCTGGAGCTGTGGCAGGACGAGCGCTTCACCGTCGTCTTCGTCACCCACAGCGTCTTCGAAAGCGTGTTCCTGTCCAGCCGCGTTGTCGTCATGGCCGCGCGGCCGGGCCGCGTTTTCGGCGAGCTCCCCATCAGCGCGCCCTATCCGCGCGACGAGGTGTTCCGGACCTCACCCGACTATGCCGCGCTCTGCCGGCAGGCCTCGGACGTGCTGGTCGACGCCATCAACTCAACCGCCGGACCGCACCATGACGGCCATTGAAGACACTGCATTGAAGCTCGACCCCGAGGAGGCGCGCCGCGCCCGCCAGGAGCGTCTTGAGCGCATTGGCAAATGGGTGCTGCCGTTGGCGATCATGGTGCTGGCGATCTGGCTGTGGGATCGCATCTGCGTCTGGAACGAGATCCCGCAATATATCCTGCCGCGTCCCGGCGTGGTGCTGCAGACGCTGCATAGCGACGCCGGCCTGTTGTTTTCCTCGTTGCTGGTGACGCTCAGGATCACTTTCCTCAGCCTTTTGCTCGCGGTCATCGGCGGCGTCGGGCTGGCGGTGCTGTTCGCGCAGTCGAAATGGGTGGAGATGTCGCTCTTTCCCTTCGCCATCGTGCTGCAGGTGACGCCGATCGTGGCCATCTTCCCGCTGATCAACATCTATGTGAACAACCAGACCGTCAAACTGCTGCTCTGCGCCTGGATCGTCGCCTTTTTCCCCATCCTGTCCAACACCACGCTTGGCCTGAACTCCGTCGACCGGAACCTGCGCGACCTGTTCAAGCTCAATGGCGCGACGCGCTGGCAGCAATTGCGCTATCTGCGGCTGCCGGCGGCGATGCCCTATTTCCTCGGCGGGCTGAAGATTGCCGGCGGCCTGTCGTTGATCGGCGCCGTGGTCGCCGAATTCGTCGCGGGTGCGCAGGGGCAGTCGTCAGGGCTTGCCTCCCGCATCATCGAGGCCGGCTACCGGCTCAACGCGCCGCGCCTGTTCGCGGCGCTGATCCTGATCTCGCTCACCGGCATCCTGATCTTCCTGGTGCTGTCGCTGGTGTCGCATCTGATCCTGCGCCGCTGGCACGAGAGCGCGCTCAAGCAGGAGCATTAGGGTGGTTGGCGCCGCAGAGGAAATCACGAAGTGGACCAGATCTTGATACCTGCCTCTGGTTCTTACCAGCTTGCCAATGCCCGCGTTCACCGTTCGCTGACGCCCGGGCTTGCCGCATCGTTCGATGCTGATGGCTACGCGCTGGCCGAACTGGCCGTCGCCGACGGCAAGATTGCGAGCGTTGCCGCCCAAGCGAAGTCGAAGACGTCAGCCAACGCGATCGACCTCGCCGGCCGGATCGTGCTGCCGTGCTTCGTCGATTGCCACACTCATATCGACAAGGGCCATATCTGGCCGCGAAAGCCCAATCCCGACGGCACCTTCATGGGCGCGCTCAACGCTACAGGCGCCGACCGCACCGCGCGCTGGAGCGCCGAAGACGTCGCGCGGCGCATGGATTTCTCGCTGCGCTCAGCCTACGCGCATGGCACCAAGGCGGTGCGCACGCATCTCGACAGCGTGCCGCCGCAGGAGGAAATCTCCTGGCCGGTTTTCGAGACGATGCGCGAAAAATGGCGCGGGCGGATCGACCTGCAGGCCGCCTGCCTGCTCGGCATCGAAGGCGTGCGTGACAAAGCCTGGTTCGAGCGGCTGGCCAAACGCGTGGCCGCGGCCAAGGGGGTGCTCGGCGTCGTAACCTATATGGTGCCCGATCTCGAGGAACTGCTCGACCAGGTTTTCGCTGAAGCCATCAAGCACGGGCTCGACCTCGATTTCCATGCCGACGAGACCGACGAGGTCGCGGCGATTTCGCTGAAGAAGATCGCCGAGGCGTCGCTTTGGAACGGTTTCGAGGGCAACATCCTGGTCGGCCATTGCTGCTCGCTGGCGCGCCAGCCTGACCTCGAGGTGCTCGACACGCTGGACAAGGTGGCGAAGGCGCGGCTCGCCGTGGTGTCGCTGCCGATGTGCAACCTCTATCTGCAGGACCGCCGCAACAACCAAACGACACCGCGTTGGCGCGGCGTGACGCTGCTGCACGAGATGAAGGCGCGCGGCATCAAGGTGGCGGTCGCCTCCGACAACACGCGCGATCCGTTCTACGCCTATGGCGATCTCGACATGCTGGAAGTCTACCGCATGGCGACGCGCATCCTGCATTTCGACCATCCGGTCGGCGACTGGCCGAAGGCGGTGGCGGCGACGCCGGCGGAGGTGATGCGTCTTGACGGCGCCGGCACGCTTGCCGCCGGCGGCTCAGCCGATTTCATCGTCTTCAAGGGACGCAGTTGGACCGAATTGCTGTCGCGGCCCGAATCGGATCGCATCGTGGTGCGCGAGGGCAGGGCGATCGAACGCCAGCTGCCCGACTATGCCGAACTCGACGAATTGATGGTGTGATGATGGATATCGCAGCGCTGAAGCGCGATCTCGACGGGATCAAGATCGACGACCATCCGGCGATCGTCCAGCAGAAGAGCCGCGACTTCTACTGGTACAGCCCGGTGCTGAAGGCACAGCTCGATCATGTCAAAGGCGATCTCATCGTCACGCCGAAGAGCGAGGACGAGGTGATCCGCGTGCTCGCAGCCTGTCACCGGCACGGTGTCCCGGTGACGCCGCGCGGCAGCGGCACCGGCAATTATGGGCAAGCGATGCCGCTGTCGGGCGGCGTGGTGCTCAACCTCGCCGAGATGAACGAGATCAAATCGATCGCGCCGGGGCGCGTGGTGACCGGGCCTGGCGCGGTTCTGGCCGAGATCGACAAGGCGACGCGGGCGCATTCCGGGCAGGAGTTGAGACTCTCGCCGTCGACCTACAACACAGCTTCGATCGGCGGCTTCATCGCTGGCGGCTCGGGCGGTGTCGGCTCGATCCGCTGGGGTGGGTTGCGCGATCTCGGCAATGTCATCCGGCTGAGAACGGTGACCATGGAAGCCGAGCCGCGCGTGATGGACCTCACCGGCGAAGAGGTGCTGAAGGTCATGCACGCCTATGGCACCAACGGTATCATCACCGAGGTCGAGATGCCGTTGACGGCCTCCTATGACTGGATCGACGTCATTGTCGGCTTCGACGATTTCATGGAGGCGGCCGGCTTCGGCAATGATCTCGCCGTGCAGGACGGCATCTTGGCCAAGCTGATCACGCCGATCGCCGCGCCCATTCCTTACGACTATTTCAAGCGGCATCAGAAATTCTTTAGGCGCGAGCAGAGCATCGTGGTGTGCATGATCGCGCCGCATGCGATGGACGCTTTTGTCGCTTTCGTGCGCAGCACCAGGGGCGAGATCGTCTTCCGCGCCGACCAGGAGGCCGATCTCAAAGGATTGCCGCCGGCCTATGAGCTCACCTGGAACCACACGACGTTGCGCGCCATCCGGGTCGATCCGACGATCACCTACCTGCAGGCGCGCTATCCGTCGCCGGATCATCTCGCCCATGTCAAGGCGATGGTCGAGCGCTTCGGCGACGAGGTCCCGGCGCATCTCGAATTCATCCGCTTCGACGGCGCGATCGGCGCCGCCGGCCTGCCGCTGGTGCGCTACACCACAGAAGAGCGGCTCAACGAGATCATCCGCATTCATGAGGACAATGGCTGCTGGATCTTCAATCCGCATCGCTACACGCTGGAAGAGGGCGGCATGAAGCGTACGGATGATGTGCAGCTTGCCTTCAAGCGCGAGACCGATCCGCAAGGACTGCTCAATCCCGGCAAGATGATCGCCTGGGAAAACCCCGCCTACGACTATCGCTCGGGCAAACCCTTCCTGTTCAAGGGCCTGCAAGAGGCGGGCTGATGAACATCCTCGTGCTTTACGCGCATCCGGTAGAGACCAGCTTCAATGCCGGCCTGCACCGGACGATCGTCGAGCGGCTGACCGCTGCGGGCCACACGATTGATGACTGCGATCTCTATGCCGAGGACTTCGATCCGCGGCTGACGCGTGCCGAGCGCCTCGGCTATCACGATCCGCGTGGCCCAGCCGATGCCGTCGCCGGCTACATCGAAAGGTTGCAAAATGCTGAGGCGCTGGTGCTGTCTTTTCCGGTCTGGAATTACGGCTATCCGGCGATCCTGAAAGGTTTCTTCGATCGCGTCTTCCTGCCAGGCGTGTCGTTCAAGCTGGTCGACGGCAAGGTACGGCCGACGCTGCACAACATCCGCAAGCTCGCCGCCGTGACCACCTATGGCGGCAGCCGCTTGCGCGCCATGCTGATGGGCGACCCGCCGCGCAAGATCGTCAAGCGCATGCTGCGGGCCACGATTCTGCCCGGCGCTCCAGTCTCCTACCTCGCGCATTATTCGATGAACCTTTCGACCGACGAGACGCGCAACGCGTTCATGGTAAAGGTCGCGGCCAGCATGGATCAATTCTGATGCGCGTGCTGGTCGTCTATTGCCATCCGGTGCCCGAAAGCTACTGCGCGGCGATCCGCGACACGGCGGTCGAGGTGCTGACGCGAAGAGGCTGGGACGTGCGGCTGCTCGACCTCTATGCCGAGAATTTCGATCCGGTGATGAGCTGCGAGGAGCGGCGATTCTACAATGACCGGGCACCGGAAGATCCGGCGCTCAAGCCGCACTTTGATCTTCTTATGTGGGCAGAAGCGATCCTCTTCATCTATCCGACCTGGTGGTATGGCCTGCCGGCGATGCTGAAGGGCTGGTTCGACCGTGTTTGGGCGACGGACATCGCCTTCAAGCTGCCGGCCGGCAAGGGGCGGATCACGTCGCTGATGCGGCATGTCACCAAGGTCGGCGTCATCACCACCTGCGGCGCGCCGACCTGGTGGAGTGTCGTCGTCGGCCAGCCGGGCCGCAAGACGATTCTGCGCGGCATGCGGGCGTTGTGCGCCACGCGCTGCAAGACGTTCTTCCTGGCGCATTATCTGATGGATTCGTCGACGCCGAAGAGCAGGACGGCGTTTTTGGGGAAGGTGAGGGCGAAGCTGGAAAGGTTTTGAAGCGCCTCTCCTTCTCCCCTT
>CCNC01000111.1 GCA_000824845.1 Mesorhizobium sp. ORS 3359 | reverse complement strand
TCCATTTTCTGGGCCTGGAACAATTGTTCTCGAGACTGCTCGAGCTCCCGCTGCGCGGCTAATCGTTCCGTCAAGTCGCGGGTGACCTTGGCAAAGCCGACCAATTGACCGTTGTCGTCGTGAATGGCGTCGATGATCACATTCGCCCAGAATTTGGATCCGTCTTTTCTGACCCGCCAGCCTTCTGCCTCGTAACGCCCCTCTTTGGCGGCCG
>CCNC01000110.1 GCA_000824845.1 Mesorhizobium sp. ORS 3359 | reverse complement strand
GAGGGCTTTGCACAGAATCGGATCAGTGATTCCATGCGGATATCCGGCGAGGAGGATTCGCGATGGTCGATCGAGTGCTTGGTCAGTTAAGCCTGGCGGACGGTCTTGCGTCTGCGGATGAGACGATCTTCGACCTGGTAGCCAAGGAATTGGATTGGAGGCCGATCCGGGTATTGCTGGGTCAGCGCAGCGGTCCAGGTTCTGGCAACACCAGCTACCCGGCCGAACCGCTGCTGCGTTGTTTGCTGCTGGGCGTGTGGCATGGGCTGAGCGATCCAGCACTTGAGGCGCAAATTCGGGACCGGCTGTCGTTCCGCCGCTTTGCCGGCTTCAGCCTTTCGGATCGCACGCCCGATCATTCGACGCTGTGGCGTTTCCGCGAGGAGCTGACGCACGAGCATCTGATCGACAAGATCTTTGAGGAGATCAACCGCCAACTGGAGGCGAAGGGCCTGATCGTCAAGCGCGGCACCTTGGTCGATGCCACATTCCTGCAGGCTCGCGGCCGCCCGCCCAAGCAGCCCAAGAAGGGCCATCAGGGTCCTATCAAGCCGTCGTCCGACAAGGATGCGCGCTGGGGCAAGAAGGGCAAGAAGAGCACCTTCGGCTACAAGATGCACA
>CCNC01000109.1 GCA_000824845.1 Mesorhizobium sp. ORS 3359 | reverse complement strand
TGCGCCTACAATCTAAGGACCATGATCGGCGCCCTCCATCCGCCTCGCGAAAGGCGGGCATGAGCACAGGTGCGCCTAAAATCTGCCGGGGCCGTCCGCCGGGGCCGGCAAATGCCTCACAA
>CCNC01000108.1 GCA_000824845.1 Mesorhizobium sp. ORS 3359 | reverse complement strand
TGTGAGCTTTCAGGAGGTTGTTCATTCGGTCCCGAGCGAGGGAGCTGAAGTTGCTGAAGCTTTAGCGATTCTCGCAGGAGGACCGAATGAACATCCATAAGAATGCCCGACTGACGCCGCACGGTCGAGAGCGAGTTGTGGCTGAAGTGCTGCGCGGGCAGACGCCGCAGGCCGCCTCACGTGCCGCAGGCGTTTGCCCGCATACGGTGCGCAAGTGGGTTGCGCGCTATCGAGCCGAGGGTGTGGCCGGTCTGCAGGATCGTAGCTCTCGACCACGGCGTCTGTACCGTCCGACGCCGCCGCAAGTCGTTGCTCGCATCGAGGCCCTGCGCCGGGAGCGCAGGTCCGGAAAGCACATCGCCAAGGAGGTCGGCGTCTCGCCCGCGACGGTCAGTCGTGTACTTAGGCGCCTCGGCCTGAACAACCTCATGGCGTTGGATCCGCTGCCGCCGGTACGCCGTTATGAACGTGCCCATCCGGGCGAGCTGATCCACATCGACATCAAGAAGCTCGGCCGCTTCGAGCGGGTTGGTCATCGCATCACCGGCGATCGCACGGGCCAGAGCACCTGGCGCAGTTCCAAGCGCGGCGGTCCGGGTTGGGAGTTCGTCCATGTCTGCATCGACGATGCATCCCGCGTCGCCTTCAGCCAAATCAAATCCGACGAGAAGACGCGCAGCGCCATCGCCTTCCTCAAGGCTGCCATCGCCTATTACAGGGGCCTCGGCGTAAAGGTGACCCGCATCATGACCGACAACGGTAGCTGCTATGTATCGAGAGTCTTCGCCAAGGCCTGCAAGCGATTGCATCTCAAACACATCCGCACAAAGCCGTATACGCCAAAGACCAATGGCAAGGCCGAGCGCTTCATTCAGACTGCCCTACGCGAGTGGGCATACGCCAGGGCTTACGACACCTCCGATCAAAGAGCTGAAGAGCTGCCTCTCTGGCTTCATCGCTATAACTGGCACCGACCCCATGG
>CCNC01000107.1 GCA_000824845.1 Mesorhizobium sp. ORS 3359 | reverse complement strand
GGACCCTCGTAGGTCACACGGTCGGTGCCATACGTCGTCCTCAATGCCTCAACAAGCCCCCGGACGGTGATACCGCCGGCGTCCTTTGCCACGTTTGAATGAGAGGCGGACAGCGCCTTCAGCCGCTCTGAAAAGACGGCCAGGAATTCCTCCTTCGAATTGCAGTGGCTGGCCGACAGACGTGCAATCGATTGCACCAGCTGAAACAAATTCGCGACCCGGTGGCGCATTTCACCCGCGACGAGCGAGGCCCGCTCTTCTGCGTCGTGGAGGGCGAGCAGCAAAATGTGGGTCATATGGACAGCTGCTATCATGAGGCAGCCAAATACCAGCAAGGCAACGACAGCCACCAAAGTGCCCACCCCCCAAAGCTGCGATGCCACAGGCGTGAGCCACAGGAAGCTTCCGGCGAGTACGCCCAGCAGCAGAGTGACGAGGCCGGCGAGCCAGCCGCCCAAGAGAGCAGCAATCAAAATCGCGGGGTAGAAGGTCAGGAATGCCAGCCCGCTTACCCACGGCGCCATGGACGCTCGAATCAGGAATGCGATGGTGAAAGCCGCCAAGCCTATGGTCAGCGAGCGTTTGACGGAAACCCTGCCGCGCGGAAGATACGCGAAGGCAAATTCCTGAAGCGCTTGATTGAGCTTCATTCAATCCTCGCCTTGCGGCTTCGCCTGCCAGCCGAGGATCAATGTTGCCGAGGGTAGGTCGGGGGTCAAGCCCAGCCGGTAAGCACGTCGTGACGTTTCCGTGAGTCTGCGATCTTGCCAAGTCCCCGAGCCGGCTTAGCTAGTTAAGCTACGTCTTATGTTATTGCTTGGCGGTGGGGATGCACACAGCGGAGACGGATCGAACAACGGCTTCACGGAGGCCCGAAGAGAGCGTCACAGGAATTCTCTTCCGGCTTACCGATCGACTATATCGCGCGACGTCGAAGGATGAGGTTTTCGACGCAGCGCTCGAGGCGATCTGTGAAGCGCTGGGTTGCACATCGGCGTCGATCCTCCAGTTCGACGATGAGCAGGTCATGCGCTTCGTCGCGTGGCGGGGCTTGTCCCACGACTATCGCAATGCCGTGGATGGGCATAGCCCGTGGAAAGCCGGACAGCGCGGGGTCTCTCCCATCTACGTCGCTGATATCCTTCAGACCGAGGAGCCTGAGTGGCTCAAGGACGTTATCGCGAAGGAAGGTATTCGCAGCCTCGCTTTCGTGCCGATTGAGGCGCATGGCCAGGTCATCGGCAAATTCATGAGCTATTTCGGCTCGCCGCATTCCTGGGACGAGAGAGAAAACGAAATTGCCGTGACCATTGCACGTCAGGTCGGCTTTTCCGTGGAGCGCTGGCGTGCCGAAGAGGCCCGACTCGTGGCTGAACGTGAGTTGCGGCTGTCGGAAGAGCGTTTCCGGCTGATGTCCGAGGATGCCCCCGTCATGATCTGGACGTCGGATTCCAACGGCCATTGCAGGCATCTCAACCGGCTGTTGCGGGAGTTTTGGGGTGTCAGGGAATCGGAGATCAGCAGGTTCCGCTGGGATGAAACCATCCTGCAGACGGAAGCTCGCCCCAACTATGCGCCGGATGGCACTTTCATGGGCATGATCGGAGTGAACCTCGACGTGACCGAGAAGGAGGACGCCGAACGAGCGCTGCGCGAAAGTGAAGGTCGTTTTAGGCACATGGCGGACGCCATGCCGCAGCTGGTCTGGACAGCCGACGGCCAGGGCCGGGTGGACTACTGGAACTCGAGAGTTTCCGAATATGTCGGCGGGTGGATGGGAACGCGAGGCGACTTCGATTGGACCGCGCTCATTTTCCCGGACGATCTGGAAGAAACCAGGCAAGTCTGGGAACGGGCCTTGAAAACAGGACAGCCCTATCAGGCGGCTCACCGGCTTCTGATGCGAGATGGTTCCGCGCGCTGGCACCTTAGCCGGGCGACACCAATGAGGCTGCTGGCCTGGGGGTGTTTGAGTGGGACATCGCCACCGACAGAGCGATCTGGGAGAACCGGCGCATGTTCGAAATCTTCGGCGTAGCTCCGGATGAACCGAGCCCCGGCAAGGCCGAATTCACTCAATTCTACCTGCATCCGGATGATGCGCCACTCCTGGAGGAGTCGCTGCGGAAAGCCGACCAGCAGGATCAGTCGTTTCGCTTGGTGTCCCGGATTATACGCAAGTCGGACCGCGAGCTTCGGTGGCTGGAGGTTAGCGGGCGGTTCGAATTCGATGCCGCGGGAATGCCTGTCGGATTGCTCGGCGTCGCCGCCGACATCACCGAACGCAAGCAGCTCGAGGAGCATCAGCAACTCCTGATCAACGAGCTGAACCACCGGGTCAAAAATACATTGAGTGTCGTCCAATCCCTGGCCAAGCAGACCTTCAAGGGAGGCGACCCTGCTTCATTGGCCGCCCTCGACGGCCGCCTGAAGGCGCTCGGTCAGGTTCACAATCTGCTTGCCGAGCGCAGTTGGGAGAAGGCTTCACTGGCGGAAGTCGCGCAACGCTGCATCTCGTTCCAGGGAGCCGACCAGCTCCGCATTCACATGGAAGGTCCGGAAATACAGCTTACCGCGCGGCAGGCTCTGACCATGGCGATGGTGCTGCACGAACTAAATACCAACGCATGCAAATACGGAGCCCTGTCGCAGATGACTGGTGCCGTGAACCTGAGCTGGCAGAACTCTTGCGATCAGCTCATCATCACCTGGGCTGAGAACGGCGGGCCACCCTGCCATCCCCCGACGAAGCGCGGGTTCGGTTCCATGCTTATCGAGCAGGCCGCCAGGGCGGATTTGCAGGCCACGGTCGAGCGGGACTTCCGCCCGCAGGGGCTTGTTTGCCGAATCGCTATCCCAGAGCAGCGGGTGGTTTCATGAGCGCGTCTCTTCAGAATCGAGCGGTCCTCATCGTCGAGGACGAATTCCTTATCGCGCTTGAAGCCAGCGAGACGATCGAGGCCTGTGGGGCTACCGTCATAGGACCAGCATACCGCCTCGAGGACGCACTGAAACTGGT
>CCNC01000106.1 GCA_000824845.1 Mesorhizobium sp. ORS 3359 | reverse complement strand
TATCGACGCGCTGGCAAGGGGACATTCGTTGCCAAACGTCACATTGGCGGGGACTTGCTTGCTTTTTCAGGATTTTCGGAAGAAGCCGTAGCGCGCGGCTTCCGGCCGGGTACCAGGCATATCAGGGTCGGCTGGCGTCCCGCTGACGCCGTGGCAGCAGCACTTAACGTGCCGACCGAAGAGAGCGTCTTGACCATCGAGCGTCTGCGCACGATCGACGATGAGGTCGTAGCTGTCGAGACAGTTTCGTTCGTCGCGGCAATCGGGCGCCACATGGAAAAGCTTGACCTTGCCGACACCTCTTTCACGGAGATTCTTGAGCAGCACCTTGGTGTGCCGCTTGTCCGAGCCAAGCAGGAGATACGGGCCGGCATCGCGCGTGCCAGACTGGCAAAAGCACTCGACGTATCGAGCGGCACTGCGGTACTGCAAATTGATCGTACCGCCTTCGACGCGGCCGATCGGGTTATTTACTTTTCGTCCTCGTCCTACCGAGCCGATCGCTACATTTACACCGGCTGGATTGAGCGCAAGAGCACCTCGATCGCTCAACCACGCCAACTCGTCGGCGGGAGCAGATGATGCCCACTTGCGAGGTTTACGTCGTCGGCTCGTACGGCGTTGCGTTTTGGGATTGTGGGCGGTGTGCCAGCGCCGGGCGAAACCCTGCTCGGGTCGGGGTTTGCCTTTGGAAATGGTGGCAAGGGCTCCAACCAGGCTATCGGAGCTGCGCGGCTCGGGGCCAGATGCAAACTGCTGGCGGGGCGTCGGTGCCAGTTTGAACGGACGAGGTCGTCTCGCGACGGCAAGCATCTCGAGACGGGGCCGGAAGGCTGGTGGGCAACTGGGAGGTTCGTTGCCCACCAGGTTCCTGTCTGCGTCGCGACGCAGCCAGGATAAACACGTGATGATGGCGCCGATCTCGATTCGCAGCCATGACGAGGTCGCGCTACTGCGCCGAAACTCGTTCGCGGCGATCACGCGCGGCGGAAAGGTCTCGAATTGAAATGGCCGCCATTTCGGCTTGCGACTACTGAATATTGCCCAGCAACGTGGTCATTGCAGAAGTCATGGCGCTAGCATAGCTATCGGGATCCTTCACCTCAAACAGGAAGCGATTTGAATCCGCACTGGCGTTCGTCCACGTCGTCACACCCTTCGGATCGCACTTGATGTCGACGGGGCGGAAGCCAAAAACCGCATCGTCTCCGTTGGACCCCGCGACAATCTTGCCCGCCTTGTCCACGGCTTGCGAAACCACATGGAAAAAGCCGGCGGTGCACCACATGGCGCGATTGGCATGGAGGGTGTAGTAGCTCAACATATCGCTCCGCGGCGCCAACAGCGGCTGTAGGTAGCGCGCATCCGTCCTCGCCTCGAGGGAGTAGGTGAAGTAACTTTGCAGGACGGCTGACAACTTCGGTAGAACTTCGCTCTGTTTGAAACTGTAGTAGGTGCCGAACCGCTGGCCCTTTTCCTCGAGGGGGTCATCCAATAGCGTCTCGTGGCACGGCATCCAGTAGATGGGGCACGGAATGTCGAACGTGGCAGCGTAAGCAGCCGCATTGAGCACAACGTTGTACTCCATATCTCCCTGCTTGGCGACATCGGGATGGCCCGTGCCCGCGTTGAGGTAGATCCCCGCACATTTGTTATGGAAAAGGTCCGGATCAAGCTTGGCCGCAATGGCGAGATCGCGGCAGGAGCCGACGATGCTAATGTAGGCCGGCCCTTCGCTGTCGCGGAGATAGTTGAGAAGGAATTCCGCGCCGGCGCGGTCGCGCCTGGGTAGGGCAGCAAGCGACGCCCGGTCATGCGTGTAGGGAATGGAGGAGCCGACCGCCATGTGGGTCGGCAACCCCGTGAGGTAGCTTAGCTGCGCGATGCCGGTGACGTCCGGACTGCGCCCCGGACGATTATCGGGCGGGAAGTCGACCAGTACGCCGCCGAGCTCGAGTTGGCCCGACGCGGCAAGAGCATAGACGCAAGCAAGGTCCCAGTGATCGTCCGGATCGAGATAGGGACGAAACAGGTCGGTCTGATGAAGCAGCCTAATGGTCATGCGAACCCTCGAGATTATCCTATGGCGCCCGACATCAAGACCGCGCCAGTCAAGAAGCAGGGGCACGCTAACCAATTTATTGCAAGAATGCAATAATCTAATATTGTCAGCCATGAGCGCCGTGTGATATCAATGACTCGGTTTGAAGAGTCCGCATGGTCCAGCCCGCTAGAACTCCAGCTCGTAATCAGCTCGCCGATGACACAATTGATGCGGAGCCGTTAATCAGGCGTACGTTCGAATTCGAAAATAGCCTTCAAGATAAAATCGCGGCGGACGCCCCAAAGGGGCGAAGTCAAGATGCAGATTGTCTTGCCGCAGTAGAGGAGATGCGAGTTGGCTCAGGTCACCGTCAGGAACATCGTCAAGCGTTATGGGAGCGTCCAAGTCATTCATGGTGTGAATGTCGACATCGCCGATGGCGAGTTCGTCATCCTCGTCGGCCCGTCGGGGTGCGGCAAATCCACCTTGTTGCGCATGATCGCCGGTCTCGAATCAATATCCGACGGTGAGATCAGCATCGGCGGCCGGGTGGTGAACGACGTTCTGCCAAAGGACCGCGATCTAGCGATGGTGTTCCAGAACTATGCGCTCTATCCGCACAAGAACGTCGCCGACAACATGGGCTTCTCGCTCAAGATCAAGGGCAGGCCGAAGGCCGAGATCGATGCCAAGGTGAAGAAAGCGGCCGAAATTCTTGATCTGGGCAAGTTGCTAGACCGGTTTCCGAAGCAGCTGTCGGGCGGGCAGCGCCAGCGTGTGGCGATGGGACGCGCCATCGTACGCGACCCGCAGGTCTTTCTGTTCGATGAGCCGCTGTCGAATCTCGACGCCAAACTGCGTGTTGCGATGCGAGTCGAGATCAAGGAACTGCATCAACGCCTTGGCTCGACGATCATCTATGTCACCCACGATCAGATCGAGGCGATGACCATGGCCGACAAGATCGTGGTGATGCGGGACGGCAAAGTGGAACAGATCGGCGCACCGCTCGATCTCTACGACAATCCGGGCAATGTCTTCGTCGCCGGCTTCATCGGCTCCCCGGCGATGAATTTCATCAAGGGCAAGATCAATTCGAAGGATGGCAGGCTGGTCTTTGTCTCGGACACTGGATACGTTCTGCCGGTCGAGGAGGGCAGTATAGAGCGCGGGCGGCCGGTCATCTACGGCATCCGTCCCGAGCATATCGACATCGCGCCCGACGGCTTGCCGGCAACGGTTTCAGTGCTGGAGCCAACAGGCTCTGAGACACAGATTTTCGCCAGGTTTGGCGAGGACGACATTGACGCCATCGTCAAGGACCGGCTCACCGTCCGCCCTGGTGAAGAGGTGAGACTGAGAATCGATCCGCGCCGGGCCCATATCTTCGACAGGCAAAGCGGCGCACGCCTGTGAGCCTTACGATCGAGCCGAACGTGGTCAGTCACGCCAGTACAGGTGAACATCAGCGCGATCGCACGACCAATGCCTGCCGGCGCCGATGACACTTGGGTTATTTTTTCTATCCGACAAGGGTGGGATTTTGCCGAGCGAAGAGTTCCAGGATAACGGCGATACGACGAGGTCAGCAGTTGATGGAATAGGCGCCCAGTTGGTACAATCCGTTCTGCCATCGGCTGCAATAGCGTCCACTGATAGCGAAGGTTAGCCTGTGGGGAAGCGAACACGCGGGGCGGTTGCCAGGACGCCGCTTCCGCCGCGACATCGCGTCGATGCTCGGCGCATAAGCATGAGCTCTTTGAGCACCATCTTGGCCACGAACCGGCCATGCTGGGGCTGAACCACGACCAGCCGCTCGAACGCGCCGCGGCGACCGGGGATCGCGAGACGCGAATTGCTCGCACCTTGCTTCCTTGTCGATGCAGAAACCAGGCCCGAGCTTTCCTGGCAGGATGCCTCCTTATCTCGTCATCGACCTGGCTGGCCTTAATGGCGCGACCGGAGCCGGAATCCCGCGCCACTGCATCACTTGTGAAACCAGTGCCGACAACGTCTATCCTTCCCCCATATTCCGATTGATTTACACCGGAAAACGAAATCCAAAACTGGACCCGCCCGATGTCGACACTCGAACTGAAAGACTCCCTACCCGACGATCTTTACGCCGGTGCCCTCTTGGGCCGTGTCTGGCGGTCCGATCGGAACGGACCTGCGACCGTCGCCGTCCGCCAGGATGGCGTTTTCGACATTACGAAGCGCTTGTCGGCGTCGCTCTGTCAGGAGGAGAACCCTCCCGGGCGCTACGTGAATCCGACGCTTGTTCCTGTACTGGTCGAGCCGGCGCTTCGCCGTCTGAAATCGCCCAACCTGTGATGCTGAAAGCAACGATGAGAAAAGACGCGTCCAAGTGTGGTCCTGCGAGATCCTAGCGACTACTCTTTGACTCCTGACATCGCGACCGAGTCGGTGAAGAACCGTTGGAAGCCTAGCAGGATGACCGCAGGGATGAGACTCAGAATGGTCGATGCGGCGAAAATCTGGCCGTAGTCGCTGCTGTAATGACCTGCCATAAGGCCGAGGGTAATTGGGGCGACGAGCATGTCCTCGCGCGTGGTGACCAAAAGCGGCCAGAGATAGGCTTGCCACTGTGTATTGAAGAGGATGAGCCCCGCGGCGATAAGAGCCGGACGCGAGAGTGGCAGAAAAATTTGCAGGAAAATTCTTAGCCAGCCGGCTCCGTCGACTTGCGCGGCTTCAATTAACGAACGCGGGATGGCGAGGAAAAACTGCCGCAGCAGGAAGATCACTATGCCGTTGCCCACAAAGGGAATGATCAGTGCGATGTAGGTATTCTGTAGCCCAATCCTTGTGAAGATGGCCGACAATGGGAGAGCCACGACCTCCTCAGGAATTAAGAAGCTGAAGACGAACATGGCGAAGACGACCTCGCGGCCGCGCCACTGCATGGCGCTCAACGCGAAAGCGGCGGCTGCGCACACAAACAGTCCCATAACCACCGTAGATGCTGCCACGACGATCGAGTTGATCAATCCGGTCCGGAACGCTCCGCCGAGCGCGCTGCTAAAGTTTGCCAGTGTCGGCCGAGGCGGAATGAAGGTGCCAATGGAAAGCGGGTCGAGCGAGGTAAAAATCTCGCTACCAGGCCGGAGGCTGCCGGCAACCAGCCAGACGATTGGAAGTAGAAAGCCGGCGGCGACGGCAATACCGAACAGGAGTTGAACGATGCGTCCCGCCCCGGCCGAACTTGTTTCTCTCGCGCTCACAGTTGCTTCTCCCGTGACAGCAAGCGGAATTGAATGAGGACGATAACCACCATGATAACCATCAAGGTCAACCCTTCCGCAGCGGCCAGTGACACGTCATTGAAAAAATAAGCCTGCTGATACACGTCGAACATGACGAGCTGCGTGCTGCCCGCGGGCCCGCCTCGGGTAAGTATAGCGATCGGCGCAAACAGCAAAAATGCGGCCACTGTGTCAGCCACGATTACGAAGGCCAGCGGCCGACGCATCAGCGGGATAGTAATGTGCCAAAGCGACGAAAGCTTCCCAGCCCCATCAATCGCCGCCGCTTCATAGAGATCGCGAGGAATGTCTTTAAGTCCGCCGATTAGGAACATCATCCAGTATCCGCAGCCAATCCATGAGGCCATGACCGTGATCGACATCAGCGCCTGGCTTGGCGAAGAGAGGAACGGCTGAGCGCTCACCCCTAAAGACCCCAATAGAGCATTTGCCAGCCCCTGCGGTCGGTATGCCGCGCCCCATAGGATGGCCGCAACGCTCGAAGGTACGAATACCGGCAGGAACACCAAAACTCGCAACGGCGACAAGATCCGTGAATTTTCGGCAAACAGCAAAGCCAGGCCGAAAGCGATTGCCGTCTGCAGCGGCACGGTCACCGCGACAAAGGTTAGGGTGGCCTGGAGCGTCTTGGCAAACGAAGGCGCCGTGAAGAGGAACTCAAAATTGTCGAGCCCGGCGAATTCGCCTTGGGGGCCGGACAAGCTCTGCTGAACAAGCCATCCGGCTGGCAACAAACGAAAGGCCAGAAGAGCAATCAGAGCCGGCGCAAGGAAGGGGAGCGGCGCCATGGCCGCTCTCCATTTTGAAAGTCGACGAATCATGGGAGCAATCCTCACAACTCGTCTCTCAGAAATCGCTTCTGTAACCATTTCTAGTGCGGGATGCGCTTGAAACTACGCTCAAGCTCGCTTTGCAGCTGGGCAAACGTTTCAGCGGCGCCGTTCCCGTTGCGGATATCGCTCCACGCACGCGTTACCAGCTCCTCCAATTGGAGATATCCCAGTGTGCGCGGCCGCCGAATGGCCGTGTTGGCCAGCTCGAACTGCATCAGAGCATCGATGCCCTTGAGGTTTGGATTTTGCTGAGGAATGCGGCTCAGAATTTCCTGCGTAGCGCCTATGTTCGCGGACAGACCGCTACCACCGGCGGCAGCAACCGCCCCGTCTTTGTCCAAGCCCGTGTAGTTAAGGAAATTCAGAGTCTTGTCGACGTTCTTTGTGTCCGCCGCCATTCCCAAATGGAATGATTCAGAAGGCGTCACCGCCTTGCCGCTGGCAAAATACGGATGAGGTGCCGCCGCATAGTCAAGACCTTCCACCTTACTGAATTCGGAGATGTTCCAAGGGCCGCCAACAAGAAAAGCAAGCCGGCCAGCTTTGAACAGGTCGCGCATCTCTTGGCTCTTGGTCGGAGCGCGCGAAGCCACGCCATCGGCGAAGATGCTTCCATACCATTTTCCTGCCTGCAGCCAAGCATCGTTGGCCACGTCCACCGTGAGCAAATCCTCACCCTTGACACCTGGCCCACCCCCAAGCGATTCTGGAAGGACCTGTAGCTGGTAGTAGCGATCGACTTGTTCGAAGCCGAAGCCCGTCTCGGCTCCGGCCGCCTGCACCTTCTTGGCAAGCTCGATGACCTTGTCCCAGGTCATGCGCGCGTCGGGCGAGACACTCGGCGCTTCTACGCCGGCCTTGGCCAGAAGCCCTTTGTTGAAGAACAGGACCTGCGTTGACTCCTCCATCGGCATTGTCAGCATCTTCCCGTTATAGTTTGCTCCCTGGATATCGCTAGGGAACAATTTGCTTTTGCTTTTTTCTCCGAAGGCACTCGTCAAGTCTCCCAAAATGCCCAGCTTTGAGAACGCCGGGACATAAGTGGGGTCTACGAGGAAGACATCGATTCCGGAATCACCTGTCCGGAAGCGCTGGAGTATCGTGTTCTGAAGGTCAGAAAAGGGCACACCTTCAAAAGCAATCTTCTCGCCAGACACCTTCTCGAACGCATCGAAGAGTCCCTTATAGTAGGTGCCATCTCCCCATCCGAAGAACCGCAGCGTCGGAGCCTGGGCCGCAGCCGTCAATGGGCCAAGCAGTGGCAACGATGATAACCCCAACATGCCGGTCAAGAAACCGCGCCGACCCAAGCGATAGCCCATTATAGTCATCTTGTTCCTCCCGTCCGTTCTGCGGACCGCTATTAAGGGAACCACTCCCTCGACTTCGAAGCGAACGCTAGATGATTTCTTGCAAGAATGCAATATCCTAATATTGCTAACGACCAGGCTCTGTGATATCGATGTCTTCGCCTTGAGGAGACCGCATGATTCGGCCCGGTAGAACCCCACTTCATATTCAGCTCGCGGATATCATTCGAT
>CCNC01000105.1 GCA_000824845.1 Mesorhizobium sp. ORS 3359 | reverse complement strand
TTCTCAGTCACCCCATCGGCCGAACTGGTCTCTGTGCCGCCGCGTGGCGCGCACACTAAGGAGGTGCTCGCTGAACTCCAACTGAATGCGAAGCGTACTCGAGACCGTGGACAGACAAGGGCAGGCTGGATCCAGGGCGTGATCGGATGAGAGGAGTCGAGAGGGTGCTGGGTGATCGCCTCTCATAGAATCAGCGAGAACTTCTTGCACACAATATGCGCTCGCACACAGATGCTTCGGGAAGGGGCTGCGCACCGGCTTGCCGCTCGACGGACTCGCGGCGATCTTCGCAGCCGAAGCCGCATACCCCGCCATCTGCGCCGCCGCGCCTCCTCTTGGGAGGCATCTTCCTCCGTGTTGGTAAGCCAGAGCTTGTGCTGTTCGGCGCTCCGAGGACTAGGCGAAACGTTCGTTCTTGAGCCAGGCGCGTGTGAACATCATCTGCTCGATCAGCAACACCCGAGCGCGCACGTCCGCTTCGTGATTGCATGCACCACGAGTTTTCCAGCATGCACCTTTATCCTTTTTGTGTGCGCCACCTTTCGTCCCCACCAAGCACCAAACGTTCAACACTCGCCGTCCACATCCGCCGCCTCAACGCCATGGCGGTGTGGAAAGCCGTGACCGAAATGCTCTTCTTTCCCGTCTTTTTTCAACGCAACCTTACCGTCCTGCGAAGTAGCCACCCGAGATCGAGATCAGGAGCTTACGGATGATGCACTCTTTGTCGGGTTTTCGAGGATGTCAGACACGAGACACGGCACGTTTCAGGACGATTGCATTGTTCTGAAATCAATTTCTCGGTTGGCATGACACATGCACTGTTATCTGCAACCGCGCTTTGGCACAGACTGAGTGCAACACATGTTGCTGCCGCTGGCGTGAACGTCGACCGCCCCGCACCTTCGAGAATTCGCCTATCAATCTCGATACCCAATTCCATCCGACTCCACGGGAGAAAAATGATGTACCATGTTCTACCTGAGACTACCAAATACGAGCATCTGATCTATGACGTGATCGAACAGGTTTGTTGGCTAACGCTGAACCGACCTGAAAAAATTAATGCTATGAACGAGCGCTTGCTCGCTGAACTTAGGGCGGCACTACTGCGCGCCGATGATGATGACAATGTGAACGTAATTGTTATCCGTGGTGCTGGCCGCGGATTCTGCGCCGGTCATGATCTCGAAGAAGGCCCTCCGTCAGACGAAGGCTTGTCCATGTACGAATATCGCCTTAAATATATTCGTCAGTTCGAGCAATTTACAACACCTTGGCATGTTAGTAAGCCCGTCATAGCGTCCGCTCATAAGTTTGCCATCGGCAAGGGATTCGAACTCTCACTGTTTTGCGATGTCTCTATCGTTACTTCGGACATACGTATGGGCTATGGTATGCTCCGCTACGGCATTGCCGGCCATTGCATGTTCATGCCCTGGCTAGTGAGCATGAAGGCAGCGAAGGAGCTTCTGCTGACTGGCCGAGAAGTTTCCGGCAAGGAGGCCAAGGAGTTGGGTTTGGCGACGGAGGTTGTTGTCCCCGAGCAACTTCACGAAGCCACTCGCCGGAAGGCAATGCTCATGGCGAGAATGCCACGTGATATGCAGCGGCTGCACAAGATGTATCTCAATCGCGTTTACGAAATGCAAGGGCTCAAAAGCGCGGCGGACTACTACTTAGAACTTGTTGCAATAGCTGGGATGCTGCCTGAATATGCAGAGTTTACCAAACTTACAGCTGATAAAGGCCTGAAAGGTGCTTTGTACGAAATGCGTGCGCGCTATGAAGGGCTTGGATAACAATTGCGCGATTTTCGCAATGCTCATGCATTAGAAACACCGTAGGCAGTTCCACTTGCTTGCCACAGCCGCGAATTGATTCCTGGCGTAGCAGCTGAACGTGAAGGTAAAAATCTGGGATAACAACTCAGATATACGAGAGTGGCATGGTTGCTCTCGCAGAAAAGCGCTGTATTCTTATGAAAATCGTCGGTATTGCTGTATGGCAACTCGATCTGCCGCTGACAACGCCCTATTGGGGGTCAGGTGGCCGACTGAAAATCGAAAAACTGGACAGCACGTTGGTTCGAGTTGACACCGATGCGGGTGTGTCTGGTTGGGGCGAAAGCTGCCCGTGGGGCAACACCTATACACCCGCAGATGGTCCCCGCGTCAGAGCGGGCATCGCCGTATTAGCCCCCTTGCTGATGAAGCAAGATCCGAGGTCGCTTGAAGCGATCAATCGGACTATGGATACGGTGCTTCCGGGTCATCAGTACGCCAAGTCAGCTATCGATATGGCCTGCTGGGACATCTTGGGAAAAGTCACAGGCATGCCACTATGGCGATTGCTCGGTGGAACTGAGGCAGATCTGGTCGCGGTTACCTCTTCGATCTCCATCGGCCCTAGCGACGAGATGATCGCACTCATAAGAGACGCCTATTCAAAGGGCTATCGTATTCACTCTGCTATGGTAGGTGGCAGCGATCCCGTCGCGGATATTGCGTGTATTCAGGCGGTTGAAGCGGCGCTGAAATCAGACGAGAAGGTTGCATACGACGTGTGTCGAGCTTGGTTGCCGGCGGTTGCGATCCAGGTACTGAACAACGTCTCGGTGCGTGGCTGGATCGAACAGCCGTGTCAGACACTACAGCAGTGCGCGCACGTTGCTTCACGAATAACCCACCCGATCATCCTCGACGAGTGCCTTTACACTTTTGAGGACTATCTGTCGGCGTGGCGCTTGGGTGCCTGCGAGGGTGTCAAGGTGAAGCCGAATCGAGTGGGCGGTCTGACGAAGGCCAGGCAGATTCGAGATTTCGGTGTCGCGGTGGGGTGGCAGGTGCACGTTGATGACCTAGGTGGTTCACCATTGGCAGATACAGCGGCGATTCATCTCGCATCATCGACCCCTGCCGCAAACAGATTAGCCAGCAGCCTCTGCTACCATCACCTTGCGGCCGACCCCGTCCCCGGCCAGGGAGCTAGGAGCATCGATGGTTTTGCAGCGCCCCCAACCGCACCGGGACTTGGCGTCGAGCCGGACATCACCGCACTTGGGATGCCAGCATCGGTCTTTCGCAAAGGAAGGCGCCATGCCTGATGACTGCCGCCGTAAATATCGGCTTATTCGTCACGCAGCGATCTTCGAGGCGCGGCGGCCACTTAGTGAGAGACCGTATCGCGTCAGTAGCCGACCTTTGCCGCACCGGGCGGTGTTCCGCCCGCGGCGCCGCCAGCAAGGTCGGCAGAGCGCAGTGAGGCATTGCGCGCTGTTCGGGCGACCCCGCGAGCTCCTAATGGGCTCTCCCCTGGTCGCGAACACGACCGGCGTGATCACATAGCCAGACTTACATCCAAAGTGCCCAATACGTGCTCACGGGACAGGTCGAGCGAGATCTCTTCAAAGGACTCCCTGATGACGGTATCGATCGCGTCTTCCTCCTGCTCGATACGTCCTCCTGGCAAGGCATATTGGCCCGCATGCGAGCGCATCTTGGAGCTACGCACCGTGAGCAGGAAGGTCGTTTCGCCCGAGTCATCGTCAGCTGCAAGCAGAATGATCCCGACCGCTGCCTGTTTCAGGCCCTCGGATTGTGAACTCTTACGAGCTCCAAAGCGCAAAAACATGGAGCGAATGTGTTCTATTGTAGAAGGCGAGAACGGGTATGTCGGCATGGCTATGATTGCCCTTGTTCGGCGACAGAGGCCAGCGGAACCTGAACTAGGAGTTTAGTCCCTCAATCCGCTGGCAGCGTGCAAAAACCAGTCAACGACCAGATTGACGCCCACCGCGAGCAGGGCAATCGCGCCGGCTGGAAGAAGAGGTGTGATATCGGCGTAGGCTATCAGGGTTGCCGTATCCCGCACCATTGAACCCCAGTCCGCGGTGGGGGGCTGAATGCCGACACCGAGGAAGGACAGTCCGCTTATCAGCAGGAACACGAAGCAGAAACGCAGGCCAAACTCGGCTGTCAGGGTCGGCAGGATGTTTGGCAGGATCTCGCGGCCCATGATCCAAAGGGACCCCTCCCCGCGTAATCGCGCCACCTCCACATAGTCTGACACGGCCGCGTTGATTGCGACCGCGCGCGTAAGGCGGAAAACTCGTGTCGAGTCGAGCGCGGCGATGATGATGATCAGAGAGGGGATCGATGTCCCGAATATCGACAACAGCAGAAGCGCGAAGATGAGCTGCGGTATTGACATCAGGACGTCCATGACCCGCGAAAGCAACTGGTCCGTCCAACCGCCGAAGGTTGCAGCCAACAGGCCGGCCGCGGAGCCGATCGAAAACGCCAGCACTGTCGTCGTCAGGGCGATGCCGATGGTGTTGCGCGCTCCATATATCAGTCGCGTGACCATATCCCGGCCCAGATTGTCCGTTCCGAGCCAGAAGGCGGAACTCCAAGGCTCGAACTGCGAGCCCACGATCTGAGCCTCGCCATAAGGGGCCAGCTGCGGGGCAAAGATCGCGGCGAGGACGTAGAGGGCGATCACCACCAGGCCGAACTTCGCGCTGAGCGGGGCCGACGCGAAGGTTCGGGCGCCTGATCGTATGACACCAGGTTGAATGACTGTCATATGGCTTTACTCGCAATCATCCGGTCACAATCGCCAAGATTCATTTTGGGTGCATGAGCCGCGGGTTCATGACGATCGATAGTATGTCCGCGGTCAGATTGAGCAGGACGTAGGTAGCCGCGAACACCAGGCTGCACGCCTGCACCACCGGGATATCTCGCTTCTGGACGGAATCGACGATTAGTTGTCCGAGGCCCGGATAGACGAAGACGACCTCGACGACGACCACTCCGGTGATCAGATAAGCAAGGTTGAGGACCACGACGTTGGCGATGGGAGCAAGGGCATTCGGCAACGCATGCCGAACCAAGACTCGCCATTCGGCCATGCCCTTCAGCCGGGCGGTCTCGATGTACTGGTTGCCCAGCAGGGTAACTATCGATGTTCGGGTCATCCGCATCATGTGGGCCAGCACGACCACGGACAGTGTCAGTGCCGGCAGAGCGACGGCATTCAGCCGCATGAGGAAAGACGTGCTTGAGTCTACATCGGACAGGCTGGGCAGGATACCCGCGTGTACAGCGAGGAACAGGATCAGCATATAGGCAACGAAGAATTCGGGAAACGAGATCGAGGCAAGAGTGACCACATTGATGGCGCGGTCGATGAATGTGTTGCGATAGAGCGCGGCGACGATCCCGCCAAACAGCGCGAGCGGAACCGAGATCAGCGCCGCACTCAGAGCAAGAAAAAGCGTGTTGAACAGGCGCGGCGCAATCAATTCCCCGATCTCCCGGCCATTGGAGAGTGCCGTGCCAAAATGACCTTGGAGAATGCCGCCGAGCCAGCTGAGATATCTCAGGTGGAGGGGCAAATCGAGGCCCAGATTCTTGCGGAAGGCCGCTACGGTTTCAGGCGTAGCCGACTGCCCTAGCATCTCGGTCGCAATGTCACCAGGCAGGAACTGGATGCCGGCAAAAATGATCAGCGACACGATCCAGAGGGTCAGCGCGCCAAGTGCGACGCGCTGACCGACTATTTTGGGTATGGAAGTCATCTTTTGCTTTCGTGGGGCTTAGGCTTCAGCGAACCACCAACGTTCGGTGCAACGGAAGCCATCCAGGTCCCAGTTGGAGGCTATCTTATTATGCCCGATCTTCCGTGACAGAGCACTGACGTAGTTCGCGAAGACCGGAATGACATCGCCAGCATCATTGCTGCACAGCGTCTGCATTTCTGAATACATTTCCAGGCGCTTTGCGTCGTCGAGTTCAGATCGAGCAGCGATTAATAGTTCGTTGAAACGAGCATTCTTCCAGTGGCTCTCGTTCCAGGCAGCATCAGCGGCATAGGCTTGCGAGAACATCCAGTCCGCAGTGGGCCGCCCCCCCCAGAAAGACTGACAAAAGGGTTTTTTGAGCCAAACATTGTCCCAATAGCCGTCGCTGGGTTCACGCACAACGTCGATCGTGATGCCGGCCTTGGCTGCATTCTGCTGATAAATTACTGCGGCGTCGACTCCTCCCGGAAAGGCGGCATCTGAGGCTGACAACGTAACTTTGAGATTAGCAAGACCGGCCTTCTTAAGGTGGAACTTTGCCTTTTCGGGATCGTATTGGCGTTGTGGCAGGTTCTTGTTGAAGAAGCGATTTGTGGACGCAATTGGATGATCGTTGCCGAGCTGGCCGTACCCTCTCAGCAGAGTTTCGAGCAGCTGCTTTCGATCAATGGCATATTTGAGAGCCAGCCGGACATCCGGATTGTCGAACGGACCGACATCGCAATGCATCGGCATGGTGTAGTGCTGGGTACCGCCAATCGATACGATCTCCAGATTTTTATTCTTTTCAAGAAGGTGGACGGTTTTCAGGTCGCACCGTTCCATAGCGTGGATCTGGCCCGTGGTCAGCGCATTTGTGCGCGCTGTGGCATCTTGGATCACAAGAAGCTCAACCGAATCAAACCATCCTGCATTCTTTTTCCAATAGTTGGCAAAGCGCTTAGCATTGCCTTTGACGCCGTAGTCGACGTTCTCAAGGACGTAACCTCCGGCTCCTACTCCGGAGACGTCAGCCTTTCCGTCCTTCGCGGGTACAATGGCCAAGTGATAGTCCTCGAGAAGGTAGGGAAAATCTGCATTCGCGCTCTTTAAGGAGATAACGACGGTTTCGGGTCCGTCCGCATGAATATCCTCGATCGCGTCAACGGTGCTCTTCGCCGCTGACTTGGAATTCTCTCCGCGGTGGTAATTGATCGAGGCGATCACATCGTCCGCATTCAGGGTTTTGCCGTTGTGGAACTCGACGCCTTGTCGGACCTTGAAGGTCCAAGTCTTGGCATCTTTCGACGCTTCCCAGGATTCAGCGAGTTCGCCAGTTAGTGTTCCCTCGGCATCGATTTCTGTGAGATAGCCATGCAGGCTGTGGCCGAACACTTCTGTGAATGCGTTGTTATAAGTCGCGGGATCAAGAGAATCTGATGTGCCACCGGCTGCGACTCCGAGCTTGAAATGCCCTCCCCTCTTCGGAGTCAATTGCTCGGCGAGAGCTGGCAGAATGTAGCTTGAGGAAGTGATGGCCATCGCGCCGACCGCTGCCGCGGACTTGAGGATGGTTCTTCGGTTGACTCCCCGGGCTGCCTTTGAACGTTCATCCCATTTGGTCATTGCAGTTCTCCTCCTTTTTTGGTCGTTCACCAGCAGTTCCTGAGCTGCGATCGAGATGCGGAGCCACCTAGCAAGCGCCCACGGACCCGGCGCCCAAGCCCCGCAAATTGTGGCCCCAACCTCGATACCTCGGAGTGTTGCACAATTCGGGCGCGGAATTTAATGTTTCCGGACGCCAACTTGACATTTTTGGACAAATCGGGGGAAGGGAAAAACTCCATGAAAGTTCTGATAATCGTGACGCCAAACTTCAACCTGGGCGCAACCATGGCCTTCCTCGACCCTTTCCGAGCGGCGAATTACCTTGAGGGTTTGACCCGTTTTCGATGGGTCCTGGCGTCTCCAGCGGGTGGATCTTGCCTCGCAAGCAACGGCATTACCGTGCAAACCGAAAGGCTGGACGCAGTTCAGGAAGATGTCTTCGAAATCGTGGTGGTTTCGGCGAGTTGGACGCCGGAGACCGCAAGCACGCCTCACCTCCTCGCCTTGCTGCGGAAATGGGCGCGTATTGGCAGCATCGTCGGAGGGCTCGACACCGGCGCATTCATTCTTGCAGATGCCGGGTTGTTGGACGACCGGCGAGCCACCGTCCACTACGAGCACATCGATTCCTTGAAAGAGCTTCACCCTGAGGTCGAGGTTTCTGAGGACATATTCGTCCATGACGGCAAGCGCTTCACCTGCAGTGGCGGCATCGCTTCCGCTGATATTGCCCTCCATCTGATCCGAGCAAGCGCAGGAGACGCTTTGGCGAACGCCGCCGCTCGCTACATCTTCCACCCGACGCTGAGGCCTGCCGGAACGTCGCAAAACCCAGCGGGCGCAGAGCCGCTGGGGAGGACGGCGCCCAAGGTGGTGCGGCACATCATTTCGATCATGGAGCAGCATCTCGAGCAGACGCTCTCAATCCCAGAACTCTGCGGCAAGATCGATATCTCCCAAAGGCAGCTCGATCGGCTTTTCAACCGGTATGTCGGCAAGACGCCCGCTCTCTATTACCGGGATATCCGCTTGGACCGCGCACGTGGCCTGGTCACTCAGACAGATATGCTGATGTCGGAAATTGCCATTGCATCGGGCTTTTCGACCCAAGTTCACTTCAGCAGGGCTTATCGGGATAGATTTGGCCTCTCTCCGCGATCGGATCGTGTCGAAGGGCGGATACCGTTCGAGTTCAGGGCATGGCCGATGCATCGTAAGGCGCAAGATCTCACTTAGTTCGCGAGCAAAGGTGCTCTGTCCAAAAAAGTTCAACCAAGGGCGAACCGCGCACAGACGTTAGTCAGCGCCTGCATGAAGCTTTAGGAACGTCTCCGCCGTGCAACACGCGAACGAAAGGGTGCTGCGATGACACTGCTTCCCTCCAAGGACGAATTTGCCTCGATCAAGGAAGGCTATTCGCCGAATCCCTCCATCTCGCTGTCGCTCAAGAGCGACGCTTACACGGATCCGCGCTGGTACCAGGCTGACGTGGCCGCCATTCTTGCCAAGACTTGGCAGTGGGTCTGCCATGTCGAGAAGGTCAGGAACCCAGGTGACTATGTCGCCGTCGAAATCGCCGGCCAGCCTGTTGCTGTGGTGAGGGATCGGGAGGGGGCGCTGCGCGCCTTCTACAATGTTTGCAAGCATCGCGCCCACGCCCTTCTTTCAGGCGAGGGGAATTCCAACAAGATCATGTGCCCCTACCATGCTTGGACGTATCGGCTTGACGGTCAACTCGTCCGCGCGCCGCACACCGAGACCCTCGAAAATTTCCAGACGAAGGACATCTGCCTCGACCAGGTGCAGGTCGAGGAATTCTGCGGGTTCGTATTCGTCAATCTCGATTTGTCGTCTCCCTCGCTGAAATCGCAGACCGGGGATCTTGAAACCGAAGTCAGGCACTGGGCGCCGGACATCGACAAGCTCACCTTTGCCCATCGACTGACCTACGACATCAAGTCGAACTGGAAGAACGTCGTCGACAATTTTCTGGAGTGCTATCACTGCCCAACGGCCCACAAGGATTTTTGCACCCTGGTGGACATGAGCACCTATAAGGTGACAACCCACGGCATCTACTCCAGCCACATGGCCGATGCCGGCAAAGCAGCCAACTCAGCTTATGACGTTTCCAATGCTACCGTGCGGACGCATGCGGTTTGGTGGCTGTGGCCGAACACCTGCCTGATGCGCTACCCGGGTCGCTCCTCGATGATTGTGCTGAACATCATCCCGGCGGGACCGGAGCGCACTTTCGAAACATACGACTTCTTCCTTGAAGGCAAAGAGCCCGACGCGACCGAATTGCAGACGATCAAATATCTCGACGAGGTCCTTCAGGTCGAGGACATCAAGATCGTCGAGAGCGTGCAAAAGGGAATGAATACGCCGGCGTTCACGCAGGGCCGCATCGTCAACGATCCAGACGGCTCTGGGCAGTCGGAGCATGCCGTCCACCACTTCCACGGATTGGTATTGGATGCATACGCGCGCGCCGCGCCTTGAGCGGCTGGGAAATCCGCGAGACCGACAATGCTCAGGGACCTGGACGACCCGATATGCATCGAGGCGGGGCAGGATCGTGAACTTCAGTGAGGGAGGTCGTAAGGTGCACTCTGTTCGGAATGACGGCACGTCTGACATCGACAATCTGGTCAGCTGGATCGCAGCAGAGGAAGCGCGCTCCGCCAGTGGCCAAATCTGGTTCTCGACTGCGGGTTGACCGCGCAAGTTCAGCAAATGAGGCTTTAGCAATGGCGAAATCCGTCATCATCACCTGTGCCACGACGGGTGGGATCCATACGCCGACAATGTCGGAGTACCTGCCGATTACGCCGAGCGAGATCGCTCAGGCCAGCGTCGGGGCGGCCGAAGCCGGCGCGGCGATCATCCATCTTCATGCGCGCAACCCGGAGAACGGTAAGCCGGATCCCAATCCGGACCTGTTCATGGACTTCCTGCCAAGGATCAAGCAGCAGTCGAACGCCGTGCTGAATGTGTCGACCGGCGGCGGTCTTGGCATGACCCGAGAAGAGCGTCTTCGCGCTGCGGTGCGGGCCAGCCCGGAAATGGCGTCCCTGAATGTGGGATCATTGAACTTCGGCATCTTCCCGATGCTCGCGAAGTACAATGACTGGAAACATGACTGGGAGCCAAAATTCCTTGAGATGACGAAAGACTTCATCTTCCGCAATACCTTCGCGGATATCGAGTACGTAATCAAGGAACTGGGCGAAGGCCACGGGACCAAGTTCGAGTTCGAGTGCTACGACCTCGGCCACCTCTACAACCTCGCCTGGATCGTGGAGCAGGGTTGGGTGAAGCCGCCATTCTTCGTCCAGATGGTGTTCGGCATCCTGGGTGGCGTCGGCCCAGACCTCGACAATCTTATGCATATGCACACGATCGCCGAGAAGCTCTTCCGGGGAAGCTACGAATGGTCGGTGCTCGCCGCCGGAAGGCACCAGATGACCTTTGCGACGCAGGCCGCACTGCTGGGGGGCAACCTCCGCGTCGGCTTGGAGGACAGCCTCTATATCGGTCCCGGCCAGAAGGCGACTTCAAACGCCGAGCAGGTCCAGAAGATCCGCACGATCGTCGAGAACCTCGGCCGCTCGGTCGCGACCCCTGACGAGGCACGCCAGCGTCTTGGTCTGAAAGGTGGCAGCGAGGTGAATTTCTGATGCAGACGAAACTTCTTATCAACGGCGAGCTTGTGAGCGGCGAGGGCGAGAGCCAGGTTGTCGTCGAACCGGCCACAGCCACCGAGATCGCCCGGATCGAGGAGTCCACTTTCGAGCAGGTGGATGCCGCCGTGCGGGCGGCAGCCGAAGCCTTTGAGGAGTTCTCTCAGACTTCGCCTGCCTATCGCTCAGGCCTGCTCCTGCAAATCGCCGATCTGATCGAGGCGAATGGAGAGCAACTGGCAGCGCTGGAAAGCTTGGACGTCGGCAAGCCATGGCCTTCGGCCTATAACGACGAGTTTCCTCTGATCGTCGATACCTTTCGGTTTTTCGCCGGCGCGGCCCGCACGATGGCTGCTTCCGCAGCAGGAGAGTACGTTCCGGATCATACCAGCATGATCCGGCGCGATCCCCTTGGGCCGGTGGCGGCGATCGCCCCGTGGAACTACCCATTGATGATGGCGTCCTGGAAGATCGCCGCGGCGATGGCGGCGGGGTGCACGGTCGTCCTCAAACCTTCGGAAATTACTCCGCTCGCCAGCCTGTGCCTGGCCGAATTGTTAGCTCCGGTGCTGCCAAAGGGTGTCCAAAACGTGATCTACGATCGCGGCCGCTCGGTTGGAGACCGCCTGATCAATGCGCCCGAGATCGAGGTGATCGCCATCACAGGATCGCCGGGTACCGGGTGGGCCGCCATGCGCGCGGGTGCACAGAGCCTGAAGCATGTGCATCTGGAGCTTGGCGGAAAGGCGCCGGTCATCGTGCTCCAAGATGCCGACGTCACCGGCGTCGCCAAAATGATCCGCAGCGCCAGCTTCTTCAACGCTGGCCAGGATTGCGCTCAGCCCTGCCGTATCTTGGCTCACGAGGCTGTGTATGACCGGCTGATCGCTGCGGTCGGGTCCGAGGTCGGGGCGATAAGGATCGGCGCGCAGAAGGCGCCCGGGACCGAAATGGGCCCCCTCGTTTCCGCGGAGCATCGCGACCGTGTTGCAGGTTTCGTCGAGCGCGCCCGTGGAACGGCTGAGGTTGTGACTGGCGGCGCTTTTGGCGACACCCCAGGCTATTTCTACAAACCCACCGTTATTGCCAATGTCGACAATGATGCCGAAATCGCGCGGAATGAAGTGTTCGGGCCGGTCGTCACGCTCTCTCGCTTTTCCGACATTGCGGATGCCGTAAAGGTCGCAAACTCAGGCCGCTATGGCCTGGCATCTTCCGTCTGGACCCGGGACGTCGGGATGGCCATGTCGGTGACGAAGAAGCTCCATTACGGCTTTACGTGGGTCAACACACACGGCGTGGCTACGCCGGAGATGCCCTGGGCCGCAATGAAGGGTTCGGGCACCGGCAGCGACATGTCCGTCTATGCCCTTAACGGCTACACGGCGGTGCGCCACGTCATGATCGCTCATGCGTAGGTACGGCAGGGGGAGCTCGGAATGGCGCTTAGAAGCAATTTGGCGGGAAAGGTCGCGATAGTCACCGGCGGTGGTCGCGGGATCGGTCGCGCCATTGTCGACCGTCTCGTCGCCGAGGGTGCGAGCGTTGTGACTTGCGGTCGAAACGGTCGTCCGAATGATCTACCCGCCGCTGTCCTCTGGGTTCAGGCGGACGTTGCCAGAACCAGCGAGGCGGCGGCCCTCGTCAAGGCAACGCGCGAGCAACTCGGCGCCCCCGCGATCCTGGTCAACAACGCTGGCGTCCAGATCGAAAAGAACGTCGTCGAGACTAGTGACGAGGACTGGGATCTCGTGGTGGGGGCCAATTGCAAGGGTACCTTCAACATGTGCCGGGAAGTCTTGCCGCTGATGACGAGGCAGGGCGGCAGCATTGTCAATATCGGCTCCATATCCGGGAGCGTGTCGGATCCCCGGATGGCCGTCTACAACGCGTCAAAAGCGTTCGTTCACGCCTTAACCCGCTCGATCGCAGTTGATCACGGCCCCCGTGTCCGCTGCAATGCTGTTTGTCCCGGATGGATCAGGACCAGTATGGCGTCAGAGGGCTTTGCTTTGGCCCGCGATCCTGAGAGAGCCGAGCAAGACGCGATCGTCAGGCACCCAGCGGGGAGGCTCGGCGATCCAAAAGATGTTGCCAATGCTGTGGCCTGGTTAATTTCCGACCAGGCGTCGTTTGCGACGGGCCAATGTTTCATCATCGATGGCGGGCTCACCATTGCCTCTCCTTTGCAACCAGGATTGTTTTAGATGTCCCATGTCAATCAGACGGCAGTACTTGGTGCGGGCGTAATTGGAGCTAGCTGGACGGCTTTGTTTCTGGCAGCCGGTTACGCCGTCTCCGTTTACGACGTTTCCGATTCAGCAGAAACACAAGTGAAAAGGTACGTGGAAACTGCCTGGCCCGTCTTGGAGGATCTTGGCCTAGCCAAGAGAGGCAATCCTGAACGGATAAGTTTCCATAAGTCCGCGACCAAGGCTGTCGAAGGGGCTCAGTTCATCCAGGAAAGCGTTCCCGAACGGCTTTCTATCAAGCATGACCTGTACGCTTCCATTGAGCCTGCGATAGCGCCCGAAGCTGTCGTGGCGTCCTCCGCTTCGGGCCTCACTCTCAGCGAAATGCAGGCCGGCTGGAAGGACCCTTCTCGCTTCGTCCTCGGGCATCCCTTCAATCCTCCCCACCTCATCCCTCTGGTCGAGGTAATGGGCAATGAGCGGACGGGGCCCGGCGTTATCGAAGCAGTGGAGCACTTCTATGCAAGCGCCGGCAAGGTCACAATCCGAGTAAACCGCGAGGTGCCCGGCCACGTGGCCAACCGCCTGCAAGCCGCAGTATGGCGCGAGGCGATCCATCTCGTAAAGACCAGCGTTGCCAGCGTCGAGGACGTCGACAAGGCCATGTGGGCCGGGCCGGGTCTCAGGTGGGCGGCGATGGGACCGACAATGCTGTTTCACCTCGGCGCGGGAGAAGGTGGGCTGGCTGCCTTTTGCGAGCGCTATTCGGACAGCTTTAATCGTTGGTGGGACGACCTTGGAGTTCTCCACCTGGAACCGGAGCTCGCGAAGCAACTGGTTTCTGGGATTGCGCAAGCAACTGGCGATCAGACCCCGGCCGATTTATCAGCGCGCCGCGATGACCTGATCACCGCATTGCTGAAGGCGATAGCGCCTCTGCGCGCCAACTGAGGGGACTTTGGCATGACCAACGAGACGATCGAGAAAAGCGGCCCTATCGTCATTGTGGGAGCCGGGCAGGCAGGCTTTTCCGTCTGCGCGAAGTTGCGAGACCTTGGGCACATAGGGCCAATCACATTGGTCGGTAACGAGCCACAGCCGCCCTATCAGCGACCGCCGCTTTCTAAAGGATATCTGCTGGGCGATATCACTGAAGAGCGATTGTTCCTGAGGCCGCCCGCCTTTTATGACCAGAGAGCGATTGAGCTACGCCTCGGAGCCCAAGTTGAAGAAATCGACAGACAGCGCCAAAGCGTATTGTTGAGTGATGGCTCCGTTCTTCCCTACAGCCATCTCGTTCTTGCGACCGGGTCTCGGCCGCGAGTCTTGAGCCGAGACCAAGGCGGACACCTTGAGGGGGTCTACTATGTTAGGTCGATCGCTGACACCAAGAAAATGGCGCGAGAATTTAAGGCGGGGCGCCAGGTCCTTGTTGTCGGTGGGGGATATATCGGCCTCGAAGCCGCTGCCGTCTCGTCAAAGCTCGGACTAAGAGTTACGCTAATCGAAAGCGCCCCGCGGATTTTGCAGCGGGTGGCCTCGGTTCAAACGGCATCATTCTTTCGACAGCTCCACCGAAATCACGGTGTGGAGATTTGCGAGGGGGTCGAACTGGCGATGCTGACCGGCCCCGGTGGCCGGGTGACGCAGGCTCACATGAAAGACGGGCGCACATTCGACGTGGATTTTGTAGTCGTCGGCATCGGAATTCATCCGAACGTCGAATTAGCTCAAGCTGCTGGATTGGAAATCGACAACGGCATCAGAGTCGACGTCCAATGCCGAACCTCTGATCCGACCATTTTGGCCGCCGGCGATTGCGCCTCATTCCCTTGGAAAGGACAGCGGATACGACTGGAAAGCGTCGGGAACGCTATCGACCAAGGTGAGGCTGTCGCAAAAACGATCATGCTGGCTTCTGAATCGTACGCTGCAAAACCTTGGTTTTGGTCAGATCAGTTCGACATCAAGTTACAGATCGTTGGTTTGGCCGTGGGGCACGATTCAGCAGTGATCAGAAAGCTCTCGGAAAACGCCCTCTCAATTTGGCATTATCGGGGCGACGAGCTACTGGCCGTCGATGCCATCAACCAGCCTGCCGTGTTCATGGCGTCCAAACGTCTGATCGAAGCCGGCAAATCGCCCGCTGCCGAAGTCGTCACCGACTTGGATGTCGACCTGAAATCGCTTCTGCATAGCTGATCACCGCGCCCGGCACTTCAGAACACTAGGTCAAAACATGAACGTATTACCCCAGAAGCTCACCATCGGATTTATCCTCGCTCGTTCATTCACGCTTTCGGCCTTTTCGCTGTTCGTGGACACCATCCGTCTCGCAAGCGACGAATTGGACAATTCAGGACGTGTAACTGCGGACTGGCAAGTGATGAGCAGCAGCCGCAATCTCATCACCTCAAGTTGCGGTGTCGGCGTTGCTCCCACATCCGCTTTTGTCGACCCAAGTCGATTTCACTACATCGTTGTGGTCGGAGGACTTCTTAAAGACGAGAATCCGGTCGATCTCGAGACCGTCGCCTTTCTTAAACGAGCGGCAGCCGCCAATGTGGCACTGATCGGCGTGTGCACGGGCTCGTTTATATTGGCCGAAGCGGGGTTGATGCGGTACCATCAGACCTGCGTAAGCTGGCTCCATATAAAGGAGTTCCGCGACCGATTTCCGGACAATCCCGTCCGCGCAGATTGCATTTTCAACCTCGACCGAAAGCGCGGTTCCTGCGTTGGCGGAACGAGTGCTGCCGATATCGCGGCCACTCTGGTGCGGCGCCACATTAGCGGATTGGCCGAACGGAACGCGCTCGAGGTTCTCCAGATCGATCAGGCCAGACCTGCACTACATATCCAGCCACGCCGACCCCTGTCTGAGGACTTCCACAACGTCCACGTCAAAGTTGCGCTTATGACTATGGAGCAGAACCTCGACGGAATGACGATTGAAGACCTGGCAGCAAGAATTGGTCTCTCCCGAAGGCAACTCGAGCGAGTATTCGTCCAAACAACGGGGCTTTCGCCAGCACGAGCCTTCAAGAAAATCCGTATGGATTACGCCAAACGAGCGATTTCAAAGACGCGGGCTTCGAACATTGAAGTCGCGCTGGAGGTTGGCCTAAAGAACGCTTCCCATTTCACGAAAAGCTTCAAAAGGGTCCACGGCCAAACACCATCCCAGGTAAGGGGCAGTGTGGGGGCTCCGCCACTTCCTCCGCTGAGACTCGTGTAGTTGCTAACGGTGAAGCTACGCGGCCGCAGATTTGGACGGGCTTGCCGGCAGGGCTTCAGCGCCAACCCGATATAGTTCAATAGCAGACCAGAAGGAGAGAGACATGGAAATCATTCCCCACGAAACAACCGAATACGAGCACCTACTTTATGAGGTCGACCAAGAACACGTCTGCTGGCTAACCCTGAATCGGCCAAAAAGTATGAATTCCATGAATGAACGTCTGCTCGCCGAGCTTCGCGCCGCGCTTCTTCGTGCCGACTTCGATAACAATATACATGTTGTGGTTATCCGCGGCGCCGGCCGGGGATTCTGCGCCGGACATGACCTCTATGAGGACGCGAACGATGATCGTTCGTCAATCTATGGGTATCGTATGAAGTACTTTCGTCAGTTCGATCAATTCACGACACCGTGGACTATCAGCAAACCGGTCATAGCCTCTGTTCATAAATTTGCGATCGGGAAGGGATTTGAACTCGCCCTTTTTTGCGACATAACCATCGCCTCTTCGGATACGAAGATTGGCTACAACGAAGTCCGTTACGGCATTTCCGGCCATTGCATGTTTATGCCTTGGTTGGTGAACATGAAGAACGCAAAAGATCTTCTGCTCACGGGACGTGATGTGTCGGCTGAAGAAGCTAAGGAAATGGGATTGATCACCGAAGTAGTTCCACCTGAGGATCTTCATGAAGCCACGCGTCGGAAAGCCACTCTCATGGCACGGATGCCCCTCGAAATGCAGCGCATGCACAAGATGTATCTCAACCGCGTCTACGAATTGCAGGGTCTAAAGACCGCAACCGACTACTACATTGAGCTGATGGGGCCTTTGGGCGTGCTGCCAGTTTCGGAATATGCTGAATTCACCAAGATGACCACTGAAAAAGGACTGAGAGCAGCGTTGGATCACGCTCAGGCACGATACGAAGGACTCGACTAAACTTGCGCTGGGACAGCGTCATCTAAAACTCGGTTCTCCGCGAGGTGCTTCGCCTGCGGATCATCGAAATTCCGGCTAGGCCCGAGAATAAGGCTGTAACACGCCTCGGACCCAGTCTCCATCCGTGCACCGACAATAGTGGGGAGAACCTAGATGCACAGTAGATTAGACGTCATCCAAACAACCGAAGGTTCGGTCAGCCTTAACCGCGATGCCGCCCCTGAGAGCAAATTCGGACGTCTAAAGCGGATGTTGGCACCTCAAAGCGCGGTGTTCATCGGGGGACCGTTTATGACCACTGCAATCGAATACTGCCGTGCCCGCGGTTTCCAGGGCAGAATTTATGTTGTCAATCCGCGACGCACTGAGATCGCCGGCGTTCCGTGCGTGACCAACCTCTCCAGCTTGCCTGAAGTACCGGATTTGGCCTATCTGGCGGTTCCTAACACCGTTGTCGTCGAACTGACGCGAGAACTTTCGCAGCTTGGGGTTGCGGGCGCAATCTGTCACACTGCCGGCTTCTCTGAAATGCACGGGGGAGAACAATATCAGCAGGCGCTTGTGGAAGCCGCTGGCGCGATGCCTGTCATAGGCCCCAACTGCCCAGGTGTGGCCAACTTCGTTGATCGCTCCGTCTTCATGATGGATCATTTCGGAAATCAAGAAGTAAATAACGGTGTTGCTCTCATCAGCAGTGGTGGGTCCTATCTTTTGGATGTTGGATGTGCCGACCGATCCCTACCCGTGGCGTATTCCGTGGGGCTTGGCAACCAGGCTATAATCTCTGCCGCAGATGTCATGAATGTGATCTTAGATGATCACCGCGTCCGCGCCGTCAATCTTTACCTGGAGGGTATCCCAGATGCGGTCGCGCTGTCGGCTGCTGGCCTCAAGGCTGCGCGCCGCGGAATTCCGGTGGTGGTCCTCAAGGGTGGCCGTACCAGCGCAGGCCGTCGCGCTGCCCAGTCACACACCGCCTCTTTAGCGGGCGAGGATGTCGTCATGTCGGCCCTGTTCCGCAGATTGGGCTTTGTGGAAGTACGCACAGCTACAGAGGCCATGGAAACGCTCAAGATGCTGACTTACGCGCCGCGGATAAAAGGACGTCGAACAGCACTGGCGACCAGTGGTGGCACGTATGCGGTTCAGGGCAGCGACATGGCAGAGGCTCATAGCCTGGAATTGCGCCCACCATCGGCAGCGGCATCCGCCGAAATGGAAAAATACCTGCCAACTCTTGTGCATGCTGCTAATCCGCTTGACATCTCTTTCGCGCATTACGACTCTTTCGAACAAAATCTAAACATCTATAGGTCATTGTTGTCGGATGACTATGACTTGGCTCTTCAGGTTATGTGCTATCCGCCGGTTGGCGGATTTGATCCAGCTGGCTGGGACGTGACCTCGAAAGCGTTCGCGCAAGCGGCGAGGGAGCGCGGCATACCTGCTGCCTTCATCAACACTATCCCGGAAGACTTGCCGAGGACGGTTCGAGAGCGGATGATCGAGGACAACCTGGTGCCGTTGATGGGCATGGAAGACGGTATGCGCGCGGTAGCAAACGCCGTACTGTTTTCAGAACTCGCTGACGACCTTGCTCAACGTACCGATGAGGAAATTAGGCTTCCCAAATCCAAAGGTGCCTCAAATGGCGGGGCAGCTCTCGACGAGGCCGCGGCCAAAGCTGCATTGAACCGGGCCGGCATTTCCGTACCGCGCAGCGTAATCGTTGAGCGCGATCAGACGCATGGCCTGGACGAGCTTACATTTCCGGCGGTTGTCAAGGCGCTGAGCGCGGAGCTCGCTCATAAGAGCGAGCTAGGAGCCGTTGCACTCCGCCTCGGCACGCCAGAGGCGGCGTGGCAGACCGTACGTGCAATGGCCGAAAAGTTGGATAAAAGTGTACCCCAGCTCTCCATTCGCACCTTTCTAGTGGAAGAAATGGTGAAGGATGGCGTCGGCGAGCTGCTCGCGGGAATACGCCGGGTGGACCCGATCGGCCTTGCTTTGACTCTGGGGATTGGCGGCACCGAAGCTGAGCTCCTTCGTGATACCGCAACGGTCCTTTTGCCTGCTTCGCGCGCGACCATTGCCGCGGCATTGCGTAACCTTAAGCTGTTCCCGTTGCTCGACGGCTGGCGCGGCCGGCCAAAGGGCGATCTGGATGCAGCCATCGAAGCCATCCAGAAGTTCGCCGAGTTCGCTTTTGCCCACGGGGATCGC
>CCNC01000104.1 GCA_000824845.1 Mesorhizobium sp. ORS 3359 | reverse complement strand
AGAAGACGGCATACGAGATGAATCGGGCGAGAAGGAAGCCTTCGCGAAAGCGCTGCTTTTCGACGCGGCCGCCTATCAGGGCCTTGCGGAGCGGATCAAGAAATTCCGGCTGCCGGTGACCATGGCTGTCAATCCCGACGCGAAGATCGAGCAGGCGAACAAGCTCTTCCCGCATCTGATGAAGCAGATCGATGAATCGGAAAAGATCGCCTCAGACAAGGTCAAGAAGCCGATCGGCGAGCTCAAGGAACAGGCCCTGAAGGTCCAATCGATCCTAAAAGGTGCGGCGGACAACGAAGGCAAGAAGAACGCGCTCGTGCCGATCCTCAGCAAATTCTCCAAGTACGAAGCCGACTTCGCCAAGGAGGCGGCCAAGAACTCCGATACGGCGGCCAAGCGCTTCGTCGGCATGGACGGCGAAATCTCGACGCTGAAGACGCTGATCGCTCTGATGGGGGAAACGTTCAAGGGTTTGGACAACACTCGTTTTCACATCAGCGAACTGCACCGCCGGCTCGACCAGGAAAGCCGTGAGCTGGCGATAAGCGACGTGAATGCGGTCCGTG
>CCNC01000103.1 GCA_000824845.1 Mesorhizobium sp. ORS 3359 | reverse complement strand
GGCGCGGGCCATCGGCGCCGCCCGGATCGAGCCGGTCGTCGACAAGGTGTTTTCGCAAGAAGAGGCGACGGAAGCCTACACCCAC
>CCNC01000102.1 GCA_000824845.1 Mesorhizobium sp. ORS 3359 | reverse complement strand
TCCGTCTCGGCTTCGCCGAGCCACCTCTCCCCACATTCGTGGGGCGAGGAACCTCGAGCCTGAGGGGACGGCGCTCCGTCACGCCCCCTGCCGACGAGCTCAGATCAGCTTCTCCAGCGTGATCGGCAGATCACGCACCCGCTTCCCCGTCGCGTGGAAGACCGCGTTGGCAATCGCCGGCGCAATCCCGACGATCGCCAGTTCTCCCACACCCTTGCCGCCGAGGGCGGAGGAGTGCGGGTCGGGGATGCCGACCGAGATCGTCTGGATATCCGGGATGTCGGCATTGGTCGGCAGCATGTAATCGGCGAAATTGCCGTTGACGATGCGGCCGTGGCGGCGGTCGACGATGCCTTCCTCGAGCAGCGCCTGGCCGATGCCCATGATGATGCCGCCCTTCCACTGGCTTTCCGCCAGCTTGGGATTGTAAAGCCTGCCAGAGTCCAGCGCCGACACAACACGTGACACACGCACCGTGCCGAAGTCTTCATCCACCCGCACCTCGACGAAATGCGCGCACCAGGAATGGCGCGACCAGTCGCCCTCGGTGTGCGGGATCGACTTGGCGATGGTCGTGTAGTTCGCGTAGCGCTCCTCCGCGGTCGTGCTGGCCGGCAGCGTATCGCCCTTGGCCTCGATCTGGTCGCGGCCGACAGTGGCCATGAACTCGGCGATCGACAGCTCCGGTCCTTCGCCGCGCGGCGAGGCGATGCGGCCGTCCTGCACGACGAGCGTGTTCGCCTGCAGCTTCTGGAACGGCGAGCGCGGATCGGACAGCGCCAGCCCGATGAGCTCGTCCAGCGCCTGGCCGGCCGCCTTGTAGACGGCGCCGGTCATGACGCCGGCCAGCCGCGAGCCGCCGGTGACGCCCGCGCGGGCGAAGTGGGAATCCCCGAGCTTCACCGACACGCGTTCCACCGGCACGCCGAGCGTCTCGGCCGCCGTCTGCGCCAGGATCGTGTAGGTGCCCTGGCCCATGTCGATCGAGGAGCTTTCGACCACGACCGAACCGTCGGCAAGGATCTTCACCACCGCCTCGCCATGGGCGCGCCGCACCGGATAGGTGCCGGCGGCCATGCCCCAGCCGATGAGCTGATGGCCATCGCGCATCGAGCGCGGCTGAGGCGAACGTTTCGCCCAGCCGAAAGCTTCGGCGCCGGCGGCAAAGGCCTCGCGCAACTGGCGCGTCGACCACGCTTTCTTTGCGTGCGGATCCTGCTCGGCATAGTTGATCAGCCGCATCTCCAGCGGATCGATGCCGAGCTCATGAGCCAGCTCGTCGATGGCGCATTCGATGCCGAAGGCGCTGGGGTTCTCGCCCGGCGCGCGCTTGGCTCCGGGCACCACCGTGTTCACCCGCACCACATTCTGCCTCGAGGAGAAATTCGGCGTGGCATACATGATCGAGGTGACGGAGCCCAGCGGCTCGACCCACATGCCGTCGACCGCGGTTTCGTTGACGCCGCGATGCACGATCGACTGGATCCTGCCGTCCCTGTCTGCGCCGATCGCCACCGTCTGCCGTGTCGCGGCGCGGCCGCCATAAGAGGTGAAATTCTGCGGGCGGTTGAGCACCAGCTTGACCGGCCGCCCCAGCATCTTGGCTGCGGCCGCCGCCACCGCGCTATGCGCCAGCGCCAGCGCCTTGGAGCCGAAGCCGCCGCCGATATAAGGCGAGACGAGCCGCACATTCTCGAACGGCACGCCGAACCACTCGGCATAGGTGCGCGCCATCCCGTCCAGCCATTGGCTCGGTTCCCAGATGGTCAGCTCGTCGCCCTCCCAGCGCGCGATCAGACCATGCGGCTCCATCGCCGCCTGGAATTCGCGCGGCGTGTTGTAGGCCGCGCAGATGCGCACCGGGGCGGCGGCGAAGGCGGCTTGGGCGTCGCCCCATTCCTTGGTCATGGCTTCGATCGGGATGCCGTCGCCGGCCTTGCCGTCGCTGAGATCGACGATGGCCGCCGTCTCGTCATACCAGACCTTGACCAGCGCCGCGGCGGCCACCGCCTGCTCGAAGGTCTCGGCCACCACCGCCGCGATATGCTGGCCGGAAAAGGTGACCTCGCGCACGAGCGGCGAGTAGGTCGGCCGCGGCGAAGGGTTGCCGAACCAGTCCGACGCGCCCTTCAGTTCCATGATGGTGTCGGGCGTCAGCACGGCGAGGACGCCGGGCGCGGTCTCGGCGGCGCGCGTCTCGATGGCCGAGACCTTGCCGGCGGCGATGGTCGCGCCGACCAGCACCGCATGCGTCAGCCCTTCGAGCTGCTGCTCGAAGGCATATTTTGCACCGCCGGTGATCTTGGCCGGGCCGTCGACGCGCGACAGGCGTCCGCCGACCGCTTCGAGGCGCGCGCTGTCGGACGCGGCGTGTTTCATGTCATGAACGGTCATGCCGTCTCTCCCAATTTGAGGATGGCGCGCGCGATGACGCGCGGCGCCAATGCGATCTTGTAGTGGTTGGCGCCATGGTCGACGGCGCCCTCCATTGCGAGCTCGCTCGCCTCGCGGACGGTCGCTTCGTCGAGCGCCTTGCCCCTTAGCGCCTCCTCGACGGCGCGGACCCGCCACGGCTTGGTCGCGACCCCGCCAAGCGCCACGCGTATGTCACGCACGGTACGGCCGTCGCTTTCGAGCTCCAATCCGACCGCGGCGCTCGCCGCCGCGAATTCATAGGACTGGCGGTCGCGCACCTTGATGTAGGTCGAGCGCCTGGCGGCGGCCGAGCCGGGGATTTCGATCGCCGTGATCACCTCGCCGGGGCGGATGTCGTGCTCCTGCTCGGCGGTGGCGCCCGGCGCAAGGAAGAAATCCTCGACCTTGAGCTTGCGCTCGCCGAGATCGACCTCGGCGTCGAAGGCGACGAGCGCTATCGCCAGATCGCCCGGATAGGTGGCGATGCAGGATTCGCTCACGCCAAGCACGGCATGGCCGCGCGTCACGCCGCCGATCGCCGAGCAGCCGCTGCCCGGCGCGCGCTTGTTGCAGGCCGGGAAGTTGGCAGGATCACGGAAATAGGGGCAGCGCGTGCGCTGCATCAGATTGCCGCCGATGGTCGCCATGTTGCGCAGTTGCGCCGAAGCCGCCTGCCACAGCGCTTCCGACACCGCCGGGAAATGGCTCTTCACTTGCGGGTTGTCGGCGACATGGCTCATCCTGGCCAGCGCGCCGATGACGGCGCGGTCGGCGGTCACGTCGATGGCGTTGAGCCCTTCGATATGGCTGATGTCGATCACGGTCGAAGGTTCGGCGACGCCGCATTTGGCGAGGTCGATCAGCGTCGTGCCGCCGGCGAGCAGCATGGCGCCGGGAAGGGCGGCCGCGTTGCGGGCGGCCTCGATACTGTCGGCGCGGAAGTAGGAAAAATCTCTCATGAGCGCAGCTCCTGTGCGGCCTGGCGGACGGCGGCGACGATGTTTGGATAGGCGCCGCAGCGGCAGAGATTACCGGCCATGTATTCGCGGATCTCCTCGTCGGAACCGGCATGGCCCTCGCGGATGCAGGCCACCGCCGACATGATCTGTCCGGGCGTGCAATAGCCGCACTGGAAGGCGTCCTGTTCGAGGAAGGCGGCCTGCACGGCGTTGAGCGTGCCGTCCTCGTCGGCTAGGCCTTCGATGGTCGTGATCTCGCGACCTTCGACCTGGGCGGCGAGCGTCAGGCAGGCAAGCACGCGCTCGCCGTCGACATGGACGGTGCAGGCGCCGCATTGGCCCTGGTCGCAGCCCTTCTTGGTGCCGGTGAGGTGCAGCCGCTCGCGCAGCGCGTCGAGCAGCGTCACGCGCGGCTCGATCTCCAGCGTATGGTCGCGGCCGTTGATGGTGAGATGGACGGAAAGCGTGGTGGGACTGATGGTGACTTGGTCATTCATGGGGCGTCGGGCTCCGATTGCTGGACGCTTGAGCGGATGGAAATGGGGCTTGGGGGGTTAGGGGCAAGGGTAAGAGTTGAGGAAGGGCGCCGTCGGCGAAGCTGCCAATCTCCCCCCTTGTGGGGGAGATCAGCAGTTCGGGCGCCGCGCTCCAGCGGGCAGGGCAAGCTTTCAGCCCTTCAGCACGTGACATAACGCTTCCCCTGGTTATATGATAAAAGCACTCCACTAAAACGGAGGTGCCTCCGTTTATTTAGCTGGGGTCTGGCCAGTCATGGTTCAACCCCCCATATTGCGTTGGTGGAGAAAAAAGTGCCCGAGCCCGAAATGATCGCTGAAGCGACGCGCGATGCGCCGGCGCCAAAGCCGTTGCGCGCCGATGCGCAGCGCAACCGCGACAGGCTGGCCGAAGTGGCGGCGCAGATGTTTGCCAGCGACGGCGTCGACGCCTCGCTGGAGGAGATCGCCAAGCGGGCAGGGGTCGGCATCGGCACGCTCTACCGCCACTTCCCAACGCGCGAACATCTGGTCGAGGTGGTCTACCGCCGCGAGGTGGAAGGCCTCTGCCACGCGGCCGAGGATCTCGCCCGCGAGCATCCGGCCGATGTCGCGCTGGAGTTCTGGATGCAGCGCTTCGTCGACTACATCGCCACCAAGCGCGGCCTCGCCACCAGCCTGCGCCTGCTGCTCACCGCCAATTCGACGCTGTTCTCCGACACATCGGGCCGCGTCTCCAGCGCCATGCGAAGCCTGGTCGAGGCCGCCGCCGCCGCGGGAAAGATCCGCGCCGACATCGACGCCTCCGATGTCATGCATGCGCTCGGCGGCATCTACTCCGCGCCCAACACGCCCGACTGGCGCGAGCGCTCAGGACGGCTGGTGAAGCTCTTGATGGATGGGCTGCGGTTCGGGGCG
>CCNC01000101.1 GCA_000824845.1 Mesorhizobium sp. ORS 3359 | reverse complement strand
CGCCGATCCACCTTCTCCCGCAAGGGGAGAAGGAGAAGGCGCCTACTGCTTCAGCACATCCGCCCATTCCGGGTGGCGGCGGAACTGGGCGTTGGCGAAGGGGCAGAGCGGGATGATCTTCTTGCCGGCGGCGCGGGCATCCTCCACGGCGCGGGTGACGAGCCGAAGCCCGGCGCCCTGGCCGCGAAAGACGTCCGGCACCTCTGTGTGATCGATGATGAGCTGGTGCTCGCCGATCTTGGTGAAGGTCATCTCGGCCTCGGCGCCGCCGGGGCCGCGCAGCACATAGCGCCCCTTGGAGCCGCGGTCTTCCAGTTCGATCTCGGGCAATTGGTCAGCCATTGTCCTTGCCTCCTCTGAGCATGATGCCGAAAAGTGTGAAGCGGTTTTCGGACGACATCATGCTCTATCTCTTTGGAGCCGGCGCGAGCGCGAAAAGCCGCCGCGCCGCTTCGATTTCATTCGGCCGAACCTCATGCCCGCCGTCGTGCCATTCCACTGTGACATCCGCGCCGTCGGCGCGCAAATAGGCCTCGAGCCGCGACGTCAGGTTAGGCGGGCAGATCGGGTCGCGCCTGCCGGCCGTGAGCAGGATATGGCGGCCGGCAAGGCTGCCCTGCACCTTCGGCTCGAACGGTATCAGCGGATGCATGAGTGCCGAAGCATCGAACAGCGTCGGCTCCTCGAACACCACCGAAGCCAGGATGTTGGCGCCGTTGGAGTAGCCTAGGCCGAACACCGCCGATGGTTTCACCGCTTCGACATGCGCCTTGACGAAGCCCGCCATCTTCGATGTCGCGCGCGCCAGGTCGTTCATGTCGTAGACGCCCTCGCCGGTGCGGCGGAAGAAACGGGCAGCGCCATGCTCCGACACGTCGCCGCGCGGCGAGACGATCGTCGCCGAAGGCACCAGATCGCGGCCGAAGCCAAGCAGCTGGTTCTCATCCGCGCCGGTGCCGTGAAAGACAAAGAGCAGCGGGCTGCCCGGCGAACCGGGCAGCATTTTGTGGATGTAAGCGTCCTTGCTCATGGCTTCAGCCTTCCAGCTTCTGCAGGTGCTCTTCGAGATAAGGCCGAAGATGCTGATGCTGCGTCGGCAGCTTCAGCGCCTCGCCAAGATGGGCGGTATCCTCGTCGCGGTCGAAGCCCGGTTCGTTGGTTGCCACCTCGAACAGCACGCCGCCCGGCGTGCGGAAATAGATCGCCCAGAAATAGTCGCGATCGATGACCGGCGTCACGCCATAACCCGTGTCGATCAGCGCCTTGCGCACCTCAAGCTGCTTGGCGCGATCCTCGACCGCGAAGGCGACATGGTGCACCGAGCCGGCGCCGAGATTGGCGAAGCCGGCGCCCGGCAGCGATTCGATGTCAACGACATCGGCGCCATTGCCGTTCTTGATCGCCAGCCGGCGGATGTTGCCGGACTTGTCGACCTCCTCATAGCCCATGAACTTCAAGAGCTCCTCGGTGGCGCCGCCGTCCTTCAGCCGCAGCGAGACCGAGTGAAAGCCGCGGATCGCCTCGTCGCCGGGAACGCCGCCCTTGACCCAGGGCGCTCTGCTGTCGGCCTTGTCCTCGACAAGCGCGAAGCTGTCGCCGTCCGGGCCGGTGAAGGTCAGCCGCTTCTCGCCAAAGCTTTCGGTGCGGGCGACATTGCCCACGCCCTCATCGGCGAAGCGCTTTTCCCAATAGGCGAGCGTGCCTTCCGGGACCGAGAACACGGTCGTGCCGACCTCGCCGACGCCATGCCGGCCCTTGCCGATATCGGGGAACGGAAAATAGGTCATCACCGAACCCGGCGTGCCGACCTCGTCGGCGTAGTAGAGGTGATAAACGTCCGGCGCGTCGAAATTGACGGTTTTCTTCACCCGCCGCAGACCGAGCTTTTTCGTGAAGAACTCATTGTTGCGGCGTGCGTCGCTCGCCATCGAGGTGACGTGATGCAGGCCTTGGATCTGATTGAGCATGATCGTGCTCCTTCCCTTGTTCTTGCGCGGCCCTCGCCGCTGTCCACGCCAATATGAGGAGGGGCGGCTCTGCGGCAAAGCGGGCAAACACAGGATGGACTGTATCATAAACGTGAACGACCGTTCAAAATATGTTCACCAATCCATCACCAGCATCGGCTTGCAAGCCGGGTGATTTCCGTTCCATCTGAGCGCTTCACAAGGAGACGATCTTGGACAATCCGACGAGCCGCCCGAATGTTCTCCTCATCACTTGCGACCAATGGCGTGGCGATTGCCTCTCGGCCGCCGGCCATCCGGTGGTGAAGACGCCAAATGCGGATGCGCTCGCAGCCGAGGGCGTGCTCTTCCGCCGCCACTATGGCGGGGCAGCGCCTTGTTCTCCGGCCCGCGCCTGTCTCTATACAGGCCTCTACCAGATGAACAATCGCGTCTGCCGCAACGGCACGCCGCTCGACGCGCGCCATGGCAACATCGCGCTGTCGGCGCGCGCGGCGGGCTACGATCCAACTCTGTTCGGCTACACCGACGTCTCGCTCGACCCGCGCCAGCTTGCGGTGGAGGATCCGCGCCTGCGCAGTTATGAGGGCGTGCTGCCTGGCTTCACCGTCCGACAGGCTTTGCCCGAGCATCAGAAGCAGTGGCTCTCATGGCTGCGCGCGCAAGGCATAGACACCGGCGCCGGCAGCCCTGGCATCCACCGTCCGGCCGAAGGGCAGGCGGAATGCGACGTCACCAACGCGCCGCCGGTCTATTCGAAGGACCAAACGCCGAGCGCTTTCCTGGCCGGCGAATTCATCCGCTGGCTTGGCGAGCAGGACAAGGGCGCGCCATGGTTCGCGCACATCTCCTTCATCAGCCCGCACCCGCCTTTCATCGTGCCGGAGCCTTACAATACGATGTACGATCCGGCTGAAGGCCCCCCTTTCAAGCGGGCGGCAAATTGGCAAGCCGAAGCGGCAAGCCACCCCTATCTCGCCTATGATCTCGCCCTCCAGAAAAGAACGAAATTCGTTCCCGGAATGGAGGGCGGCGTGCCGGACTGGAGCGAGGAGAATTTCCGCGGCATCCGCGCGATCTATTACGGCATGATTTCGGAGGTCGATGCGCAGTTCGGCCGCATCTGGCAGGCGATCAAATCGGCCGGCGCCTGGGACGACACCATCGTCGTGCTTACATCCGACCATGCCGAGATGATGGGCGATCATTTCATGCTGGGCAAAGGCGGCTTCTTCGACGCCAGCTACCACATTCCGCTGATCGTCCGTGACCCGCGCCGGAGAGCCGCGGCCGGGTCATCCGTGGAGCATTTCACCGAAGCCGTCGACGTCTTTCCCACCTTGCTCGACCTGATCGGCGCCGCGCCGCAACGCCATCTCGACGGCAGCTCGCTCGCGCCGTGGCTTGACGGCGACCGGCCCGGGAACTGGCGCGACGCCGCGCATTGGGAGTTCGACTTCCGCACGATCGCGGAAGGCGAAGCCGAACGCCATTTCGGCACGGAGTCGCGCGACTGCAATCTCGCCGTCATCCGCTCGGCCGCCTTCAAATATGTCCATTTCGGTGGCGGCCTGCCGGCGCTTCTGTTCGACCTGCAGAAAGACCCGGGAGAACTGAACAACGTGGCGAACGACCCGGCCTATCTGCCGGTACGGCTGGAGTTCGCGGAGAAAATGCTAGCCTGGCGCGCCGCTCACCTCGACCAGTCGCTGGCCTTGACGGAACTGACGGAGGATGGCGTGACTGGGTGCGTTGCCAAGGCAGTAGGGCAGTAAGACAATAGGGCAGTATGGGAATCGCTCCCTACTGCCCTACTGCCCTACTGCCCTACTGCCCTATTCCCTTACTTCAGCATCATCCGCTGCTGGTCGCGATTGGCGGCATAACTGCTCTTGTCATAGGCCGTCTGCGCCTGCAGCTGTTCCTTGGTGAAGTTGGTGTAGAGATATTTCTTGCCGTTCTTGTCGGTCATGAATTTGAGCTTGTCCATGCCGACCGCCACTTCCTTGGCACCGATGCCGAGGAAGCCGCCGACATCGACGATGACCGCGTCCGGCTTGTTTTCGGGCGTCAGAACGACGTCGCCAATGGAACCGATCTCGGCATCGTTGGCGCCATAGACCGTGGTGCCCTTCAGATCTTCGACCCTGATATTGCCCATGGGCATTTCCGTCAGCGTCGACTTGTCGATGGACGAGGTCTTGGTCTGGTCGGTTGCGGCGGTGCCGTTGTCGGCGGGCTTGTTCTCGGCCGTGCTCTGGGCAGGCGGTGTCGCAGGCTTGGTCTCGGCCGTCGACTTGGCGGGCTCTGCCGGCTTGGCCCCCTTATCGGAGGTCGTGTCCGAAGACACCGCCGCGGGCGTGGTCGCCGCGGGAGCGTTGTTCGCGGCCGTGGTGTTGCCCGGCGCCGGATCATAGGCCTTGCGGTTGAAGTCGGGCTGCGCCTGCAGTTCCTCCTTGGTGGTCTCAGCCACCAGCCAGCGATCGCCATTCTTCTCGGCCCATTTTGCCTTGGCGAAGTCGTAGGTGACATTCTTCGTGCCGATGCCGAGGAAGCCGCCGACGCCAATCACCAGCGACTCGGCCTTGCCGTCCTTGGCAAGCACGATGTCCTTCACGTCGCCGATCTTCTGGGCGTCGTCCGCGGTGCCGTTATAGACCGACTCGCCCATGATGTTTGAGGCGAGGTTGCCCTCGGCCTTCTTCACCGGCTCGGCCGGCGCGGTCGCCGGAGCCTGGGCCGTCGTTGTGTTGTTGGCGGGCTGCGTGGCATCGGTCGACTGCGCCGGCGCCGGATCATAAGGCTTGCGGTCGAACGCCGGCAGGGCGTTCAGCTCATCCTTGGTCGACTTCGCGACCAGCCAGCGGTCGCCATTCTTCTCGGCCCATTCCAGCTTCGCGTAGTCGAAGGCGACGTCTTTCTTGCCGACGCCGAGAAAACCGCCGACCCCAATGATAGCGGACTTGGCCTTGCCGCTGGAATCGAAGACGACATCATCGACCTTGCCGATGTTCTGGGCGTCGTCGCCGGTGCCATTGTAGACAGACTCGCCGATGATGTTGGTCATAAGCGCGCCATCTGCGCGCGGCACCGGAGCCGTGGTTTCGGCCGCCGGCGCTTGTGGGGCCGGAGCGGGCGTTGTCTGCGCAACGGCGCCGGTTGCGAGCAGTGTAGCGATCGCGGTGGTCGCAAAAAGAGTGCGGATCATGATGGTCTCTCCTCGTGCCTGATTTGTGCATGCTGCTCACCCGGCCAGCCTCTGGACGGCGGGTCGGGAGCGGCAGTGTCGACAGGTTCACAACGTCGTGACCGGAGTGTTGTTCCAATCACGACCCGTCGAAGAGATCTGGGTTGCCAAGCCTGCGGTGGAACCTTTGCGGCCGCATTCTCGTTCCAGCCTGCGGCTGAGGGTCTGGCGGCTCAAAGCAGCCTGAAGGGAATACGGAGCGGGTATGCGGTTTGCTGCGGTGCTTAATCGGGACGGCGGCACGCTCCGCACCATCGACATGGAAGCTTTTTCCGGACAGTTGCGTCAGACGCTTGAAACGGCGGGACATTCGGTCGAGATCGACATCGTTGCCGGGCGGGATGTCGCTGCCGCGCTGGAGAAGGCCATCGCCAGGCGCAACATCGACGTAGTCCTTGCCGGTGGCGGCGACGGCACGATCTCGACCGCAGCGTCCCTTCTCATGAACAAGAAGAAGGCGCTGGCCATTTTACCTGCAGGGACGATGAACCTCTTCGCGCGCGGCCTGGGCATTCCGCAGACACTGGAGGCAGCGCTGCGGTCGTTTGCCGATGGCGAGGTGATCGCCGTGGACATGGCGAGCGCCAATGGCCAGCCTTTCGTGCATCAGTTCTCGATCGGCATGCATGCCAAGATGGTCCAGCTGCGGGAGAAAATGGATTTCGGCTCGCGCCTCGGAAAGATGCAGGCCTCCGTGCGCGCCGCCTGGGCGGCGATCAAGAATCCACCGGCGCTGAAAGTGAGCCTGACCATCGGCAAGGCGGAGATCGTGACGCGCACGACGGGCATCGGCATCTCCAACAATCTGTTCGGCGAGGGCCACCTGCCCTATGCCGACAACCCGGCCGGCGGCGTGCTCGGCATCTATGTGAGCGTCGCGCGCCGGCGTCACCACTTGGCAAAGCTGCTGCTGGACATGCTGCGTGGCCGGCTGCGCCGAAGCGCCCATGTCGAAGTTCATCAGGCTGGCAAGGTTGTCCTCAAGGTCGTTTCGCCCGCCAGGAAATTCAGCGCCGTCCTGGACGGCGAGCTGGTCAGGCTCGAGCGCGAAACCACGATTGAAATCCACCCAGGCGCTCTGAATGTCCTTGTTCCGTCGAGCGGCATCAGCGCGAAGGCAGCTTGAAGACGGCGCTGCTTCAGGGTTTAGCGGTCGATTGGCCTGGAGCGGCGCCCTGCTCGGTGCCAGGCGGCTGCGGCACATGCTGCTCGCCGGAAGTCGGCGACTTTATCAATTCCCCGTAAATCTCAACCGCGCCCCACGCAATGAAGGCCAGCAACAGGCCGGCTACGAGAATCCTCAAAGCGTGCCAACCCCAGTGTCCCTGGCGGGCTTTGTCTTCAGGAACGATCTTGGTCATGATTGGCCTCCATGTTGCGTGTCTGGCCAAGCGTTTCGGGCGCGGCACGATCGGGTAACGGGCCCTTGCGGTGAAGGTTCCGCGCGGGTGATCCCGCGAAGAGGATCATTGGACGAGCGAGCCAGAGCAGGCGTTTGAAGCTCGCCAGCAAGCCAGCCGTGAGGGCTAAGCAGACCGCCGCTGAAAACCCCTCGACAGCCTAATGCAGATCGTCTGGACCTCGCTCGGGTGGCGACGGCCTGGTGTTCTCCCGATAGATGGCGTAGGCGACGACAGCAAGGGCGGGCGCCGCGATGGCTGCCAGCCCGCCTTTGCTCCTGGCAAGCGCCGGAAGCAGGGCAAGCGCCGCGGTGACACCCACCGCCGTCATGTCGGCCTGTCGCCGTCGCGCGCGGCGTTTGCCGCGCGCGCTGGCGGTCAGCTTATGGATGATGATGATCAGCCCGGCAAGCACCAGGAACCCGATGCCGAAGCCCAGGCTGGTCGCCAGCGGCCCGTAGCGCGCCGCCAGCCAGAGATAGGCGGCGCCGATGAGGAAGCCGACGCCGCAGAGGGCGAAGATGGCGGCAAGCCCATAAAAGATGGCCGTTATCCGCGCCCTTTGCAAAGCAGCCATGGCCTCGCCCGAGGCAAGGGCTGAGATCAGCGAGACAAGCGTCCCCATCTGAGGCTAGCGGCGGGAAAGAAGCGCGAAGAGGAAACCGACGCCCGCGGCGATCGCCAGCGACGTCACCGGCTTCTCACGGACCTTGGCGATCAGTTGTGCCTCAATGTCCTCGGCGCTTCCCCGCATGCTCTCGAACGCGGCCTCGCCTTGCGCGCGCAGCTGTTCGACACCGTCCGCGGCGGCGCGCCGCGCGGCGCCGTAGCCGTGCTGACCTGTCCTGGCGAGTTGCTCGGTGAGTTTCTGGATATCCGCCTTCAACTGCTCGATATCGGCTTCGAGATCGGCGGTGGTTGCTTGGTCCGTTGCGGATTTGCCTGCGGCGGTTGCCATTCTCTAACTCCTTGCGTTTGCGTTGGTTTCAACGCCCGTTCTGCACCATGGTTCCGGGCTTGGCCGCTCAGAGCAGGCCGAGTCGGAGTCGAAGACGGGCGCGAAGCGACCAAAATGGTGGCTTCCGAGAACCGGAGCG
>CCNC01000100.1:0-7110 GCA_000824845.1 Mesorhizobium sp. ORS 3359 | reverse complement strand
GGGGGGCGCTGTCCCGCCAACATCTCAAGTCGGCCCGTCCAACCCTGCGGCAATAACAATATGCTGGCAGACATTGTCGATGTCTCGAATCACATCGTCATTCCAGAAGCGCAGGACAATCCAACCGTCCTTCTCCAAGCGCCTGCTTCTGGTCGCATCGGCCTCGGCACGGCCCGCATCCCCATGTTGTGAGCCGTCAACCTCCACGATCAGCTTCTTCTGAGGACACGCGAAGTCGACGATGTAGCCTGCGATCGGAAACTGCCTGCGGAAGCCGAGGCCCATCAGCCGGTGGCCACGGAGCTCGTTCCAAAGCTTCAGTTCAGCGTCGGTCATGACTTTTCGCATCGATTTCGCGTTGGCGCGATGTCGAGGTGGAAGTGGTGTATGGGGCATGGGTGCACTAGACCGAGACAGATTCACCCGCGTTTCTACTCTACGGCGCCCCCCCCCGGCTCGACCATCCCGCAGATCGGGCTCGGTGTGTGGCAGGTCGATCCGGACGTCACCGCCAAGGTCGTGCGCTGGGGGATCGAGGCCGGCTATCGTCTCATCGACACCGCCGAGGGTTACCGCAACGAGGAAGGCGTCGGCGAGGCGATCCGCGGGGCGGGCGTGCCGAGGAACGAGCTCTTCATCACCTCCAAGCTGCGCAACGGCGCGCATCAGCGCGACGCAGCGTTGCGCGCCTTCGACGACACGATGCAGAAACTCGGCATCGACCAGATCGACCTTTTCCTAATCCACTGGCCTGTGCCTGCCCAAAACAAATATGTCGAGGCCTGGAAGACGCTGGTCGAGCTGCAGCAGGCCGGCCGCATCAAGTCGGTCGGTGTGTCGAACTTCAACAAGGACCATCTGGAGCGCATCATCGGCGAGACCGGCGTGACGCCCGTCGTCAACCAGATCGAACTGCATCCGCGCTTCCAGCAGCGCGACAAACGCGAGTTCCACAAGAAGCACAACATCCATATCGAGAGCTGGAGCCCGCTGGGCAGCGGCCGGCTGCTTTCCGACCCGACGCTGGAGAAGCTGGCGAAGAAGCACGGCAAGTCGGTGGCGCAGGTGATCATCCGCTGGCATTTGCAGGAAGGGCTGATCGTCATCCCGAAATCGATCCACCAGGAGCGCATCGCCGGCAATTTCGACGTCTTCGGTTTCGAGCTGGACGCGGACGACATGCAGACCATCCGCGGCCTGGATTCCGCCGACGGCCGCACCGGACCTGATCCGGCGACGGCGGCGTTTTTGTTCTGAAACGAAGGTCAGGGGCCTGGCGCGGCGCCGGTGACGGCAAAAAACTGGACCGCGCCCGGCAGGCCGCTTGCTTTCATCTCGCCTTGTTCCTCGAAGGCCAGGCCGGAGCCGACGACTAGGTCGCGCATCGTTCGCGATGCGATGATCTGGCCCGGCCGGGCATGATCCAGGAGCCGCGACGTGACCTCGATGGCGATGCCGGAAAAATTCCCGCCGCGCGTCTCGCACTCGCCGATGTGAATCGCCCCGCGCACCTCGAGGCCGCATGGCTTCAGTCGATTGGCGATGGCCATCGCGCATTCGATCGAGCGCGTCGGCCGCTGGAAAGCCGCGAGCAGCCTGCCGCGCGAGCGCCTGATTTCCGTGCCGCGGCCTAGCAGCAATTCGTCGCGAACGATGTCTGCCCGCTCCAAGGCTTTCGCGTCGTCGGCCGCGCCGCCGATGGCGAGCGCCAGCACCGATATCAGCACCCTTTCCACCCGCGCCGCCGGCAGCGCACCGGTCACGAAATCCTTGATCTCGTCGACCAGGCCGTCGCAGCCTTCGCCCCAGATCACGTGGTCCCGACCGGCAAGCTCGACATATGTGGCGCCTTCGATATGCGCCGCCAAATAGCGTCCTTCCTCCGGCTTCACCCACCGATCGCCGGTTCTCTGCAGCACCAGCGTCGGGACATGGATCGCCGGCAGAATGTCGCGCACGTCGATCTCGGTGCCCCAGCGCCAGAGCGCGACCGCGTCCGCCGGCGAGGCCGAGTTCCTGAGATAGGCGGCGAACCACTCGCGCTCGACCATGTTGTCGACCAGGCTGGGCGCGGCGTTGCGCATGTCGGCCGGCTCACCCCATTGCCGCTCGACGGTGTCGATATCCTGTTGCACCTCATCGGCCGTTCGGGCCCAGGGGTAGTCCTTCGACCATGTGCCCCTGGCATAAGCTCCAGTGAGCACCATGGCCGCGGTGCGCTCCGGATAGGTGGCGGCAAATAGGATGCACATCGGTCCGCCTTCGGAGCTGCCGAACAGCACCGTGCGATTGGAGCCGACCGCGTCCAGCACGGCGCGGACGTCTTCCATGCGTTGCTCGAGCGTCGGCAGGCCGACATTGCGGTCGGAGAGGCCGGTGCCGCGCTTGTCGATGCGGATCAGTCGCGAGAAGGAGCCGAGCCGCTTCAGCACATGCGCGAAGCGCGGCGATCCCCAGGCAAGGTCGAGATTGGAGACCCAGCCCGGCACATAGACCAGGTCGACCGGCCCATCGCCCGTCACCTGATAGGCGATGTTGACGCCAGACGATTTGACATAGCGGGTGGGCGGTCGCGCGGCGTCGGGTTCGGCGCTCGAAGCCGGGGGCCGGGCAGGAGGCGCGGTGCGGCGGGCGCGCAGCTCCTCATGCAGGTGCCGGGTTTCGGCTTCCGGCATCAGCCGCAGCTCGCGCTGCAGCGCGTCGCGGCATAGCTCATACTGCTTCAGCGCGAGATTGATACGCCCTTGCGCCGCGTAGCTTCGCATCAGGGCACGATGGGCGTCCTCGCGCAGCGGCTCCATCGCCACCAGGCGCAAGGCGGCCCTTATGCAGGAAGCCGGATCACCGGCAGCCATGTGGTGATTGATGAGCCTGTCCAGCGCTGACACGACGATCGCCCGCAGGCGCTCGCGCTCGACCCGCAGCCATTCCTCGAACGGCTCTTCCCGCAGGCCGAGCCCGTCGAGCAGGTCGCCGCGATAGACCGCGACGGCCCGTTCGAGATCCTCGGGCGCGGAACTCGCCGCGAGCGCCTCGAAGCGCGCCACGTCGAAATCGAAATCGTCGAGGTGAAGGGCGATGTTCGCGCCATCAGTCAGGAAGCGGCCGCCGCCGGTGACGCTCATGGCCTTGCGGACGGAAGAGACCGCCTGCCTCAGGCTCATCCGCGCCTGAGCCTCGCCATTGAGGCTCCAGAGCAGCGCCGCCAGCTTCTCGCGCGACTGCGCCTGGCCGGCCTGCAGCGCAAGATAGGCCACCATGCCGCGCGCTTTGCGGCTGAAGGCGGGAGCCTTCACCCCGACGCCAGCAAAGTCGAATCCGCCCAGCAGGTGAAGATGCGGCGCCGTCATCGGAAGCCACCCCGACTGTGATCGGGCCAATTCTTTCGCTTAGCTGTCGCTAATTCAATCGCGATCTCGTGCGGCCGGCGCTTTTCACGATTTGATCACGCCGGTGCCTGCGCCTTTCTCACGGATCTTCGGCAGATTGTCCGCACTGGACATTGATCCGAGGAGGATGCCGTGCAACCAGGCGAATGGCCACTATGGCATGACGACGACCGGCGCGACGGGCATCTCTCAAATGCGTCACTGCGGCATGATATTGCGCTGGCCCGCTATCTTGAGCGGCAGCGCGAGCATCGGCAGGCGTGTGCTCCCATCGCAGACTTCCAAGCGTTCACGCGTCGCCTCCTTGCCTCGGCGGCGCGTCTCGGATCGGCCTCCTCTCGGTGTGCCGAACAAGGCTCTGCCTTCCCGCTCAAGCCTTGAGGCCGCCTTCAATAAGGCCGGCAGACACTGGTGATTGGCGAAGCCGGAACTGGCAGGGACGGAGGGGCGCCGTCCCGCCGGCCCTGCCAAGGGCCTTCTGCCGAACTCAAATCCCTTCCCCATCCACCAGCGGCACGTCCTCGCCCTCCCAGGGGCTGGGCATCGAGCCTCGCCCGGCGCTTGGCAGCGGCATCCAGCATCTGAGCTCCGGCTCGGCGTATTCGACGATGCGGCCGGGCGAGGAGTCCGAGGCCCGCCAGCCTTCCTCGCCGAACTGGTCGGCGCGCGACCAATAGGCCATGTCGACCTCGGCCGGTCCCTGCTCGGAGGAGCGCACCGTCACCAGGATGCGGCTGCCGTCCCGCGGCGCGCTCGCCATGTTGCGCCAGTAGTCGGTGTCGTCCATGGGAGATTCCTCCTGCTTCGTTCGGAGCTGCGGATAAGGCAGCCTGCTTAGGCGATAGTCGCCGGCCGCCGGGAAGGGGTCAACCCGAACTTGGCACGAGACATAAATATCGTTGGGAGCTAATATGTCTATCGACTGCAATCGAGTAGGCGACGATGGACGAAGGATTGCTGTCTCAGGCCACGCGTCTCGGGCCGGTCCATCTCAAGGTGACCGACATTCCGGCCGCCTTGACCGTCTGGCGCGACACGCTCGGACTGGCCCTGGCCGGCGAGGACGCCGCTCAGGCGCAGCTCGGCGCCGGCGGCCGCACGCTGATCGTGCTCCATGCGGGCGCGGAAGTCGCGCTGCCGCAGAAGTCGCGCGATCTCTTCCACGTCGCCATCCACGTCACCACCCGCCGCGACCTCGCGCATGCGGCCGCGCGCCTCAAGGCGTCGGGGTTGCGATACAGCGCCCAGGACCACCTCGTTTCGGAATCGCTCTACGTCTCCGATCCGTCCGGCAACGGCATCGAGATCTGCTTCGACACGCCTGAACGCCTGTTGCGCCGCGAAGTTTCGCCCAGTGGTCGCGTGTCGCTGATCGCCGTCGACGGCAGCTCGCATTCGGGGCTGGAGCCGCTGGACATGTCGGGCCTTTTGCGCGACCTCGGCAATTCCGGCCATGTCGAGCCGAAGATGGCGCAGGATGCCTTCATCGGCCACATCCATTTGCGCGCCCGTGCGCCCGAGATGCTGATGAAGTTCTATCTGGGCGTGCTCGGCTTCCGGCCGCATATCCAGTCCCGGACCTTCGGCATGTTCGACTGCGGCACCGAGCGCCGCCCTCATATGGTGGCTTTCAACATCTGGGCGCGCGACGAGCTGCGCGAGCCGCCGCCGGGTGCGGCCGGCCTCGACCATTTCACCGTCGAGCTTGGCTCGGCGCAGGAACTCGCCGCCGTGCAGCGCAGGCTCGAGGCGGCCGACATACTAGCGAAAAGAGACGGTCGCGCCATCTCGACCGCTGATCCGGAAGGCAACCGCCTGCGGCTCGTGGTCCAGGGAAGTTGACCGCAACCGCCTGAAGACGGGAAAAATGGAGGAGGGGAAAATGTCGCTGATGGTGATCGGAACCGGCTTCGCCCGGACCGGCACGGATTCGATGCGCGAGGCGCTGACCATGCTTGGGTTCGGCCCCTGCCATCATATGTGGGAGGTCATGGCGCATGCAGAGCAGAAGCGGCATTGGCGGGCGCTGGCCAAAGGCGGGGCGCCCGACTGGGCCGAGCTCTTCGCGGGATACAAATCCTGCGTCGACTGGCCCTCGGCATTCTATTGGCGCGAGCTGATCGAAGCCTATCCGCAGGCGCGCGTCGTCCTCACCTGGCGCTCGCCCGAAAGCTGGTGGGAGAGTTTCGAAAAGACCATCCTGCCGGCGATCATCGGCAGCACGGATCAGGAGTCGCTGGGCATCGCGCTCGTCGCTAACCAGGTCTTCGGCGGCCGTCCGCAGGATCGCGCCCATGCGATCGCCGTCTATCGGGACAATGTCGGGGCGGTGCTGAACACCGTGCCGGCGGAGCGACTGCTGGTGCACAAGCTCGGAGACGGTTGGGCACCGCTCTGTGCCCATCTCGGCGTTCCCGTGCCGGACGAACCCTATCCCGCTCGCAACACCAGGCAGGAGTTCCGCGCGGCGCTGTCGCCGCAGTGAAGGCAGTAGGCAGTAGGCAGTAGAGGGGCGTCGGCGCCGTTCTGATTTTCCTACTTCCTACTGCCTACTGCCTTCCCTCACACATGCACATCACCGACGGACAGCTCGCCGTCATCGGCGCGGACGAGGAACGCGGCGGCAAGCAGCGCGAGATAGCAGGCCGCCACGCCGCTTACCACGACGATGCCGGGGATGGGTCCCAGCGTCGCCACCCGGAACGTGTCGACCAGCGAGGCGCCGAAGCCGATCGGCGAGCCTTCGCGCGACAGGCTCGGCGTGGTGATCTTGAGGATCCAGGCAAGCAGCAGGATCGTGTACATGAAGATGTAGTTGCGGCGCAGCCGGCGGATCAGCGCCGCGCGCTGCGTGATCAGGAAACGCGGCGAGCGCAGGCCTTCGCCGAGGATGGCCAGCCAGTTGGAAGCGTAATCCGGCTGCGGCGAAAAGATCTGCGCGAAGTAGTAGCGCTCGAACTGCCGCACGCGGGCGCGGTAGACGTCGAAGAAACGGTAGCGCCGCGCCTCGATCCACAAAAGCAGCGTGATCAGGAGCATGGCGAACAGGAGCACGCCGTGATGCGCGGAAGGGGTCGACAGCGACACCGACAGCATCGCCGCCACCACGGTGATCGCCCAGTTGCTAGTGCGGTCGAGCCTGTCGCGCCAGCCGGCCATGCGCGCGATCTCGGCGCGATGGAAATGCGACAGCGTCGTGGTGAATTCGGGAGAGCTGAGCTTCAGCGCCAGCGTGTCGGACGCCCGCGGCGGCGCTGCCTTTTCGGTTGATGTTGCCGGCGCGTTCGCCTCGATGGATTTCGCGGCCTTGGCCGCGTCGGTGGATTTTGCGGCCTTCGTCTGGGACATCGTGCCATGCGCCTCCCGCCGCCATGGCCGGCCGCATTCTTATAAAACAGGCCGGCCACACCCCGTATAGCACAACGTGTGGCCGGCCGAAAATGTTCCCGCCTTTTCAGGCGGATAAGTCAGGATGCAAGCGGCGGAACGCCTGCATTCGCGCGCCGCGGAAAGGGCAGCACGTCGGCCACCGGCCTGGCATGCTGGGCTGCCGCCACCGCCTCGATCACAAGGTCGAGTGCCTGAAGCGCCGCTCGGCTCGTTTCATCATCGCCACGCAGGTAATGGCACGCCCGGTCGAGGTGCAGGTGGGCGGCGGCAAAGTCGCTTTTCATTAGCTTCTCCTTATTGCCCCGCCTTGGCGGCCAACATCCTCGAGTCG
>CCNC01000099.1:2390-2459 GCA_000824845.1 Mesorhizobium sp. ORS 3359 | reverse complement strand
GCGAAGCAAAAATCGGCGCTGGCATTTGATTAGAATTGTAGGGAACGTTTCCTCGCCCCCGCAAAGCGG
>CCNC01000099.1:0-2383 GCA_000824845.1 Mesorhizobium sp. ORS 3359 | reverse complement strand
GCCGAGCCACCTCTCCCCCATTTCATAGGGGAGAGGAAACGCTGCCATCAGCCGTGCAACCGATCCTCTGGCCAAACCGTTGTGCCGATGCGAGGAATGAGGGGTGCAAAATTTGTCGAACATGCTCAATCGGCGACCGCCGCCGTCGGCCTGGATCGCGCTCTGTATCGCGGCGCTCGCCCTGACGCCTGTCGTGGCTTTCGCCGCCGAGAAAAAAGGAATGTCCTCGGAAGGCATTTTCGTCGCCGAGCTGATCCTGCTCCTGGTGGTCGGCCGCGGCATCGGCGAGGTGCTGGAGACGCTCGGACAGCCGGCGGTGATGGGGCAGCTGATCGGCGGCATCCTGCTCGGCCCTTCGCTGCTCGGCTGGGTCTGGCCGGAGGCCGAGCGGCTGATCTTCGCTGACGATCCATCGCAGAAGTCGATGATCAACGCCATCGCCCAGCTCGGCGTGCTGATGCTTCTGTTGCTGACCGGCATGGAGACCGATCTGCGGCTCGTGCGCCGCGTCGGCCGCGCCTGCTTTTCCATCTCGGCCGCCGGCGTCGCCGTGCCCTTCGCGCTCGGTTTCGCAGCCGCCCATTTCATGCCGGACACGCTGCTTGCCACGGGCGGCGAGCGCATCGTCGCCGGGCTGTTCCTCGGCACCGCGCTCTCCATCTCCTCGGTCAAGATCGTCGCCATGGTGGTGCGCGACATGAACTTCATGCGCCGCAACCTCGGCCAGATCATCGTCTCCTCGGCCATCATCGAGGACACGATCGGCTGGGTCATCATCGCCATCACCATCGGCATCGCCACCAAGGGGCGCGTCGAGATCGGCAGCCTGGCATTCACCGTTCTGGGCGTTGCCGCGTTCATGGTGTTTTCCTTCACGCTGGGCCGCCGCATCGTCTTCGACGCCATCCGCTGGACCAACGACACGTTCCGCTCGGAATATGCGGTGGTCACCGTCATTCTCGCCATCATGGGGGTGATGGCGCTGATCACCGATCTGATCGGCGTGCACACCGTGCTTGGCGCTTTCGTCGCCGGCATATTGGTGGGCGAGTCGCCGATCCTGTCGCGTCACATCGAAGGGCAGCTGCGAGGCATCATCACGGCCCTGTTCATGCCGGTGTTCTTCGGCGTCGCCGGCCTGTCGGCCGACCTCACCGTGCTGGTCGATCCGCAACTGGCGCTGCTCACTGTGGCTCTGGTGGTGATCGCCTCGATCGGCAAGTTCGGCGGCGCCTTCATCGGCGCCGAGGTCGCCGGCATGAGCCGCGCCGAAGGCGTCGCGGTCGGCTGCGGCATGAATGCTCGAGGCTCGACCGAGGTGATCGTCGCCTCGATCGGCCTGTCGATGGGCGTGCTCTCGCACAACCTCTTCACCATGATCGTCACCATGGCGGTCATCACCACCTTGGCCATGCCGCCGACATTGCGCTGGGCGCTGCGCCGGCTGCCGATGGGCGAGCAGGAAAAGAAGCGGCTGGAGCGCGAGGAGATCGACCAGCGCGGCTTCGTCGCCAATCTGGAGCGGCTGCTGGTGGTGGTCGACGAGGGCGTCGTCGGCCGCTTCGCCGCCTATCTCGCCGGCGTGATCGGCGCCGGCAAGCCGACGACGGTGCTGCATTCGAGCGGCGAGACCGATGCCGAGCCGACCGACGGCCTGCATCTGGAGGAGATCGAGAAGGGCGCCGAGGACAGCCGCGAGGCGGCAAAGGAGAGCGACGAGGAGCCGGTGCGCGAAACACCGGTCACCCGCCGCCAGCACGAAGTGCTTTCGGCCGAGGCGGTCGCCAAGGAGGCGCGCAAGGGCTACGGCATGCTGCTTGTCGGCCTCGGCCGCGCCGTCACCGCCAAGGGCGGCTTCTCGCACCGCCTGAACGAAGTCGCCGGCGCCTTCGACGGGCCGCTCTGCCTGGTGCTGAAGCCGGCGAGCGCCGGTCGCCAGATGCCGAAACTCGGTTCCGGATCGGGCAAGATACTGGTGCCGGTCAACGGCACGGCGGTTGCCCGCCGCGGCGCCGAACTGGCGCTCGCGATCGCCGCCGTCACCGGCGCGCCGGTCAAGATGCTCTATGTCGCGCGCGCCGGCCGCGACGAGCCGCGCGACACCGTCTCGCATCGTCGCCGCGAAGCGGTGCTGAAGGATATCGTTGCGCTCGCAGACCGCTATGGCGTCGAGATCGAGACGGCGATCCGCTCCAGGGCGGCCGCTGCCGATGCTATCGCCCGCCAGGCCGGCCGCAACGTGTCCATGATCGTCATGGGCGTGTCGCGGCGGCAGGGCGAGGAACTGATCTTCGGCGAGACGACGACGGGCGTCCTGCGGCGCAGCCCATGCCCGGTGGTGCTGATCTCCGACGAGCGGGTGAAACGTGACGAGAGCGAGCGT
>CCNC01000098.1 GCA_000824845.1 Mesorhizobium sp. ORS 3359 | reverse complement strand
GGCCGTGCGCACGGGCACGGGATGACAGAGCTTGGTTCCTCGCCCCCGCCAAAGGTGGGGGAGAGGTGGCCGCGNNCCATTTCATGGGGGCGAGGAACGAGGTTCCTCACGCCATCTGCAGCTTCTGCCGGCTGGGCTGCGGGGGAAAGGCGATGGCGATGCCCGCGGCGCCCAGGCCGATCAGCGCGGAGCCGATGAACATCCAGTGGTAGCTGGCGGTGGCGTCGTAGATCATGCCGCCGGCAAGCGGCCCGAGCGACATGCCGAGGCTGGAGAGCAGCGTCGCCGCGCCAAGCACCGTGCCGATGATGCGCAGGCCGAAATACTCGCGCGCCAACACCGCGTAGAGCGGCATCACGCCGCCATAGGTGGCGCCGAAGATGACGGCCAGGAGGTAGAACTGCTCGATCCGGCCGACGGCGAGGTAGGCGGCGATCACCAGCCCCTGGATGGCAAGCCCGGCGACCAGCACCGGTTTCACGCCCAGCCGGTCGCCGAGCACGCCATAGAGCACGCGTCCGCCAAGGCCGGCCAGGCCCTCGACGCTGTAGATCGACACCGCTGCCATCGGCGCGATGCCGCAGGACATGGCATAGCTCACCATGTGGAAGATCGGGCCCGAATGCGCAGCGCAGCAGGCGAAGAAGGTGAGGCCGAGCACGATGAATTGCGGCGAGCGCAGCGCCTGGCCGACGCTCATGCCGGGATCGTCGGCGGCCGGCGCCGGCGTGCCGTCGCTTGCCGCGACCGCCGCCGGCGGCTGGCGCACCAGCAGGACGGCGGGCAACAGCAGCACCCAGGCCATGACGCCGATGTCGAACATGGCGGTGCGCCAGTCATAGGCGGTGATCAGCCACCGGGCGAATGGCGAGATGGTCATCGGCGCCACGCCCATGCCGGCCGAGACCAGCGACACGGCAAGGCTGCGGTTGGTGTCGAACCAGGCGGTGGTGAGCGCGATCATCGGCGCGAAGAAGGCGCTGGCCGCAAGGCCTACGATGATGCCGTAGCTGAGCTGGAAGACGATGAGCGAATTGGCCCGGCTCGCCACCACCAGCGAAAGGCCGAGCAGCACGGCGCCCGCAAGCACCACGGGCCGCGCGCCGACCCGGTCATAGATCGCGCCCCAGGCGAAGCCGCCGAGGCCCATCACAAGGAAGTTCAAGGTCATGGCGCTGGAAATGCCGGTGCGCGACCAGTTCGTGTCGAGCGACATCGGCTCCAGAAAGATCGCCAGCGAGAACATGGCGCCGAGGGCCACACAGGTCATCAGCGCGCCGGCCGCGACGATGACCCAACGATAGGAATGGTTCATGGTTCTTCTCCATGCCGTAAGGCATCCTGTTTGATGCGGCACGGTTTTTCCAGTCCACCGGGCCGTTTGCGTCCGAAGGACGCCGGAGCGGGGTCCGATCCTACAATCTGGTTGCATTTTTTATCTGGTTTTGGATGTGTCGTTATTTGCCGTCGACGCTCCGCCGCCGGCCTTTCAGTGTCAGCAGTCTGCGGCGCTCCACATTGACCGCGTTGTAGGCCCTTCTAGATTGAGCCGCAGCAACCAGCAGGAGCACCCCATGGAACTCTATCGCGGCCGGCTCATCGACCACATCCAACTCGTGGTGCGCGACCTTGCGGCCAGCCGGCGTTTCTACGGCGGCCTGTTCGAGGTGCTGGGCATTCCGATCGGCGGCGAGGCGCAGGATTATTTCTGGGCCGACGAGCTGTTCGTCTCCAGCGCCGACAGCCGCGCCGCGCTCGGCGTGCTGACCGGCCGTCATCATCTCGCCTTCCAGGCGAAGGACCGCGCCATGGTCGATGCCTTTTACCAGGCCGGGCTCGCCGCCGGCGGCAAGGACAATGGCGCGCCGGGCGAGCGCCATTACCATCCCGGCTACTATGCCTGCTTCCTGCTCGACCCCGACGGCAACAACATCGAGGCGGTGTTCCATGGCGAGGCCAGGCGAAGCGCCGCGGCGGTGGAGATCAGCTTCTAGCGAGCGACGGCTGGCTCGCGTCCCATCCTGCCAGCTCGAGCCCTCCACGTATTCTCTCGCGGTCCTCGGATCGCTCCATGCGCGTTTCCTCGACGATTTGCGCGATTGTCAGACCCGGCTCCAGGCCGCGTCCTTCACGCACGCAGGCCAGCGCCTTTCCGGCGTCGCCGCCCAGGGCGTAGCACGTTGCCAGTCTCGCCCATTGCCAGGCGCTCTTGCGGGGCAGGCATGAGAAGGACGCCGCCGCTTCGCGGTAGCGGCCGAGGATCAGCAGGGCTTCGCCCCGGTCGTAATAATACCAGGTCGGATGCATCGGATTGAGCTGGATGGCCTTGTCGAGCAGGGCCAGCCCGGCCTCGCCGTCGCCACGCAGCGCCCGGAAGAAGCCGGTTTGGGCGAGCGTGTCCGCGTCGTAGGGGTTGAGGTCCAGCGCGCGGGCGAAGTGCTTCTCGACCGCGTCATATTCGTTACGGCCGCGATAGAGAAGCGTCAGCGCTAGCATGCGGTGGCAGCGCGCCTCGTCCGGGCTGAGCGCGATCGCATGCAGCGCCCGGTCGCGCGCCTGGTCGAGCACGGCGCGCGGCGCGTCGTTATAGCCGCCGATAATCACTTCCGCGAGGGCCAGATAGGCATGCGCCAGCCCTGATTGCGGATCGAGCTCGATCGCCTTGAGGAAATGCGCGCGAGCCGCCTGGTTGACCCCTTCGCCATAGCTGCGCAACAGCTCCTTGCCGCGCAGGAAATGCAGATAGGCTTCGACATTGGCGGCGGGTGCCGGCAGGCCGCGCCGCATCACCGCGCTTTCGATGTTGGCGACCAGCGCCGTCACGATCCGCTGCGCCACCATCGTCTGGAAAGCGAAGATATCCCCCGTGGCAAAAGTGAAACCTTGCGACCAGACGCGCCGGCCGGATGCCGTCTCCGTCAGAACCACGCGCGCGCTGTATTCCGTGCCGGCGGTCTCAACGCGGCCTTCGGCGATATAATCCGCGCCGAGCCGCTCCGCGGTCGCCCGGATGTCCTCGCGCGAATGCTCGGCCAGGGCGAAAGCCGAATGCCGCGCCAGCACGGCGACGGTCTTGAAGTATGAAAGCGCGTTCGTGATTTCCTCGACCGCGCCGTCGAACAATGCCTTGGCGGTGGCGTCGGCGGGGTCTACATCAAACGGCAGCACTGCCACTGTCGGCTCCGCCCGCGCCGCGGCCGCCGCCGGCGGCTGCGCGGCCTCGGTCTCGGGAAGCTGGAAGAGGTAGCCCCGGCGCGGCACGGTGCGGATCAGCGCCTGCGCCTCGTCGCCAATCGATTTGCGCGCGTCGCGGATCGATTGGGTGAGCGAGTCCTCGGTGACGATGATGCCCGGCCAGACGGCCTGCAACAGCTCGTCCTTGCTCAGCACCCGTCCGGGATTGCGCGTCAGGAAGGCGAGCAGTTCCAGGGTTTTTGGCCGGACGGGCACAATCTCGCCGTCGCGCCGGAGCGTACCCCGGTCAAGATCGAGAACAGCGCCGCCAATCCGTAGCGCCAAGCCCTTGCCCCATCGACACGCCTGATTGCGCGGGGTTCATTGGGAGGGGCAAATCCCGGCAAGGTCAAGCCCGAAACATGCCGAGCAGGCCAAGCCACGAACGGCGGCGTGCGGCGCTCGGTTCGACGCGAGCCTCGCCTGGCGCGGTCTCATGGGGCGGCAGCAGGTAAAGCCAGGCCAGCATCTCGTTGGCCTCGCCGCAGCAGGGCCCCACGATGCCCGCGGAAAGCATGCTCAGCGCTTCACCCCGCGACAGCGACGCCGTCGCAAATGATGTGTCAGTCCTCGCATGCATGATCGACCTCCGTGGCTGGCGCCATGTGCTGCCATGAACGCCATCATCGTCCCGAGGGCGTCCGTTTGTCCTGAAACAATCCTGATTTTTCGCTGAATCCGTCCGGCCTAGCGGCGCCACAAGGGCTTGGCGAGCTCATCGCGCACCTGGTCCATCGTCAGGCCGATATCGCCTATGAGATGCGGCGTGTCGCGCGCCTTGGTCGCAAGCTCCTCACGAAACCGCGCCCGCTCTCCCCATGCCGACAGCAGGCCGAACAGGCCGGGCCGCTGCTCGGCCGCGTGGGCGTCCGGCAGCGGTTCGCTGAGATCGAGCCGCACGGCGTCACGGAATTCGGATATGGTGTCGAGCATCGTTTTCATGGTCGGCTCCCTCGTTTGAACGCTGCCCCATGGATAAGGGCATGCGGGGAGCCTGAACCTTCGCCATGCGCCGAACCATCGGCCGCATGCAGTGTTTTGGGTCCTGCATTTGTAGTATTTTGATAGTTCTACGGTTGATCGCATCTATGCCCGCTGGCAGGACAAGCCATGAACCGCATCGTGACGACCTCGGAGGCGTTGTCGGACCGCGAGCGCGCGGTGGCGGAGAGGTTCGCCGCCGGCATGACCTATCGCGAGATCGGCGAGGCGCTGTTCATCGCGCCGTCCACCGTGCGCACCCATCTCGCAGCGATCTATGAAAAGCTAGGCGTGCGCAGCAAGGTCGCGCTCGCCATGCATATCAACGCCATCGCAGCCGCGCCGGCCATGTCGCCGAACGGGCCCGAAGCTTCGCCGGTGCTCGCGATATTCCCGATCGAATGCCTGAGTGCCGACGAGCAATGGCGCCGTTTTGCCGACGGCTTGTCGTCGGACATTACCGTCGATCTTGCGCGCTACGCGGACCTACCGGTCGTTGCCTTCCACACCATGAAGGCCCTTGGCAGCAAGCCGGCCGATTTCGCCGCCGACGGCAAGGCGTTGGGTGCTGCCTATATCCTGTCTGGTCAATTGCGAGCGGATGGCCGACGGGTAAGGCTTACGATGGAACTCGCCGACGCACAGACCGGCGTCAGCCTCTGGAGCGAGCGCTTCGACCGGCCCGTGGAGGACATCTTCGCGCTGCAGGACAGCTTGACCGAAAGCGTCATCAACGTGCTCGCCGGCTGTTTCGGCACGATCGCCACGGTCGGCCGCAATGCGATCCGCCGCAAGGCGCCGGCTAGCCTGCGCGCCTACGACTGCTATCTGTTGGGCGTCGAGCAGCACAACACCTTCAGCCGCAGCGGCAACAGGGAAGCCATCAGGCTGTTTTCACGCGCGCTCGATCTGGACCCGACACTGGTCAAGGCCTGGACCGAACTTGCCTACGCCTATTCGATTGAGGCCTGCAACGGCTTCGGCGACGATCTGAACACCTCGATCGCCAAATGGCGCTGGGCGGCCGAGAATGCCCTGCGGCTCGACCCGAGCGACAGCACTGCGCACAACTGCTTCGGCGATCTCATGGGCTGCCTCGGCGATCTGGAGGCAGCTGAAAGAGCCTACCGGCGCGCCTTCGAATGTGGGTCTAATCACGCCGACACACTGGCGCTGCTTGCCGGCAGCAAAGCGCTGGTCGCCGGCGATCCGGCCGAAGCGATCCCGCTCATCGAGCGCGCAATGCGCCTCAACCCGCTTGCCCCGCCATGGTATTTCGGCATGCAGGGGCGCGTCCTGTTCACGGCCGGCAGGTACCGGGGCGCCATAGCCGCGCTGCGACGGAGCACGCCGGATTCTCCGCACGTGCTGATATTTCTGATGCTCGCCCATGCGAGGGAGGGCGAGGGGGCCGAGGCGGCCGCCATCGCGGGCAGGTTGCGCACGGAATTTCCAGGCTTCTCGGTCGACGGTTTCATTGCGGGGTATCCCGTCACCAATCCCGACGCCGTGCGCGCTATCCGCGACGCGGCGAAGCTGGTGGCGATCCGTTAGCCGCCGCCCAGAAACGCCGCGATCAGCTTCAACATATTGCCGTCCCGCCCGAACTCCTTCGTGTCGAAGTCGCGGCTGCCCTGGCGCTGCGCCCTGGAGAGCTGGTCGAGATAGGCCGTCAGCTCCGCCCTGACCTTCTTGCAGCCGGGATCGTTCTCGGCGGTGAGGCCGGTGCTGAAGGCGACGATCTTGTCGACCATGTCGATGATGCCGGCGCCATGCACCTTTTCATGCGCGATCAGCCCGGCCGCGAACCTGTCCCAGCGCGCCTGCAGGGCCGGGTCCAGCTTTCCGGCCGGCTTCGGCAGCGTGTAGGTGATGATCAGCTTCGGCCGCGCCGACTTCAGCACGCAGGCGCTGCCTTGCGGCTGGTAGTCGCGCTGCCAGGTCAGCTTGAAGAAAGTATGCGCGATGACGCGACGCCCGCTGCCGGCCGCGCCGACCAGCGGGCCCTTCTCGCCGATCGACAGATAGAGCTGCTCCGCGCTTTGCCCGGAGACGGCATAGGTCTCGATCCTCTCGATGGGCTTCCAGTCTCCCCGCGCAGGGGAGGCCAGGAGCAAGGCGCAAAGCAGGATGGCGAATTTCATGAGGGACTCGATGGGATTCCGTGCGTTAAAGCATGTCTCCCGAAAGTGGGAACCGGTTTCGGGATAAAGACATGCGTAAAAGACCTAAAGCGCATTGAGCGAATACGAAAGATCGCGACGCGCTTTAGGTGCATAGCGGTTGTCTCATGCGAGACCAAAGCGCGCGGGCAATCCGTCTTTGAGGAAGGAGACTACGAGACGACGTGCCGGAACCCGCTCCGCCCGTCATCCGTTTCCTTGGCCAATCATCCCAACCGATGGGGGAGGACAAGATGACCCGCAACGAGATCATTTCCGTGCTTGGACCGGTCGACGAGGCCGTCATCGCCGACATCGCGCTCACCGGCGCAAGCCTCGAGGAGTTGCGCGAGGCCTTCGCCTGGATCGGCGCCGACGAGGCGCTGGTGAATGAGGGCCATGCCATGCCCGGCGCCCGCGTGGCGAAACTGATCGAGATCCTCGAACCGCCCGACGACGAGCCCGAGGCGCCGCCCGCGGCGGACTAGGGGTGCCGGCGCTTCATGGGGAGGCGTTATAGATCCCCATCCCTGAAACAAAAGCAGCGTTCCCGGCGTTTGCGAATGCAAACTCGCAAGGTGCGCCATTGCCATCCACTTCGATCAAGAAAACAGAGTACGATCCGACCAGCAGGGTCCTCTCTGTGTGGTTCGTGGCCAGCGGTAAGCGCTACGACTTTGAGGGCGTGCCACCGGAGACTTACGCTGCGTTCCGGTCGGCCTTTGTCAAAGGCCGCTTTTTCAACGACCATATCCGCGGTCAATTCCGGTATCGCCGCGTTACCGATTAGCTGTCCAGTTCAAGCGGCTCATGCTCACCCTGGAACTGGTGCCACATAACCTGTCTGATGTCTTTGCAGTCGACGACCTGGCCGCACCTCTCGCAGCGATAGAAGTCCGAATTCCGAATGGAGCCTGGCGGGCGGTGCACCGTCACCCCTTTCGGCGGACCGAGCTCGGAAAGCCTCGTCATCCTCGAAGCTTCCTCGCCTCGCGCTCCAACGTCTTTCGGTCGTTGCCGTGCTCGCCGATCAGTTCACGCACCTGCTCGGGCGTGATGCGGTGCTGCTTGGCAAAGTAGCGAACCTCGTAGTCCTCATTCGCCGAAACTCGGTCGCGGTCCCTGAAATCGCGCTTGGTTTTGTCGTCTGCCATAGCTGTTCCTCCTGGTGAGAGAGAACAGAGTTCCGCACCGAATGTTCCCATTAGCTGCAGCTAACGGAACTGAAACGACCCTGCGCTATTGAATCAAACTTGAGTGATGCGTTGGGGCTCACATGCGTAAGCCGGTTCGGCTGTCCTTCATTCGCCCGATGGAGCCTGAGCTTGTCGAGCAACCGCCAAAGGCAGACGGTTGGAGCCATGAGGTGAAATTCGATGGCTACAGATCGCAGATCATCAAGGACGATGAAGGCGTCCGTGTGTTCACAAAGTCGGGTATTGATTGGACTGCGAAGTACAAGTCGATCGCCAAGGAAGCCGAGACCCTGGAGGCAGAGAGCTTCATTACCGACGGCGAGATGATTGTGCTCAACGAAAAGGGCCTGTCCGACTTCCATGCGCTGCGCTCGGCCATCACACGGCGGCCTCAGGCTCTCTATTTCGTCGCGTTCGACCTCCTGCATCTGAATGGCCATGACTTGCGCGATATGGCCCTGAAAGATCGCAGGGAGGTGCTACAAGCGCTTATCCCGGCAGGCGGGCATATCCAGTTCTCGGAGGCTCTGCCGTCACTGGCGACGCCGTTTACCACCTCGCATGCGAGGCCAACCTGGAAGGCATCGTTTCGAAGCGCCTCGACAGTGTCTATCGCTCCGGCGCGACCATCAACTGGCGGAAAATCAAGTGCTACGTCGAAGCCGAAATGGACATCATTGGCGTGCTGCGTGAGGCGGGGAAGCCTCCCATGGTGCTGATGGCCGACAAGGGCCGGTACATGGGCGGTGCGTTTGTGACCTTCAAAGCCGACAAACGACAGGCTCTCTGGGATCGCGTGCAGGGCAAAGTTGGTGCTCCGCCTCCAAAGGGAATGGCAAAGCAGAAGGCGGAGTGGCTGAAGCCGGGCCTGGTCGGACGGGTGAAGTTCCTCAAGGGCGAGGAGACGTTGCGTCATGCCTCGCTCAAGGATTTTCGCGAGAAGTAGCTGGAGTTACTGCGATGCCAGTTCGCCAGAAGGCGCAGGACGCCGGAATTTTCGAGCCTGCTGAATTGGAGTTCTTGGCGAGGGTTTTCGACCGCCTGAAATATCAGGAGCAGACTGCCGATGAACGTGAGGCTCTGGCGTCCCGAATCCTCGCAAACTTCATGGCCGGCATCAAGGATGAGGAAGAGCTTGTTTCGCTGTCACGGCTGCCTCTGGGTCGCTCACACATGTCCTAGGCAGCATCACGGTCGTTGCCTCATTAGTCGGGCTAGCTGTTGCTGCCAAGCTACAGCCCTTTACATGAGATTCCATTAGAAAAGGCTTGTGCGGGGTTTCCTGGGTTTCGGGCGGACCATCCGGGGAAAGGGGCGCACAGCAGTTTGAGGGAAGATGACCCGTCGGCTTAGGTCGGCGAGTTTTTCTTTCGAGCGACGGCTCTCATTTGAGATCGCACCTCAGATCGGTCGCGAGTCAAGGAGCCGTCCGCCATCCGCCGGCGCCACCTTCTGTTGTCGGCGGTGATCTGGCCTTTCGGATCTACTATCGAAGCGCGCCCGTCCGGCGCAAAAACAATTCCTCCAGCCTCTAAAGCTCTCCGCACAGCAAGCACACTGCCAGGTCGAGTGTTCTTTAGGCCGTTTTCGAGTCCGCTGATCGTCGCTTCGCTGACGTTGGCCTTGGAAGCCAGGCGTACCCGCGACCAGTTCAAGAGGGCGCGGGCAAATCTGACCTGTTCTGCGGAGAGTTCAAGTCGGCTGTCCATAACTCTGGAACATTCACGCTCGCTAAAATGTTCCAGGCCGATTTTTGCAACGAAGTAGATGGGCAAACGAGGCTTGATTTAACATTTGACATCGCGGCCGAGGTGGCGATGCGTCAGTATCGGGCCGTCCCATTTCTACCCAGGAGTGGACACCGGTCTGCGATCGAGTGTCACGGCAAGATCGCAGACCGGCGCGCCTTATCGCGCAAGCTGTTGTCGCAAAGCTACAGCCCTTTACCCGAGTTCCATTGACGCCGGAGCGGCTGAAGACGGCTTGTCCGTAAAGCCTTGGCACGAGCAGCTTTCAAGTCCGTTGCTTTGCCTTGCCAGACGCAACAGGCAGCTCGGGTGCGCTCGCAAGGATTTCTCGGGACCGCTCCATGAGTCGGCGGTTCTCCTCAATGAGCTCCTCAGCTTCCTCAATGCGCATAATGGTTTGCTGCTCCATCTCATCGAGGGGCTGAACTGGGCTGTTGGACTCGCCGATCTGTTGCATGACCATCCTCAATTAGAGTTACCCGCGATCCGCCGGGGGACAAAACTCCTGAGGGCTGGAAACGGTTCCCTGGGCGGCCCGACATTGCCGCGATGGGGCGCGTTCGGTCGAACCGCTGGAGGGAGATAGGGTGCCGGCGCCTACGCAGGAAGCATGGGTGCTTCTCCCTACTTGCCCCTCCAACGCCTCCCGTCATAGGTTTTGCCGCTTTGGCGGGAGGAAAAGCGTTTGGAGACCAACGTCGTCATTGTCGGCGCCGGCCCTGCCGGGCTCGCCGTCGCGGCCTGCCTCAAACAGGCGGGCGTCGATTTCCTGATCCTCGAAAAGGCTGATGAGGTTGCGCCGTCCTGGCGGCGGCATTACCGACGGCTGCATCTGCACACGGTGAAATCCTTCTCCTCGCTGCCTTTCGTGCCGTTCCCGAAAAGCCATCCCCGCTACGTTCCGCGCGAAAAGGTGGTGGCCTATCTCGATGCCTATGCCGAGCGCTTCGGCCTTGAGCCGCGCTTCGGCGTCGCGGTCAAATCCGTCCGCCGCGCAGGCGAAAAATTCCTGGTCGAGACGGACGCCGGCGGGATCAGCGCCAGGAAGGTCGTCGTCGCCACCGGCAACAACGCCCAGCCGATCATGCCGGATTTTCCGGGCATCGAGGATTTCAAGGGCAAGGTGCTGCACAGCGCCGCCTACACCGAAGCGGCGCCCTATGCCGGCAAGAACGTGCTGATCGTCGGCATGGGCAATACGGGCGCGGAGATCGCGCTCGACCTGGCCGAAAGCGGCGCTCACCCCACCATCTCGGTGCGCAAGGGCGTCCACATCGTGCCGCGCCAGCTGTTCGGTGTGCCGATCCAGATGGTGGGCATCGCCAGCCGGACCATGCCGCAGGCGCTGAACGATTGGATATTCCCCAAGATCCTCGACCTGGCGCTGGGCCGGCTGGAGCGATACGGCATCGTGCGGCCAAAGCAAGGCATCCTGCAAGGCATCGAGGCCGGTCGCATCCCGGTGATCGACGTCGGCACGGTGGCGGCGATCAAGGCCGGCCGGATCGGCACCGCGCCGGACATTGCGCGCTTCACCGAGGGTGGCGCGGAATTCGCAAATGGGGTGGAGAAGAAATTCGACGCTGCGATTTTCGCCACCGGCTACCGTCCAGCCAATGACGCCTTCTTGCCGGCGGAGCTCAGGCCGGACAAGAGCGGCGTCAATGCGCGGGCGAGCGAATTGGGCGTCTATCTCGTCGGCTTCTACAATCCGGTGACCGGCCTGCTGCGCGAGATCGGCATCGAGGCGCAGGCAGTGGCGAAGGAGATTGCGGGGAGGTGAGGGTTATTTACGGCCAACATGATAGGCCGGGTTCCTTCGCCCCCTCTCTGTCCTGCCGGACATCTCCCCCTCAAGGGGGGAGATTGGCAGCCTCGGCGACGGCCATCTCCCTGCAGCGCTGGCGATTGGCGAAAGCATACATGAGATATAATCTCCCCCCTTGAGGGGGAGATGCCCGGTAGGGCAGAGAGGGGGGCCTCGCGCAGACCTTTCTGTGTTTTGAGCCCCGCCCACCTGAATCGGGTGGCGCATCGGACCACCTCATGCGAAGCCATTGCTGCCAATGAGGGATCGGCCATGCTCATGCTCTACGATTATCTCCCGTCGCAAAACGCCTGGAAGATCCGCGTCCTGCTCGGCTTGCTCGGCATCGCTTACGAAACCCGCATAGTCTCGATCTTCGAGGGCGAGAGCCGCACGGAGGCTTTCCTGAAGCTCAACCCCGCCGGCGCTGTTCCGGTGCTTGCCGTGGACAATGGCCAGGCGATCGCCGAGTCCAACGCAATCCTCATCCTCGTCGCCGAGGGCACGCCCTATCTGCCGGCGGACCGGCTTGCCCGCGCCAAGGTCATGCAGTGGCTGTTCTTCGAGCAGTATTACATCGAGCCGGTCATCGGCTCGCTGCGCTTCTGGAGCCTGACCGGCCGGCTGGAGCGCAACCAGGCGCTGGTTGCCGGCAAGCGCGAGGCGGGTGTGCGAGCGCTTGGCGCGCTGGAGCGCAGCCTGGCTGACACGCCTTTCCTGGTCGGCGATACGCTCACCATCGCCGACATCGCCGTCTATGCCTACAGCCACCGCGCCGAGGATTGCGGTTTCTCCCTCGCCGATTATCCGGCGGTAGAAGCCTGGGTGGAGAGGGTGGGTGAGGCGATCGGACCTGGCTATCCGGTGCATCCCTACAGCATCGATCCGCATTCGGGCGGGTGAGCCGCAGGAACACGGCGGCGGGCAGGGCGTTTCCCAATGGCATTCCAACCAGAGCCATGGAGGCCCGCAATGGTCCGCCCCCTTGCCATCACAATCCTCGCCACCGGCATTATGAGCCTGCCCGCTGTGGCGGCCGAAAAATATTGGGTCGCCAGGGACGCGGTCTCCAAGCAGTGCGAGATCGTGCCGAAGAAGCCGGATGGCACGCTTGTCGTGGATCTCGGCAAGAAGACATACCCAAGCGAGGGGGAGGCGAGGAAAGCGATGGAGGCGAGGGCGGATTGCAAGAACAAGTAGAGCGTTGAGAACCGCGCCTAAAGCGCGTCGCGATCCTTCGGATTCGCTCCATGCGCTTTAGGTCTTGATTTTACGCATGTCTTTATCCCGAAACCGGTTCCCACTTTCGGGAGACATGCTTTAGCGGTCCACCAGCGACATCGTGCGCTCGTTGTACCTTGGCCCGGACACCTTGTCGGGCGTCAGCGCCATATCCAGCCCCAGCATCTCGGTCGCGTCGAGCGTGATGTCCGCCGCCGCGACATTTTCCTCCAGATAGGTCCGCCGCTTGGTGCCGGGGATCGGCACGATGTCGATGCCGAAGTCCGGCCCCTTGGCGAGCAGCCAGGCTATCGCGATCTGGCCGGGCTTCACGCCTTTTGCCGCTGCAATGTCGCGCACAGCGGCGGCGGCCGCGACATTCAAGTCGAAATTCTCGCCCTGGTAGCGCGGGTCGCCGCGGCGGAAATCACCCTGCGGATAGTCCTCCGCGCGCTTGACGTCGCCGGCCAGGAAGCCGCGGCCGAGCGGCGCGAAGGGCACCAGGCCGATGCCCAGCTCCTTCAGCGCCGGGATGATCTCGGGCTCGAGGTTGCGCTCCCACAGCGAGTATTCGCTCTGCAGCGCCGAGACCGGATGCGCGGCATGTGCGCGGCGGATGTTGGCAATGCCCGCTTCCGACAGGCCGAAGAAGCGCACCTTGCCCTCGGCCACCAGCTCGCCGACCGCGCCCGCAACGTCTTCCATCGGCACCGCAGGGTCGACGCGGTGCTGGTAAAGCAGATCGATGCGGTCGGTGGCGAGCCGCTTCAGCGAAGCCTCCACCACCTCCCGGATGTGCTCGGGCCGGCTGTCGGTGCCGGACTGCTTGCCATCGACGATGCGGAAGCCGAACTTGGTCGCGATCGTCGCCTGGTCGCGCCGGCCTTGCAGCGCGCGCCCAAGCAGTTCCTCGTTGACGAACGGCCCGTAGACCTCGGCCGTGTCGAGAAAGGTGCAGCCGAGCTCGATCGCCCGGTGGATCGTCGCGATCGACTCCGCCTCGTCGGCCGGCCCGTAGGACTGGCTCATGCCCATGCAGCCGAGGCCGATGGCCGAGACTTCGAGCCCCTGGCTTCCGAGTTTGTGTTTGCCGAGGCTCATATGTCCTTGTCTCCCGCGAAAAATAAGCGCTCGCGAAAGTATAGGGCGGGGACAGGACACGTCCAGCACGAGCCGGCGGCGTTTGATCCAGGTCAAGGAAACCGCAGGGCGGCGCCGTATAGTCGGTCCGTCTTGGGAAGGACACAAGGCGGGCGGGTGGTTCCGGCCGACTCCACTCCCTCGGGGACTCACGGAACCACCCACACCGACGTTTGGTAACATCGGACTAAGACTGTGGCGCGTCGCCCGAACTCGTTTTCGGCGCGACGCGCTTTTTTATGCATCCAGAGTCCACGCCGCGCCGGTACGCCCGGCTCAACTATAAGGCGACAGGCACTGCTGGCGAGGACCGCCATAGGGCTGGTAGCTGTTGTCCCAGGCGCGATAGGAGCGGTAGCGGTCATAGCACCAGCGCACATGGGCGGCCGCCAGGCGCGCCGCGGGGGGAGGCGCGACCGTGGCGGCCGCCACGCCGGCCGCGAAGGCGGCGGCCGGGAACCAGTAGCCATTGTAGTAGCGGTAGCCGGGCCGTACGCGCCAATAGCCACGGTAGCCATTGTAGTAATAGACGCCGCCAACGACGTAGAAGCCGCGCCGGTACCAGACCGGCGTCGCCTGGCTGGTCACGGATGCCTGGCCCGGGGCGGGCACGATTGGAACGGCCTCGGCCGGCGAGGCCAGCATCGATGCCCCGAGCACCAGGCCGCAAAAAGCTGTCGCTATCCATTTCATCGTCTCTCTCCTTTGTTGTGTGTCACCTGGGATCAGGGGGGATCACGGGCGCTTCAGCGCCCGCAGTTCGGAAATCGAAAGCGCGCCGTCGCCATCGGTGTCGGCCTGCAGCAGCCGGTCGGGAATGGCGGCCGTGAATTCGTCGCGCGAGATCTTGCCGTCGCCGTTGCGGTCCATGCGGCTCGCCTCGGCCTGCAGGCCGGTGAAGCGCGCGGCCTGGATGTCGCGCTTCGCCTTGACCTGCGCCACTGCCGCCTGCACCTCCTCGGGGTCGAGCACGCCGTTGTGGTTGGCGTCCAGTCGGTCGAACATCCGCGCCCGCGCTGCCTGGATCTCGGTGAATTCGAGCTTTCTGTCGCCATTGGTGTCGATGCGCCGGAACGCCTCCCGGGCGCCCGTGTCGGCGGCGAAGGCGCTGCAGCCGCACAAAAGCAGCCCGGCGAGCGCCGTCACGATCTTGGTCATCTGGGTCTCCGCTGAAGTCGACGACCCGCCGCGGATCGTCCTTGCAGCGTCTCCTACGCGCGAGTTCGACGGCTCCTACGCGGCGGCCGCGAATTTTTCGGAAGTTCGACACGCGGGGGCGCCGCGCCACGGCGGCCGGCAAAAAAATCCGGACGTCGGCGTAGGAGCACGAACCGGGCTGCGTATTGGCCGACAGTCGCCCCCGCGACGTGACATTTCGAAAGGACCAACCATGAAACACTCAGCAATCCTTGCGGGCCTGCTTCTCGGGCTTGCTCCGGTCTGCGCCGCAGCGGCGCAGGACATGCCCGGCCAGCGCATCCTGCACCGCCTCGACACCAATGGCGACGGCGCGATCTCGAAGGACGAGATGCTCGCCGCCCGCGAACGCCTCTTCAAAAGGCTCGACCGCAATGGCGACGGCGTCATCGACCAGAACGAGATCGAGACCGCCCGCCAGGCCATCGATGACCGCGCCCTGGCAGCCGAGGCCCGCCTCGGCAATCGCTGGCGGCACATGGACAGGAATGGCGACGGCAAGGTCACCGAGGACGAGTTCCAGGCCAGCACGCCGCTATTCGATCTCGCCGACCGCAATGGCGACGGCAGGCTCTCCGCCGACGAGATCGCGGCCATCCGCAAGATCGTGGCTGCTCACGCCAATTGACCAACCTGCCTTCCAGAAAGGAAATGACATGCTTCCAAGATTCAGACTTCCGCTGCTTTGCCTTGGCGCGATGGTCGTCTGGTCGGCCGCTTCCCCGGCCTCGGCCGAGGAATGGACGCGCAAGACCGCGCATGGCGGCGAACTGAGCCGCAGCGTCGACCGGGACGGCAATATCTACACCGGCTCGACCACGCGGACTGGACCGAATGGCGGCACCTACACGTCGAACTCGACCTGCAAGGTCGGCGTTGTTGACCGCTGCTCCAGGAGCTATTCTGCCACCGGGCCGAACGGCAAGACCGTTTCAGGTCAGCGCTACAGCGCGGCCGGACCGTTTCGCGGCCGTTCTGTCGGCAGCATCACGGGCCCGAACGGCAACACGGTTCACGGCTTCCGCCGTTGGCGCCGCTGACATCTGGTGGTGGACTTGACGTCGGAATTCGTTCTTCTCCCGAGCCGGATCGTCGCGGATTTCTCCCTCGCCGTCGGAAGCTCGTCGACCGGTGCCCGCTGCCGTGCGGGATGAAGCTGTCGGTGGCGATGAGGAGCTTCTGGCCCGCATCGCCGCGGGCAGCCAGGCGGCTTTGTCCGCGCTCATGGCCCGTCACGGCCGTGGGCTGCGGACATTCGCCACGCGCTATCTCGGTCATGCGGCCGATGCCGAGGACGTGGTGCAGGAGGTGTTCGTGACCGTCTGGAAACAGGCCGCCCGCTTCGATCCCGGCAGGGCGCGCGCCTCGACCTGGCTCTACCGGATCACCGCCAACCGTTGCATCGACCAGCGCCGGCGCCGTGCGCTGCGCAACTTCTTCGGCCTGGACGACATCGCAGAGGAGCCGGCCGCGCCTGAAGCGAATGCCGAGACCGCGACGGCGGCAAGGCAGGAACTGGCGATCGTGCGCGACGGCCTGTCTCGCCTGCCGGAGCGCCAGCGGATGGCGCTGCTTTTGCGGGCTGTGGGCGAGCTTGACATCGGTGCGATCGCCGAGGTGATGGGCGCCAGCGCCGGCTCGGTCGAACAGTTGCTCGTGCGCGGGCGCCGCGCGCTCAGGGATCATTTGGCAGATGCGGCCGGGGGCCGCGAAAGGAAATCCTCATGACACGCGAGGAATTCGAGAACAACCGGCGCCGCTTCGGCGACGACATTGATGCCTGGCCTGCGGCCTTGAGAGGGTCCGCCCTGGCATTCATGGCGCTGGAAGGCGATGCCGTCGCCGATGCGGCGCTCGACAGGCTCGTGCGGCAGGCCGCGCTGGTCGAGGGCGACGACCGCGCCTTGGCGCGCAAGGTGCTGGCCCGCATCGATCGCGGCGCGGCGCGTCCTTCGCTGCTGCCGCGCTTCCTCGTCGCGCCGGCCGGTATCGCCGCTTGCGCCGCGGCCTTGCTGGTCACCGCGACAATCGCCGGTTACCAGGTGGCGGGCCTTCAGGACCAGTCGCAGGATTCCGAGCTGCTGGCGCTCGCCGCCGGCGCCAGGCTGCCCGACGACGGCGGACCGCCGATCGCCGGCGATGCGGGCGAGGGAGACGCGCTATGACCGGTCGTTCATGGATCTGGGCGGCGGTGCTGGTCTTGCTTGCGCTTTCGCTCGCGCTCAACTTCTTCTTCATCGGCTATGCCGCGCATGGCCTGCGCCAGGCGGCGGTTGCGCGCGGGCTGCTGGCGGAGGTCGCGGGCGCCTACTCGCCAGAGGTGCGCAAGGAGTTCCGTTCGGTCATGCGCGACAACCGCGCCCGCACATTCGAAGCCCTGCGGCAGCTGCGCGCGGCGCGCGCCGACCTGGCTGCGGCCGAGCAAGCGCGACCTTTCGACGAGGCGGCGGTCAGGCAGGCGATGGCGGCGGTTCGCGCCGCCACGACCAACCTTCAGGCAACGGTGCAGGACTACCTGCTTGCCGCCATGAAGAACGTCGCCGCGAAGCCGGCGGGGGGAGGATGAGCCATCGCCCCACTCGCGGCACAATTGCCGTGACCTATTCTAGAGCAATTCCAGGAAAAGTGAGGAGCGGTTTTCCGTCCGGAATTGCGTAAATACAAAGGCTTAGAGCGGTTCGGCGATTCCGTGAACGCTGAACCGCTCTGGTGTCGGAACATGATGACGAACCAATGCGGCACGACCGGCTTGTCCTGATATTGCTCCGGCGCGAGCTCGTCGCCGGCCTGCGGGCGATGCGGCGCCGCGATCTCGCCTGGATCGGGCTCGGCGGCGGCGCGCTGCTGGCTTATGCGACCGCCGATATCGTGCTCGCCCTGCATGCCGCGGCGCCGAAATTGCGGGACGACCAGCTGCTGTGGACCCTTGGCCTGCCGCTCACCCTGGCCGTGCTCGGGGCGCTCACAGGCAACGCGGTCGCCAGGCTCTGTCTTGAACGCGCTTTCGCGCCTTTCCTCAAGGCGCTGCCGCTTGCGCCCGGACAGCGCCGCCACATGGCCGGCAGGGCGACGCTGGCGATCTTCGCGCCGCTGGGCGTCCTGGTTGCCGTTTTGGTCGGCTTCGCCTGCGCCGTCATTGGAAAGCCGTTGGCGGCGGCCTGGGGTGTGGGCGCGGCGATCCTGTTTGCCCTGGGCTTCGGCACGGCGGCCTTTTGGCGCTTGCGGCGGCCACGTCGTCTCCTCGATGAGGCGGCAAGCGAGGCCGCCGTGGTCGGAAGGCCGTGGCTGCGCCGCTTCGACCGCGCGCGCCCGCGCTGGCTTTCGAGCTGGGCCTGGAAACTGCCGGGCGGCCATTTGCGGCCGTCATGGAAGCTCGCCGCGGCCGGCCTGCTGCTCGCAGCCTCGGCCATCCTAGGCGCATGGGCCAGCCTTGCCGGCCGCACGGCCTGGCCTGCGGCCCTCGCGGGCCTGGCGGGCGGCGCCCTCGTCTTCATGCTCAGCCTGCGCTGCCAGCCGCTCGGCTCGCCGGTGCTGC
>CCNC01000097.1:26636-26707 GCA_000824845.1 Mesorhizobium sp. ORS 3359 | reverse complement strand
GCGCCTATCGGCTTCACGCGCGTGTGGCTGCGGCTGGTGCAACTGCCGCTGCAATTGTCGGTCGCCTTCTT
>CCNC01000097.1:0-26631 GCA_000824845.1 Mesorhizobium sp. ORS 3359 | reverse complement strand
GCCTTCTTCCTGCTGCCGGCGGGCGCGGCGCTGGCAGCCGAGCCGTCGGCATGGGCCGTGCCAGTGGCGGGCGGACTCTGGCTGCTGGTGCTGAACGGCGCCTATGCGGTGTTCGGCGCCTATTTCCTCAACGCGCCCTTCGTCGCCATGCTGAGCTTCGCCAGCGCGCTCGCCTATGCTGGTTATGAAACGCTCGAGTATGGCCGCACCGTGCTGATCGGCCTGGCGGCATTGTTGGTTTTCCTATGGCACAGAACCCGACAGAGGTATCGCAATGGATGAAGTCCTCGCCGTCAACGCGCTCAGCGCCGGCTATCGCGGGCGCGCCGTGGTGCGCGGCATCGATCTTTCGCTCCGCCAGGGCGACATAATCGGCCTGCTCGGCGCCAATGGTTCGGGCAAGTCGACGCTGATCAGGGCGATCACCGGTCAGATCCCGTTGCTCGGCGGCAGCGTGACGATCGACGGCATCAAGCTTGCCGGCGCGCCGGAGCGCGCCAAGGCCGGCTTCGGCCTCGCCATCGAGCCGCACGAATTGCCGGCGCCGCTGTCGGGACGCCAGTATGTCGAGCTCGTCGCCTCGATCCGCGGCTGCGCGCCAAACGACTTGCCAAGCGCCGATCTGCCGGGCGGCGACCTGCTCGATCGGCTTGAGCTCGGCCGCTGGATCGATCGCCCGATCGCCGAATATTCGCTCGGCACGCGAGCCAAGGTCGCGATCCTCGCGGCACTTCTCGGCCGGCCGCCGCTGCTGATTTTGGACGAGACGCTGAACGGCCTCGATCCGGTTGCCGCCTGGGAGGTGAAGCGCGTGATCACCGCGCTTTGCGCGAGCGGCCGCCACGCCGTGATCGTGTCGACCCATGTGGTGGAAGCCGTGCCGGCGCTCTGCAGCCGCGCCGTCCTGATGGCCGAGGGAAGCCTGAGCCGGAGCTGGGATGCGGCGCAACTGGCCGAGGCAGGCAGGGCGCCGGGCGCCTTCGAGGCAAGCGTCATGCAGGCGCTGAGAACGCGGGCCGCTGCTTGATGTCGATCTAAGCCCTCGGCAGCATGCGGCGCATGATCAGCGAGGCGTGGTCGCTGACGCCGTGTGCCGCTTCCCGGCGCTCGACCACTTCGAAGCCGTGCTTGCGGTAGAAGGCGATCGCGCGGTCGTTGCCTTCGATCACCTCCAGCGCGATCGAGGGTATGCCGGCATGCGCGGCAAGCACGGCATGCAGAAGGTCGACCGCGAGCCCGCTGCCGAATGCCTGCGGCTCGATATGCAGCCGCTCCAGCGTGACGTCGCCCTTGGGGTCCATCGCCGCCATCGCATAGCCGGCGATCGAGCCGTCGGCGCGTTCGGCGACGAAAGACATCTTGTCCTCGTCCTCGAGTTCTTCTGCGAGCTTCTCCGGCGCATGCTTTTCATCGGAGAGCTTGGCCACGGTCTCGTCGCCCATGATCGGCGCGTAGGTCCGCCGCCAGGATTGGCCGAGCAGCCGCGACACATCGGCAAGGTCGTTCCTGGTCATCGCCCGGATGCGGGTCATGGTGGTTGTCCTTGTTTCAATCCGAAGATAGGGCGAAGCGCGGTGCGCGGCCAACCCCCCGGGCGCGCCGAAAGCGCGGATCCGGGCGGCGCCTTTCGGGCGTTCAAGCGGCTATCACGGGCGGCGCAAACGATCCTGCCTGCTCGATAGCCCGCTGCCGAACCGATGGAGGCGGCAGCGGGCCATTGATGCGACGGGAGTGCTGTCCCGCCGAGCAGGAGACACTGCTCACCCTTGGTTTAAGCCGGCATCGCCAGGGACGCGACTTACGGATTCGTAAGCTCACTCACGATGACGTTCCCAGGCGCGGCGGCGCAGCGCCCCTCTCACGCCGCGCGCGGCTCGGCCGGTTTTCCACCTTCGCGGACCCGTCGGCCAAAGACCATCAACTGCCGCGCGGTGTTGTTGCGCAGGCGGCGCAGGCGCCATTCCAGTCCCGTCTCGGTGGTGATGCGCTTGGCATAGATGCTGGCGCGCAAGGCCCTGGTGTCGGCCGCGACCTTGATCGGATCGTCGTAGAAGGCGCAGATCTTGTCGGCCGCCATGCCGAGCGTTTCGAGCCAGGCGGGGATATGCGTGGAGCTGAGGCAATCGACATCGGTTAGCACGCGGTTTATCCCGTCGCCTTGCGCCGGGCAGGTCGTGGCGAACGCATCGCCGATGAAGACCACGCCGTCGCGGCGATGGCCCCGTGTCGTCGTCAGGCTGACCTGCCGCACCTCGACCTCGCTGGCGACGGCGAAGTTGCCGCATCGCTGGGCGATCTCCGGCATCAGGTCGAGCAGCATCTTTTGCGGATTCTCGCGGAACGCCCGCACCCATGGATCGGCGACTGTCCGATAGACGAACATGTTCGCCCGCAGCCGCTCGCCGGTCCGGAAGATGGTAAGAAAGGCAATGCGATCGGCGACCCGCCTTGCGTAGAAGGTGAGGGATTGCAGGCCGAATTCCTGCGGCGTGATCGCCAGATCGAACCCCATCGACAGCGAATGCGCCTTCGATTCCTCGATGCGCTCGACGCCGATGGCGCGCCGCACCGCCTCGCTGTAGCCGGTGGCGACCACCAGAAGCCGCGCATCGATGACGGAGCCGTCGGTGAGCACCAGGCGCTGCCGGTCCGGCCCGGTCGACACCTCGGCGACCTTGCCCACGGTCAGCGGCACTTCCGGAGGCAGCGCCGCGCGCATGCCGTTGACCAGCGGCGCGTAGGAGAAGGCGTATTCATAGGTCTGCTTGCGCTCGAACAACTGGCCGAAGCGGAAGACATGGAGATCGGTCATCGGCGTGGAGAGCGATCTGAAGACCTGGCCGAGGCCAAGCTTCTCGAACAGCCGCATCTGTTCGTCGCGGGTTTTCTCGGCCCGGAATTCGTCATGGTGGACACGATGCGGATCGATCAGCGCCACCTTGCGGCCCGCCTTGGCGAGCGTTATCGCCAGAACGGTTCCGGCCAGCCCGGCGCCGACGATCGCCACTTCCGCCTCGGTCCGGCCAGGCGGGGCTGCGGGCGTTTCGCGGTTCTCGGTGGTGCTCATTGCTTGTCCCCAAGGCCCTTGGGCATGCTTTCCCGCCGCTGGGTCTGCTTCCAGCGCGGTGCCATTGCCGAACCATCTATGAATTCCAGTCCGCCCGCTTCGTTGAGCGTATGCAGCTTGCGGCCGGCCCAGCCGGGGCCCGGATTGAGGATCGTCTCGACGACCTGTTCGAAGCCGCCCTCGTCGAGCCGCGTGACCCGCGCGATGCCGAGCGCGGCGCCATAGCTCCTGCGGCAATCCTGGACCGGACGCAGAAGCTGACCGCCGCGGCTCACCATGCGTCCCGCCGGACGCGCCGAGCCGATGTCGATCATAACAGGGTTCTTCGGATGCGGCGTCCACGGCCCGCGGAAATCCGGCGCCGACCACAGATGCAGCTGGTCCGAGAAGGCGCCGCCGCCGTCGCGCACGGTGGCGAACATCCACCACCGCCCGCCATGCTCGGTGAGCGTCGCGTCGCTGGCGACGATGTCCGACAACAGCGTCGCTTCCTTGACCCAGCCGCCCGGGAAGGCGGTGGCGCGGTAGAGATCGACGCTGCGGTTGGCACCGCTTTCCGGCACCATCCACATCTCGCCGTCGCGCTCGAACACGAAGGGGTAGGAGAGGTGGTAGGGCAGTTCCAGCACCGGCTTCGGGGCGCCTACGGGACCGTTCGGGCCGAAAGCCACCGCCGACAGGATCGCCTTGCCGGTGCGGTGGATGTAGTCCTCGACGAACAGCGTCACCTGGCCGCGGTAAAGCACCGGGAACGGGTCGGCGTAGAAGCGGCTGCCGTCGTCGGCGAGGTCCCGCCAGCCCGATCGCGGATGGGCGCGCAGTTCGTAGAGGTCGCTGCCTCCGGTCTCGCGCCAACCAACCCGCCAGTGCGGGGCGTTGTAGCACAGATGATAGATCTGCTGGACGATGCGCCGCGCCGTGGCCTTGGCGGCCCGCATGCCGAGCTTCGTGGCCGATGGCATGGGCGGGGACGACGCGCCGGACGGCGGTTCGGGCAGCACAGGCAGGTGCGAGCGCGCGGCGCCGTTGACCGCCGCCACGATCAGGCTGGCCGTGCGCGCCAGCATGTCCTGGAAGGACGCCAGCGCAATGCCGTGATATTCGGTGCCAAGCCGCCCCTCGGCGACAACAGCGCCGTTCTGCTCCAGGCGGGCGAGCGGCGTGCGCCCGGCAAGGATGAGCGCCAGCAGCGCTTCCTCGCCGCAGACGCCGTCATAGGCGAGCCGCCAGACCTGTCCGCCCTGCGGCTCAACGTCGCCGATGAGGTCGATCGTGAGATCGGCCGGCTGGGACGCCCTCGCATGGCCAGCCAGCATCGAAATTGGCACACGCCTGGCCGTCCCATCGGCGGGCAGGCGGTGGATAAGCGTCTCAAGCTGGAACAGCGCCTCGGCCGCCTGCGGCACACCGCCCGCCGCCGGACGCGCGTCGACGCAAAGCTCGATCCCGGGCAGCCGCGACAGCCTTTCGGCCAGCGCGACATGGAAAGCGCGCACGCGGTCGCCGTCGAGGCGCAGGCTCAGGCGCATTGCCCGTCCCCGGGCGACTCGCCTCCGGAGCCGGCAGGCAGGCCCGCCGGTTCTAATTCCCGCCGCATGCGCACGATGTCTCCAATTCAGCTGCACCTAATTTCCACTGTGTCGGTGCAAACTTCGTGCCAGGGCAGTCCCAATTTATGAACATAATTAACAGTGTTTTAATCGTTGCCGGGAATAGCTAGGCCAACGCCGCATTTCTCGTTTTGCCGGCCGATGGAGCGTTGTCGGAGCGACCTTTGCAACCACCCCTGCTCATGGTGCCTCAGCAGAACGCTCCGGAGGCGGTCGCGCCGGCGCCAGCCTATTACGCGCCCGCGCCCGCGCCAGCGTCCGCCACGGTCGAGCTTGGCGACCTCGGCCGCATCCTGTTGCGGCGCCGCTTCCTGATCCTCGCCGTCACCGCGCTGCTCACCGCCGTGACGCTCGTCTACACCATGCTGACGCCGGCGCTCTACTCCTCGACGGCGCAGATCATCGTCGATCCCGAGGACCTCCAGGTCGTCACCAACGACGTCAATCCGAGCCGCATTTCGCCCGATGGCGGCATCACCCAGGTCGAGAGCCAGGTCAGCGTCGCGCAGTCGAACGGCGTGCTGCTGCGCGCGATCAAAGCCACCAACCTCACCGAGAATCCGGAATTCAACGGGCAGGGCGGTCTCGGCCGCTGGATGGGCATGCTCTTCGGCGACAGCGGCAGCGACAGGACGGCGATCACGCTGGATTCGCTGCGCCGCGTGCTCGCGGTGAAGCGCGACGACAAGGTGCTGGTGCTCAACATCATCATCACCGCCAGGAGCGCGAAGACGGCGTCGGACCTCGCCAATGCCATCGCCAAGGCCTACCTCGCCGACCAGGCCGACGCGCGCAAGGAAAAGGCGGCCAAGGCCTCCGAGGCGATCACCGCGCGGCTCGACGAACAGCGCAAGCGCGTCGAGCAGGCCGAGAATGCCGTCGAGGCCTACCGCTCGCAGCACAACATGGTGATGGCCCAGGGCAACCTGGTGAGCGACCAGGAACTGACCGGGCTCAATGCCGAGCTGACCGCCGCGCAGGCGCGCACCCAGCAGCTGAAGGCGCAGGTCGATCAATTGCGCAGGCAGGGCGGCGCGCCGGACGCGACCTCGGAAGCCACGCGCTCGTCGACGATTTCGAGCCTCAGGGCGCAGGAAGCGGCGCTGGTCGACCAGATCGCGCAGCTCGGCACCGGGCTCGGGCCGCGCCACCCCTCGATGATCGCCGCCCAGCAGCAGCTGCGCGACCTGCGCGTGCTGATCCAGCGCGAGCTCGGTCGCATCGTCACCGCTGCTGAGACCGACTATGAACGGTCCCTGGCCAACCAGCAGGCGCTGCAGGCCAAGGTGGCGGCGCTCAAGTCGAAATCGCTCGATACCGACCAGGCTTCGGTGCGCCTGCGCGAATTGCAGCGCGACCTCGACGCCGTGCGCACCGTCTATGCCAACTACCTGCAACGCGCCCAGGAAACGCGCGAGCAGACCAATGTCGACAGCACCAATGCCCGCATCATCTCAGAGGCCATGCCGGCGCTGAAGAAGAGCTGGCCGCCGAAGGGCCTGCTTGTGTTCGGCGCCGTGTTCGGCGGGCTGGCGCTGGGCATCGGCATGGCGTTGATCGCCGAATATCTTTCGCCGACCGTGCTTTCCGCCAACCAGATGCAGTCAGCCATCGAGGCGCCGGTGCTGGGCGTGCTGCCGGGCAGGGGACGCCGCCGCTTCGGCCGCGCCGGCGGCGTGGCGCAGAAGACCGACGCCGTGGCCGGGCTGGCGCTGCAGCGCATCGCCGCCGCCACCAGGCGCCCGCCCGACTGGCCGCTGGTGCCCTCGATCCTGGTGGCGGCGCCGCCCGAGGACAAGGCGCAGCGCTCGAGGGTGGCATGGCAGCTCGCCAACGCGGCGGCGGCCAGGGGGCGGCGCGTGCTGTTCATCGACATCAATGCCGGCAAGGGCCAGAAGGACCCGCAGCCCGGCGTGCTGGACGTGCTGCGCGGCGAATATCCGCTGGACGCGGTCAGCCGCTATGCGCCGGGCAGTTCCGTCGCGCTGATTGGCCGGGGCCGGCCGGCAGCGGTGTTCCAGGAAGCGCAGGCGCTCTACTTCGCCCATCGCATGCTGGCTGAGGCCAATCGCAGCTTCGATCTCGTCGTCATCGACGGCGGCGCCCTGGCCGACGACCTCAACGTCCTGCCGCTGGTCGCCATGGCCGACGAGATCCTGCTCGTCGCCAGGCTGAATGCGACGCCGATGCGCGACGTCGCCTCGACCTCGGAGGCGGTCTCGGTCATGGGGCGGTTGCCGACCGGCGCGATGCTGGTCGACGAGGCGGCCTGACATGGCCTCGATCCCGGCGGGTTCAGCCCGGCCTGTCCCCGGCTACGGCATGGCGGGCCCGCGCACTGTTCCGGTCGACACGCTGACCCGTCTTGGCATCACCGTGGCGGTGCTGCTTCTGTTTTCCATCTCGGGCGGCATGCTGTGGCTGGCCGGCTACAATTACGACGGTCTGCAGGGCAGCCCGCTGAGCAAGATCCACCCGTCCACCTACCTCTTCGTGCTCGTCTTCGTCTGGCGCGCCTGCACCTTCGGCAATCCGGTCGGCTATGTGGTCCATGTCACCAACAAGCGGCCGGCAACGATGCTGATGGCGGTGATCTCGACGGTGCTTCTCTTCGTCGTCATCCTCAGGCAGCGCCCCGGCATGGCCGGCATGATCGACACGTTCGTCGCGCCGGCGCTGGTCGTCCTGCTGCTGAGCGAGGACGACGAGAAGACCTTTGCCCAGCTGCGGATCGTCATCCATGCGGTGATGACGGTGAACGCGCTGATGGCGCTGTTCGAGTTCGGCACCAAGCATCTGGTGTTCCCCTACAGGTTCGACGGCGCCGTGTTCGTCAATGATCTGCGCTCCACCGCGCTGCAGGGGCATCCGCTCTCCAATGCCACGGTCACCTCGATCTATGTGCTGTCGCTGCTGTCTGGGTCGCGCTCCCTGTCGACGCCGCTCAGGCTGGCGCTTGTCGGCTTGCAGTTCTGCGCGCTGGTCGCCTTCGGCGGCCGCTCGGGCATGGTGCTGACGATCCTGCTCGGCGGCGTCTATATGCTCATCCAGGGCCTGGCACAGCTCAGGACCGGACGCGTCAACCTCTTGGGCGCCGCGCTGGTGATCATGCTCGCCGCGCTGCTGCCGCTGGCGATCGCGCTTGCCGGCTATTACGGCTTCTTCGACGCCCTGCTCGGACGTTTCGTCTCCGACAGCGGCAGCGCCAATGCCCGCGTCGAGATGTTCGATCTCTTCAGGCATCTGGAGCTGCGCGACCTGATCGTCGGCCCCGATGTCGACCTGCTCGACAGCATGCGCCGCATCACCGGCCTGGAGCAGGGCATCGAGAACCCGATCCTGCGCTTCACGCTCTACCAGGGCGCCTTCTTCACGCTGCTGATCTTCTTCGGCTTCGCGCTGTTCATGCATGAGGTCGCGCGCCGCTGCCACACGGGCATCTGGCTGCCGATGCTGGGCTGGCTCATCCTGCTCAACACCTCCGAAAGCATCGCCTCTAAGACGACGCTGATGACCAAATTCGTGGTGATCGCGCTGGCGCTGTATAGGCCGGCTAATGCATGTCGCAGGCGTAGCCGCCCTACGGCGCCCCCCTCTGGCCGACCGGAGTGACGCGGCGTCTGTCTTATTGTTCCATGAAGGCTCTCGCCATGCTGTCGGCGATCGGCTTCGTCAGATAGCTGAAGAATGTCCGTGGGTGCTCTTGCACCATGATTTCGGCCGGCATGCCTGGCGTTGGCGAAAAACCATGCACCTTTGCCAATTCGCTCGACGGCAGCCGCACGCGGGCCAAATAGACTTCCCGCGGCACCGGGCCCTGCATCTCAGGCAAGGCATCGGCCGAGACATAGTACACTTCGCCCTCCAGAACCGGGGTGGTGCGCCGGTTAAGCGCGGTCAGCCTGATCGAGGCCTTCTGCCCGACCTTGACGTTGTCGATGTCGGTGCGGGGGATCTGGGCCTCGATGACCAAGGGCACATCGGTTGGCAGGATCTCAAGGATTGACTTGCCGCTTTCAATGACGCCGCCGGCGGTGTGGTAGTACATGCGGATGATGGTGCCGGGGACCGGAGCGTTGATGGTGACGCGGCGAAGCACGTTCTCTGCCTCGCGCGATTGTTCCCGCACCCCATCCAACTCGCCTTCGAGGCTCTGCAGTTCCTGGAGCGCCGCCTGTCGATAGGCGTCTTTGGTTTGAGTGATCTGCCGCTCGAACCGGACAATCTCCTCGCGATTTTCGGATACTTCGGCGACCATCTTGCCGATCTGGCCTTCGGCGTCAGCTATCGCCCGCTGGATCGCCTTCACCTCGGTGCCCCGGATCAGACCTTGGTTTAGAAGCTTTTGCTTGCCCTGATACTCCTCCGTCAGGAACTGCAATTGCCGCCGCACCGACGAGATTTGTTCATTGATCCCATTGTTGCGGAATTCCATGGCTTTTTTGTTTTGGTCGAAGAGCGAGATATCGCTGTCGCGCTTGCTTTCGGCCGCACTGAAATTGAGCGCCTGACTTTCCATGATCGGCAAGACTTCTGGGTCGTAGCGGTTGTCGAGGATAATCTTTGGGAACTGGATTTTGCCGCTGCCTTGCACCTCTGCGTTCAATCGAGCCGATATGGCTTCGAGCCTCACCATCTTTAGGAACAATTGTCGCGCGTTGGTCTGGGCGGCGGTTTCGTCGAGCCTGATCAGCGGCTGGTCGAGGCTGACACGGTCGCCTTCGTTGACTAGGATTTCCTTGATAATGCCGCCTTCGAGATGCTGGACGATCTTGTTCTGTCCGGTCGCGACAAAGCTCCCCTGTGCGATGATGGCTGAGGCCAGCGGCGCCGTGGAAGCCCATGTGCCGAAGCCGCCGAAGGCCACCGCAATCAGCAGCAGGCCAAACGCGGTCTGCTTCCAGATCGAACGCGGGACTTCCGCGTACCACTGGATGTCGTGAACTTTTGCGATATCGGCTGTCATCTTCATGCACCCGCTCTATTGGATCTGATGGCCGAACGAGCCGCCCTCGATGCTGAGCCCCCGGTTCGCCAGAGCCTGCAGAACATCTTGGCGCATGCCAAAGAGCGCTACGGTGCCGTTGGCCAGTAGCAGTATCTTGTCGACGCTCTTCAGCAGCGATGGCCGCTGGGTGATCGTAATCACCGTGATCTTGTTTTCCTTGGCGTGCTTAAGCGCACGCTCGAGCGCGGCATCGCCCGCCATGTCAAGGTTCGAGTTTGGCTCGTCGAGCACCACCAAACGCGGATTGCCGAAGAACGCGCGCGCTAGCGCGACGCGCTGCTTCTGTCCGCCGGATAGTGGCGCCCCGTCGGTGGCAACGAAGGTCTCATAACCGTGGGGAAGCGTGGAGATCATCTCGTGGACATCCGCCAATGCCGCCGCGTGGTAGATTTCCGCATCCGTGACGTCGTCGCGCATGCGGGCTATGTTGGCCTTGATCGATGCCGGGAACAGCTGAACGTCTTGCGGCAGATAGCCGATGTTCTCGCCGAATTGGCGCGGATCCCAGTTGCGCAGGTCCATCAGGTCCAGCCGGACGTTGCCTGATGTCGGCAGGATCGAGCCGACCAGCATCTTGCCGAGCGTCGTCTTGCCGGCGCCAGAATTGCCGATGATCGCCAGCGAGTCGCCCGGCGAAAGCGCGAAAGAAATGCCGTTCAGCACGACGCGCTTGGTTCCCTGCGGCACGAACAGAAGGCGCTCGACGTCGAGGCGCCCTTCGGGACGGGGCAGGTTCAGCCGTTCGAAGTTCAGCGGCGAGGTCTGCAACAGCGCCACTATGCGACTATAGGCGGCGCGGACATGCACGACGTGGTTCCAGCCCTCGATGGCGCCTTCGATCGGACCCAGCGCCCGGCCGGCGATGATCGACGCGGCAATGACCATGCCGCCGGTCAGCTCGCCGTCGATCGACAGATGCGCGCCCCAGCCAAGCATCGTCACCTGGGTCAGGAGTCGCACACCCTTCGATAGCGAAGCAAAGACGATGTTGCGGTCTTGCGCTATCACCTGCGCGCGAAGGGAGTTCGCGGTGTCCTTGCCCCAGATCTTCACCGCCTCGGGAATCATTGCGAGGGCGTTGATGATCTGGGAATTGCGCGCCATCGAATCGAGATGGATGTTGGCCTTGCTCTGATGGGCATTTGCCTCGCTGAAAGCACCAGCGGTCGCACGCTGGTTGATGAGCGTGATCGCCAGCAGGAGCAAAGCCGAGGTCGCGACGATGAAGCCCTGATGCGGGTGGATGAGGAACACCGCGAGCATCATGATGGGCGCCATCGGCGCATCGAGAAACGACAGCAGCGTGCCGGATGTAAGGAATGTCCTGAGTTGCTGCAGGTCGCCGAGGACCTGATATTCTTTTCCGTTGCTGTTGAGGGAGGCCCTGGCCGCGGCGCTGAGGATCGGGGCGCCTAGCTGCGCGGCAACTTCGACAGCCGTGCGCATCAAGATGAAGCGGCGAAGCGCATCGAACATCGACTGCAGCATCACCGCGCCCACTATCACCACGGTCAGCATGATCAGCGTATCGGGAGATCGGCTGGTAAGAACGCGATCGGATATCTGGAAGAGGTAAATCGGGACAGCGAGGACCAGCACGTTGCAGGCCACCGTGAACAACATCACGACGAGCAGGTTCTTCTTGACGGCTCCCGTTCCGGCTTTGAGGGCCGCGCCGAAATCGACAGGGCCGAGCCGCTTGTGGAACGCTCCGCCGCCGCCGCCCCCATGCCGGCCGCTGTCGTTGACGCTGCCGGGCGGAGAGCCCCCTTGGTGCGGCTCCTTGGCCTTTACCGGACCAGCGTCGCCTTCGATGGTGACAATGCCCAGTGACTTTGACGCATCCTTCATCTCCGTTCCAGACGGCTTCGCCGGTGCTTCGGGTGCAGCCTTAGCCTGAGGTTCAGATAGCTGTTGGGGTGCTTGTTGCGGCCTTGGCGGCACCGTGGCGCTTGGCGGGCCTTGCCTCTCGATTGTCGACGTTGTCTTGGCTGTAGGCTCGATAGCCACCGGCTCAGCTTTTGCTGCAATAGGTGATGGCGGAGCACCGGTTTTCTCGATCGTCGGGGTCGCTCCTGGTTCCCGTGTAGGCTGAGTTGCTCCCGCCGGGAGTCGTGGCGCAGGCGGCGACTGAGGTGTGACTGTGGAACGCGTTTCTATGTCACTTGCGACGGTACTCTGGCTTAGCTGCGAAGTCGGTTCCGGCAACCGAGCAGGCGTCATGGCGTTCGGCATGCCTGGCGCTTCGGTGGCCGCGTTGGCTTGAGGTTGAATTGGTCGTTGTGTCGATGACGGCGGCCTTGGCGGCACCGGGCCGCTTGACAGGCTTTGCTTCTCGATCGACGAACCTGCCTTGGCTGTAGGCTCGACAGCCACGGGTTCGGTTTTTGCTGCGATGGGTGAAGGCGGAGCACCGGCTTTTTCGGTCGTCGAGGCCACTCCTGGCTCCTGTGCCAGCTGCGTTGGTCTGGCCTGGAATCGTGGCGTTGGTAGCGGCTCAGTTGTGATTGTCGAGCGCCCCTCGGTGGCGCCGCCGACGGTACTCTGGCTTCGCAGAAGAGTCGCCTCGGGCAACTGTCGATCCGTCATGACGTTCGGCATCGCCGGTGCCTGGGCGGTCGTGGTGGCCTGAGGTTCTCGCCGTTCTGGCGCTGGCTGCGGCCATACCGGCACCGGACCACTTGGCCCGCTTTGCTTATCGATCGTCGACGCTGCCTTGGCTGGAGGCTCGGTGGCAACCGGCTCAGCTTTTGCTGCGATAGGCGATGGCGGCACACCAGGTTTGTCGACCGTCGAGGCCGCTTCTGGCTCCTGTGCCAGCCGCATCGGTCCCGTCTGGAAACTCGGCGCTGGCGATAGCGGCTCAGTTGGGACAGTCGAACGCGCCTCCATGGCGACGGTACCCTGGCTTGGCTCCCGAGCCGGCTCGGGGTTGAACAGTTGGCGCCGATCCATGAAGTTCGGCATTTCAGAGACGGCAACGGATTTGGTCGCTGGCGCAGAAACCGGGAAATGCCCCGCATGCAACTCACTGGGCCGGTTCGACAGCCAGCTTGCATGGAGTGCCGTTTCCTGCTTGGGGGTCGCTCTTTCCTTAGCCTGCCCTTCCTCGGAGGCAGAGGCCAACGTAGCGGTGCCGGTCGCGGGCGTCTTCGCTGTGGTGGCCCATGCAGTCGAGCCGGCTGGCGCGACGGCTTGCCTGAGCACGTCGCTCGCCTGCACCGGCCCAGCCGGGGCGGCCGAGGCTGAAGTACCAGCTGACGCCTCGACTTTGGCCTGGCACGCCGGCAGGGGCGGTGTAGCCTGCTCCGGCGTCGGTCTGCTCCTCGGGAGACCTGATACCGCGCCCTGCCCACCAGCTTGTTGCGAAGCTCGGTCCAGACCGGTCTTCACCTCGGGATGGACCATCGCGTCATGAAACTGCCCGACGGCAGTGTCGATTGTCTTGATAGTTCGGTCTATGACCCGCTCGTGCGGCTGCAACATGCTCGAGAGCGTCTTGCCGGGCGTCGCCGTGGCCGAGCTCCGCGATGTCCGACCGTCGTCCTGCTGCATGGCTGCTTCCAGGTCATCGGCAAACGTGTCCCAAGACAGGTCGCGATCGTCTGTCATCATGCCCACCCTGGTTCCCGGTCATGCCAATAGCATGTGCACACCGTCTGCCTGGACGTGGTCAGGCGTCGGCGCGATTTGATGGAGTGGCTGCCCGGCGTCGTGCGAGGCGTCGTCGGTCAGGAAGGCGACCGCTTCGTTGGCCAGCACGTTGGGGTTATGTGCACCAAGATCCGGTTCGCTAGAAACAAGGTTCGCCTGGACCAGGATCTCGTCCGAGTAGTGCTGACCGCCGACATAGGTCTTGCCTGTCCCGTGGACATCGACGATGCCGGCGAAATTGGCCAGCTGGTTGCCGCCAGTGGTAATTGTCCAATTTGCCTCGGGATGGGCAGCAACCTGGTTCATTGCCAAGGCGACCTGGTCGCTGTCCCCTAGCACATTTGTCTGGGAGACGTACTGGATGTTGAGCAGGTCGCCGGAAACGTACAGGACTCGCAGAGCACCTGTGCCGGCAAAGGCTGGATCGTGCAGGATATCGCCGGGGCTGGCTCCCTTGCCCGCCGCCAGGTCTTGAGCTGCTTTCAGATAGGAGTCCGGCAGGGGATCAAACTGTTTTCCGCCGACATTGATGATGCCAGCATTGTTCCAGACCAGGTTCCCCCCCGCGGAGCATGAACCCTCCCCCGATGTCTCAAACCCACTGACCGCGCCGACAACGTCGTTATCGACCAGAATGTTCAACTGTTGGATGACGTTAGCGTCGTAGACGTGACCACCGATGATGATCAAATCATAGTTGTAGCTCAGTTCGTTGAGTGAAATATCGTTTATCGCCGTATTCCCCCCCGTGGAGATGATCGTCTTGACGCCGGAGGAAGACAGGACCGTGGTGTCGTTATCGGTCATGAAGCTGTACTGCTGGAGCCAGTTGATCATGACCAGATCACCGGTGACCTGCGTCACCACCCAAGCTGCCGGAAACCCATGCTCTGTGGGCGGCGCCGGGTTGTCGGCTGACGGGTCGATATGCTTGAACATGGCAACGTTGAAGGTCTCGTCCGGGGCGCTGCTCAGTTTCCAGCCGTTCAGGCTTCCGTTGATCGTTGCGCTGTCGCAACGCTCATTGATCTGGACGATGGCGTTGACGTCATAGACGTCGCCCACCACAGCGATGACCGGCGCTCCGGTCCAGTCGTTCGTCAAAACCGCGGAATTGAGCATTGTGTTGCCGCCAGTGTCCACCTCCACGGACGGGGCCAAGGTTCCGTTGCCCCAGCCCGACATGAAGTGGGGAGAATCCGGCGCAACGCTGAAGTCATTGGCGCCGCCGCCTGAGCCGCTGCCCTGATCTTTCAGGAGGTTGAAATGATCCTCGAGTTTTGGCGCCGCGTTCTCGCTGACAAGTTGCCCGTTGACGTATGTTCCTTCGATCGGTCCCGATGCGGCGTCCGGACGTAGAACGAAAATGGTCGCGTCGCTATTTGACCCGGAATAGGCGTCGATCCGTTGGCCAGCCGCGACGACGGTGGCCGCCATGTCCGCGTCGGAGCCGGGCATTGCCAGATTGTCGATCGGAGAAAGTTCCGTGGCCCGGGTCGCCAGCAGAGCCAGTTGACTGCTGTCGTCGACCAATGGAGTTAACGTCAAGCCGTGTCCACCGGCGCTGACATAGTCGTCGTCGGACAGATGATTCTCCTGATTGATGTAAACTGCGACCGACCCCGGAGGCACGACATGCGGCAGGATCATGCCGCCGCCGCCGACACCTGGAAATTGAAGAAAGTAATGATGGTAGTAGCCATGCAAGTGCCCATGTTGATGGATTTCGGGCGGCGTGTACTGGAAGCTCGAGCCGACCGCGTTCAGCACCAGATTGGGCTTGAGGCCCATATACGAAACATACGGATTGAAATCGTCCAGCGTGTACGGCGCTTTGACGTCGATATTCGTATCAGGAGGATCTGAAGTATCGTCCCGGACAGGTTCAGCGATCTTGAAATCGTCGTAGACCTGCAGTTGCCGCGCCTCCTCGACCGAGATTTCGAACATTCCAATAAAATGCGCGATCACTTCGGTGATCTTGTCCAGTTGCATCGCGTACACAGGTGGCCTCCGAGCTTTGAGATCAGTTCGCGCTCGATCAGGGCGGCATGTCTCCGGGACTGGCAGGACTGCGCGGATGATCCGCGCAGTCCATTGTGTTGATCTTCTTGAAGATCAAGCGATCGGTCATGCACCAGTATGATCGGAGGAGCCTTCGCCGGCCACTGTATGGTGATAATCGCCGCCCACGACGGTCTGAGAGACGAGGTTCTCTTGCAGGTTCGCACCCATCACGATCTGCTGGTTGAACATGCTGGGGGAGATCAGGGCGTCCGCCGAGGCGTGGCTATCGCCGGTCACGTAGCCGTCGTGGCCATTGCTCGATCCCCAGGTTCCGCCATCGCCGCCGGCGCCGCCGTCACCATTGTAGGCATTGCCGCCGGCACCGCCGTAACCAGCATCGCCAGCCAAGGTGAGCCCACCATGCGCATCGCCGCCGGTACCATCGGCCCAGGCTCCGCTCAAAGCATGGCCACCGTCGCCGCCAAGCGCGGATGCCCAGCCGCCGGTGCTTGCACCGCCTGTCGCGGCACCGCTTGTTGCACTTCCGCCGGTTCCGTCACCGCTCGTTCCGCTGCCGCCGGTCCCGGCGCCACTCGTTCCGGCGCCGCCGGTCCCGTCGCCGCCGGCACCGCCAGCGCCACCAGTGCCCGAGCCCGAGCCCGCACCGTAGCCTGAGCCATAGCCGGCGCCTAAAGCATTGCCGCCGTCCGCTGTGGAATCGCCGCCGATCGAATGGGCATTGCCGCCGTCCGCATTTGCATTGCCGCCGTTGGCACCGGCACCGCCGCCGCTACCGCCAGCTCCACCGCCGCCGCCGGTGGCGTCGCCGCCGTCGCCCTGCGAGTAGCCGCCGTCACCGTCGGCAAGAACGGGAATGTTGGCGTTAATGCCGTCGCCAGCTTGGCCACCGTTCCCACTGGTTACGTCGCCGCCATTGCCGCCGTCGCCGCCGTCGCCGCCATCCGCCTTGGCATTGCCGCCGTCCGCCTGGTTGCCGCCGCCTACGGAGCTGGCGCCGCCGCCATCCTTGGCATGGGCGTCACCGCCTTCGGCCGCGCCGACGCCCAGTCCGAGGCCAAACCCGAGGCCGAGGCCGAGGCCGTCGCCGCCGTTGGCGTTGCCGCCATCGCCGCTGCCGCCCCTGGCGTCGCCGCTCTCGCCTTCGCCGCCCTTGGCGTTGCCACTCTCGCCCTCGCCGCCCTTGGCGTTGCCGCTCTCACCGTTAGCGTTGGAGTCGCCGCTTTCGGCCTTGGTGTAACCCTTGGCGTCGCCGCCTTCAGCGCTGCTCAGCGCAAAGCCGCCCTTGCCGTTGCCGGCTTCGACGTCGCCGGACTTGGCGTTGCCGCCTTCGCCCCCATCCCCGCCATTGGCCTTGGCTTCGCTGCCACCCTTGCCGCCGCCACCGCCGGTCGAGATGCCATCACCGGCCTTCGATTCGCCTGCCGTGGCGTTGAAGTTGAGGTTGAGCGCGCCGGTGTTGCTGACGGTCGCGTTGTCCAGCTTGTCGTTGTCGACCAGCTTGTTGACTTGGTTGATGATGGAGGCGCTGTTGTTGCCGGCGCCGGTCATCGAACCGTTCAGGATGTCCTTGAAGGTGACCTCGTCGCCAGTGTGATAGCTGACGTTGCCATCCTTGTTGTTGATGATCGTGTTGTCCTTGAACTCTCCGCCGTTATTGATGACGTCGGCGAAATGGTTGTCGGTGTTGCCGAGCTCGCCATCGAGATTGACCCCGACCTGAACGTCGACCTTCGTGTCGTTGACGTTCTGGTTCTCGTTCGAGTTCGTGGTGGTGTTCGAGTTGTCGTTCTCGTTCGACGCACTGTTTTCATTGCTATTCAAAGCGTGGTTTTCATTTCCGTTCTGGTTCTCGTTCGAGGCGGTATTGTCGTTCTCGTTCGAGGCCGTGTTGCCGTTCGTATTTGCGTTGTCGCTCGTGTTGGCGGCGGTGTTGGTATTCTGGTTGTTGTTGGTGTTCTCGTTGTCGCCGCCGCCGTTGCCGAATTCGCTATCGACGATCTGCAAACCGAAGGCGTTGATGTTATTCTTGTCGAGGTCGACAGACATGGTTTGTGTCCTCAGTAGAAACCGCGACCGCCGAACCGCATTCTTCTCTTATGCGGCCTTGGGCTTACGCGGACGTTGCGTTTAATGCGGTGAGTGGACTGGCGGACCGGGGGAACTGAGGCCCGAAATCCGGTATTTCATCATCTTTTGCTTGAGCACCTCCCATATTGACTTCGGGAGAGGCGGCCGAGCCAAGGCACTAGCTGTCCAACGCCGAACCGCTACGGGTTCGGTCGTTCGAACGATGGAGACTTGGATTCACCCCTATCCCAATTGGAACCCGGGAAGTCTGTGGCCGGCGGTCACCGATGAAAAGCTGACAGTTCGGGCTAGCCCGTTCGGCCCGAGTGCGGGACAGATGCCCGTGCAACCGCGGAAAGCGCAAAACCGCTGGATCGTGTCAGGATCGAACTAAGCGACCTCGTTCAGGCATCCTGGATCGGCTGAGAACATGACGAAATTGGCTCTAGCTCGTTCGGGCTATATCAGAGCGGCCTAATTTAGTGTATTAATCCTTAAGACTAGCTGTTCGCACGGGTGGAGCCTCCATAAACTCCCTCCATAAACTCGAAGGAGGAAAAGAACAAAATCAGCAGTCTTGGTCTAGGGTGGGGTGGCAACCATGTCCAGGGTAAGCATGCGCAGCACCGTGGGTGGCGGTGCGGGGGAGATTGGGGCTCGCAGAAGCCTGCTAATTATTTCCTCGGAATTCAGTTTTCCAGAATGTCTCGTATACGCAATCGAGAGGGAATTTCGTCCCATAGTGGTCGAGCAGGCTAGCAGCCTGGAAGCGGCTTGCGCCACGTTTGAGCAGCCCGTTTGCTTGATACTGATCGACGCTGAATTCTTGTCGGAAATCGGTGCTCACGCCGCCGATCTGATGCGATCTCATCCAGCGGCTCCCATCGTGCTGCAACAGGACAGCCAAGCTGCGGTCTCCATCCAAGATATCCTCGATCTGAAGGTGGTGCGAAGCGTCCTGCCCATGGATTTGAAGCTCGACGTGTGGCTCTCGGTGATCAGGCTCCTGCTTCGCGGCGGCGAATATTTCCCGCCGACGATGTTCCAGCCACACACGAGACACCTTTCACAAAAACTTGCGAATTACTCCGGACCTATCGAGCAGCCAATGGCGGAACGGTCGGACTTTGAGGAAATCGGCGTACTGACGGATCGCGAGCTGCAGATACTGGAGATGGTGGCCCGCGGGTGGCAGAACAAGATCATCGCCGCGACGCTCCGGCTGTCCGAGCACACGGTCAAGATTCATATCCACAACCTCATCACCAAGCTCGGCGCTCACAACAGGACGGAAGCCGCCGCAGTGTTCCATGCCCGCAAGGATTCTTTCTATGGCAGCTCTGGACGCTCAAAAACGGATCTCGTCCAATCCGCACCATGAGTCGACGATGCCCCGCTTTCAGCAGATACTGCTGCTTGTTGGCCAGATGAGCTATACATGGACTAACACTGAAAGTCTGCTGATCTACCTGATCGCCGGCCTCGCCAAGGTCGACAAGGAGACAGCCATCATTGTTTTCCTGACACTGAACACGACCAGGGCGCGGATCGAGCTGGTCGAGCGACTCGCTAAAATGCAAAAGACGCCGGCTGCGTGTCGCCAAGCGGTGCTGGCTGTCACCAGCGAGCTGACGCGCCAGGCAAAGCTGCGAAACAAATACAGCCACTGCATCTATTCCTTCAACGAAAGCGGAACGCACGGAAGCACGCAGCTGATGCGTATCGCCGACGGGAAGGACGATGTAAAATACGGGAAGATCGAAGCACTAGACGACAAGGAAATTGGCCGGATTCAGGCATCCATCGAGGACATAAAGGCGATAAACCAAAACATATGGTCGATCATTATCGACAACTCGTTTCCCAAATGATTTCCCCACCAGTGGGGAGATCAGCCGTCACGCGGCTTTCACCAACCACCGACGTTGCAAGCGAGGCGCAGTCGCGGAAGCTGCCAATCTCCCCCCAAGTGGGGGAGTTGTCCGGCAGGACAGAGGGCGGCGCGAAGGAATTCGCGCACAGCCATCCCGCTCGCCTCGCGCTTCGGCGTCCTAAGCAACACCAGCGGCGCCGTGACCAAGTTGATCGCGATCACCGACAGCCAGACGGCGATTTCGCAAAAATGCATCGGCTCCCCGCCCGCCGGCTCTCGCATCAAACCAAGCCCTTAGCGCGGTTTGGTGATTCAACAGATCAGTTGGGCGGCATCCTCAGCCCCAGCGCCTCGACCATGGCGGGATCGAGCGCGCGCGTGGTGTCGTCCATCATGCCCATGCCATCGAACAGGTCCCAGAACGCCCAGGGAAAGCCGGCGGCTTCGGCGCTCTGCCGGACGTCGGCGATGTAGCGGGCGCGGTCGGGATTGGGCGCGGCGGTGTAGCGGGCGTCGGTGCGCAGCGCGCCGAACTCGCCCATGATGACGCGCCCGGGCGAGATGCCATGGCCGTCCGCCCAGTCGCTCACCTGCGCGAGATAGCCGTCGATGAAGCCGCGGTCGGGCTGGGCGTCGAAATAGACTTTCAGCACCTTTTCGGTCTCGGCAAAGGCGACCTTCTTGGCTTCGTCGGACCTCTCCGTATCCTCAGCCATCCTGACCTGGACCGAGGCCAGCGTCCGTTCCAACGTGCCGGCCGAGGCTGGCCACGGCACGTTGTTCAGCGCGCGGTAGACCGGCTCGCGCATCCATGGCGCGCCCTGATGGCTGAACAGGTAGGGTTCGTAGAAGTGGAAGGTGAACAGGATCGGCTCGAATTCCGTCAGCGGCGCCGGATCGAGCGCGGTGAGGCCCCGCACCATCGAGCCGCAGCCGCCGGTGACGACGATCGGCAGGTCTTTCGCCGAGCCCCGCGCGGCGCTGAGCAGCGCCGCCTGCACCTTGGGCCACACCTCGGAGGAACAGTCCTGCGGCGGCTCGTTGACCGGTTCCAGCGCGACCCTGCCGGGCGCCATGTCCTTGAGCATGCCCGCCACGTCGGCGACGAAGGCCCGGTAGCGGGCGAATTCCGGCGCGCCGGTGCTGGAAACCATGCGCTCGGGGTTCCAGTAATGAGTGGCGCCATTGGCCTGCACGTTGACGATGACGCCGAGATCGGCGGCCAAAGCCGCTTCGACCGCAGCGCCGAGCATCGCCATGAGGTCGCCGCGCCGGCCCGCATCGGCGGCCAGGAACGGGCCCGGATCGACAGGCAGGCGGATGAAGTCAAGCCCGCTGGCGCGCAGCCGGGCAAGGTCGGCCGGCGCCGGCACCGGCCGCTGCGACTGGAAGGGCGGCCAGTCATAGTCGGTGCGGGGCGCGGGAAATTCGCGCGTCAGCGCAAACCATGGCCAGGCGTTGACGCCGCGCCTGAAAGGCCATTCGCCGGCGGCGCACGCTTTAGATACAAGCGGCGGGACCGCCAGCGGCGCCGTCGTCACGGCCAGCGCCGCGCCGAGCAGACGGCGGCGAGACCAGCCGGTCATGCGTGCCCAGTCATGCGTGCCCCAGTCGTGCGTGCCCCAGTCATGCGTGCCCCAGTCATGCGTGCTTGGCCCGGTCGGCTTGCGCCGGCGCGGCGGTGGCGCCGCCGAGCTGCCGCAGCGCTTCCTTCTCATAGGCGCTGAGCACGTCTTCCCAGCGGAAGGCCTCGCGGGCGCGTGCCCGCGCCGCCTTGCCGCAGCGCGCCACCAGCGCGTCGTCGGCCAGCGCCGCGTCGATCCGTGCGCTCAGGCTGTCGGTGTCGTTGAAATAGATCGCTGCCTCGCCGGCGACCCAGCGGTTGTAGCGGTTGTCATGCGCGATCACCATGTTGCCGGCGGCCAGCGCCTCGACCAGCGAGGGGTTGGTGCCGCCAACCGTGTGGCCGTGCATATAGGCGCGCGCATGGTAGCGCAGCGCCTTCACGGTCGCCTGGTCGTAGATCGCGCCCGGCATGATCACCACCGAACCTGCTGCCTCGCGCACGGCGCGATGGTAGGGGATCTCGTCGTTGAGCGTGCCCAGCACCACCAGCTTCATGTCGCCGCGATCGCGGCGGCGGAAGGCTTCGATGATCGGCAGGATGTTGTTGTCGGGTTCGATGCGCGCGATCGAGACGAGGTATTTGCCGGGCTCGAGCCCGAGCGCGCGAACGGGTTCCTCCGGCGCCGAGGTCACCGGGTCGGCCCCATAGGCAATGGTGGCGATGGCGCTGCGCGGCCGCCGCGTCGCCAGATGGTCGGCGATCGCCGGATGGTCCGCGATAAGCCGTTGCGAGAGCCAGGCGCCGATCCATTCGTTGAGCCAGAACCAGGCGCGCGCCGCCGGCCCCCATTTCGGCCGTCGCCACTCGATGCCGTCCATATTGGTGATGACCCTGCGCCGCATGAGCCTGAGCCAGGTCAGGAACACCGCGCCGTTATAGCCGAGCACCAGGCACACGCCGGGGCGCCTGGCGGCGTCGAGCACGCATTGCCAGTCGAATTCCAGCGTCGCGCGCGGACCCCTGGAGGCGACCTCGATGGTGATGAGCTCGATGCCGCGCCAGCTGTCGATCGTCACCCTTTGGCCGACGCGCTCGACTTCCTTCTGGCAGTAGACGCCGACCCTCCAGCCGCGTCCGGCCAGGAAAAGCGCCAGCCGCTCGGCAAAAGTCTCGAAGCCGCCGTGGGAAGCCGGAATGCCGCGCGTGCCCAGGATCAGGATCGAAGGCTTTTCGATCGGGTTGGAAGGTCGTTCCGGTTTCAAAATAAAAGGATTCCCCCGGGGTCCGGTCATGGTTGTTGCTATGTCAATGACCGCCCAGCAACTTCCGTGCCAGGGGTACCCCCAGGGTGGATACTCGCATGAAGGTGTAAAATTTCTCTTCAGAACGCGGGGCTTGCTTCATTATCGGTCAACCTTCGCGACGTATCTGTGTCGATACGGGGCACGGTCGGGTACCAGGGCCGCAGCAGGGCAATCAGGAAGCCGGCACGATCCTTGCTCCCGGGCCTGCAGTGGCCACCGCCGGGTGGAGCGGCGTGCGGATTTGGCATGAAGTTTCTTCCGCGCTTGAAGGGCCCGGTGCCGAGCGGACTCGAGGTGCAGGTGGAAAGAGAGTGATGCGCATTGCCTGCGTTCATCAAGGCTACGAGCTCTATGGTTCGGACCGCAGCTTCGCCGAGAGCGTGGCTGCGCTGCGCGCCGCGTTTCCGGCCGCCGAGATCGAGGTCGTGCTGCCGCGCGAGGGGCCGATCGTCGAGATCCTCAAGCCACATGCCAGCCGCATCGTGTTCGAGCCGCTCTGGGTGCTCAGGCGCCAGGCGATGCTCAGGCTCGCCACCGTCGAGATGGCGCGGCTGCCCGCTGCGCTCTGGCGCGCCTGGCGCCGCATGCGGGGCAGCGACCTGACCTACATCAACACCTCGATCATCGCCGACTATGCGCTGGCCGCGCGGCTTCTGCCGCGCAAGGCGCTGCTGCACATCCACGAGATCCCCGAGGGCATATTGCGCAAGGTGCTTGTCGCGCTGATGCGCTGGAGCCGTGCGGACCTGATCTTCAACTCGCGCGCCACGCGCGCAACGTTCGGCGATCCGCCGGCCGTCGATGCCAGGGGGCGGCGCACGCATGTCGTCTATAACGGCGTCGCCGGGCCGCTGGCCGCCCTGCCGGTGACCTATGACGGCAGCCGCCCGCTCAGGGTCCTGCTGCTTGGCCGCGTCAACCGCATCAAGGGGCAGGAGGTGCTGCTCGAAGCGGTCGCCTCGCTTCCCGCTGGGTTGCGCAATCGCGTCGAGGTCCGCCTCGTCGGCGGCGCCTTCGAAAGCGTCGAGCGCGAGCAGGCGCTCGCCGAGCTGGTCGGGCGCATGGGGCTGACCGGACATGTCGAAGTGCTGCCCTTCGTCTCCGACCCCACCGACCACTATCGCTGGGCGGACATCGTGGCGGTGCCGTCGCGCCGCCCGGAATCGCTCGGTCGCGTCGCCATCGAGGCGATGGGCTGGGGCAGGCCGCCGCTGGTGTCGGCGATCGGCGGACTGGTGGAAGTGGTGGCCGAGGGCGAGACCGGCTGGCATGTGCCGCCGGGGGATGCCAAGGCCCTTGCCGGCAAGCTCAATGAGATCATCCAGCGGCCGGAGCTCTGGCGCGGCTTCGCCGCCGCCGGCCGGGCGCGCTACGAGACGCTCTTCAGCGAGCATATCGCCGCTGCCGCGATCGTGGCGATCGTGGCCGACAAGCTGAAGGCGTCGACGCCGCGGCGGGGGCGGGGGGGCGTCGCCCGCGAGGCGGAGACGAGCCCGTGAAGTTCACCTTCCCGGCCCATCTGGTGCGGCGCCTCATGCTGATGATCGGCGGCGAAGCGATGCAGAGCGGCTTCCATTTCGCCCTCAACATCGCGCTGCTGCATCTTCTGTCGGCCGAAGGTTACGGCCTCTTCGCGCTGGCCATGGTGATGGGCGGCGTCGGTCTGTCCTATATCCGCTCGCTCACCGCCGTTCCGGCCGCCATATGGATGGGCAAGAGCACCAACAGCGCCGGCGTCGACGCGTATGACATGACCTTCGGATCGGCCGCGCTTGTGGTGGCGCTGCTGATGGGGCTGGGCACGGGGCTGCTGATGCGCCTCCTCGGCGACCCGAGCGGCATCGGCGCCGCCTGCTTCGTCTGCGCCTGGTCGCTGCGCGGCCATATGCGCACGGCATTCTTCGCGCGCCGCATGCAACTTGTCGTCTCCATCAGCGACGCCGCATTCACGATCGCGGGCATCGTGCTGGCGGGAGCGGCGATCTGGTTCTTCGCGAACGCGCTTCAGACCACCTTCTATGCGCTTGCCGCCGCCAATATCGTCGGCATCGCGGTGCTGGTGAAACTGGCGCGCCGCAGGCTGCGCGTCTCCTTTCGCGCGCCGACCTGGCGGCGCTATGCAAAGCTCTGGCCGCAGCTCTGCTGGTCGGGGTTCAGCGCCACCACCACCAACATCCAGGGGCAATCCCTGGCGCTGCTGGTCGCGGGCATCGCCGGGCCTGCCGCCTACGCCCCACTGGCAGCGGTGCTGGTGCTGTTCGCGCCGCTGCGCATCTCCAGCCTAGCCTTCTCGAACATGCTGCAGCCGGAACTTGCAAAACTGGTGCGCAACAAGGAGTTCGACCGCGTCTGGACGCAGGCCAAGATCTGGGCGCTCGTCATGGGTTGCGGCAGCCTGGCCTATGGCTGCGGCGTCCTGTTCGTCCTGCCGATGATCAGATCGCAGGCTCTGCAGCATGCCTCGGTCGGCCTGATCGGAATTTTCGCCATCGCCAACTTCGTGCCGATCATGGCCTATGTGATGCCGCGCGTGGTCCTCGAGATTCTGGGCGATTTCCGCATCGTCGCCTTCATCACCATGGCCGGCGCGATCGTCGGGCTGGCGACGATCGGCACCCTGCTGGCCGTCGCGCCTTCGACATGGGCGCTGGCCGGCGCCGCGGTGTCCGAGACCTTCGTGCTGGTGGCCTCATGGTATTTCACGGCCAACCGCATGTGGAACCTCAAGCACCCCAACGAGCAGCGCCCCACGATGGTCGGCGCCTGGCGCCGCGCGGCGACGCTCGCCGCGCAGAGACGATAGGAGAATGATGTGGCAAGCCAGGCAATGCCGATGGCCGCGATGACGACCGGCCTGGCCGATGGCGAGGCCGCGCCGCACGCCGCCGTCGCCACAGGCACCGCTTACGTGGCGCAGTTGCACACCAGCCTCGAAACGGCCAAGCCGCTCTGGCTGCGTCTCGAAACGACCGGCGTGTGCACCGGCCACCAGCATTTCGCCTGGGCTGAGGGGATCGTCGAGCGGCTCATGCCCCCGAAAGCGGAACTGGCCATCGTAGAATTGCGGGACGCCGCGACGGGCGAACCGGTCATGCTTGTGCCGCTGATGCGGCGCCGCGCGTTTGGCCATTGGGTGGTCGAGTGGCTAAGCTGCGGGGTCTGCGACTACGCGGCACCCTTGCTCGCCGACGCCACGCCCTGGACGAGGCAGTCCGCCGAGGCCGCCTGGGCGGCGGTGCTTTCCGTGCTGCCGCCGGCGGACCGCATCCACATCACCGGTATTCCGAAGGAGATCGGCGGCGTCGCCAATCCCCTGGCGCTGCTTTCGCCGGCGCGCGATTCCATCCATTCCCGCTACGGCATCGCCATGGACGGCGACGCCGACACCGTCGTCAAGCGCATCTGCCGTCCGTCATTCGTCAAGGCCCTCAACAAGGACCTGCGCCGGCTGGACCGCAATGGTGGCCTGGCGCTGGTGGAAGCCGACACGCCGGCGTTGGTGGACTCGATTTTCGGCAAGCTGGTCGAAATGCGGCTCAGCCGTTTTCGCGAACTCGGCCGGTTCGATCTCCTGGCGCGGCCGCCGGTCGCCGATTTCTACCGAAGCGCGGCGCAGCGCGGTCTGAAGGACGGTTCGGTACGCGTCTTCGGCCTGCGCGCCGGCGACGTCATGGTCGCGGTCCAGTACCTGGCGGTCCATCTCGGCACACTGCATGCGCTGCTGGTCGCGATCGACCAGGCCGCGGTGCCCAACGTTTCGCCCGGGCTGTGCATCATGGGCGAGCTGATCCGCTGGGGCCGCGGCCAGGGCTTCGACTATTTCGACCTGTCGGTCGGCAACCAGAGCTACAAGGAGCATATGGGCGCGGTGAAGTCGGTTCTGTCCGAGCTTTGCTACGGCATCACGCTGAAGGGCCTGGCCGCGAGCGGCGCCATCAACTATCGCGGCCGGGGCGTCGCCTTCGTGCGCGACAACCCGCGGCTCTTCAAGCTCGCGCAGGACTTCATGCAGCGCTGGCGGCGGCTGCGGGCGGGGCGGTGAGTGGGCGGCCTGTGCTGGCCAAATTGACTCACATTCCGCTCTCCGCCATGCTTATGGCAGCCGCATTCTTCGGCGGCAGCGTGTTCGAGTGAGGGCATGGCCAGTCCCGTCGCCAGAGAAAAGTCCCGCCGCGCCGCGGTGAAGTCCGCGCTCGAGCGCCACAAGGTCTATGTCACCGCGCAGCGCTTTTCCGGCGGCACCTACAGCGCCCGCGTGCTGGTCGACGGCGAGGCCTACTGGGTCGACGAGTTCCGGCTGAGCCAGCTGCGGCAAGGGCTGACCCCGGCGGAGCTGGAACTGACGCCGGCGATCGACGATTGAGCATTCGGGGATGATAACTGAGAGGCTGGCGGGACAGCGCCCCCCTCTGGCCTGCCGGCCATCTCCCCCACAAGGGGGGAGATTGGCAGT
>CCNC01000096.1:0-44545 GCA_000824845.1 Mesorhizobium sp. ORS 3359 | reverse complement strand
GGGGGGCGCGAAGGAACGAGGCCTTCGCCGATTTCCATTCCACCCTTCGGCGCCTGATCCATGCCCGCCAACCTCAAACCCTATCGCGCCAAGCGCGAATTCTCCCGCACCCCCGAGCCCGCGGGCGGCCTCGCCTCCGAGGGCTCCAACCGCTTCGTCGTCCACAAGCACCACGCCACCGCCGACCATTACGATCTCCGCCTCGAAATCGGCGGCGTGCTCAAAAGCTGGGCCGTCCCGCGCGGGCCGTCGCTCAACCCGGCCGACAAGCGGCTTGCCGTCGAGACCGAGGACCACCCGATCGAATATATCGATTTCGAGGGCGTCATTCCCGAGGGCGAGTATGGCGGCGGGCCGATGATCGTCTGGGATACTGGCACCTGGGCGCCGATGGAGGATGTCGACAAAAGCCTGCGCACCGGCGCCTTCAAGTTCCGGCTGGCCGGCGAGAAGCTCAATGGCGGCTGGATGCTGACGCGCCTGAAGCCCAAGCCCGGCGAGGACGAGAACAAGAAGAACTGGCTGCTGTTCAAGGAGCGCGACCTCGCTGCCGATGCGAAACGCGACATCCTGAGCGAGCGGCCGGAAAGCGTGAAGTCCGGCCGCCGGATCGAGGAACTGGGGGCGCCGCCGAGGAAGCGGGAACGTCTGCCTCCGAAGCTAGGTTCGCTGAAACCAGGCGCGCTGCCCGGCGCGCTCAAGGCCGCGCCGCCAAGCCGCATCGAGCCGCAGCTTGCCACCCAGGTGCCGAATCCGCCGGGCGGCGAGGGGCCGGCGGAGAAGACGGGCGAGCTGTGGCTGCACGAGATCAAATTCGACGGCTACCGCACCATGGCGCATGTGACGGATGGCGAGGTGCGGCTGATCACCCGTGGCGGCATCGACTGGACCAAGCGCTATGGCGATCTCCCGCAGGCCTTTTCGCGCCTGCCGGTCGCCCAGGCGATCATCGACGGCGAGATCATGGTGCTCGACGACAGGGGCATCTCGCGCTTCGCCCTGCTGCAGGACGCGCTGGCCGAAGGCGCAGGTTCAAAGCTGCATTTCTACGCCTTCGACCTTTTGCATCTGGACGGCTGGGACCTGCGCAAGGCGCCGCTCATCAAACGTAAGGCGCTGCTTGCCGAGCTGCTCGCCGGCCAGGCCGCCAATGCCGCGATCCAGTACAGCGACCATGTCGAGGGTGACGGGCAGGGCCTTTACGATCAGGCCTCGGAGCTGGGGCTCGAAGGCGTCGTCTCCAAACGCGCCGACGCCATCTACATGAGCGGCCGCACCAAGAGCTGGACCAAGGTGAAGGCGCAAAAGACGGATGATTTCGTCATCGCCGGTTACACCGTTTCCGACCGGGCGGAAGGGTTGGCCGCGCTCGGCATGGCCGAGTTCGAGAACGGTGAGCTGCATTATCGCGGCAAGGTCGGCACCGGCTTCGACCGCGACATGGCGAGCGAACTGCTTGCCAGGCTGGAACGGCTGACGGCCGGCGCCAGCCCGCCGGAAGGCGTGCCGCGCGAGATCATGCGCGAGATGCATTGGGTGAAGCCGCTGCTGTCGGCGCGCGTGCGCTATTCGAATCGCACCGCCGACAATGCGATTCGCCACGGCGTCTTTCGCGGCTTGCGCGATGTCGGCGGGCTGACCACGCCGGCGCCGGTGAAACGCAAGCGGCTGATCGCCGAATCCGACCTCGCCACCATCTGGGTCACCAATCCGGAGCGCCGGCTGTTCGGCAAGACCGGGCCGACCAAGCTCGATATCGCCGTCTATTACGCGCTGGTGGGCGATTTCATGCTGCCGCATATCATTGGCCGCCCGGTGTCATTGGTACGCTGTCCGACCGGCAAGCCGCAGGACTGCTTCTTCCAGCGCCACGCCTTCACCGGCATGCCGCCTTCGGTGGCGGTGTTCGAGAGCGTCAACTCCGAAGGCGAGACGAAGACCTATCTGTCGGTCGAGGACGCCAAGGGCTATCTGGCGCTGGCGCAATTCGGCGTCGTCGAGTTCCACACCTGGGGCACGCACCGCCAGAGGCTCGACCGACCGGACCAGATCGTCTTCGACCTCGATCCGGGCGAGGGGATCTCGTGGCGCGAAGTTGTGGAGGCTGCGGTCCATATCAAGGGCGGGCTGGTAAGCCTCGGCCTGGTGCCCTTCGTGAAGACCTCCGGCGGCAAGGGCATCCACATCACCGTGCCGGTGACCCGGAAGCAGAACTGGAAGAAGCTGCACCAGGCGAGCAGCGCCATTTCCACCTTGCTCGCGGCAAGCGCGCCTGACACCTTCACCACCACCATGGGCAAGGAAAACCGCAAGAAGCGCATCTTCATCGACTTCCACCGCAACGCCCGCGGCCACACCTCGGCCGCTCCCTATTCGCTGCGCGCCCGCACCAACCTGCCGGCCTCGACCCCGGTGAGCTGGACGGACCTCGAGACGATCGACGCGCCGGAGGACCTGAACTACGCCTCGCTGCCGAGCCTGCTGGAGACGTCTGGCGATCCGTGGGCGGAGATCGACGAGGCGGGTAGGGATCTGCCGGCGTTGGAGCGCTAGTTCCTCGCCCCACGAAGTGGGGAGAGGTGGCCGCGCAGCGGCCGGAGAGGGGCAGCGCCAGCGTATGTGGTCAAGCGCCGGAAACATTCGGCGCCGCGCCCTTCCCCTCTCCGCCTCGGCTTCGCCGAGCCACCTCTCCCCGCTTTCGCGGGGCGAGGAAAGGGCCGCGCCATCTCCATCGACGCTTCCTACAATTTGAATTATTCTCCGCGCCAAGCAGCCCCAAGAACATTTCGCTAGGAATTCGGTTGTAGGGTGAGGGGTCGGTGTAGGATTTCCACGGCGCAAATCGTCCTACGGACGAAGCGCTGCAATCAACTGCAAGTGCATGGCCGCGTAGGAGTTCATCATGGCGCCCAGGGCAAGTTGGAAAGGTTACCTCAAGCTCAGCCTCGTCAGCTGTCCGGTCCGGCTTTACCCGGCCACCAGCGCGAGCGAGCGCATCTCGTTCAATCAGTTGCACAAGAAGACGCACAACCGCATCAACATGAAGCCGGTCGACCCAGAGCTCGGCCTGGTCGAGCGCTCGGACCTGGTGCGCGGTTACGAGTATGAGGACAAGCAGTACATCATCATCGATGACGTCGATCTCGACGCGGTGAGGATCGAATCCAACCACACGATGAACATCGAGGCCTTTGTCGACGAGGGCGAGGTCGATGTCATCTACCAGGACTCCCCCTATTATCTCGCGCCCGACGGCGCCATGGCGGAGGAAACCTTCGCGGTGCTGCGCGAAGCCATGCGCAAATCCGGCAAGCTGGCGATTGCGCGGCTGGTGCTCTCCAGCCGCGAGCGGGTGGTGACGATCGGCGCGCGCGAGAACGGCATGTTCGTCTGCACCTTGAGGAACCCCAACGAAGTGCGCGGCACCGCTGAATATTTCGGCAACATCCCGGCCGGCAAGCCGGATCCGGAAATGCTCGAACTGGCCATGGCGCTGATCAAGCAGAAGCAAACCCACTTCGACCCGAAGAACTACGAGGATCGCTATGAGGTGGCGCTGATGGCGATGATCCGCGAGAAGCTGAAGGGCCACAAGCCGATCATCGCGGCTGCGCCCGAGCGCGGCAATGTCATCAACCTCATGGATGCGCTGAAGGCGAGCCTGTCGCAGCAGGCCAAACCCCCGGCCAAGTCGAAGAGCAAGGCCGAGGAAGCGCCCGCAAAGCCCGCCAGGAAGACGGCTGCCGGCGGGGCATCTGAGAACCCGCTGAAGGCGAACCTGTTGAAGGCCGTCGGCAAGAGCAAGAAGTGACGGGAGGGCCGGTGATCGTTCCCGGCGCCGTCTTCGGCGTCGTCGGTGCGCTGGCCGCCTTTCCGCTCAGGCTCGCCGCGCGGGAGGTCGGGCGCCGCCATGCGGAGCTGAGGCGCGGCGTCACCCGTCGCACCACCCATGTCGTGTTCGGTCGCGCGCTTCTGGCCAAGGCGAAATCCGGCGATGCCGAGATCGAGCGCCGCGCCAAGGCCGAACGCGAAGCCGGCCGGCAACTCATCAGCGAGAACGGTTTCCTGCGCCTGCTCGGCCTGATGAAGGCGCCCGACGCCTCATCGCTCTCCAGGCAATCGCTGATCGACCAATCGCGGCTTACGGGCGGCGATCTCGACATGCTGTCGCTGTTCGACGCTTTCGAGCATGACGGCGAGCCCTATTCCTTCCGCGACCTGATCCTGGCGCGCAAATATGCCGGGCTGATCGCCAGCGGCGCCGCCTGGGGCGCGATCGCGCGTTCCGTGCACCGTTCCGGCCCGGTCGCGTCGCTCACGGCAAAATCGCTCAATCTCGGCTCGCAGCACGGCCGGCCGGATGCGATCTATCTCGACGATGGAACGAGCGAGCTCGACGGCCAGTTGCTGTTCGACCTCGGCTCGCCGGAGGACGATACGCTGGAAGAGCTCTTCACCGAGGCCGAGATGGCGGAGGAAGAAGAGCGCCATGACGATGCGGCCGCGCTCTACCAGCGCTGCCTGGCGATCGACCCGAAGGATGCGATCGCCGCCTTCAACCGCGCCAACTGCCTGCGCGGCGCCGGCCGGATTGCCGAAGCGGCGCATGACTATGCCCGGGCGATCAAGCTCGATCCGGGCTTTGTGGAAGCCTGGTTCAACCTCGCCGGTCTGATGAGCGACGAGGGCAAGGTCGCGTCGGCAAGGCGCCACCTGCAGAAGGCGATCGCCCTCGACAAGACCTATGCCGACCCGGTGTTCAACCTGGCGCGGCTGGAGTTCGATGCGGGCGATCTGGCGGAGGCGCGGCGGCTGTGGGTGCGCTATCTGGAGCTGGACGCGGAGTCCGAATGGGCAAGGCTGGCACAGAAGGGGATACAGTTCGTGGATTTGCATATGGCGCGCACGGCGGGGTGAGCGCCTCTCCTTCTCCCCTTCCCCTCATCCGTCCGAGCTTCGCTCGGCCACCTTCTCCCACAAGGGGAGAAGGCGAGGTTGGCGCATCCATGACCCACTTCCTCTTCGACGGCTTCTCCACCGCTCCCGTCACCATCCTGCTCGCCCATGGCGCCGGCGCGTCGATGGACTCGCCTTCGATGACCGCCACCGCCAAGGCGCTCAGCACGGCCGGCTTCCAGGTCGCGCGCTTCGAGTTCCACTATATGGCGGCGCGCCGCTACGGCCACCGCAAGCCGCCGCCGCGCGCCGAGACGGTCAACCCGGAATATGTGAAGGCGATCGCCGATCTGCGCGCCAAAGGTGTGACCGGCAAGCTCATCATCGGCGGCAAGTCGATGGGCGGCCGCGTCGCCTCGATGGTCGCCGACGAGATGTTCGCCAAGGGCGAGATCGCCGGCCTGGTGTGTCTTGGCTATCCCTTCCATCCGCCGGGCAAGCCCGAGCAGTTGCGGACGAAACATCTCATCGGTCTGAAGACGCCGACGCTGATCTTCCAAGGCACGCGCGACGAGTTCGGCACCAAGGAGGAAGTCGCGACCTACGGCCTTTCCTCGGCGATAGAGGTGGTCTGGCTGGAGGACGGCGACCACGATTTGAAGCCACGCAAGGCCATCTCGGGTTTTTCGACCGGCGATCATTTGAAGACGGTGGCTGAGACAATAGTGGCTAAGTTCGCGCAGCCCTCGGCTTCGTCATCCTAGGGCGGAGCAAGGAGCGAAGCGACGCGCGCAGACCCTAGGATCCATGCCATGACGCTAAGGCGTTGCTCCGGTTCAGAAATTTGGCCCGCCTCGTTCCACGGCAAAGGTCACGGCATGGATCCTCGGGTCAAGCCCGAGGATGACGTAGCGCGAAGCGGCGGCATCCAAACATGAAACTCGCCACCTTCAACATCAACAACATCAACAATCGTCTTGAAAACCTGCTGGCCTGGCTGGCCGCCGCCAAACCCGATGTCGTCTGCCTGCAGGAGCTGAAATCCCGCGACACGCAGTTCCCGCTGACAAGGCTTGCGCACGCCGGCTATGGCGCGGTGTGGAAGGGGGAGCCGACCTGGAACGGCGTGGCGATCCTCGCGCGCGGCGCCGAGCCGGTGCTGACGCGCGACGCGCTGCCCGGCGACGATGCCGACCGCCAGGCCCGCTACATCGAGGCCGCGGTCGACGGCGTCGTCATCGCCTGCCTCTACGCGCCGAACGGCAACCCGCGGCCCGGCCCGAAATTCGACTACAAGCTCGCCTGGCACGAGCGCTTCGCGGCGCATGCGGCCGAGCTCCTCGACACCGGCCTGCCGGTGGCGCTTGCCGGCGATTTCAACATCGTGCCCGAGCCGCGCGACATCTATCAGACCCGCTCCTATGACGACAACGCGCTGGTGCAGCCTGAAAGCCGCGCCGCCTTCGCGGCATTGATCGACCAGGGCTGGACCGACGCGCTGCGCAAGGTCTTTCCAAGGGAGGAGCGGCTCTACACTTTCTGGGACTACCGCCGGAACCGCTGGCCGCGCGACGCCGGATTGCGGCTCGACCACATCTTGCTGTCGAAGAAGCTGGCGCGAAAGCTGAAAGCGGCGGGCATCGACCGCGAGGTGCGGGGAGGGGAAAACCCCGGCGACCATGCGCCGGTCTGGGTGGAACTGGGGTGAGAAAACAGAAATCCCCGCCGTGGCGGGGATTCTTGAAAGATCAGGCTTTGGGTCTCTCGATCACTGCGGAGCCGGCAGCGAGCCGGCCACAACAGCCGAAAGCTTGCCCTTGCGGACGAACTCTGGCTTCACATATGTCTTCTTCATATCAAGATGTCCCCTATCGATAGATGCTCAAAATGGCGGTGATTTCAGCGTCAACCCGGCGTGGGCAAAGAACCCGCCACAATCGCCGAAAGCTTGCCCTTGCGGACGAAAACAGGCTTCTCGTAAGTCTTCTTCATGCGATTGCTCTCCTCGAAAATCCCGTCCGATAATCTCATACGACGAGTTTCTGTCAAGTAAGCGGCCATGATGGGCCGTTCTGTTTCTGGGGACAGCGTTCTACTGAAGCAACCGCCCGCCCATTAGTGTGATGGTCGCGGCGGCTGGGGCCGGGTTCGGAATATATCGCCGGGAGGATCTATCGAGGCACATTTATCGCCTCTCTGTGATGTCCGGCACTTAGCCACGGCGGAAGGCTCGGCTAGGATGTTGGCCGCCTGCCGCCATCGGACGGCGAGAGGCGCGGGGGAGACCGATGAAGAGACCGACTGACAGGCTGCCGGCGGTGGCGACACTGATCGCCGGCAATCGGTTGCGCGGCCAGGAGCGCGGCACCTGTGGCTGCTAACGCTCTTGTCCTTTTCGTCTCGGCTCTCGTGGTTGCGGGGGGCATCGCGCTCATTGCGCTCGCCTTACGCCGGCGCCGCAAGCGGCGCAAGCTGCGCCGCAGCGCCGATCCCGCGCACGATTATCGGGCCCGCGCCAATTGGTCGGCAAGCGACCACGCGTTGAATTACTCGTCCTTCGTCTTCATGGATGTCGACGGCGACGGCAGGTTCGGCGAGGCCGACCGGCCGATGGGCGGCATTGTCGTACGGGTGTTCGACGACAAGGGCGCATTCATAACCTCGGCCACCAGCAACAGCTCCGGCTTCGCCAACTTCCTCATGTCGACCAGAAAGCGGTGGGCGAGCCTCCGCGCGCCTGGACTCTACCGGTTTTCGGTGTCCGTCCCCAAAGGCTGGCGCGTCAGCACGGGCAATGAGAGCCAGACGTTGCGGCTGGTCGAACTGCCAGGGTCGCCCGCCGGTCTGGTGGGAAAGGATCTGCCGGGACTGGTCGGGTTGATCCCGGGGCGGAGCCTGCGCGGCAGGGTCCCGGTATCGGCTCATGCGACATTGAACTTGATGGGCAAGGGCGAACTGCTGCAGACCATGCCGCTTGCGGCAGGCAACTTCCACTTTGACGTCCCGGACGTGGCTGACACACTGGAGATTTCGGGCCCGGATATCAGGCGGCGTCTGGCGCTTTCTCCCTATCCGACCGACCTCGGCGAACTGAGGCCGGACGCAATCGCCGACGAGGCCGTGCTGTCGCGGATCGGGTTTGACGACGTCACATCACTCGACTTCAAGAAAGTGCCTTCCGGCCATGCCGGCCTGGAGTGGCGCAACGTCAACGCCATCGCTAGAAACTACGTCAAGGAGAGCGAAGGCTATCTCAACGGCAGCATCCGCGGCAACCACGCAGCCTATACCAGCAGCGGCCACCCAGCCGAGTTCGGCGGCAGCACACCCTTCGGCTTTCATTCGGTCATGTTGACCGCCGCCTGGCTGAGATCGGAAGGCGAGGTGGCGTTGATTGAAAGCTGGCTGGGCGACGAACTCGTCGCCAGCGATGAGGTGGTGCTATCGGCATTGTCGCCGGTTCACTACGCGCCCATGCTGAAGGCTGTGACGCGCGTGCGCGTTTCCACCAGGCACTACTGGCAGCTCGTGCTGGACGATCTGGTGCTGGCGCGCTGAGCGGCGTGGACACCTTTTGGCAGGTTCGGCGGACTGCCATCGGCATCTTGTCCCGGTATTCCGGCCGGAAGCGGCCGCACGCCGTTCTGGAATTGCATCGCGTCGAGGAATGATTGCTCGTGTTCGGTGGATGCCCGCTTTATGCCGGCGGCGCCGGCGGGTTGGACAACACCACCGGGGCATTCGCGGCGGTGATCGCCCCAAGCCTGCCTCGAAGAACGAATGTAGGCTTCTCGTAGACTTTCTTCATGCCAAGCTCTCCTGCAAAATCCCTGCCGGATGATCCCATAACATCCTGTGCTGTCAACCAATGCGCCTTCCATTCAGTCCAGCTATTCTTGGGCAATGTGGCTTTCCGCGCACAGTCGTGGGCCGGCAGGGTCCGTAAGGCTCTTCATCGAGCCACATTCTTCGCCTCGATGATGTCTCGCACTTAGTCTTCGCAAAGCTCGGCCGCCGCAGGGGGTCAGCAGCATGCGCCGGCTTACACTCCAGTCTGGAATTGGCGAAAGCGATCACGACATCGATCTCCGCCCTTGCGGGGGAGATGCCCAGCAGGGCAGAGGGGGTGTGACGGAACGCGGCCTTGGCGATGCGCCGTTATCGGACACGTGGGACTGACAGGGAGCCGGCAGCCGATGAATATAGTCGAAGCCTCGATCGCCGATCTGCGCGGCGCGCTTGAAGACGGTACCGTCACCAGCGTCGAACTGGTCGCGGCCTATCTCAGGCGCATCGCCCATTACGACCGTCACGGCATCGCGTTGAACGCGGTCCCGGTCCTCAATCCCAATATGTTCGCAGAGGCGGAAGCTTCAGACCGGCGTCGCCGCGCGGGCAAGGCGCTCGGACCGCTCGACGGCATCCCCTACACCGCCAAGGACAGCTACAAGGTGAAGGGCCTGACGGTGGCCGCCGGCTCGCCGGCCTTCGAGCATCTCGTCGCGACCGAGGACGCCTTCACCATCGCCCGCCTGCGCGCCGCCGGCGCGGTGCTGATCGGCCTCACCAATATGCCGCCGATGGCGAATGGCGGCCTGCAGCGCGGCGTCTATGGCCGCGCCGAGAGCCCCTACAACAAGGATTTCCTCACCGCCGCCTTCGCCTCCGGCTCGTCCAACGGCTCGGGCACGGCGACCGCCGCATCCTTCGCCGCCTTCGGGCTCGGCGAGGAAACCTGGTCGTCCGGGCGCGCGCCGGCCTCCAACAATGCGCTCACCGCCTACACGCCCTCGCGCGGCGTGATCTCGGTGCGCGGCAACTGGCCGCTGGTGCCGACCATGGATGTGGTGGTGCCGCACACGCGCAGCGTCGCCGACATGCTGGAGCTGCTCGACGTGATCGTCGCCGACGACGCCGAGGCGCGCGGCGATTTCTGGCGCGTGCAGCCCTGGGTGGATATCCCGAAAGCCTCGACGCTGCGGCCGAAGAGCTACACCGCCCTCCCGCTGCAAGACGCGCTCAAGGGCAAGCGGCTCGGCGTGCCCAAAATGTATATCGGCAAGGATGAAGGCGCCGACCGACCGATCGAGACCCGCGCTTCGGTGCTGGAGCTCTGGCAGCAGGCGGCGCGAGACCTGGAAGCCCTCGGCGCCGAAGTGGTCGAGGTCGATTTCCCCGTCGTCTCCAACTACGAGCGCGACCGTCCCGGCGCGCGCTCCATGGTCGAGCGCGGGCTGGTGCCGCATGAATTCGCCGAGCGCGAGATCTGGGACCTGTCGATCTGGTCGTGGGACGATTTCCTGCGCGCCAACGCCGATCCGGCCATTCCCGATGTTGCTTCGGTCGACGGCGCAAAGATCTTCCCGCAGCCGCCGGGCACCTTGCGCGACCGTTATGGCGAGGCCGATTTCGATCTCGCGCAGTATGTCGAGCGGGCGAAGCGGGGCGTGGCGCCGCTGGAAGACATCCCAACCATCGGGGAAGGCCTGAAAGGCCTCGAGGCAACGCGCCGCGCCGACTTCGAGGACTGGCTCGATGCCAACCGACTCGATGCCGTCGTGCTGCCGGCGGTCGCCGATGTCGGGCCGGCCGATGCCGACGTGAACGAGGCTTCCGCCCGGCTCGCCTGGCGCAACGGCACCTGGGTCGCCAACGGCAATCTCGTCTGGCGGCATCTCGGCATCCCGACGGTGACGGTGCCGATGGGCACGATGGCCGATATCGGCATGCCGGTCGGCCTTACCTTCGCCGGCAAGGCCTATGACGACACGGCGCTGCTGATGATTGCCGGCGACTATGAGCGCGCCACAAAGCGCCGCATCGTCCCGCCGCGCACGCCCGCGCTTGCCGATGATGTGTTCGAGGGCAGCGGTGTGAGGAGGGGCGCTAGCGATGCGCCGTTTACCCTGATGCTGACTGCCGAGACGGTCCACGCCGGTGATACCGACGAGGTCACGATCGCCCTGGAGATCGAGCCGGCGGAGTCGGAAGCGACGGTGAAAGTCGACGTCAACGGCGAGCCGGTGATCATGCAGGCCGGCGGGAGCCGCTACACAGGCCGGATCGTGGTGCCCGCCGCGACGCATCAAGGTTTCCACAGCGCGTGGCGGGGTTCCTATGGCTCGATCGTCACGGCCATTGCGAAGTCGCCGGATGGGCGCGCAGCTGGCGCGTATGATGTGACGGGCGGGATTGGCTGAGGCGCCCTCCTTCTCCCCTTGTGGGAGAAGGTGGATCGGCGCGCAGCGCCGAGACGGTTGAGGGGTGCTCCAGCGGAGTGAGACGGCTGCTTTCCCTGGAGCACCCCTCATCCGGCCGCTTCGCGGCCACCCTCTCCCACAAGGGGAGAAGGGAGAGATTGCGCTACTCCACCCAATCCACCACCAGCGCCACCACCCCGAACGCGGCCCCAACCGCGCACACCGCGTTCCAGCCGCCCCAGGCCCAGGCAAGGCCGGCCAGCAGCGAGCCGATCGCGCCGCCGATGAAGAAGATGCCGACGAACAGCCCATTGATGCGGCCGCGCGCCTTGGGCCGCAGGAGATTCACCGCGCGGCGGCCCAGCGTCTGGTCGCCGGTGACGCCGATATCGAGCAGCACGGCGCTGATGCCCATGAGGATGAGCGGCAGCCACGCCCCGCCGGCCTTGGCCGCGCCCGCCCATGCGGCAAGCCCGAGCGCCGCGATCAGCACGAGATGGCAGAGGATCGTGGCGGAGCGCGTAAAACCGCGGTCGCCGGCGCGGCCGAAGACCGGCGTCACCGCAGCACCCCCGGCGCCGACCAGCGCGAAAAGCGCGATGCCTTTCTGGCCGAGGTCGAAGGGCGGAGCGGCGAGGCGCAACGCCACCGCGGTCCAGAACACGCTGAAGGCCGCCATCACCAGGCTCGCCGTGAAGGCACGGCGGCGCAGCACCGGTTCCCGCCGCAGAAGCCCGACCAGCGAGACGATGAGCCCCGCATAGCGCGCCTGCGCCAGCGGCCGCCGTCTCGGCAAGGTGAGGCCGAGCAGGATGGCAAGCAGCGCCAGCGCCGCGGCGCTGATGCCGTAGAAGGCGCGCCAGCCGAAAGCGTCGGCGACGAGGCTGGCGATCGGACGCGACAGCAGGATGCCGATCATCAGCCCGCTCATCACGTCGCCGATGACGCGCCCTTCCTGGCCCGACGGCGCCATCGAGGCCGCCACCGGCACCAGCACCTGGATGCAGGAACAGGCGGCGCCGAGGATGAACAGCACAACCAGCAGCGAGGTGGCGGACGGCGCGAACGAAGCGACCGCTGCCGCGAGCACGGCCGCGGCGAGCATGCGCAGCACCAGCACGCGGTTCTCGACCAAATCCGACAGCGGCACCAGGAAGAACAGCCCGGCCGCATAGCCGAGCAGGGTGGCCATCGAGACCAGGCCGCTTTCCGACGCCGCGGCGCCCAGCGAGGGCCCGATCAGCCCTACCAGCGTCTGCGGCGCGAACAGATTGGTGACGATGATGCCGACCGAAGCGGCAAACAAAAATGTCTGGGACCGGGTGATGCTGCTGCCGCCGGTGTGTGGCGGCCGTTCAACGAACTCGGCCGTAGCGATCCGCGCATTGTCTGTTCCGTTCATGGTCACCTCGCATGTTTCGCGAGGACTTTATGGGCAACGATCATAATGCTACAATTGAAATGACCTGATAATGATTATGCGGATTACGCATGAACATCCACGACCTTGAAGCCTTCGTGGCCGTCGTCGAAACTGGCTCCATCGTCGGTGCTTCGGCCAGGCTCAACCTCACCCAGCCCGGCGTAACGCGTCGGGTGCAGAATCTCGAGGAGCAACTGGCGACGCCCTTGCTCGACCGCCAGTCGAAGCCGCTCAAGCCCACCGCATCCGGCCGCGAGGCCTATGAGCATGGCCGCCGCGTGCTGCGCTCGCTGGAAGACCTGAAGGCGGGCGTCTCGCCGGCGGGCGAGGTGCGAGGCGAGTTTCGCCTCGGCATCATGCCCTATCTCTCGACCAGCGCGCTGTCCGAGCCGCTCGATAGTCTTCGCGCGGCTTTCCCGCGGCTGACGCTGAAGATCACCTCGAGCCTCTCGCCGCGCCTGGTGGAGCAGGTGCTGCACAGCGAGATCGACGCGGTGGCCGTCTGCCTCGCCGAGGGCGTTGCGCCGCCGCCCGAGCTCGTCGGCGACGATCTCGGCGTGCAGGCGGTGCTGCTGGTGGCCTCGCCAAGTCTCGGCTTGCCGAAGCCCGCCGAGCTCGATGATCTCGCGCGCTACCCTTGGGTGCTCAACGAAACCGGCTGCGGCTTCCGCGCCTTCATCCGCCATCGCTTCGAGGCGGCGCGGCTGCCTTTCCATGTCGGCGTCGAGGCGCAGGGCGCGGACCTGAGAATGTCACTGGTCGCTCGTGGCCACGGCATCGGCGTCGTCACGCCCGGCGCGCTGTCGGGCAGCCAATGGCGCGACGCGGTCGAGGTGGTCGACTGCCCCGGCTTCAAGCCGCAGGTGCGCTGCTGGCTGCTCCACCGCCCTCCGGCCGGCAGGCTGGCGCGCCCGATCGAAGTCTTTCGCGACGCGCTGGCCGAGGCGCTGAAGGGCCCGATGCCGCTGATATCGTAAAAGCTACGCGCCTTATCTCCCCCCTGACCGTGGAAAAAGCGATTTCAGTACTTTGGCAAACCCAAGCGTTAGAGACTCCCAGAGGGAGCGGGCCGCACCGTCAGTCGACTTCGCTATTCCCGGGACTTGCGATCCGGGCAGGGAGGCGAGCCACGAATCCCAAAACTGCTGCTGCATGGAGACGAACACGGGCACCACATCATAGCCTTGGTCAAATATATTGACTAAGTCGCTCTCCTTGGGACGCTCCCCCGTTTTCACCTTGCAGACCACCAATCCACGACTCATCCCTGTCACGGTGCCTTCAGGGAAAACATTCGCGCTCGCTCCATAACAAAAGGGCAGTATCCCTTCCAATTCCAGCTGCTTGCGGATTTGGCATAGGGCTTCGAAATAATCGTCTTCCTCGGCAGCGATGACTTTGTTGCGATAGCTGCAAGTGAGCCTGCACCGAGTCCCCACATTCTGCGGCGTGAATACCGCTTGGTCGTCACCTCCCGTGCCCCCTCCAATCAGGAACACGGTGTATTGTTCATCCATTGTCATCCCCCGATCCTTTGGTCACATTAGTTGTAATGATTTATAAATGCAACTGAAAATTGCATTTGTGTTGACGCATGTTGCTGCTTGCTGGCCCTGCGTCGTCCTTGACGCAGCCCCCGCCCACGTTATCTTCGCCGCCATGTCAGACACTGCTCCCTCCGCCGCCGCGCCGCTCATCGTCATCGACCTGCAGACCGGCATGTTCGACGGTCGTTTCGCCCCGCCGATCCACGACGCCGATGCCATCGCCGAGCGCTCGCGCGCGCTGATCGACTGGGCGCGGCACTCCGGCCGCAAGGTGGCGTTCATCCGCCATGACGGGCCGGAAGGCGATCCGCTGGCGCCGGGCGCCTCCGGCTGGCCGGTCTGGCCGCCGCTAGGCCAGGCGGCCGACGAGCCGACCTTCGGCAAGAGAGTCGGCAACGCCTTCTCCAATCCCGAGCTCGCCGAATGGGTGGCGGGGCAGGGTGCGAAGGATGTCGTGCTCATCGGCGCACAGACCGATTTCTGCGTCGCCGCAACCGTCAAGGGCGCCTTGGCCGAGGGCTTGGGCGTCACCGTGGTCTCCGACGCGCATTCGACGCTGGATTCGATTGAGGAGAAAGCGCCCGCCATCATCGCCCGCCACAATGAGGCCTTTGCCGGCCAGGGCGCGCGCATGACGACGACGGCGAAGTTGACGGAAGGCTGAGCGCGCCTTCTCCTTCTTGTGGGAGACGGTGGCCGCGAAGCGGCCGGATGAGGGGTGTTCCAGGGAAAACCGGCGTCTCACTCCGCTGGAACCATCCGTCTCGGCGCTACGCGCCGATCCACCTTCTCCCGCGGGGGGAGAAGGGGAAACCCCAACCCAAGGAGCCAAGCTTGCCCACCCTCGCTCTTCCCGCCGAAGGAGGCTGCCGCTGCGGTCGCGTGCGCCTGAAAATCTCGGCAATGCCGCTGCTCACCATGGCCTGCCACTGCATCGGCTGCCAGCTTATGTCATCCAGCGCCTATTCCCTGAGCGCGGCGATCCCCTCGGAAGGTTTCGAGGTGACGAAGGGCGAGCCGGTGATCGGCGGCCTGCATGGGGCCTCCAAGCATTATTTCTGCGGCTACTGCATGACCTGGATGTTCACGCGGCCGGAAGCGATCGACTGGTTCGTCAATCTGCGCCCGACCATGCTCGACGACCATGCCTGGTTCGCGCCCTTCATCGAGACCTGGACGGCCGAGAAACTGCCCTGGGCGGCGACACCGGCCGTGCACAGCTACGAAGCGCTGCCTGCCTTCGAGGAATATGAGGGGCTGGTCGCCGAATACGCCCGCACCCAAGGCTGACCGGAAGGCGGCTGGCCAAAGCAAGACGGCGACCCTAGGCAAGGTCGCCGTCGGCATTCCGTTCATGGTCGACGCGTCCGTTGGGGGCGCATTGTTGGGGATGTGCTTGGGCGTCCGCGTCGACCACGGCGGCCTCATACCGCAGACTTCACCATGACACATTTGCCACGCGCTGAAACTTACGCGAAAGCGGTATATAACAGGCGTTGTACTTGGCTTTCTTCCACAACGGGAGAAGGCAAGGGCGAAACACTTTCTATCCAATCCCGCATTGACCTTGGCCAGCCAAGCGACGACCACTGATGCGTTCACTTTCAATGGGATGCATCTTGAACCAGACTCATTTCCTCAACGCCAGGCTCGCCGACGGCACGGTAGCCGACCTCACCGTCGAGGGCGGCCGCTTCAGCGCCATCGCTCCGGCCGCCAATGTCGCATCGCCGCCGCCAGGCGCCGTCGACCTCGCCGGACAGCTCGTGCTGCCGGCCTTCGTCGAGGGCCACATCCATCTCGACACCTCCTTCTACGGCGACGCCTGGCGCCCGCACATTCCCTGCACCAACGGCTTCGACGTGCGCGAGCGCGTCGCCTTCCAGATGCGCAACCTCGAGCAGGCAGCGCCCATGGCGGAGCGCGCGAAGAACCAGCTCGAGCTGTGCGTCGGGCATGGCAGCCTCGCCATGCGCAGCCATGTCATGGTCGATGCCGCGGTCGGGCTGAAGCATGTCGAGACGATCCTCGCCGTGCGGGAGAAATATCGCGACCTGATCGACATCCAGCTTGTCGCCTTCCCGCAGAGCGGCATCCTGTCCTCGCCTGGCACGGCCGAACTGCTCGACGAGGCGCTCAAGCTCGGCTGCGACCTGATCGGCGGGCTTGATCCGGCGAGCTTCGACCGCGACGTGAAAGGACACCTCGACGTGGTGTTCGGCCTTGCCGAAAAGCGCGGCGCCGGCGTCGATATCCATCTGCATGACCGCGGCACGCTCGGCCTTTTCGAGGTCGAGGAGATCGTCGCCCGTGCAACGGCGTCGGGCATGGAGGGAAAGGTCGCCGTCAGCCACGCCTATGCGCTAGGCGACATCTCCGCCGACGCGTTGGCCAAGGCCGGCGAGAGGATCGCCGCCGCCGGCCTCTCAATCATGACCAACGCGCCCGGCGACCATGCTTTCCCGCCGGTGGCCATGCTTCGCAAGGCCGGCGTCACCGTGTTCGCCGGGTCCGACAACATCCGCGATTCCTGGTGGCCCTATGGCGATGGCGACATGCTGAACCGCGCCAACATAATCGGCTACCGTTCCGGCTTCTACGAGGATCGGGAGCTGGAAGCCGCCTATGACGTGGTGAGCCATGCCGGCGCCAGGGCGCTGGGACTGGAGGGCTACGGCATTGCCGTCGGCGCCAAGGCGGATTTCGTCGCGCTGAAGGCAGAGCATGTTCCGGAAGCGGTGGTGGCGGTGCCGAAGGAGCGCACCGTCTATCGCGCCGGCAGGGAGGTGGCGCGGAACGGCAAGGTGACCGCCTAGCAAAACCGGGCGCGCCCCTCAGGCCGTGTGCTCGATCCCCCGAATTAATTTGCACGCATATGTTTCAGGCTGCTCCGGCTTCGTGAGGCATTTCACCGTTCGCGCGCAATCGGCTGGTTACAGACGCATTGCAAAAGCGGCGCCGGGTGAAGAGGAGGCGCCGGTTTTGCGCCGCCGATTTATGGGAGCTTTCCATGTTCAAAAGTCTCAACCGGATTCGTGCCGCCTTCGCGCAGGCCAGCAAGCGCCGTCGCACGATGCGCGAGCTGAACGAGCTGCCGCCGGAGATCCGCAAGGATATCGGCTGGCCGCAGGCCGCGCAGGACGACGAGATTCGGTTGCCGTTCTGAGGCGCACGTAAAGACCCCACACCCGCGCGGCCTGCATCTCGCGGCGCTTGTTGTCGACGGCGCCGGCTGGCCGCACAAGGCGGTCCGGCCGGCGCCAGGACAGCGTCTTCAGCCTATATCTCCGCAACGACCGTTCCCGACACCGGGTCCGTCACGCCGAGATCGCCGCCGAGGTCTTCGAGCATATCGCGGAACGTGTCGAGAATGCCGATCATCATCGGGCGCGCCGCGGCGAGGCTGTCCATGTCGTTCCATTCGCCGACCATGCAGAAGGTGCGCTCGCCGGTCTTGATCAGGGCGCCCTTGCGAAAACCCTTGGCGTTCAGCGAGACCATTTCATGTGCTTCGACGAAGGCCTTTTCCTTGCCGGGCTTGGTGCGGAAGCGGACTACGTTATAGGCGGTCATGGCGTCCTCCGTTCGATGAAATATCAGCCGGCCGGCTTGTAGGCGCCGGCGGCCTTGTTGGCGGCCGCGATCACCGCCTTCATATCGAGCTCTTCCAGAACGACGAGATCGCTCACCGAGCCGCTCGCACGCACGGCAAGCGTCATCCCCATTCCGGCGATCTGGTCCGGCACCTCGCCATTGACGATGACGTCGTAGAGGCCGCGCGTGAACATCAGGCTGTTCATCCTGCCGCCCACGCTTTCAAACAGCGCCGCGATTGCGACTTCCCGGTTCGATCCTTGCATCAGCCCCTTGGCGGCATGGGGTTCGTAAGTCGCCAGTATGGTAACCTTCATGGGATCCTCCTCCAAATATCACTGCCTCGGCCACCCAATGATGAGGGCAGCACGGACGTGCCTGTTTCTTCTTACATCTGACTGGTCTGTGGACCGCCTGGGCACCACGGCCGGCGGCGGCTCAACCGCAGCGAGGCTCCGGCTTGGCGTAATATGCGCCTTTTCTAATATAACGGCAATCTGCCATCGGCCATCTGCCGGAAGCCGATGACCGAATTTTCCATTAGCATTTGCGGAAATCCGTGGGCCAAATGTCGCCTCGACGATGCGCCATGACCGTTTTGTGTATTCACGCGGGCGATATGGCCTGATAATAGGTCAACCAAGCTGACCTAAATAGAAGCACTGCGGGAGGTGCGCCTTGACCCTGATGAACCTTCTGGCCTCGCGCTCGTCGCGCATGAAAGCCTCGGAAATCCGCGAGCTGCTGAAGCTGCTCGACCAGCCCGACATCATCTCCTTCGCCGGCGGCATACCGGACCCGTCGCTGTTTCCCGCGCAGGCCATCGGCGACGCCTACCAGGCGGTGCTGGGCGGCAAGGAGGCGGGGACCGCGCTGCAATACCAGGTCAGCGAGGGCTATCTGCCGCTGCGCAAATGGCTGGCCGCCTATATGGGCAAGCTCGGCGTTCAATGCGACGAGGGCAACATCTTCATCACCTCCGGCTCGCAGCAGGCGCTCGACTATCTCGGCAAGCTGTTCCTGTCGCCGGGCGACACGGCCCTGGTCACTTGGCCGACCTATCTCGGGGCGCTGCAGGCCTTCAACGCCTACGAGCCGCGCTATGACCGGCTGAACACCGCCGGCGGCAACATGACGCCGGAGGCCTATCGCGCCGCCGCGGCGGTGCCCAGCACTTTTTCGAAAGGGGGCGGCAAGGTGAAGTTCGCCTATCTGGTGCCGGATTTCGCCAACCCGACGGGCAACACGCTGGACGTCAAGCAGCGCGAGGCTGTGCTCGACCTCGCCGGCGAGCTCGACATCGCGGTCATCGAGGACGCCGCTTATCGCGCGCTGCGCTATGACGGGCAGGGCGTGCCGCCGATCCTGGCGCTCGACTGCGCCCGCTCCGGCGGCATCGATCAGGCCCGTACGCTTTATTGCGGGTCCTTCTCGAAGATCCTGTCGCCCGGCATGCGCGTGGGCTGGGTCTGCGCGCCGCGCCATGTCGTGGAGAAGCTGGTGCTGATGAAGCAGGCCTCCGACCTGCACAGCCCCTCGATCAACCAGATGGTCATGCACCGCGTCGCCGACAGCATCTTCGACGCCCAGGTGGAAAAGCTGATCGTCGCCTACCGCAAGCGGCGCGACGCGCTGCTCGGAGCGCTTCAGGCCAACATGCCCGACGGCATTTCCTGGAGCCGACCGGAAGGCGGCATGTTCGTCTGGCTGACCCTGCCGGAAGGCGCCGACGCCACCGAGCTGCTGGCGCGCTCGGTCAAGGAGGCGCGCGTCGCCTTCGTGCCCGGCAATGCCTTCTATGCCGACGGCACCGGCCGCAACACGCTGCGCATGTCGTTCACGCTTGCCGACGACCGCGCGGTGAACGAAGGCGTGCCGCGGCTGGCGAAGCTGCTGCGGGGTTAGGTCTTCCATCACCGCCGCCTCGCGCAGGCGTGATTGGTAGTGCGCAGGCGTGATTGTCCGCCCGGCCCATTCCTCGGCTAGGGTCGCGGCCGATCCAACACCCCCTGGATCGACCCGACCGTGGGGTCCCACCTCCATGGTCCGTACGAAAGAGCCCCGACGGCCTCCACCGGCGGGGCTTTTTTCGTTATCCGAGCAGGCCACCACGTCGGCTGCCCTTTTTCGGGCTGCTTTTGCGCTACGCTGGATTGTTTAGGGAGGATAGGATGAGTTCGCGCCTCGGCTTCACCATGCTCGCTCTCATTGCCTTCGCCGCTCAGGCGCAGGCGTTTGAAATCTCCAGCCCGTCGGTCTCCGACGGCAAATGGAATACGAAATATCTTGGCGACAAGGCCGGTTGCGGCGGCAAGAGCGTCTCGATCGCGCTCGCCTGGAAGGATCCGCCGGCCGGCACCAAAAGCTACGCGCTGGCGATGTTCGACACCGACGCCAATGGCGGCAAGGGTTTCTGGCACTGGCTGGCCTGGAACATCCCGGCCAGCGCCAAGGGCCTGGCTGAGGGCGCCGGCGCCGAGGGCGGCAAGCACATGCCCAAGGGCTCGGTGCTGGGCAAGGGCGGCGTCGGCCGCGCCGGCTATTTCGGCCCATGTCCGCCGCCGGGCAGCGGCCAGCATCACTATGTCTTCACGCTCTATGCGCTGGGCGAGAAGACGCTGCGCACACCGGAGAACCCCTTGCCGGATATGGTCTCGGTGGCGGCGAAAAGCTCGGCGCTGGGCGAGGCGACGGTGACGTATACGTATGGGAGGTAGCGGGGCGCCGGCGAAAGCCAATCTCCCCCCCTTGTGGGGGAGATCAGCAGCTTCAACGTTTCACTCCGCCGCTTCGAGCTTGTCCTGCGTCTTCGTCTCGAAGTCGCTGGCGTCGTGGCGCTCGCGCAGCTGGAAGGCCGGATCGCCGGACATGCGGTTGACCATGCGGCCGCGCGTCACCGCCGGCCGCGCGTCGATCGCGTCGGCCCAGCGCTGCACGTTCTTGTATTCATGCACCGAGAGGAACTGCGCGGCATCATTGTAGCTGCGGCCCTTGGCAAGCCCGCCATACCATGGCCACACCGCCATGTCGGCGATCGTGTAGTCGGGGCCTGCCAGATATTCGCTCTCGGCCAGCCGGCGGTCGAGCACGTCCATCTGCCGCTTGGTCTCCATTGCGAAGCGGTCGATGGCATATTCGATCTTTTGCGGCGCATAGGCGTAGAAATGGCCGAAGCCGCCGCCGAGATAGGGCGCCGAACCCATCTGCCAAAACAGCCACGAGAAGGTTTCCGCGCGGGCCGCGCGCTCGGTGGGCAGGAATTCGCCGAATTTTTCCGCGAGATAGGTGAGGATCGAGCCGGACTCGAACACGCGCACCGGCTTCGGCTCGCTGTGATCCATGAGCGCCGGGATCTTCGAGTTCGGATTGACCTGGACGAAGCCGCTGCCGAACTGGTCGCCGTCGCCGATCTTGATCAGCCAGGCATCGTATTCCGCTCCGGTGTGGCCAAGCGCCAGAAGCTCCTCCAGCATGATGGTCACCTTCTGGCCGTTGGGCGTGGCCAGCGAATAGAGTTGCAGCGGGTGCTTGCCGACCGGCAGCTCCTTCTCATGCGTCGGGCCGGCGATCGGCCGGTTGATCGAAGCGAACTGGCCGCCATTGGGCTTGTTCCAGGTCCAGACTTTCGGCGGGATATATTGGTCCATGTCGGAGGCCTTGTGTTTCGCGCAGGGCGGAGTGTTTCGTGAAGGGCGGGAAATCTGCCACGATGCCGATAGACTTAGGTGCGGTTGCGCGCGCGTCAAAGAAAAAAGTTCAACCTTCGTTGAACTAGCGCTTGTGCCAGCCCCCGCGACGGGAAAAATCCACCCTTGCGCCGCGCTCCTTCGGCCATACTTATAGAACAAAACCCGCAACGCAGGATGGATCGATGACCGTCGAGAAAATTTCGCGCTCCGTCGTTGCCGTGCGCGCCACGGTTCCGGACGACGCTTTCACCGCCAACGCGCTGGGCACGCGCCGCGAGGGCAGCGGCGTGGTGATCCGCGACAATGGCCTTGTGCTTACGATAGGCTACCTCATCACCGAGGCCGAGGAAGTGTGGCTGACCGACCAGGATGGCCGCGTGGTCGCCGCGCATGCGCTGGCCTACGACCAGGAGACCGGTTTCGGCCTCGTGCAGGCGCTGTCGCCGCTCAACCTTCCGGCTGTCCAGTTCGGCGATGCCAGGAAGGCCAGTATCGGCGACGCGGTGACGCTTGCCGACGGCATCGGCCAGCAGGTCGACGCCCGCATCGTCACCAAGCAGGAATTCGCCGGCTATTGGGAATATCTGATCGACGAGGCGATCTTCATCGCGCCCGCGCATCCGTCCTGGGGCGGGGCGGCGCTGTTCGACCGCGACGGCAAGCTGCTCGGCATCGGCTCGCTGAGGCTGCAGATGAGCCGCGCCGGCGAGGTGGCCGACATCAACATGGTGGTGCCCATCGATCTTCTGACGCCGATCCTCGATGATCTCATCAAGCGCGGCCAGGCCGCGAAGGCGCCGCGTCCGTGGCTCGGTGCCTTCTCGGCCGAGTCGAACGGCATGGTGGTGGTGATGAGCGTCGCCGAAGGCGGCCCGGCAGCCAAGGCGGGCCTGCGCCAGGGCGACATCATCTCCGACGTGCGCGACGGCGAGGTCGACGGCCTTGCCGATTTCTACAGGAAACTCTGGCAGAATCCGGCCGGCTCGGAAATCCCGCTGCGCGTCGTGCGCGACGGCCGCGAGACCTGGCTGCGCGTGAAATCCGCCGACCGCAATTCCTTCCTGAAGAAGCCGCAGCTGCAGTAGCGCCGGATGCATCCAAGGCTGCTGAAGACCTTTCTGGCGGTCGCGCGCACTGGCAACGTCACGCGCGCGGCGCAGGAGGTCAATCTCGCCCAGTCGAGCGTCAGCGACCAGATCCAGGCGCTGGAGACCGAGCTTGGCGGCAGCCTCTTCACCCGCTCGCGGCAGGGGCTCACCCTGACGCCGGCGGGCGAGGCCCTGAAACCCTATGCCGAGGACCTGCTGGCACTTGCCGAGGACGCCCGTGCCGCCGTCGATGCCACCAAAGCCGGGACGGCCGGCAGCCTGTCAATCGGCGCGCTGGAGACGATCGCCTCGGCAAGGCTGGCTCCATGGCTCGCCGGGTTCCGCGCCACGCATGCCGGTATCGACATCAAGCTCCGGATCGCCGGCAGCGGCGACTTGCTGCGCCGGCTGGGTGAGGGCGAGATCGACGTCGCCTTCTGCTTCGAGCGGCCGCCTGAGCTTGATACCGGCGCATCCGATCAGCGTCTTGCCCGGCGCGTGGTGGCGGTCGAGCCGCTGGCGCTGATCGCGCCGCCCGGCGAGAACCATGTGGATGTCGATCTCGCGACGCTGGCCGAGAAGCATTTCGTTGCCACCGAGACCGGCTGCGTCTACCGCGCCATGGTCGACAAGGCGTTCGGCGAAGCGGGGCTTGGCAAGCCAAGGCTGGCCGCCGAAGCCGGCAGCATCGACGCCATCGCCGGACTGGTGGCGGCCGGCGCCGGCTTTGGCCTCGTGCCGCGGCTGGCGGTCGCCGCCGCGATCGAGCGCGCAGAGGTGGCCGAGCTGTCCTGGCCCGGTCCGACCCGATCGGCCGATATCGTGATGGTCTGGCGCCGCCGCCGCATCCAGCCGCCGGCGCTGAAGGCGCTGCTCGCAGGTATCGGCGAGAACTTCGCGCCGGTCACACCAGCCGGTGCCCGCCCTCGACATGCAGCGTCTCTCCCGTCGTAAAGCCGTTGCCGATCAGGAAGCGGATCGCGTCGGCGATGTCCTCCGGCTTTCCGACCCGCCCCGCCGGCAGGCGCTCCGCCATGGCAGCCAGAGTCTCGGCCTTACTGTCACCGGCGACGAACTTCCAGATCGGCGTGTCGACCCAGCCGGGCGAGACGGCGTTGACGCGGATCGGCGCCAGCTCGACCGCCAAGGCCCGCACCAGCCCTTCGAGCGCCGCATTGACGGCGGCGACCACCGAGCCGCGCGCCGCCGGCCGATAGGCCGCGATGCCGGAGACGAAGGTGAGCGAGCCGGTCGGCGGCAGCTTGGGCGCGCCGTGCTTGGCGAGCAGCAGCGGCCCGTAGAACTTGCTCTCCACCACACGCTGCGCGGCCGAAAGCTCGATCTCGGGCAGCAGCCGGTAGGCGCCTTCGATCGCGGCCGCGGTGCTGACGATATGATCGAGCCGCCCGATGCGCTCGAACAGCGCCGCGACCTCATCCTCGCGGCTGACGTCGACCACCGCCGTTTCGAGCGCTCCCGGCCGGCCGAGACCATCCCGCGCCGCGCTCAACTTCGCTTCGCCGCGCCCGGCGATGACGACATGCGCGCCTTCCTCGAGACAGCGCCTGGCAAGCGCCAGCCCCATACCCGAACTGCCGCCGACGATCAGGATCTTTTCCATGTCCATGCCTTTCCTTTGCATGGACGGTCATGTGGCAGGCCGGCGCGCGAAGCGGAAAGGGAAGAAGCCGATAGTGGTATCGGAGGCGCCGATGATGGATCGGTCGCCCAGCTTTCGCTGGAAAGTCAGGCGGCCTAGTGGAAGTCCATGTCAAAGCGCAGGGGATGGCCGAGCGCCTTGAACGCCTCCTCGAGCGAGCCGAGCCGTGAATTGTGGTCGAGCCGGAACAGCCGATCGACATGCTCCCGTTGGCATTTCAGCTCGCGCATCAGATCAGCCCGACTCCAGCCCTTTTCCCTCAGGGCCATGTAGAGAGCCGATTTCAGGAAGACGAGTGCCGGGATTTCCACAAACCATCCCTTGCCCTTGGTTTCCTTGAGCGGGAAGGGAATATCATCCCCATGCGCAATGCGGGCGGCGATGGCCTCCTCGATGGCATTGCGCCCATTGCGACAGGCTTCCTCTTTGGTGCCGCCATACGAGACCACCTCGTCGAATTGAGGCGCCGTAACCAGCCAGGTATCGTTGTCGTCGGGCGTGAGAGCGAGTTCATACCACATACACAGTCTCCTCTATTTCAGGCCCAGATCCTTCTTGATCTTTTCGACCAGACGCGTTCCAAGCTCCTTGCCACCGCCATGCATCGGCAGTTGCGAGACCTTGTCTTTGAGACGAACAGTCAGGTGACCGCTCCCACCGCGGTGGGTTTCAAAGGTACATCCCTGCTTGGCGAGCCAGCGCCGGAATTCGCTTGCGTTCATAAAAGATAGCGTATTCTACACATCTGTGGAAGTCAACAGAAGTGTGGAGTTGTTCAAGTCGTTGGAGAATTAGGAGAAATTGTCTTGGGTTAGCGCATCAATTCGTAAAGAGGAATCCGCCAGACCAGCCTAACGCCTGTTGACGGAAACTGGCACCAGCACTCGCTACAATCGCCGAGGAATCGTCGACACTGCTGGCGGCGAAAAACGAGGTGACAATGGCCCCGATCAAGGTCGATCCGGACAAGGTCCGGGAATTCCCCGATGCGCAAAGCTTCCATGCCTGGCTGGCCGACAACCACGCCTCTGAAAGCGAGGTCTGGATCAAGATCCACAAGGTCGGCTCGGGGCTTGCATCGATCACGCCGAAGGAGGCGATCGACGTCGTGCTCTGCTTCGGCTGGATCGATGCGGTGCGCAAGTCGCTCGACGACAAGAGCTTCCTGCAGCGCTACACGCCGCGCGGCAGGAAGAGCATCTGGAGCAAGATCAACATCGACAATGTCGCGCGCCTGGTCGAGGCGGGCCGCATGACCGAGCACGGCCTGCGCGAGGTCGAGGCCGCCAAGGCCGACGGCCGCTGGGACCGCGCCTATGCCGGCTCGAAGGAGATGACCATTCCGTCCGACCTGCAGGCCGCGATCGATGCCGAGCCGAAGGCGAAAGCGATGCTGGAAAAGCTCTCGGCGCAGAACCGCTTCGCGCTCGCCTTCCGCACCAACAACATGAAGACCGAGGCGGGGCGCAAGAAGAAGATCGCCGATCTGGTGGCCATGCTGAAGCGCGGCGACACCATCCATCCGCAGAAGAAGTAAGGCATGATCCCGAAAAGTGGTTGCCGGTTTTCGGAGAAGATCATGCCTCACTACGGCAACCAAAAACGCCGCCCGGAAGGGAGGGCGGCGTTTTCGGGAAGCGATGATTCCTGAACCCTTTGGAAGCGGTGCGGGATCATCCGGCCATGAAAGTCGAAACGCCTCTGCCTTACGCGGCCTTCTTCGCAACATGCTTCTTCGCATGGTGCTTGCGTACATGGTGCTTCTTCACGTGATGCTTCTTGGCATGATGCTTCGCGTGCTTCTTGACGTGGTGATGCTTACGGGCGTGGTGACGGTGATGCTTGCGATAATGCTTCTTGTGCGGGCCGTTGCTGGCCGGCTTGGCGGCGGTCGCTGCCGGCTTCGCAGCTTCGGTGGTCGCGGCCGGAGCAGTGGTCGTGGTCGTCGTGGTCGCGGTGGTCGTCGCGGCGGCGTTGGCTTCGGTGGTGCCCAGCGCCGGCACCGCGAAAGCGAGCGCGACGGCAAGGCCGAGTGCGGAAAGAAGGGTCTTTTTCATAATCGGCAACTCCTTGGGTTTCGATCGATGTCTCTTGTCGCGCGCCGCAATTCGGCTGCTCCGGTGCCGTTTATGACAGGAGGTTTTTTCGCGAGTTTTTCCGGATTGTTGAATCTTGTTTCTGGATTGTGTCCGGCATTTCCCCACCCGTGGAACGGGGGCTGCCTGCTGGTGAAAACCCGACGCCAAACGCGCCTTTCGACCGACCCAGGCGGACTATCGGACTCGGCGATGGCGTCCGAGCCGCTGCTGGGCTAATGTCGCCGGAACGAGGCCAAAACGGTGTCCGGCTGACAGACCTGTTGTTAACACCAGCGTCTGGCGCCACTTCGTACTGGAAGATCAGTTCCGATGCCTACGTTGCTGTCACTGCCCGACGACATATCGATCAAATCGGCGCTCGGGGAATCTGTCCTTGAAGCCGCTCGCCGGGCAGATGTCCCGATCGCCTGCGCTTGCGGCGGCAAGGCCAAGTGCTCGACCTGCCGGATTTGGATTCTCGACGGTGCGGACCGCTGCCCGGAGCGCACCGCGCCGGAGCGCGCGCTCGTGGAGCGGTTGGGGCTTGGCAACAACGTACGCCTGGCATGCCAGCTCAGACCTGACTCCGACATCACCTTCCGCAGGCTCGTACTCGACGAGACCGACCTGCGAATGACCAGTCAGTTGCTCCCGCACAGGTCCACCAGTGCGGGCGAGCTGAAGTCGGTCGTCATTTTCTTCAGCGACGTCGCCGGGTTCACCCATTTCTCCGAAACGTTGACGCCCTACGACGTCATGTATCTGCTCAATCGGTATTTCACTCAGGTCGCTGAAGTCATCGAGCTCAACGACGGCTACATCGACAAGTTCGTCGGCGACGGGCTTATGGCGATATTCGGCGTGCAAGGCCAGGACGATGCACCGGTGCGCGCGGTCAATGCCGCCCTGCAGACCCTTGCCACGGTCGATCGGCTGAAGCCCTTTTTTGCCTCCATGTACGGCATCGACTTCGATATTCGCGTCGGCTTGCATCTGGGCGAAGCGGTGATCGGCTCGGTCGGATCGCCCGGCAACGAGCGCCTGACGGCTATCGGCGATGCGGTCAATGTGGCGAGCCGCGTCGAAGCAGCCAACAAGGAGGCCGGAACCCGCCTCCTGATTACCGAGACGCTCTATGAACAGGTCAAGGGTGAGGTTGAAATATCCGATTTCATTCGAGTGCGTCTGCGCGGTACCTCCGACCGAATTACGCTGTACGAGATAAAGAAGCTGAAGGTTGAAGCCGAGCGCCGGCTGAACGAAAAAGGCGCGCGGGAGACTATGCAGCTGGGCGGCAAGACCTGGCATCGGACGGTTGCCACGAGCGAACTAAAGGATGGCGACCACAAAGTCATCGAGTTCCAGGCGCTCTATGCCGTGATTTTGCGCAGGGGCGGGCGCGTCTATGCCTTTAACAATGCCTGCCCGCATTTGAAGTTGCCATTCTTCGAGACTGGCTCGCGGGCCAATGGCCGCGCTGGACAGACGAGCACTTTCGGCGAGGACGGCACTCTGGTGTGTCGCTGGCATCACAGCGGATTCGATCTGGATACAGGCGAAATCGTAAGGTGGTGCGAGGCGCTCAATGAGGACGGGACTTCGGCCGGCATGGAGATTCTCGGTGATATTTCAAAGAACCGGGCTCCGCTGCATCTCATTCCGTGCCGCGAGGAGGATGGCTACATCTGGATCGGTTTCGATTGAGCGTAGCGCCCAGGTCGTCCAAAATGCCCGCCAATCTGCTGTCGGTCTGGCCAGTAAAGTCCTCCACCCGAGCTAGGACCGTTCGGCCCTAGAGCAAAATTCCAGGAAAAGTGCTTAGCGGGTTTCCGTCCGGAATTGCCCAGAAACAAAGACCGCGCCCATTCATGAGCAGCATTGCGCAATGAGTGCCAATTCGGCGCTCTAATCGGTCGGCGTCATCGATGCCATCTTGGCTGTCGGTAAGAGGAAATTGAAGGAACAGCAGCGATGACCAACACCAAGAATTCCGGCAAGGTGGCCCTGGTCACCGGCGGCAACCGTGGCATCGGCCTGGAAACGGCAAGGCAGCTGGCCGAACTCGGCTTCACCGTGCTGATCGGCGTGCGCGACCTCGCCAAGGGCGAGGCGGCGGCCAGGAAGCTCGGCGGCAAGGTCGAGGCCATCGCGCTCGATGTCGCCGCCCATGATGCCGCCGCGCACGCCGTGGCGGAGGTCGAGCGCCGCTTGGGCCGGCTCGACGTTCTGGTCAACAACGCCGCGATCCATTACGACCCGTCGGCGCGGGCGCTGACGCCCGACTGGACAGTGATCCGCGAGGCTTTCGAGACCAATGTCTTCGGCGCCTGGCGCGTCGCCGCCGCCTTTGCGCCGCTTCTCAGCGCTTCCGGCCGTGGCCGGCTGGTCAACGTTTCATCGGAAGGCGGCTCGCTCGCCTCGATGGGCGCCGGCGCGCCGGCCTATTCGACCAGCAAGGCGACGCTCAACGCGCTGACCCGCATCCTGGCGGCCGAGCTGCGTGGCACCGGCGTGCTCGTCAATGCGATCTGCCCAGGCTGGGTCGCGACCGACATGGGGGGACCGGGCGGACGCCCGGTGGCGCAAGGCGCTGCCGGCATCGTCTGGGCCGCGACCTTGCCCGACGGCGGCCCGACCGGCGGCTTCTTTCGCGATGGCAAGCGCTTGCCGTGGTGAACTGTCAGCTTTCGGCTCCACTTACCCCACCGGCACCTCCAGCCTCCCCTTCACCCTGTCCGTCGCCACAAAAGCCCGAAAGCGTTGTAGCCGTCCAGTGAGGGTTGCGATCAGCCTGCGGCGAGCCAAGCGAGCGGATCGACTGTCATTGAGAGGTCGATCCGCGCTTTGACGCAAATCAATCCGGCCCCCAGTACATTAGCGTATGTGAATATATGGGCGCGCGGCCTTCTGAGCGGCGGGTTAGTCCCTCGGATCGGGGAGGTACAAGGACGCCTGGGTAAGTTCATAGGAGACCGTCGTGAATTCTACCAATATTCTTCGCAGCTTTCTCATTTCAGCCGCCATTGCGGCCGTTCCCCTGAGCGCAGCCAACGCTGGCGACGCTATTTCTGAGGAAGAGGCCCACGCTATCGGCGTGGATGCGTACCTCTATTTCTATCCGCTGATCACAATGGACATCACGCGAAAGCAACTGACCAACCTCGAGGCCAGCCCGGGTTCAATCGGCGGCCCTCCGAACCGCTTCGCCAACATTTCCGCATTTCCACCAGCAGACATGAAGGTGGTTGTTCGTCCGAACTTTGACACCCTGTACTCGAGCGCCTGGCTCGACGTGACGAAGGAGCCGGTGGTGGTGTCGGCTCCAGATACCCAGGGCCGCTTTTATCAGCTGCCGATGCTCGATATGTGGTCCGATGTCTTTGCCTCGCCAGGCTGGCGTACGACGGGAACGGCGGCGGGGAATTTCCTGATTGCGCCCCCGGGCTGGCGGTCCGATCTTCGCGATAAGTTCGATGAATTCAAGCTGCCCGCGGGAACCCAAAGGATCGATGCTCCTACGCCATATGTCTGGATCATCGGTCGAACCAAGACCGATGGACCATCGGACTACGATGCCGTTCACAAGGTCCAGAATGGCTACAAAATCACATTGCTATCGAAGTGGGGCAAGGACACCAAACCGGCCGAGGTCAAGATCGATCCGTCGATCGACATGAAGACGCCGCCCAAGACCCAGGTCGACACCACGCCCGCCGACAAGTATTTTGCATACGCCGCCGAGTTGCTGAAGCTGCACCCGCCGCACACGACCGACCAGCCAATCCTGGCTCGGCTGAAGCGCATAGGGTTCGAGCCGGGCAAGAGCTTCGATCTGTCGACAACTGATGCGGCAATCCAGAAGGGCCTCCAGACCGCACCGCAGGATGCCCAAGCGTTGATGGCCTGGAAGATCAACACGCTTGCGCGCGTTGCAAATGGCTGGTCGATGAACACCGACACGATGGGGGTTTATGGCAATTACTACCTGAAGCGCGCCATCATCGCGCGGGAGGGTCTTGGCGCCAATTTGCCCGAGGATGCCATCTATCCGCTCAACCTCGGCGACGAAGCCGGTCAGCCGCTGGATGGCAAGAACGCCTACACCGTCCATTTCGAAAAAGGTGGACTGCCGCCGGCCGCTGCCTTCTGGTCGATCACGCTCTATGACAATCAGGGCTTCCAGGTCGCCAATGCCTTGAACCGGTTTGCCGTCAGCAGCTGGATGCCATTCCGATATAACGCGGACGGATCGCTTGATCTCTATTTCCAGAATGGCAGCCCTGGCACCGACAAGGAAGCGAACTGGTTGCCTGCTCCTGAGGGGCCATTCACTCTGACAATGCGTCTCTACGCGCCCAAGCCGGATGCTCTGACGGGCAAGTGGACACCGCCGACGGTTATGAAATCGGGTGCCATTCCGTCTGTGACGGTGCAGTAAGCCACGAAGAAAGTTGACGAGCGGCGAGCCTCTGCCATGAGGCCGCCGCTCTAACATTCCGGCGACGTTCAGAACGCACTGCTTAGACATCTGCCACACCGCGCTGCCAAGAAGCCGACGCAAGGGGCTCTTTGCGTGTGGACCAGGGCGATGACCTAAACCGGCGCTCGGACGCTTTGTCGAAACCCATGTCGGCGGTGAGACCGCGCGCGACCGCTTCCTCCGTCGCCAGCCGTCGGAGCGACGAAAGCAATCGTCTTGCAGTTCGCGACGCTCACCGACGTCACCTGTCGGGCGAGGTGATCCAGATGACGTCCTACGCCGCGCGCTTGGGTTCGACCGCGAATGGGCTCAGTCCGAGCCAGGTCTGCATCTGCTTGCCGATGGCCTGATCGCCGGTCAGGGCGACCTTCGCGCCGGCCTTCGCGACCGTCAGCACCCCCATCCAGATCTCCGTCATGGTGTGCAGGTCGGTCGAGACATAGAGATCGACCTCGAAGCCCGGATCATACCAGCACAGGTCGACCTCGCCGTGTTTCTCGACGATCAGCCACCACGAGCGTTTCGACAACGGCAGATCCTGATACAGGAATTGTATCACCGTGCGCCCTTCGGGGAGCGGCGTGGGGTTCAGATTGCGCCGCATGTCCCACATCAGCAGCGACGGATCGAGATTCTTGAGCGACAGCCGCGACTCCACCCATTTCTGTCCCCAGAAACCCATGGCCTCGACCACGGGGCGCAAATCCCGCCCCGCCTCCGTGAGCCGGTATTCGAAGATGCCCTTCTCGCCCGGCACTTCCCTGCGCTCGACGATGCCCGCTATTTCAAGTTCCTTGAGCCGTTGCGACAGAAGGGTCGGCGACATCTTCGGCACGCCGCGGCGCAGGTCGTTGAAACGGGTCGAGCCGGCAACCAGCTCGCGCATCAGCACCATCGTCCAGCGGGTGCACAGCACTTCGGCGGCCATCGAGAGCGGGCAGAACTGCTTGTATCCGTGCTGGGCCATGATCGATGTCCTCCTTCGAAGTTGGGCGAAACATTAGACCTTCATGAATGAAGCCGCGAGTACAGAAACTGTAGCGGCCCGGTACAGATCGCGGACTGGTCGGCGGTCGCCCTGCCATGCGAGCCCTTGGTCGGACGCACGGAATTGTTCTGTGCGCCGCAACCAGGAGACTATTTCATGACCACCTACATCATCGCGGACATCAAGGTGAAGGATCCGAAATGGATCCCGGACTACGCCGCTTCGGTGCACGACCTCGTTCACAAGCACGGCGGCAGGTATCTAGCGCGCAGCGGCAACGTGAAGACGCTCGAGGGCAAGCCGCTCGACACGACGCTGATCGCGCTGATGGCCTTCCCTTCGGAAGCGGCGGCGCGCTCCTTCACCAACGATCCGGCCTACGCGCCCTTCGTGTCTGCCCGCCAGGGCGGCAGCGACAGCCGTTTCCAGCTGATCGACAACACCGATCTGGCCGGAACGATCTCGTATCTGCCGAAGGGATGATCGGCCGCCGCGTCGAACCCGGGATCGTCAAACACAAACGGCCACGGCCCGTCGCGCCGCCATATTTCCGGCGGCCGGCCAGCTGGGCTTTCTCAGGAAGAACGGAATTCACATGACATCGAACTTTTGCATCAGGCTTCTCGCGGCTGCGGCCGTGACCGCTGCCTGCACAAGCCTCGCGAGGGCCCATCAGGAAGACGCCGCGCCCGTCTCCAGCGAGAGTCCGCTGGCCGGCAAGGTGCGAGCGGCCAACAGCCGGTTTCTCGACGTCAAGGCCGCGACGGCCGAAGGCTACGCGGCCATTCCCTGCGCCAGCGGCATCACCGGCGGCGCGATGGGCATCCATTACGTCAACGGCGATTATCTGAAGGACGACAAGGTCGACATCGCGCGTCCCGAAGCGGTGATGTACGAGCCGATGGCCGATGGGACGCTGAAGCTGGTGGCGGTTGAATACATTACCTCGACAGGCCCGGCGGCGCTGGACGGCCAGCTGTTCAACTTCAACAGCGCGCCCAACCGCTACGGCCTGGGGCCCTTCTACGAACTGCATGTATGGGCCTGGAAGGCCAACCCGACCGGCACCTTCGCCGACATGAATCCGAAAGTGTCGTGCGAACACGCGATGGCGCCGACCCAGTAGGAACAGACGCCAGGCGGCGCCATGCCGCCTGGCATTTCTATGCCAACGACACTTCCAGCCTGGCCCCGATGCCCATTCCCGCGCGCTGATCATCAACTTCGAGGGTCGACCGACTCTGGCCGCTATGCCGAACTGGTCGGCATCGCGCAGCACGAGGTCGTAGAAGCAAGACCGGCATGGGCAATCTGACGATCAACGCCGACCGGCTGGCGGCCGATTGATCGCGCAAGGAACGCGGATGGGTAACGCCGACACCATGTCGAGAGGGCCAAATACCCCCAAAAATAGTCAAGTTGGCGGTGTCGAGCCCTCCGAAACGAACATCCGGCGACATCCAGTCGAAACAAACTTCAATCACTTAGCCAATGAAAGCGTCCAGAATCGCGCCCGAATCGCGTCCGCCGACAGAATTCAGTACCTCGCAGGAAGACTAGCATGCTGCTTTTCAACCAACGCCCAGAACACAACCAGCCGTTGGTTGCCGCCGATGCCGAGTCGCTCGGCAGGGTGGGAGGCGAGCGGGCCGAGCGCTACCTCAAGGCGCGCCAAAGCGATGCCGAAACACCGCTGCACGCCTTGCCGGCGTTGGCCGGCGAACTCGGCATCGCCGCGCTTCATGTCAAGGATGAGGGCCAGCGTCTTGGCCTTGGCTCCTTCAAGGCGCTGGGCGGTGCCTATGCCGTCATGCGGCTGGTGCTGGAGGAGGCCGGCAAGTGGGTCGGACGCGACGTTGATATCGGCGAGATAGACGACGCCCGGGTGCGCCAGATCGCGTCCGGCATGATCTTCGTCTGCGCCACCGACGGCAACCATGGCCGCTCGGTCGCGCAGGGCGCCAGCCTCGTCGGCGCGCGGTCGGTGATCTTCGTCCATGCCGGCGTAAGCCGCGAGCGGGTCGCGGCCATCGCCCGCTTCGGCGCCGAGATCGTCGAGGTCGAGGGCGGCTATGACCAAGCGGTGCGCGAGGTCGCGCGCGTCGGCGCCGAGCGCGGCTGGAAGATCGTCTCCAACACCTCCTGGCTCGGCTATGAGCGCGTCCCCGGCCTGGTCATGCAGGGCTATACGGTGATCGTGCGCGAGACGCTGCGGCGTCTGCACGAGCCGCCAACGCATGTCTTCCTGCAGGCCGGCGTCGGCGGCTTCGCGGCCGCGATCGCCGGCCATATGGCGGTCATGCTCGGCTCCAGGCGGCCGAAGGCCGTGGTGGTGGAGCCGGAGCGCTCGGCCTGCGTCTACGCTTCGGCTGAGGCCGGCCGTCCGGCAACGATCGCCAATCAGGAGCCGACGGTCATGACGATGCTCGAATGCGCCGAGCCGTCCCTGGTCGCCTGGCGCGTGCTGGCGCGCGTCGGCGATGCCTTCATGACGGTGGACGAAGAGGATGCGGTCGCGGTGATGAAGCGGCTGGCGCGGCCGCACGGCAACGACCCGGCCATTATCTCGGGCGAGAGCGGCGGGGCAGGCCTCGCCGGGCTGGTCCGCGCCGCGGGCGACAGGCGCATGCGCGCGGCGCTCGGCCTCGACAGGCGTTCGCGCGTGCTCGTCATCAACTCGGAGGGCGCGACCGACCATGGCCGCTTCGCCGAACTGGTCGGGATGGCGCCGCAAGAGGTGTTCCTGCAGACTGCCTGAGAGCAGTCTGCCGGCTTTCGGGGCTCGGAAAGCCAATACGCTGCGCGGACGGCTCCTCAACCCCCACAAGGGGGAGATCAAGCAGTTCCACCCCCGGTAACGCTTTCTTCTCTGCTTTCATGCAACACTGCCAGAACCGGGTGGCACGAACAAAGTATGGCGGACGACAACAAACGCAACGGCAAGTTCTGGGCGCAGGCGCTTGATCGCGCTTATCTGGGCCTTTGGGACTGGAATCTGTCGACCGGCGATTGCTACTATTCGCCGACCTGGTCGAAGATGCTGGGCTATGAGCCGGACGAGCTCGCCAACACGTCCGATCTCTGGCTCAAGCTTACCCATCCCGACGACCGTCAGCGCGCGCAGGAAAGCGGCGACCGGCATATTGCGGGCCTTGTCGATTCCATCGAGACCGAGCTTCGCCTGCGCCACAAGGATGGCCACTGGGTCTGGGTTCTCGACCGTGGCGGCATTGTCGAGCGCGACGCCGACGGCAAGCCGCTTCGGCTGATGGGCGTGCAGACCGACATCACCCGCCAGAAAGAAGCCGAGGCGGCGCTCGAGCAGGTCAATGTCCGCTTCCGTCTCGCGCTTGCCGCCAGCGGCACCGGCATCTGGCATCACGATATCGGCACCAGGAAAAGCTACTGGGACGCGCGCACCCGCGAGATATTCGGCCTGGTTGCCGACACGGATGAGGTGATGGCAGACCTGTGGCACACCTATCTTCATCCTGACGACAAGGACGCCACCGAGCGAGCCCACCAGATCGAGCCCGGCTCGAACAGCGTCGTCGCCTCGCAATACCGCATCGTCCTGCGCGACGGCCAGATCCGCCATGTCGAGTCGCTGGTGCGTTTCGTTGCCGGCGTCGGCTCGGCCGGGCAGATCTTGGGCACCGTGCGCGACATCACCGAGGAGAAGATGCGCGCCGAGGGACTTGCCTTTGCCGCGCGCCACGACGCCCTGACCGGTCTGCTCAACCGTTCCGCCTTCGACCGGCTGCTCGCTGAGAACATCGCCATGGCCGAGCGCCTGCCGCTGGCGGTGTTTTACGTCGACCTCGACTACTTCAAGGCGCTCAACGATTATGCCGGTCATGCCGCCGGCGACCTGGCGCTGAAGAGCGTCGCGGCGGGCATCCTCGCCAGCCTGCCCGCGTCGGCGCGTGCGGCGCGCCTCGGCGGCGATGAATTCGCGCTGATGGTGCCGAACTGCAATGACGCTTGCGCCGAGCGCATCGCCCGCGGCGTGCTCGCCGCGGTGCGCGATGCCGATCTCGGCTCGGCGGTCACCTCGCGCAGGCTTGCCGCCAGCATCGGCATTGCCTTCGTGCGCGACCGCAACATGAGCGTGGCCGATGCGCTCGCCTGTGCCGACGACGCCTGCTACGCCGCCAAGGCCGGCGGCCGCGACCGTTTCGCCGTGTTCTCGCCCGACACGACGTCCGGCGCCGGCGGGCTCAACGCCGCCCGGCTGGCGGCCGACCTTGTCGACGCGATGGAGGATGGCCGGTTGAAGCTGTTCGGCCAGGAGATCCATCGGCTCGGCCTGCCATGGGAGGACAGCCGCCATGTCGAGGTGCTGGCCAGGCTCGAGGCCCGCACCGGCACGATGATCCCGCCCGGCGATTTCATGCCGGTCGCCGAACGCTTCGGCCTTGCCGCGCGGCTCGACCGCTGGATCATCCGCACCGCGCTGACGCGCCACGGCGAGGTGATGCGCGCGGGCGCCATCGCGCTCGACTTCAACCTGTCGGCGCAGACGCTTTCCGACCCGCAGCTCTGGGCTTTCGTTGACGAGGCCATCGCCGAGAGCGGCGCGCCGCCGTCGGCCATCGGCTTCGAGATCACCGAGACCGCCGCCGTCACCAATTTCGACGCGGCGGCCGAGTTCGTGCGCAAGGCGAGGCTCCGCCATTGTCGCGTCAGCCTCGACGATTTCGGCGCCGGGATGAGCTCGTTCGAATATCTCAGGCGCTTCCCCATCGACGCCATCAAGATCGATGGTTCCTTCGTCGAGCACATCGCCGACAGCCGCTTCGATCGCGAGATCGTCTCTGCGATCGCCGGCATCGCCCGCTCGATGGGCGCCGCCGTGGTGGCCGAAAAGGTCGAGGAAAAGAACGCGCTGGAGATCCTCGCGGGCATGGGCGTCGCTTATGGTCAGGGTTATTTCCTGCACCGGCCCGAACCGCTGTCGGCGATCGTGGCAAGAGCCGCCGGCGGATTGACTATGCCTGCAAGGCGGCAGATATAAATAAGCGATGGCTAAAATTAGAATCACCCGTTTAAGCGGGCCGTAATTCGGCCCGGCTGATGATCAGCCATCGACAATGGCGGCTCGCGGGCCGGAAGGAGACGATAATGAAGGCTTTTCCCCTGCTGCTGGCGGCTTCGGTCTCGCTGCTCGGCATTCTGGCGGCGCAACCGTCGCTCGCAGGCTCCGATCACGGCGCCGCGCCCGTGCAGGACGATCAGGTGACCGCACCGGTGCAAGAGGATCAAGAGCAGAGTGCCACGGGCAGCCAGGAAGATGATCAGGCCACCGCTGAAAATGAACAGGGGGACGATGATGGCGTCGACGCCGGCTCGCACCAAGGCGACCAGGGTGACGACGCAGGCGATGATCAGGGCGATCATAGTCAGGGCGGCGGCGAAAGTGGCGGCGACGGTGGCAGCCATGACGGGGGCGGGGACAGCGGCGGCGGTGGCGGCGGCGATGGCGGTGGCGGCGGCGACGACTGAGCTTCGGCGTTGAGCCAAACCAAGGCGATAGCGCGGCTCATCGTTAAAAGGTGAGCCATCATTCTATCGAACTCTTAGGACAACCGGCTTATTTCCTGTGAAACGCTTCGCTCGGGACATGAGGTCTTGGCTTGACTGTCCGGCGTCCGGTCCATGACGGACGGGCGCGTGCGAGACCCGGCAATGTCCTCGACGCTCAGCACCGCGCTTGTGATCCTGCAGCCTCAGCGCCTGCCGCCAACGGCCAGACCCGCCGCGAGCATCGACAGCGTCTCCGGCCCGGCGGCTTCGCCGGTCATGCAGCCCGCGATCTTGGCATCCAAGTTCAGCCTCGAAGGCCTCAACATCACGGCGACGAAGGTCCGGCTGATGCAGCAGGCGGGCAAGGAATTCGCCGTCGACCAGACAGACTACGAGTCGGTGTCTTCCTACGGTTCGGCGATCAAGAGCGCCGTCGAGGCGTTGAAACGGCAATCTCCATCGGCGGTTGCCAAGATCGAAAGGCAGCTTGGCCTGGACCAGCTTGGCGTTTCGCTGGATGCGCTGGTCAACGCGATCGTCCGCCCGCAAGGCGGCGACAACGACAGGCTGGATGCCGCGTTGAAGCGGCACGCAGGCGGGGAGTGCGACCAGCCGGACGAGCTTGGGCTCTACAGCCTGTGAGGCCGGTTATCCGATCAGCCACCGCAACGCGCCCGCCGAGGCCACTCCGATCACAACTGTCGGCAGCATCGACAGCCTCGTCGCGGCAAGCAGGGTGATGGCTAAAGCCGCGAGGTCGGCCGGGTTCTTCGAGACGAAATCCGGCGCGATCACCGAGATCAGCACGCAGCCGGGCGCGGCTTCCATCACCGCCGTGGCGCGCGGGCTGAGCGCGCGGTTCTTGAGCACAACATAGCCGCCGATGCGGGTGAGATACGTCACGCCGGCCATCGCCAGGATGGCAAGCATTGTCATCGGGTCGATCATGTCTCACCTGCCAGGAACCACGCGGCCACCAGGCCGGACAGCGCGCCGGCCGCCACATACCAGGCGCCGGGCACGAGGAGATAGGTGAGCGCCGCCGCCACGAGGCTGACCAGCCAGGGCCTCGCCGCGGCAAAGCCTTTCCACATGCCTCGCAGCAGCCCCAGGAAGACGGCCGGGAAGGCCATCGCAAAACCATATGTCTCGACGTCGCCAAGCACAGGCCCAAGCGCCGCGCCGCAAGTCGTGAACGCCACCCAGGCGAGGTAGACGGCCAAGCTGGCGCCGAGATAGAAGGGCAGGCTGAAGGCCGGCCGCGTGCCGGCCGTGGCACGGCGCTGCGCATCCGCAAGGCCCACCGCCCAGCTCTCGTCGCACATCAGGAACAGCGCTGGAAAAACCTGGCGCTTCGGCAGGTGCCTGATGAAAGGCGCAAGCGCTGCACCCATCAGGAAATGCCGGCTGTTGACCAAAAGCGTGATGGCGGCGATCAGTAGGACATGCGGCGGTGAGGTCCAGAGCTGGATCGCGGCGAATTCCGAGCCGCCGGCAAAATTGAGCCCGGTCATCAGCGGCACCTCGAGCACGCTGAGGCCCCTCTGAGCGGCCTGCGCGCCGAGCACCAGCGCATAGGGAACGACGCCGAGCAGCACCGGCGTCGCGGCAGCGAGCCCGCGCCGGAACTCGGCGCCGCGCCTGTTGGCGGCCTTGCCCTCGGCGAGGGCGATCTCGGAAACGCTCATGGCTTCGCTTTCGGCTGGCCTTGCGGCCACCCGTTCTCCCGTTCGGTTGTGGGGTTGTTGTCGGTTCCGGACCATAGCCGAAACGCGCGGCAATCGGGTTGCGAAAATGCGCTATTCCTGCCAAAATTCGGCATTGGATAGCGCGTTCACCTGAAGAGTTGGAATCTGGAACCATGAAGCTCGATGAGATCGACAGACGCATCCTGCGCGCCCTGCAGCGCGACGGGCGCGTGGCAAACAACGATCTTGCCAGGCAAGTCGGTCTCTCGCCGTCGCCCTGCCTGCGGCGCGTGAAACTGCTCGAAGAGGCGGGCGTGATCGACCGCTATGTCGCGGTGCTCAACCCGGCCAAGATCGGCCGCGGCCAAACCTTCTTCACCCGCATCTGGCTGAAGCAGCAGGACGAGGACACGATCGAGCATTTCGCCGCCGAGGTGGCGAAATTCCCCGAAGTGATGGAGTGCTATCTGATGATGGGCGACTGCGACGCGCTGGTGCGGATCGTGGCGGCCGGCATCGACGATTACCGCCGCTTCCAGTCGGAGCATCTGAGCCGCATCAAGGGCGTCCAGAACGTCAAGACGGACGTGCCCAGCCAGATCATCAAGCAGACTTCGGAGATGCCGCTGTAGGGGCTCTTCCTTCTCCCCTTGTGGGGTCCGAAGGACGGGGCGAGACCCGGGTGGTGGATCGGCGCGCAGCGTCGAGACGGATGAGGGGTGTTCCAACGGAGTGAGACGATGGTTTTCCCTGGAGCACCCCTCATCCGTCGCCTTCGGCGACACCTTCTCCCACAAGGGGAGAAGGAGGAGGCCGCTCAATGATGCGCGTGGTGCTCCGCATTTCGCTTGCGCGTCGCGGCAGCCTTCTTCGCCGCAGCCGATCTGTCTGCCGCGGAACGCTCGCCAGAGGCCTTGCCGCCCATCCTGCCGCCCTTATGCGCGGCCGGATGGCCGGTATGCTTGCCGCGTCCCGATCCGCCTTCCTTCTTGCCGCCGCCATCGTCCTTGTTGACGGTCGCCCAGGCGCGCCGCTCGGCTTCCTTTTCGGAAACGCCGCGCTTCTCGTAGCCTTCGGCGATATGGTCGGCCTTGCGTTCCTGCTTGTCGGTGTATTTCGATTTGTCGCCACGTGGCATTTTTCTTCTCCTTGTTGCGCTGAGTGAAAGCCAGCCCCTCAATCGCCCTTCTTCTTGGCGACGTCGCCAAGGTCGGAGCGTTCCGGGTCCTTGTTGTTCTCGCCGGCGGCGTCGCGGTTCTCGTCGGGATCGTCCTCCGGCGGCAGGTAGCCGCGCGGCTTGTTGGCCTTCGGGCCCTCCCAGCGCGGCCATTGATCGGACGTTCCAGCCGGTCCGTTCTTCGGTGAATTGCTCATCCTTGCCTCGCTTTCCGGAGGGCGTTCAGCCTTCCGCCTTCATGGTTCGTGCAATCTCAAGCAGCTTGTCGCGGTCGTGTCCGTGCTCGCGGATCAACTCGCGCGCCTGCTTCGGCGAAAGGTCGGTGTTCTCGGCCAGGAACCGCACCTCGGGATCGTCGCCGCCCTTGACCGGCAGCGTGCCGCCATGTGGCGCGTTCGCGGCGCCCGGCCGGTGCGGTATGTTGTCGTTTGCCTGCGTCATTGCGCGTCTCCTTCGCTTGGGCGCCGTATCAGTCCGCCGTCTCCGACTGCTTGCGGCGTGCTTCCTTCTTGCGGCGCAGCACCTCGTCGGTCCCGACGATGTCCTTGGAGCCGCCGGTGATCGCGGTGGAAACCACGGCCGGCGGATCGCTGGCCGGAAAACTGTCCTCAAGGCCCGACTGCAACTGCTCTTCCAGCGTGTCCGGGTCCTCCGAGCGACCTTCCGTGCGCCGCTCGTCGATCACTTCGAGGTCCTGCTTGGCGTCCGGATGCTCACGCGCGTTGCGCAGCGTCGACACGACCAACTCGACCGCGAACTCCTTCATGGCCTCGGCATCAGGAACGGCCACGTCTGTCTCCTCGACCAGGCGCACCAGCGACTGTTCGATCTTGTCCAATTCACGCACGCCCTGGCAGCGCGCCAGTTTTTGCGCCAAGGCATGGATCAGCAGGGGACCGAAGGTCGAATAGGCCTGCATGCGGGTCTCATCGACGCGTTCGGGATGGAGTGTATGCAAGGACATTGGTGCCTCCGTTGAACATCCTGCGGCGACGGCAGCCTGCTACGGCGGCCGCTCCTAAGGTCAACTGGAGGACGGCGAAGATGTTCCATCCGGGATCGGTCTCACCGGGCAATGAAATGGCGCCCGCGAACGCGGACGCCATTTTTGTTTCAACTCAGCGCTGGCCGCCCTTGCGACCTGCTTCCGAGGCGCGCTGACGGTCTTCGGCGAAGTTGCCGCTGCCGCCCCTATGCTGGCCCGCGCTCCGCTGACCCATATTGCGGTCCTCGGCCTGCTGCTGTCCGCCGCCGCGGCGCTGATCGTCGCGGTTCTTGTGGCTCTGCTGGCCGGCCTTGACGTGCTGTTCGTGGGTTCCGCCTTGATTGGGCATATCCAATTCTCCGTTGGTTCGGATTGTTCTTCAGGGTTGAAATCAAGGACGCGTTCGACATCCTTGAGTAGGGGGAACAAGCGCCGGCAACCGATGTTCCGCCCGAAATATTTCGTGACTCCGCCCGACTGAAGTCCGACCCGGCGAGCGCATTGGGCTGGCTTGTGCAACCAATGCGCTTTCTGCGAATTGGTGAGCGGCCGACGAGAAAACCCCTTCATCGTCGACCGTACTGGTGCCCGCCGATCGCCACCCGCGCAAGTCGGCGGGCAGCGATATTCACGAACAAGAAGCCGCGCAGCCGGCTCGGAGCGAGACGACGTTTTGACCTATATCTCTGCAAAGCCCAACCGGCAGACTGTCGAAACCCTGCCTGCCAACGACAACCAACCTGCCGCGCCTTTCGATCTTTCATTCCTCGACGACATCAATGATGAGGCTGAGATAGCCGACATCGCCAGGCGCGCGGAGCGTCTGGGCCATGCCGCGCTTATCGCAATGGCGATCGGCCTTGCTGCAGTGCCGTTGCTTTACCTGACGCTTGCGTGAGCCGGCCGGTCAGGCGACTGGCTGGCACGCGCCAACGGCCGCAGGGCTATCTTCCGGAGAAGAATGCGTCGAGCGTGGCTGCCGTTTCGATCGGCGACTCCTCCGGAAAGAAATGACCGCCGGGCAAGGCGCCGCCGCTGACGTCGTCGGCCCAGTTCCGCCACAGCGCCTCCGGGCCGCCTTGCTCAACATACCACTCGGCCAGCGCTCCATGTTCGCTCCATAGCGCCAGCAGCGGGCAGGCGATGTGCCGGCCGATCTTCCTGTCGGCATGGTCATGCTCGCGGTCGAGGGACGCCGCCGCGCGATATTCTTCGCAAATGGCATGGATGTGCGCCGGGTCGCGCAGCGCGTCGACATAGATTTGCCGCACCCCGGGCGGAAACGCGTCGGGCGACGATCCCCAGCCGGAAAGCGCATTGTCGACGATGGCATCGGCGGCGGCCGCGAGCATCGTCTCCGGCAGCGGCTCGGGTTGCGCCAGCAACGACCACGGCCAGTAGCCGAGGGCCAGTCTTGCGTCGGCGCGGTCCCAGGCATCGGCGGTGGGAATGATGTCGAGCACGGCGAGCTTCTCGACGCGATCCGGATGATCGAGCGCCAGCCGGTAGGCGACACGCGCGCCGCGATCGTGACCGGCGACCATGAAGCGCCGGAAACCCAATTTCTCCATCAGCGCCACCATGTCGGCGGCCATGGCGCGCTTGGCGTAGGGCGCATGGTCGGCGGCCGATGGCGGGCAGGAGCTTTGCCCATAGCCGCGCAAATCGGCGCAGACGACCGTGAAATCCCGCGCCAGGATTGGCGCTACCTCGCGCCACATCGCATGCGTCTGCGGAAAGCCGTGCAGCAGAAGCAGGCCGGGGCCGGCGCCGGCGCGGCGGGCGAAGATCTTGGCCTCACCGGTGTCGATCTCACGGCTGTCGAAATCGTCGAACATGCTTGCCTCCGGTATCTCAACCGGCGCCGGCCGCCTCAAGTCCAGGCCGAATCCAGCGTCAGCGACGCTTCGAAGATCTGGTCACGCTTTTCGTCGAGCACTTTGACCGTGATGGTCAGATGCCTGCCGCCCGGCATCTCGTCGCGGGCGACGTCATGCAGGATGCGCAGTGCCTCCATGCCGGCGCGCTCACGGTTGGCGAAGAGCTGTCCCTCGGTATCTTCCTGGCTGTGCTCGGTGTTGTAAAGGTCGAAATAGAAGCGTTGCATCGGCGCGTCGGTCCCAATTCCGACGGTCAATTCGCGGACGCGATCATGGTTCCAAACATCTGATCCAGAGGGAGAATCGGCCTTGGGCCGGCCTTACGGCGCGGCATCCTCGCAACCAGCTTCGGCCTGCAGCGTTAGCAGGCGAATGGAGGCAGCCGGATGCTGGAATCACTCTATCTCAATCTCGGCCAGCACGACGCCCTCTCGGAGGAAGAGAAAGCGTTGCTCACATCGACCTTGTCGATCGAGAAATATTTCGGCGTGGGAGAGGATATCGTTGTCGAAGGAAGCAGGCCGACTTACAGCACCCTGATCATCGACGGGCTCGCTGCCCGCTACAAGGTTCTGGAGGACGGGGGTCGCCAGTTCACCTCCCTCCAGGTCGCGGGCGATTTCGTGGACCTGCATGCGTTCCTGTTGAAGACGATGGATCACGGCATCATCGCGCTGTCGCCGTGTCATGTGGCGGCGGCCGAGCACAGCAAGCTCAAGACGATCACCGAGCAGGCGCCGCATCTCACCCGATTGCTCTGGCTGGATACACTGGTCGACGGCGCCATCCATCGCGAATGGATCGTGGCCATGGGCCGCCGCTCCAAGCTGTCCCATCTCGCGCATCTCATATGCGAGCTGTTCGTCAGGCTTCAGGTGGTGAAGAAGACGCGTGACATGAGCTTCCACCTGCCGCTGTCGCAGGCCCAGCTCGCCGACGTGCTGGGCTTGTCCGTCGTCCATATGAACAGGGTGATCGGAACCCTGCGACGCATGAACGTCGTCAGCTGGACCAACCATATGATCACGATCCTCGACTGGGAGCGGCTGGTCACGATCGCCGAATTCGATCCGACCTATCTCAGCATGTCGCGAGAGCCGAGATAGAGTGGCCAGGATGGAGCGGCCTTCTAGCTTGGCGGAACCTTGGAGCGCGACCACAACTCGTCCAGCATGGTGAGCGCGGCGCTCGGCGCGGCCTCCTTCAGCAGCCCCTGCTGCGCGGCGGCCTTCTTGAAGGCGGCAAAGGCGACGGCCGGCCGGCAGGTGCCCGCGATCGCATCGTCCACCAGCCGCGCCGCCTTGAGATAGTCCGGCGCTTCCTTGTTCTTCCATGTGCCGGCGAGCGCCTTCTTGGCCTCGGCCACCGTGGTGACCACCATCGTGCCGCCGCTGACGAAGCGGATGGTGAGGGGGAGGAAACGGCTCATCGGGTCCTCACCATCCGAGCCATTCGCGGGTGCGCCAGGCTAGGCCGGCAAAGGGCGCCAGAGCGACCACTGCGGCGGCGAGGATGAGAAGAGGGCTGTTGATAGGCAAGGATTTCATGGTGCACCACAAGATTGGGGATGGGCCTAAACGAGGATGTCGCGGGTCGGTTGCATCCGGCCGGCCAGTCGGCGCGACAAGCGCGAGGTTACATGTTGC
>CCNC01000095.1 GCA_000824845.1 Mesorhizobium sp. ORS 3359 | reverse complement strand
CCCGCCGCAAGTTCACATCACCCATCGTGAACAGTTTGAAACATGAATCATTGATTTTATCGGACATTTGCCGCCGGGGCCTTTTCCGTTACAGGAGAATGTGATTCAACCGGCCGTCCGCGCCCGTCGGACACCGGAATCACGAGCAGGGGGAACATGGCCAAGGAAGCGCGCGGCGATTTCTATCCGGTACCGATCGTCGACCAGAACACGCGTCCGGGCGCCGTCACCAGGCTCATCGTCTTCATCGTCGTCTTGACCGGCGCCGCGATCGTCTTCGGACTTTTCCGCGAGCGGCTCGGCGATCCTTTCCTGCTCGGCATGCTCGGCGTGCTCGCCATGATCGGCGTCGGCTTCCTGTTCGCGACCGCGATCGGCTTCGTGCAGATCGCGCCGCGGTCGACCGGCGACGAACTGTCGAAAGCCTTTGTCGATTCGATGTCGCAGGGCCTGCTGGTGACCGACACCAAGGGCCGCGTCGTCTATGCCAATCGCGCCTATGCCGACATGACGGGCGCCGCCTCGGCGGCCGATCTCAAGACCGTCGAAGGGCTGTTGTCGGATGTTCCCGAGGCCTCGATGACGATCTACAGGCTGGCGTCGGGGCTGCGCGACGGCCAGGCGGGCGACGGCGAGTTCCGGCTGGCCCAGTCGATCAAGCCCGGCGCCGAGCCCGGCGCGCGCTGGTACCGGGCCCGCGCCCGCGCCTTCAGCATGCCCGGGCAAAGGCTGCCGATGCTGGCCTGGCAGCTTGCCGACATCTCGCAGGAACGGGCGGAGCAGGAGCGTTTCTTCCTCGACCTGCAAAAGGCCATCGACCATCTCGACCATGCGCCGGCCGGGTTCTTCTCGGCCGACCAGGAAGGCCGCGTCACCTATATCAACGCCACGCTCGCCGAGTGGCTGGGCATCGACCTTGCCTCCTTCACGCCGGGCGCCATCACGCTGCCGGAAATCATCGCCGGCGACGGCATGGCGCTGATCCGCTCGGTCAAGGCCGATCCCGGCACGACGCGCAACGCCGTCATCGACCTCGACCTCACCACCATGAGCGGCCAGGCGTTGCCGGTGCGTTTCATGCACCGGGTTTCGGCAAGCCGCGAGGGCGTGAACGGCCCGACCCGCACCATCGTGCTCAACCGTACCCAGGGCGAGGACGCCTCGGCGGAACTGCGGGCCTCCGAGGTCCGCTTCACGCGCTTCTTCAACTCGACGCCGATGGCCATCGCCGGCGTCGATGCGAGCGGGCGCATCCTGCGCACCAACGCGCCGTTCCTGCAGCTGTTTTCATCCGTGGTCGACCGCGACGCCGTCGACCGGCGGGTGCGGTTCGAGACCATCATCCACGAACGCGACCGTCCGGCCTTCGCCGCCGCCTTCGAGAAGGCCAGGCAGCGGCAGGCCAATATCGAGCCGATCGACTCCGTGCTGCCCGGCAATGAAGAGCGCCATATCCGCTTCTACGTCAACGCCGTCGCCGACAGCGCGGGCGGGGAGGGTGCCGAGGAATCGGCCATCGTCTATGCGGTCGAGACCACCGAGCAGAAGGCGCTCGAGGGCCAGATGGCGCAGAGCCAGAAGATGCAGGCGGTCGGTCAGCTTGCCGGCGGTATCGCGCATGACTTCAACAACGTGCTCACCGCCATCATCATGGCGTCCGACCTTCTGTTGACCAACCACCGGCCGTCGGATCCGTCCTTTCCCGACATCATGAACATCAAGCAAAATGCCAACCGGGCGGCTTCGCTCGTGCGGCAATTGCTGGCCTTCTCACGCAAGCAGACGCTGCGGCCGGAAGTGCTCAACCTGACCGACGTCCTGGCCGATCTCAGGATGCTGCTCGCCCGGCTGGTCGGCAACGACATCAAGCTGAAGATCGACCACGGGCGCGACCTGTGGCCGGTCAAGGTCGATATCGGCCAATTCGAGCAGGTGGTGGTCAACCTCGCCGTCAACGCGCGCGACGCCATGCCGAGCGGCGGCGACCTCACGGTGCGCACCCGCAACGTCACGGCGGAAGAGTGCAAATCCTTCGCCTATCGCGAATTGACGCCGGCCGATTATGTGCTCGTCGATGTCGAGGACACCGGCAGCGGCATTGCGCCCGACGTTCTCAAGAAGATCTTCGAGCCGTTCTTCACAACCAAGGAAGTGGGCAAGGGCACGGGCCTCGGCCTGTCGATGGTCTACGGCATCATCAAGCAGACCGGCGGCTTCATCTTCTGCGATTCCGAGGTCGGCAAGGGCACGGTGTTCCGCATCTTCCTGCCGCGCCACATCGCCGAGGTGAAGAAGCAGGCCGAGCCCGGCGAAGCGCCGGTTGCCGCGGCTACGATTTCGGCCAAGCCGGCTGACACGGCCAAAGACCTTTCCGGCTCGGCCACCGTGCTCCTGGTCGAGGACGAGGACGCGGTGCGCATGGGCGGTGTGCGGGCGCTGACCTCGCGCGGCTACACCGTGCATGAGGCGTCCTCCGGCGTCGAGGCGCTGGAAGTGTTCGAGGCGCTTGGCGGCAAGGTCGATATCGTCGTGTCCGACGTGGTGATGCCGGAGATGGACGGGCCGACATTGCTGGGCGAGCTGCGCAAGCGCCAGCCGGACATCAAATTCGTGTTCGTTTCGGGTTATGCCGAGGATGCCTTTGCCAAGAATCTGCCGGCCGAGGCGCATTTCGGCTTCCTGCCGAAACCGTTCTCGCTCAAGCAATTGGCGACGATCGTCAAGGACGTGCTGGAATCGTAGGGCTGTTCGTCGCAATTTGGGACGGACGACCTAAGGCGAAGGCGGTCGTACCTGACCGCCTTAAAGCTCGCTGGAACTGCTTCTAAATCAGCTATCGCTTGCGCATTACGACAGCCCTGCCATGATGGCGGCCGGATGGGTCTATCATGGGGGTGGTAGCGCGTGACGCCGCATATCGAGGCGGGCAGGGGCGATTATGCCGAGACGGTGTTGTTGCCGGGGGATCCCGAGCGCGCCCAATGGATGGCGGAGACCTTTCTCGAGGCACCACGCTGCGTCAACCGGCGAAGGGGCGCTCTGGGCTTCACCGGTCGCTTCCGCGGCAAGCCTGTCAGCATCCAGGCGACCGGCATCGGCGTTTCATCCTTCCTGATCTACGCCCATGAATTGCTCGACTATCATGGCGTGAGGACGCTGATACGCACCGGCACCAGTGGCGGCTTGTCAGACGATGTGCCCTTGCGTGGGCTCGTCATCTCCAGCGAGGTGCGGGCGGAGAGTGCAGTTAGCGGACAGGTGTTTGGACTTTACCAGCCGGCGGGACCGGATCCGGCGCTGCATGCGCTGGCGCTGCGACGCGCGGCCGATCTCGGCATCGCCTGCAGCGCCGGGCTGACCATCTGCAGCGACGTGTTCCACCATCCCGACGGCCGCGCGCGGTTCGACGTGCCGATGGCGCTTGGCGCGCTGGCGGTCGATATGGAGACCAGCGCGCTCTATCGGATTGCCGCGCAGTTCGGCGCACGCGCCTTGTCGCTGCTCACCGTGGTCGATCACATCGCCACCGGCGAGTTGACGGACTATGCGGAGCGACAGGCCCTCTTCACCGACATGACCCGGCTGGCGCTTGAAGTCGCGGCAGCGGCTTAGGCGGCTTGCCGCTTCAACGCAGCCTGCTCCTCGGCATTGGGCCGGTGGCCGCGCAGATAGAGCGCGCAGGTCGTGCGCAGCATGGAGGCGAAGTTCGGGATCTGGCCGTTGATCTCGATCGCCTCGTCATAGAGCTTCGAGATGAATTTCGGTGTCGTCAGTCCCTGGCTGTCGGCGATCTCGTCAAGCAGATCCCAGAACGTCGCCTCGAGCTGGATGCTGGTCGAATGACCGTCGATGCGAATCGACCGGTTGATCTGCCGGTAGCCTTCCGGGTCTTGCCCGGCGAAGACTCTGCACATCAGTACCTCCCGTTTTTGTTTGTCTTGGGCGCCAATTGAGCGAGCCGGCGCCTTTTTGAACACTGCCTGCGTTTGTCATCTTCGATCCAATGGCCGGCAACGGCAATCAGACTTTCGTCCTTAGGCGCGCCCATCCTCGCCCGCGCCGGGAGACTACCCATTTCCAAGCCGCATGCGTGGTAATCGGCTGCCACCACCTTTTTTCGCCAGCACGCATAATCGGCTTCGAAATCAAGAGAGCTGCGGAGTCCGATTTGGCGAAGGCGATCCATTCCATGATCAGGGTTCTCGACGAGGCACGGTCCGTCGATTTCTACAACAAGGCCTTCGGCCTCGAGGTGGCGCAGCGGCTCGATTTCGAGACTTTCACACTGATTTATCTCAGCAATGCGGACTCGCCCTTCGAGGTGGAGCTGACCGTGAACAAGGGGCGCACCGAGCCCTATGCGCTGGGCGACGGCTACGGCCATCTCGCCGTCTCGGTCGCCGATCTCGACAGCGAGCATGACCGGATCGGCGCGCTCGGGTTCAATCCGAGGAAGATCGTCGAGTTCAATCACGACGGGGTGCGGATTGCCCGCTTCTTCTTCATCGAGGATCCCGACGGCTACAAGATCGAGGTCCTGCAGCGAGGAGGGCGCTTCCAATAGGGGACATTCCGCCGCGGAGAGGCGCGGCGCCAGCAACGGCGCCCTCAGGGGCGCGAACAGCAAGCAGGGAGGAAATCATGGTTACAGTTTATGAGAAGAAAGCCGGGCTTTCGCGGCGAGAGCTTCTCAAGCGCGGCGGCGCCGGCGCGCTGCTCATCATCTCCGGCAGCGCCGTCATCAGCCCCGAACACGCTTGGGGTCTTGAAACCTCGGCGTTGAAGCCCGAGACGATGGCGACACTGATCCAGATGGCGCGCGACATCTATCCGCACGACCAGGTGCCGGACAAATACTACGCCATTGCCGTCAAGGGCCATGACGAGACGGCAGCCAAGGACCCGGCCCATAAGGAACTGATCGAGAAGGGCATCGCCGAGCTCGACAAGAAGGCCGGCAAGGGCGGTTATCGCGGGATCGGCTGGGAAGAGCAGCGGGTCGCGCTGCTCGCCGGCATCGAGAAGACGCTGTTCTTCCAGGCGGTGCGCGGCGGCCTCGTCGTCAGCCTCTACAACCAGAAGGATCTGTGGCCGATCTTTGGCTACGAAGGCGAGTCCTATTCCAAGGGCGGCTACATCGCGCGCGGCTTCAACGACATCGAGTGGCTGTAGGCCACTCTGTCCTGAACCGCATTTCGACGGATTTCATGGGAGGAAACCATGGCAGCATCATTTGATCTCAAGAACGATGGCGTGGTCGTCATCATCGGCTCCGGCGCCGGCGGCGGCACGCTCGGCAACGAGCTGGCGCAGAAAGGCATCGACGTCGTCATCCTCGAGGCGGGCGCACGCCACGAATATGAGGATTTCATCAACGACGAGTGGGATTCCTTTGCCCAACTCGCCTGGAAGGACAAGCGCACCACTTCGGGCGACTGGCGCGTGGCCAAGGATTTCCCGAACCTGCCGGCCTGGATCGTGAAATCGGTCGGTGGTTCGACCACGCACTGGGCGGGCGCCTCGCTACGCTTCCAGGAGCATGAATTCAAGGCTGCCACGACCTACGGAAAGGTCAAGGGCGCGAACCTCCTGGACTGGCCGGTGACGATGACCGAGATGGAGCCCTATTACGCCAAGGCTGAAGCCAAGATGGGCGTCACCGGCACCAACAATTGGCCGCGGCTGCCGGGCAACAACAATTTCAAGGTGCTCAAGGCCGGCGCCGACAAGCTCGGCTACAAGGAATGCCATACCGGCAACATGGCGATCAATTCGGTGCAGCGCGACGACCGAAACTCCTGCCAGCAGACCGGCTTCTGCTTCCAGGGCTGCAAATGGGGCGCCAAATGGTCGACGCTCTACACCGAAATCCCGAAGGGCGAAGCCACCGGACATCTGGAGGTCCGGCCGAACTCGATGGTGATCAAGATCAACCATGACGCTTCGGGCAAGGTGACCGGCGTCGTCTATGCCGACAAGGACGGCAAGCTGCAGGAACAGAAGGCCCGCATCGTCGCCGTCGCCGGCAATTCGATCGAGAGCCCGCGCCTGCTGCTCAATTCGGAATCGAGCAAGTTCCCGCACGGGCTCGCCAACTCGTCGGGACAGGTGGGCAAGAACTACATGCGCCACACCACCGGCTCGGTCTACGCGATCTTCGACAAGCCGGTGCACATGTATCGCGGCACCACCATGGCCGGCATCATCCGCGACGAGGCGCGCCACGATCCGTCGCGCGGCTTCGTCGGCGGCTACGAGATGGAGACATTGTCGCTTGGCCTGCCGTTCATGGCGGCCTTCCTCAATCCCGGTGGCTGGGGCCGCTCCTTCACTACGGCGCTCGACCATTACGACCATATGGCGGGCCTGTGGATCGTCGGGGAGGACATGCCGCGCGAGGAGAACCGCATCACGCTGCACAAGGACGAAAAGGACGAGCACGGCATGCCGATCGCCGACGTCCATTTCGACGATCACCCCAACGACACGGCGATGCGCGACCATGCCTACAAGCAAGGCCAGGCGCTTTATGCCGCTGTCGGCGCCACCAGGACCTTCCCGACGCCACCTTATCCTTCCACTCACAATCTCGGCACCAACCGAATGAGTGAGACGCCAGAGGACGGTGTCGTCAACAAGCACGGCCAGTCGCACGACATCAAGAACCTGTTCGTCTCCGACGGCAGCCAGTTCACCAGCGGCGCGGCGGAGAACCCGACGCTGACCATCGTGACACTGGCGATCCGCCAGGCCGACTACATCGCGGCGCAGATGTTGGCCAAGACTATCTGAAGCGGTTCGGCGTTACCGCCGACCCGCTCCAGCTATTCTTTGATTGACGCAATTCCGGACGGAAAACCGCTAAGCACTTTTCCTGGAATTGCGTTCATCCTCCCGACTGCCTGCTGGCGCGGAATCCTAATCGGTTCCGCGCCTTTTTTGTGTGAAGCCGGCGGCTATCTTCTGGTGCAGGTCGAGGCGGTGAAGGCGCCGTCCTGCTGCTTCATGATGATGTCGAAGGAGGGGCCGCTCGGGTCGTCGAGCGTCGCCTGGGTCATCGAGATCGAGTTGCCGCCGCTGGTGTAGCCGCCTAGCGGGCCGAGCCAGGTGATCTCGCCATTGGGGTTCATCTGGTAGTCGTAGGCTTGCGGCGCGGCGCCGAAGGTCACTGGGCCGCTATAGAGGTTGCCCTTGATGGTGATCACGCCGAGATCGAGGAACAGGCCGAGCAGGTAGACCTCGCAGTGGTAGGCGCCGTCCGGCAGCTTGCCGTCGGTGAAATCGGCTCGCGCGCTGCCGGCGGCGGACAGCAGAAGCAGGAAGCTCAAGATCGTTCGCAGGGTCATGACGTCGCTCGTTTGCGCGGCGACCTTGCCCCATTTCGCCATGGCCCTGCAACAGGGCCGATCAGCCAGTCTTTGCCTGTATGCTGAATTTTAAGGCAGTTTTACAATTTGGGCAGAATCTAGGCAGTGCTGCGTAAACTTTTCTCACTTGGTCTCGGGACAGCAGATCGAAAAATTTCCCGGCTAATCGGTAACCGGCTGTAATCGCATCGTTATCCAGCAATTCCGTTGGGCGCATTCCCGTCTGGCACGTCGCTTGCACTGAGTAGGGTGCGGTGCAAACACAAGCTTGGGAGCGTGTCATATGAGGGGTAACTTCGCGAAAATAACAAAGATCGTGTCGGCGGGCGTCGTCGCGGCTGGCCTGCTGGCGTCGGCTTCCGCCAAGGCGGCGGAAGACACGATCAAGGTCGGTATTCTCCATTCGCTGTCGGGGACCATGGCGATTTCGGAGACGACGCTGAAAGACGTCATGCTGATGCTGATCGACGAGCAGAACGCCAAGGGCGGCCTGCTCGGCAAGAAACTTGAAGCCGTCGTCGTCGACCCGGCGTCCAACTGGCCGCTGTTCGCGGAGAAGGCGCGCGAGCTGATCTCGAAGGACAAGGTCGCGGCCGTGTTCGGCTGCTGGACCTCGGTGTCGCGCAAGTCGGTGCTGCCGGTATTCTCGGAGCTCGACAACATCCTGTTCTATCCCGTCCAATATGAGGGCGAGGAGAGCGAGCGCAACGTCTTCTACACCGGCGCTGCGCCGAACCAGCAGGCCATTCCGGCCGTCGATTACCTGATGAGCGCCGATGGCGGCTCGGTGAAGCGCTGGGTGCTCGAAGGCACCGACTATGTCTATCCGCGCACCACCAACAAGATCCTCGAAGCCTATCTCAAGTCGAAGGGCGTGCCGGCCGAGGACATCATGGTCAACTACACGCCGTTCGGCTTCTCCGACTGGCAGACCGAGGTCTCGGCGATCAAGAAGTTCGGCTCGGCCGGCAAGAAGACCGCGGTGGTCTCGACCGTCAACGGCGATGCCAACGTGCCGTTCTACAAGGAACTCGGCAACCAGGGCATCAAGGCCGAGGACATCCCAGTCATGGCCTTCTCGGTCGGCGAGGAAGAGCTCGCCGGTCTCGACACCAAGCCGCTGGTCGGCCATCTCGCCGCCTGGAACTATTTCGAGAGCGTCAACACGCCCGACAACAAGAAGTTCATCGCCGACTGGCACAAGTTCATCAAGAACAACAAGCGCACCACCAACGACCCGATGGAAGCTCACTATATCGGCTTCAACATGTGGGTGAAGGCGGTCCAGAAGGCCGGCACCACCGATCCGGACAAGGTCATCGACGCCATGGTCGGCGTTTCGGTGCCGAACCTGACCGGCGGCTATTCGACGATGATGCCGAACCACCACATCACGAAGCCGGTGCTGATCGGTGAAATCCAGGCCAATGGCCAGTTCCAGACGGTCTCTAAGACGCCCGGCCTGGTGATGGGCGACGAATGGTCCGACTACCTGCCTGATTCCAAGGACCTGATTTCCGATTGGCGCGCGCCGCTCAGCTGCGGCAACTTCAATGTCAAAACCGGCAAGTGCGGCGGCAAGGGCACCAACTGATCCTCCCGGGCTGGACCATCAGGTCCATGCCCAAGACCGCGCGCGTCCGGACGGTTTCCTCCACCGCCCGGACGCCCATTAAACCCTCAACGGTCGCCAAATACCGATGAAGATCTTCCGTGCGATTGGCCTCACGCTTTTGTTCCTGCTGACGACACTGTCGTCCTCGGGCGCTGCGGAAGCCGATCTGCGTGCCATCATCGCCAAATTCGCGACAGCTGCGGACTTTTCCGAGACTGGAGCTATCGTTCGCGAGTTGACAGCCACAGGCGATCCGGCTGTCGAACGGCCGCTTGCTGCATTGGCGGAAGGCAATCTTTACGTTCGCGCCGCCGACTCGATGGTGTTTGTCGGCAAGGAAGGCAGCGACAGCATCCAGCTTTTCGACCCGCTGAGCGGCGAGGCAGCGGGCGAGGCTTCCGCAGATGACTTAACCCAGATCGGCGTCAACAACACGTTGCGCCGCACCATCCGCGATGCATTGGGCACGCTGACGCTTGGTTCCAAGGATCCGACTGTCCGCATCGCCGCCGCCGACACTATGTTCAAGACACCTGATGCTGCCAACATCGAGCCGCTCGACGCAGCGATCGCCAGTGAAACCGTGGCGAGCGTCAAGGCTTTGCTGGAGCAGGCGCGTGGCGCTTCCATACTGGTTTCGGACAAGCCCGACACGGACAAGCTCGCCGCAATTGCCTTGATCGGCGCCCGCGGCGACCGCGACGCGCTCTCGCTCCTCACCTCCGTCGAGGCCAACGCCTCCGGAGCGGTCAAGGAAGCCGCGACGGCCGCAATCGCCGGGATCAATTCGACGCTGGCGCTGTGGGATGCCGGACAGAACATCTGGTACGGCATCTCGCTTGGATCGGTGCTTCTGCTGGCCGCGATCGGCCTCGCCATCACTTTCGGCGTCATGGGCGTCATCAACATGGCGCATGGCGAGATGGTGATGCTCGGCGCCTACACCACCTTCGTCGTCCAGCAGGTGATCCGCACCTCGTTTCCCGGCCTGTTCGACTGGTCGCTGGTGATCGCGCTGCCGCTCGCCTTCCTGGTCGCGGCGCTTGTCGGGCTCGCGATCGAGCGCGGCATCATCCGCTTCCTCTATGGCCGTCCGCTGGAGACGCTGCTGGCCACCTGGGGCGTGTCGCTGATCCTGCAGCAGGCGGTGCGGACCATTTTCGGGCCGACCAACCAGGAGGTGGGCAATCCGTCCTGGATGTCGGGTTCGTTCGATATCGGCCAGCTCGCGATCACCTGGAACCGGCTGTGGATCCTGGTGTTCGCGCTAGCGGTGTTCGGCGTCCTGCTCTACGTCATGAAGCGCACGCCCTGGGGCCTGCAGATGCGCGCCGTGACCGCCAACCGGCGCATGGCGGCCTCCATGGGCATCAAGACGCCTTGGGTCGACGCGCTGACCTTCGCGCTGGGCTCCGGCATTGCGGGCATCGCCGGCGTGGCGCTCAGCCAGATCGACAACGTGTCGCCCAATCTCGGCCGCGGCTACATCATCGACAGCTTCATGGTCGTGGTGTTCGGCGGCGTCGGCAATCTGTGGGGCACGCTGGTCGGCGCCTTCTCGCTCGGCATCGTCAACAAGTTCCTCGAGCCCTATGCCGGCGCGGTGCTCGGCAAGATCGTCGTCCTGGTGCTGATCATCCTGTTCATCCAGAAGCGCCCGCGCGGCCTGTTCGCGCTGAAGGGCAGGGCGGTGGAAGCATGATCGCGCAGCGCTTCTTTTCCGCCGACCATCGCATTGCCATTACGATCTTCGCGCTGCTCGCGGCAGCCATCATCGTGCCGCTGCTCAACCTCGCGGTGTCGCCGCAAAGCGCTTTCTACATCCCGCCTTACATCGTGGCGCTGGTCGGCAAATATCTCTGCTACGCGCTGCTGGCCCTGGCGCTCGACCTCGTCTGGGGCTATTGCGGCATCCTTTCGCTCGGCCACGGCGCCTTCTTCGCGCTCGGCGGCTATGCGATGGGCATGTATCTGATGCGCCAGATCGGTTCGCGCGGCGTCTACGGCAATCCGATCCTGCCCGACTTCATGGTGTTCCTGAACTACAAGGAGCTGCCCTGGTTCTGGTACGGCTTCGACCATTTCTGGTTCGCGGCGCTGATGGTGTTGGCGGTCCCCGGCCTGCTTGCCTTCGTCTTCGGCTGGTTCGCCTTCCGCAGCCGCGTCACTGGCGTGTATCTGTCGATCATCACCCAGGCGATGACCTATGCGCTGCTGCTCGCCTTCTTCCGCAACGACATGGGGTTCGGCGGCAACAACGGCCTGACCGATTTCAAGGACATTCTCGGCTTCAGCGTGCAGGCGGACGCGACGCGCTCGGCACTGTTTGCGGCGAGCGCCGTCACGCTCGCGCTTGCCGTCTTCGTGACCGCGGCCATCGTGCGCTCCAAATACGGCAAGCTGCTGATGGCCGTGCGCGACGCCGAGAGCCGCACCCGCTTCCTCGGCTGGCGGGCGGAGAACGTCAAGCTCTTCGCCTTCACCGTCTCGGCAATCATGGCCGGCATCGCCGGCGCGCTCTACGTGCCGCAGGTCGGCATCATCAATCCCGGCGAATTCGATCCGGCGAACTCGATCGAGGTGGTGATCTGGACCGCCGTCGGCGGGCGCGGCACCATCGTCGGCCCGATCATCGGCGCGCTGCTGGTCAATGCCGGAAAATCCTGGTTCACCGGCGTGCTGCCGGAATTCTGGCTGTTCGCGCTGGGCGGGCTGTTCGTCGCCGTCACGCTGCTGCTGCCCAAGGGCATCATGGGCATGTGGGACGGCTGGCGCGGCAGGGCCAAGGCGCTGCGCGCGGCCTCGCTTGCCTCGGAAGCCGGCGCCGATCCAGAGATGCCGCAGCCGAAGATCGTTCGCTCTGCGGCACAGACGCCAGGCGCCTGGTCGACCACCGGGTCCGAGCCGCAGCCGGCGGAGTGAGCGAACATGAACAAGTCAAACACCATCCTTTATCTCGACGGCGTCTCGGTTTCCTTCGATGGCTTTCGCGCCATCAACAACCTGTCGCTGGTGCTCGACAGGGGTGAGATGCGGGCGATCATCGGGCCCAACGGCGCCGGCAAGACGACGATGATGGACATCGTCACCGGCAAGACGCGACCGGACGAGGGCGAAGTCTTCTTCGACGGCCAGGTCGATCTCACCCGCCATGACGAGGCCGAGATCGCCATGATGGGTATCGGCCGCAAATTCCAAAAGCCGACCGTCTTCGAGAGCCACAGCGTCGAGGACAATCTGATGCTGGCGCTGAAGGGGCCGCGTTCGATATTTCCGGCGCTGTTCCATCGCCGTTCTGCCGCCGAGGCGCGGCACATCGACGATATACTCGGCATCATCCGCCTCGGCGACAAGCGCGACGAGCTCGCCGCCAATCTCAGCCACGGCCAGAAGCAGTGGCTGGAGATCGGCATGCTGCTGGCGCAGGACCCGAAGCTGCTGCTTGTCGACGAGCCGGTCGCCGGCATGACCGATGCCGAAACCGAGGAGACCGCGCGCCTGCTGAGGGACATCGCCCGCGACCATTCGGTGGTGGTCGTCGAGCACGACATGCATTTCGTGCGCGAGCTCGGCGTCAAGGTTACCTGCCTGCATGAGGGCTCGGTGCTCTCGGAAGGCACGCTCGACTTCGTATCGGCGGACGAGCGTGTCGTCGAAGTCTATCTGGGGCGCTGAGCATGGTCTGGCGGGTTCCGTTCTACCGTTTCGATTTCGCCTTCCTGAAGCGCTGGAGAAGGGGCTGACCATGCTCGAAGTCTCCAATGCCACGCTTCACTATGGCGCCGCCCAGGCGCTGCGCGGCGTTTCGCTGAAGGCGGGCGCCGGTAAGATCACTTGCGTGCTCGGCCGCAATGGCGTCGGCAAGACCAGTTTGATGAGATCGATCGTCGGCCATCACCGGCTGACGAGCGGAAGCGTTGCCTTCGAGGGGAAGGCGCTCGACCGGAGCGCGGCGTATGACCGCGCCCGGTCGGGCATCGCATTCGTGCCGCAGGGCAGGGAGGTTTTTCCGCTGCTGACGGTGCGCGAGAACCTGGAATCCGGTTTCGCGCCGCTCAGGCGCGCAGACCGCACCATTCCGGCGCATGTCTTCGAGCTGTTTCCGGTGCTGAAGCAGATGCTTGGCCGCCGCGGCGGCGACCTTTCCGGCGGCCAGCAGCAGCAGCTCGCCATCGGCCGCGCGCTGGTGATGCGGCCGAAGCTCCTGGTGCTCGACGAGCCGACCGAAGGCATCCAGCCGTCGATCATCAAGGATATCGGCCGCGCCATCCGCTATCTGCGCGACCAGGCGGGGATCGCGGTGCTTCTGGTTGAGCAATATCTCGACTTCTGCCGCGAGCTAGCCGACGAGGTCAACATCATGGATCGCGGCCAGATCGTGCATACGGGTCCTGCGGAAGACCTCGACAGGGCGGATGTGCGGAAGTTCCTCACGGTATAACTCGCGTCGTCGTCATCCTTGGGCGAAGCAAGGAGCGAAGCGACGCGGCGCAGACCCAAGGATCCATTCCGTGACGTTGGCCGAAGAGTGCTGCGTTACAGAACAGGTTCTTTGCGCAGCGCCATTCCAAATTCTGCACCATCAGTAACGCTTCCAAGCAACGGCATGGTTCATCGGGTCTTCGCTCCGCTTCGCGGCGCTGGGCCCAAGGATGGCGAAGTGTTCGACGGCTCTGGCGCGCTCAATACTCCATGCTAGTCTTTTCTTGGCCTTGGTGAGTCGGCCGCTTTCCGTACCAGTCGCGAATGAGGGGGGAAGGCGCGGACACCGCCCGCAAGGTCCACGCAAGCAAGTCTGCTTAGCTTTCCCCGCAGTGATTGTCGGTCATTGCGTCCAAGAAGACTCTTGCCAGGGAACGGCGATGGAACGTTTTGTCGAGGACTATCAGAAGCGGCGCCTCACGGAGCGCCTCGATATCATGACCGCGATCAACATCCTGATGTCGCAAGGCTATGACGAGGATGATCTGCTGGGCGAAATGACCAAGGTTTTTTATGTCGACCTAGATGCCTTCAATGACGTGATTGCTCACCACTGAGAGTGAGCAGGAGGCCCCGAAAAAGTCATCCGGCGAGGCGGAAGTCCAGGACGCGATTGCGGCCGGCGCGCTTGGCGGCGTAGAGCGCCTTGTCGGCGGCGCTAAGCACTTTGTCGAAGCTCATGCCGTCCGTGCTGCCGAAGGCGAAGCCGGCGCTGACCGTGCAGCGCAGCGGGCCGGTTTCGGTCTCAACCGTGCGCGCGGCGAACGCGGCCCTGACACGTTCGGCCGTTGCTCCAGCCACCTCGGGTAGAATGCGCCTCAACACCATGGCGAATTCCTCGCCGCCCATGCGCGCGACGGAGTCGCTCGGGCGCAGATCGGTGCAAAGCACTTCGGCAAAGATCCTCAACACCTCGTCGCCGGCGGCATGGCCGAACTGATCGTTGATCGCCTTGAAGCCGTCGAGGTCGAACACGACCACAGCGGTGAAGGCGTTGACGGGCGTCCTGCCATGCAGGTCGAACAAAGCGCGGCGGTTGAGCAAGCCGGTCAAGGCATCGGTTTGCGCCTCGCGCTGATGGTGGCGGGCGAGCCGGCCCTGGTTGAGCGCCAGCGACAACGCGCCGATACCGGTCATGGAGGCGATCACGATGACGAGGCTCAGATCCTCCGCCCAGTTGCTCGGCGCGTGACCGAGAACCAGTTTGCCATCCCACGCCAGCACGGCCGCGCACAGCACGAAGGATGCCGCGGTCAGTGAATAGAGCAGCGACACGCCGATGAGATGGACGGGCGCCTCCGCGCGGCCCCGCCAATATTCATTCGCCGTGCCGAACAGGAGCAGCGCGGCCAGGGCGTTCTCCAGCATGAAGCCCAGGCCGTCATAACCCAGCGCCATGGGCGGCAGCGCCAAGGCACAGGAAATGCCGACGCCGAGCGCGATAAGCGGCAAGGGCGAGCGCCTGGTCCTGAACTGATGGGCGGCACCCAGCATGACTGAGAAGCCCAGCAGCAGCACCGCCAGCGTCAGCACGCCAAGGGCCGTTCCTGGCGCCTTGATATAGGCGTCGTAGGCAAAGACTTCGCACACCACGACCAGCACGCTGACTGCCCAGGTCAAAAGGAACTTGTCGGAACGGGCGGCCATCCAGGTTCCGAACAGTGTGAGGCTGAGGCAAGCGGCGGAGAAGCCGACGGCCAGAAGCAGTGAGTTGTAGTCGAGCAGCATGAGCGTCCTTGCCGGCGCCAGGCTTCTGCAACCTGACGTAGGTCCATTAGTGGAGCAAGGAAGTATCGATTACGTTACGATCGCCGCGAAGATTGCTGGATTTGCCTTATCAGTTCGCCACCCGCTTCATCAGCGCCATGGCGCCGAAGGGCGCGCGCACCTTGCCTTCGGTGATGAAGTAGACGAACACGTCGCGCGGCTTGACCGGCGTATCGGTCTTGGGATCGGCACGCGGCAGGTCGGCGGGCTGCTTGCCCTGCGCCCAGGTCTTCACCCGGCCCGCCCATTCAACGAGACCCTCCGGGGTGTAGCAGTCGGGGTTGTCGTCGCTGCCGGTCTGCAACCGGGCGTAGATGAAGTCGCCGGTGACATCGGCGATCGCCGGATACTTCGCGTGGTCGGCATAGACGATCGCGGCCTTGTATTTGCGCGCAAGGGCCGGGAATTCCGGTACGATGAAGCTGTCATGGCGCACTTCCAGCGCGTGGCGCAAAGGCACGCCGTCCTGTTTCTCGGGCAGAAGCTTCAGGAACGCTTCGAAATCGTCCGCGTCGAATTTCTTGGTCGGCGCGAATTGCCACAGGATCGGCCCGAGCTTGTCGCCGAGCGCGGCAACGCCGGAGCCGAGGAAGCGCATCATCGATTCGCCGGCCTCGCCGAGCACGCGGCGGTTGGTGACGAAGCGGTTGCCCTTGAGCGAGAAGACGAAGCCATCCGGCACGTCGTTGGCCCATTTGACGAAAGTCGGTTCCTTGAAGCTGGAATAATAGGTGCCGTTGACCTCGATGCTCGGCACCTGGCGGCTGGCGTAGTGCAGCTGCTTGGCCTTGGCGAGCTTCTCCGGATAGAAGGAGGTATCCCACGGCTCGAAAGTCCAGCCGCCCATGCCCGAGCGGATCGTTCCTTGGGCAGTCATCGTCTTCCTCCTCCGTTTGAACCTGCGATCAGGCTGCCCGGTCGACGGGCTTCACCATGTCGACCAATGTCCATCCTGGTCTGTATGGATTGGCGCGGCGACCCGTTTCACGATAGCCGTACGCCGCATAGAGCGCGATGTTCCGCTCCATGCGCGAATTGGTGTAGAGCCGCACCTCCGGCACGCCCCACGACCGCGCCTCCTTGTCGGCGAAGTCGAGCAGCGCAATGCCGAGCTTCCGGCCCTGGAAAGCTGGCGCGACGGCGACGCTGAAGATCATCGCGTGGTCCGCATGACGCTCGAGGACGATCAATCCGGCGAGTTCTGAGCCTTCTTCCAGCAGCCAGACCTCGCCGCGCTCGATGCGCGGCGCGTAGTCCTCGGTGACCGGGATCGGCGGCGCTTCGAAGATGGCCGTGTAGGGCGCATAGGCTTCGGTGGTCAGCGCGACGATGCCGTCGAGATCGTCGGGGCGGGCCAGTCTCATGATTGGTCGGCTCCGGCAGCACTTGCGACAACCTTCTGCATCCCGGCAGCTATGGCCGCGACGGCGTCGCGGCTGGCATCGCTCAGGCCATGGCGCTCCGCCAGCCAGTGCGCGTCGTTGTAGGACAGCCAGACCTTGCCTTGTTCGTCTTCCCAGGCCAGCGCCTTGATCGGCAGGTCGATGCCGGCAAGCTGGCGATCCTGCATCAATGGCGTGCCGCCTTTCGGATGACCGAAGATCAGCAATTCTGTTGGACGAAGCGCAGCACCGACTTCCTGCGCGCCGGCGGCATGGTCGATGCGTGCGAAAACGCGCAGTCCGGCGCTGGTGACCGCCTCAACGAGACGATCGATGGTTTCGCCAACGCCAAAGCGGCTCTCGACGGAGACGAGACCGTTTTCCGTCATCACTCCGCCGCTTCGCGTTTGCCTCCGGGGCGCCGCTCCAGAAGCTCCTTCAGGAACCGACCGGTGTAGCTGCGCTTCTCGCGCACGATCGCTTCGGGCGTGCCCGACGCTACCAGCTCGCCGCCGCCGTCGCCGCCCTCGGGGCCGAGATCGAGCACCCAGTCGGCGGTCTTGATCACCTCGAGATTGTGCTCGATGACCACCACGGTGTTGCCCTGGTCGACCAGCTCGTGCAGCACTTCGAGCAGCTTGGCCACGTCGTGGAAGTGCAGGCCGGTGGTCGGCTCGTCGAGGATGTAGAGCGTCTTGCCGGTCGCCTTGCGCGACAATTCCTTGGCGAGCTTGATGCGCTGCGCCTCGCCGCCCGACAGCGTCGTCGCCTGCTGGCCGATATGGATGTAGCCGAGGCCGACCTGGTTCAGCGTCACCAGCTTGTCGCGCACGCCCGGCACCGCAGAGAAGAACTCGACGCCTTCCTCGACCGTCATGTCGAGCACGTCGGCGATCGACTTGCCCTTGAACAGCACGTCGAGCGTCTCGCGGTTGTAGCGCTTGCCGTGGCAGACGTCGCAGGTGACGTAGACGTCGGGCAGGAAGTGCATCTCGATCTTGATGACGCCGTCACCCTGGCAGGCCTCGCAGCGGCCGCCCTTGACGTTGAAGGAGAAGCGCCCCGGCTGATAGCCGCGCGCCTTGGCTTCGGGGAGTCCCGCGAACCAGTCGCGGATCGGCGTGAAAGCGCCGGTATAGGTCGCCGGGTTGGAGCGCGGCGTGCGGCCGATCGGCGACTGGTCGATGTCGATGACCTTGTCGAGGAACTCCAGCCCCTCGATGCGGTCATGCTCGGCCGGATGCTCTCGCGAGCCCATGATCCTACGTGAGGCCGCCTTGAACAGGGTCTCGATCAGGAAGGTCGACTTGCCGCCGCCGGATACGCCGGTGACCGCGGTGAAGGTGCCGAGCGGGATTTCGGCCGTGACGTTCTTCAGATTGTTGCCGCGCGCGCCGACCACCTTGATGCGCCGGTTCTTCTTGGCTTCGCGGCGCACCGCCGGCGTCGCCACTTCGAGCTCGCCCGACAGATACTTGCCGGTGATCGAGGCCGGCGTCGCCATGATCTGCTGCGGCGTACCCTGCGCGATGATGCGGCCGCCATGGATGCCGGCGGCGGGGCCGATGTCGACGACATAGTCGGCATGCAGGATGGCGTCCTCGTCATGCTCGACGACGATCACCGTGTTGCCGATGTCGCGCAGGTGCCTCAGCGTGTCGAGCAGACGCGCATTGTCGCGCTGATGCAGGCCGATCGACGGCTCGTCCAGCACATAGAGCACTCCGGTGAGGCCGGAGCCGATCTGCGATGCGAGCCTGATGCGCTGGCTCTCGCCGCCCGACAGCGTGCCGGAGTTGCGCGACAGCGTCAGATAGTCGAGGCCGACATCGTTCAAGAAGCGCAGCCGCTCGCGGATCTCCTTGAGCACGCGCACCGCGATCTCGTTCTGCTTGTCGTTGAGTTGCGCCGGCAGGTCGGTGAACCATTGATCCGCCTTGCGGATCGACAGTTCCGTAACCTCGCCGATATGCTTACCGCCGATCTTCACCGCCAGCGCTTCCGGCTTCAGCCGGTAGCCGTTGCAGGCGGGGCAGGGCGTGGCCGACATGAAGCGCTCGATCTCCTCGCGCATCCAGGCCGATTCGGTTTCCTTCCAGCGCCGGTCGAGATTGGGGATCACGCCCTCGAAGGTCTTGGTGGTCTTGTAGGAGCGCAGGCCGTCATCATACTGGAAGGTGATCTCGCGCTCGCCGGTGCCATGCAGCACGGCTTCTTTCGCCTGCGCGCTCAAATCCTTGAACTTGTCGCCGAGCTTGAAGCCATAGGCTTTGCCCAGCGCTTCGAGCGTCTGCGCGTAATAGGGCGAGGTCGATTTCGCCCACGGGCTGATAGCGCCGTCGCGCAGTGAGACGTTCTCGTCCGGCACGACGAGGTTGGGATCGATGGCGCGCTGGCTGCCGAGGCCATCGCAGGTCGGGCAGGCGCCGAACGGGTTGTTGAAGGAGAACAGCCTGGGTTCGATCTCGGGAATGGTGAAGCCGGACACCGGGCAGGCGAATTTTTCCGAGAACAGGATGCGCTCATGCGTCTCGTTCTTGGACTTGTTGACCGAGTCCTCGCCGGTCAGGCTGGCATCGAGCGGCCGGTCGGCGAACTCGGCCACGGCAAGGCCGTCGGCGAGCTTCAGCGCGGTTTCCATCGAATCCGCAAGCCTGGTCGCCAGGTCGCCGCGCACGACGATGCGGTCGACCACCACGTCGATGTCGTGCTTGTACTTCTTGTCTAGCGCCGGCACGTCGGCGATCTCGTAGAAGGTGCCGTCGACCTTGACGCGCTGAAAACCCTTCTTTTGCAGCTCGAGCAGTTCCTTGCGGTATTCGCCCTTGCGGCCGCGCACGATCGGCGCGAGCAGATAGAGGCGGGTGCCTTCCTCCAGCGCCAGCACGCGATCGACCATCTGACTGACCGTCTGGCTCTCGATCGGGAGGCCGGTGGCGGGCGAATAGGGGATGCCGACGCGCGCGAAAAGCAGGCGCATATAGTCGTAGATCTCGGTGACGGTGCCAACCGTCGAGCGCGGGTTGCGCGAGGTGGTCTTCTGCTCGATCGAGATGGCGGGCGACAGGCCGTCGATCTGGTCGACGTCCGGTTTCTGCATCATCTCCAAGAACTGCCGGGCATAGGCCGACAGGCTTTCGACATAGCGGCGCTGGCCCTCGGCATAGATGGTGTCGAAAGCGAGCGACGACTTGCCGGACCCCGACAGGCCGGTCATGACGATCAGGCTGTCGCGCGGCAGGTCGAGATCGATATTCTTGAGATTGTGCTCGCGCGCCCCGCGAATGGAAAGATATTTATGGTCGGCCATCGCCGGTCGCCGCCTCAGATCTGGAATTTGCTGGATTGGGCGGGTTTGTCCCGGCCATCCCCTATGTAGGTAGTTTTGCCGCCACGTCGAGAGACGCCACAATCTCGACGGAGCAAGCCAATCATGGGTTTAACCGCCTTTCGCGCGAGCGGGCAAGCAGAAAGAACAAAGGCCGAACACGCTCCTGACAAAGCGCTGTGGAAACATTTGCGTCAAGCGCTGTGCAAACAGTTGCTTGAAGCCTCGTGAAAACAAGTGTCGCCGATGCCCTTTGATCCACGGAGCCAGTCGACTTACCCGCACGTAACCTCCCGGCGATCACATTTTTCGGTAACCGGCTATTCAACGGTTGACGCCGGCGACACACGGGGGCAGTCTCAAAGCCGTCAACGAAGCCGGCCGTCTTTCGATGGCCTCGTCGCCCAACAGGCGGCCTGCGAGACGCCGCAGGCGATAGCGATCAGCGCTTCGAACGACATTGTCGCAACGGACCCAGGAGCGGAGCATGACGCCACCGGACAGTCCCTTGAGGCTCCACACGGAGATGGAGCCGCGGCGGGCATAAGTGCCAGGGCGGACTTGAAACGCCAGCCCGACAAACCGTGACTTGCCGATTCCCTACAATCAGAGACCATAGTCGGATCGTCGGCTGAATGCCGCGTTGCATCCGAAACCGAACGCCGGCAGTCCACTCCCGGCTAAAGTTGGATTTCAGATCCATGAAGCCCCATCCGTCTGCACAGCAGGGATGGGGTTTACATTTGTGGGGCGCTCAACCCGCGACCGCGATCAGTGGTTCGGCAGCTTCATGCCGCCCGTTGCCATGTCGATCGTTATGCTGCCGCCGATCCTGACATCGGTGTTGCCGATCTTGAACGAGCCGTCGCTGCCGGCCGGCTGCGCGTCATCGGGTTCCGGCTGTGGCGCCGGTTTGGCGATGCGGTAGTCGCCGCTTACGCCGGGCAGTTTCTGCGACGGGCTGTCATCGGCAAGCGCGGTGCCGGCCATCAAGGCGCCGGCAAGAGCGGCGAGGGCGGCGCATAAATGTCTGGACTGAACGGACCTGATCATGCGCGGACTATAGGGACGCGGCTGGAGCGGTGCCAGACGCGCGGCGATCAAATTGCCGCGCGCCTACTCCGCTATATCAGGCCGCTTTCTTGCGCGTGTCGTAGACGTGGTCGACGAGGCCCCAGTCTTTCGCTTCCGCGGCGCTCATGAAATAGTCGCGGTCGAGCGTGCGCTCCACTTCCTCGTAGGTGCGGCCGCAATGCCTGGCATAGAGCTCCGTCATATGCTGCTTGGTGCGCACAATGTCCTCGGCGTGTCGCTGGATGTCGGAAGCCTGGCCCTGGAAGCCGCCGAGCGGCTGATGCAGGACGATCCTGGTGTTGGGCAGCGCGATGCGGCGTCCCGGGGAGCCCGCCATCAGGAGAAACGAGCCCATCGAGGCGGCGAAGCCCATGCAGACCGTCGACACCGGACAGGAGATGTATTGCATCGTGTCGTAGATGGCGAAGCCGCTGGTCACCATGCCGCCCGGCGAATTGATGTAGAGGGAGATCTCCTTGTCGGGATTGTCGGATTCCAGCGACAGCAGCTGGGCGCAGACCAGCGCCGACACGGTGTCGTTGATCTCGCCGTTGATGAAGACGATGCGCTCGCGCAGCAGCCGCGAAAAGATATCGAAGGAACGTTCGCCGCGGCTCGACTGCTCGATGACCATCGGCACCAGATTGGCAATGCTCATGACGGGTTCCTCTTATCAGGCCGCGCGCAACATCATGCAGGGCGCATTGGCCGCGGTTGGGGTCTTGCGGGCATAAAGCGAGAGCCCGCAGCCGGCGCCGGCAATGGCTAGAACAGGCTCCGCCACCGGCACGAAGCCGTCATGGACGATCCGAAGATGCGTGCCTCCAGAGGCCGTGCGGGCCAGCGTGAAGGTGACGATGCTGTCAAAGGCGGGAAGCTGGTCGGCATCCTTGTCCGCCGGCCGCTCGCGCCAGGAATAGCGCAGCAGCCGGCCGGGCTCGGCTTTCAGCACCTCGCATTCGATCGGCGCATCCGGTCCGGCAAAGGCGAAGCGGCTGCCGGCTTCCGCCTTGATGTCGTTCGGCATCATCCAGGCGGCCAGCAGTTCCGGCTCGGTCAGCGCCCGCCAGACCTTTTCCGGCGGATCGGCAAGCTCGCATTCGAAGCTGAGCGGCGCTTCGTTGACCGTCGGGTTCTCGGTTACCGTCATTGATCCATTCCCTTCAGAACCGTCTTCAACTTTTCGATGCGTTCTGGCCAGAAGGCGCGGTACCGTTCGATCCAGCCGAGCAGCGGATCGAGCCCCTGCGGATCGGCTCGGTAATAGGCGTTGCGGCCGGCGCGCCGCTCGACCACAAGGCCGGCGCCGCGCAGCACGGCGAGATGCTGCGAGACCGCCGGCTGCGACACGCTCATGCCGGCGCGCAACTCGCTCACGCTCATCTCGCTGGCGGTCAGCCGCTCATAGACAGCGCGACGGGTGGGGTCGGCCAAGGCTCGGAAAATCTCTGCTTCGATCATGGGAAAAAGCATAAGTCGAGACTTATCGATTTGGCAAGTGGCTATTTGATCGCCATATCGGGAGGGAGGCTCAGGCGCCGCCCTTGCTGACATTCCTTGACAGAAAGAGCGGTTACGCCTAGAACGAAAGAGGAACAAAAACCTTGTGGGAAAAGCCAGCCTTTACGGGCATGGGCGACCCTGAGGCTGTAAGGTGAGCGACTTAAAATTTGTTTCGGATGAGCGCGGAGAAGTACGATGGCGGGTAGCGTCAACAAGGTCATTCTGGTCGGCAATCTCGGGGCGGACCCAGAAATCCGCCGCCTGAATTCCGGCGATCCGGTCGTCAACATCCGCGTAGCCACCTCGGAAAGCTGGCGCGACAAGAATTCGGGCGAGCGCAAGGAAAAGACCGAGTGGCACAATGTCGTCATCTTCAACGACCAACTCGCCAAGGTGGCCGAGCAGTATTTGAAGAAGGGCATGAAGGTCTATGTCGAGGGCCAGCTGCAGACCCGCAAATGGCAGGACCAGACCGGCAATGACCGCTACACGACCGAGGTCGTGCTGCAGAAATTCCGCGGTGAATTGCAGATGCTCGACGCGCGCGGCGAGGGCGGCGGCGGACAGGTCGGCAATTATTCCGGCGGCAGCAGCCGCGGTTCCGATTTCGGCCAGTCCGGCCCGAACGAAGGTTTCAGCCGTGGCGGCGGCGGTGGTTCCAAAGGCGGTGGTGGTGGCGGCTCGTCGCGCGAGCTGGACGACGAGATCCCGTTCTAAGCCTTTCGACATGGTCGTTTGAGGGGAAGGCGCGATGTCGCTCGGACCGCTTCTGTCGGCGCCGCCTCCCATCCCATGGCATGCCTTCGCGGCCTTCGCCGCTTTGGCCATCGGCGGCGCCCAGCTGGCGCTGCCGAAGGGTACCGTGCGTCACCGCGCGCTGGGTTATGCCTGGGTAGCGCTGATGCTGGTCATCGCCATATCGAGCTTCTGGATCCAGCAGATCCGGCTCATCGGTTCGTTCAGCCCGATCCATCTCTTGTCGATCCTGGTGCTGGTCACCGTGCCACTGGCAGTCTGGCATGCGCGCAACCACCGTGTGGCGAAGCATCGCAAGGTGATGATCTCGCTCTATGTCTTCGCACTGATCGGCGCGGGCGTCTTCACGCTGCTGCCCGGCCGGATTATGCATGCCGTCGTGTTCGGCCAGTAAGGCGTATTGATATTCAG
>CCNC01000094.1:0-303376 GCA_000824845.1 Mesorhizobium sp. ORS 3359 | reverse complement strand
AAGGTCGTGCTGGGCACGGCGCATGGGCCGGATGGCAAGACGCCTGGGCCGAGCCCGATGGAACTGGTGCTGATCGGCACCGGCGGCTGCTCGGCCTTTGACGTCGTGCACATCCTCGAGAAAGGCCGCGAGGCGATCGAGGATTGCGTGGTCGAGCTCGACGCCGACCGGGCCGAGACCGACCCCAAAGTGTTCACCCGCATCCACATGCATTTCATCGTCAAGGGCCGCGCGCTCTCGCATGACAAGGTGAAGCGCGCGATCGACCTCTCGATCGAGAAATATTGCTCGGCCAGCGCGATGATGGCAAAGACGGCGACGATCACGCATGATTTCGAGGTGGTCGAGACGGGGGCGCAGTAGGGCAGTAGGGCAGTAGGTGGCTGCTTCGCAGCCGCTTAGGCTGCCATCAGCGCCCTGACGCCGTCGGCCACGAACTGGACCGCCAAGGCCGCCAGGATCACACCGAGCAACCTGGTCAGGATCGAGCGGCCGGTCTGGCCGAGGATGCGGTCGATGCGTTCCGACAGCACGAACACCAGATAGGTGATGACGAGGCAGAGGAAGATGATGCCGACCAGCGCGGCTTGAGCGGCAAAGCCTTCAAAATGTCCCGACAACAGCACCGTCGCCGAGATCGCGCCGGGGCCGGCGATCAGCGGGATCGCCAGCGGGAAGGCGGCGATGTTGTGGATCATGTCCTTGGTGATGGCGACGTCGCCGATCTTCTCCTTGCGATCCTGGCGGCGCTCGAACACCATTTCGAAGGCGATGAAGAACAAGAGAAAGCCGCCGGCGACGCGGAAGGCCGGCAGTGTGATGCCGAACACCGACAGGATCGAGGCGCCGGCAATCGCGAACAGCGCCATCACCAGGAAGCCGATCACCGAGGCGCGCACCGAGACCTGCTGACGCTCCTCGCGGTTCATGCCGCGCGTCACCGCGAGGAAGAGCGGCGCCAGCCCCGGCGGGTCGATGGTCACCAGTATGGTGACGAAGGCGTTGAACAGGCTGTCGAAACTCGGCATCGGTGGCCCTCCCGCCAGGCGAAGCCCAGCCTCCGCAATTGGTAAAGCAAAGCTCGGGCGGTGGAAACAGGCGGGAGGGGAATGCTGCGCGCGAAACTGTGAAGGCAGGCGCGAAGGATCGCTACGGCTCTTGTTTTGTGCCGCTGCGATCTTCGACAGCCATCAGCTCTCACCCACCCGCCGGGCCAGGAACTCAACCTCCATGCGCCAGGTCGCGCCGCCATCATGCGAGCGCTCGCCCAGCCAGCGGAACGAGTTTTCGGTGATGCGCGAAAAGCTCCAACGTACCGACGCGCCGGTTCCGTCGGCGCCGACCTGCACGATCGTGTCGCCCTCGGCGCGGCCGAGCTGCCGGCTGTAGTGCTGATTGCGCGGGTCGCTCCAGAATATGTGCCAGGCGTCGGCGCCGGGATCGTAGACACGCAATGTCGTGCCGTAGAAGGTCCACGGTCCGAGCGACGGGGAGGGACCTGCGTCGCGGGCGGGCAGTATCCAGACGTCCTGCACGGCCCTGCCTTCCAGAACCCAGCCGAAATGCACCTCGCCGCGACCGGTGAGTCTTGTGCCGTCCTCGAGAATGCGCGTGGCGTCGAAAGTCCAGGCGCCGATGAAGCGGCCGTAGAGCTTCAGCTTTTCGGCGAGATCCGGAATGGGGCCGTCGCTGTGCAAGGCTTCGGCAAAGGGATTGGTCATGGTTGCTGTCTCGTTTGTCAGGAGAGGGCAAGCAATAGGGGCAGGCGGGGGTTCGTCGCTTGGGAAAAATTGCTATCCTTCGGGCATGACGACAGCGCAGAGAACTCTGGCTTCCGGATCTGGCTGGCAGGTGTCCGACGTGGTGTGTACCGCCCCCGCGGGCGACAGGCCGTTCGAGGAGGAGCATCGCAGCTTCTGCGTCGCCGCGGTAACCAATGGCACCTTCCGCTACCGCACGCGCCAGGGCACGGCGATGCTGGCGCCGGGTGCCATCCTGCTCGGAAATCCCGGCGCCTGCTATGAATGCGGGCACGAGCACGGCGCCGGTGACCGCTGCCTTTCCTTCCATTTTTCGCCAGCCTATCTGGAGTGCGTCGTGGCCGAACTGCCGGGCGCGAAGCGGCTGGGCTTCGCCGATCCGCGCCAGCCGCCCTTGCCGGTGCTGGCGCCTTTGCTGGCCGAGGCGGAGGCCGCGCGCGAAAGGAGCGACAACGAGGCGTTCGAGGAACTCGGCCTGCGCCTTGCCGGCGCGGTGGTCGCGGCTGCCGCCGGTTCTTTCAGAGCGGCGCGGACACCAAGCCGCCGCGACCAGAAACGCGTTGCCGAAGCGGTGCGGCTGATCGAGCTCAACGCCGAGCGGCCGCTCTCGCTGGCCGAGCTTGCCGGCGCCACGGCGACGAGCCCGTATCATTTCCTACGCATCTTCCGGCATGTGGCCGGCATGACGCCCTATCAGTTCCTTCTGAGGACCAGACTTCACCGCGCCGCGGTGCGCCTGCGCAGCTCGGATGCAACGATCTCGGCCATCGCCTTCGACGCAGGCTTCAACGATCTCTCGACCTTCAACCGTCGGTTTCGGCGCGAGATGGAAGAGGCGCCGGGCGCCTATCGCGGCCGGCGCTTTGGCTGAAAAAGCCTGCTGCTGCCGGTCGGGGGTCGATCATGGCATGCTGTCCTGTTCCTTGAGCTGCCGTTTTCCTTGACCAAGTGATTTGATCGCCGCGTCGACGCTGTGGAATATGCGCTCGGTGCCGACGATGTCGGCGATGCCGAACCGCGTCAGCGCTTCCTGGGCGCGCAGCGATTCCATGCGCGCGATAGCAAAGACCGCACCTTTGTCGCGACAATGGCGGATGGTGTCGATCAGCGCCTGAGCGGCGGTATAGTCGATCTCGACGATGTTGCTGGCCTCCAGCACCACCAGTTTCACGTCCTCGCTCCTGTCGTCGATCAGGTCGATCAGACCGCGCTTGAAACGGTCGGCATTGACGAAGGAAAGCGGCGCCTGGAACGCCGCCACCAGCACGCCGGCGTGCCGCTCGCCCGTGCTGGCACTACTGGGCGGCCACCAGACCGAGGTGCCCGGCACCTGTGCCAGCTCGATCGGCTCGGTGCGCGTCGAGCCCCAGATGCCGTGCAGCAGCGACAGACCGATGCCGATCGCGACGCCGGTCTCGATCGGCAGCACGACGATGGCGATCATGGTGATCAGGATCAGCGCGAACTCGCCCGGCGCCTGGCGCCAGACCTTGGCGAACACCTGCCAGCGCAGGATGTGCTGGGCCACGAACATCAGCACGCCGGCAAGGGCCGCCTGCGGTACATTGGCCAGCAGCCTGCCGCCGAAAGCGCCGAGCGCCAGCACGATGGCGGCCGCGATCAGGCCCGACAGCTGCGAGCGGCCGCCGGTCTGGGCGACGATGGCCGTGCGCGGCGGGCTGGCGTTGACGGCAAAGGCGCCGAACAGGGCGGCCACGATGCTGCCCGCGCCGACGCCGACAAAGTCGCGATTGACATCTGGCGCTTCACCGTCTTGGGAAGCAAACGAGCGGCTCGTAGCCGCTGTCTGCACCATGACGACGATGGCGATCAGCAGCGCCAGCGGGACAAGGGCCCGGGCATCCTGGAAGTCGGCGGTCGGCACGCCTGGGGCCGGCAACCCGTTCGGCAAGGCGCCGAGCACCTCGACGCCACGGTTCCTCAAATCGAAGGCGACGACGCCAAGCGTCGCCAGGACCATGCCGATCAACGCCGCCGGGATTCGCGCGCTGACCTGTCCGGCGGCGAAGACGATGGCGAAGACACCGAGGCCGATTGCCAGGCTCCAGGGATTGGTGAGGTGGATGTTGGCGGCTATCTCGCCGACACGCCGCACCGTCTCGCCGCTTTCGGCCGGCAGGCCGAGCAAGGAAGGCAGTTGCGAGAAGATGATATGGACCGAAATGCCGGCGAGGAAACCGGTCGTGACCGGCACGGACAGCAGATCGGCGATCCAGCCGAGACGGAAGACGCCGCTGAGCGACACCAGCAGCCCCACCATCAGGGCCAGCATGGCCGCCAGTGCCAGGTAATGCGGCGAGCCCGAGGTGGCGATCAGCGCCAGACCGCCGGCGAACAGGGGCGTGATCGTGGAATCCGCACCCGCCGACAGCTGGCGGTTGGCGCCGAGCAGCGCGAAGGCGACAGAGCCGGCGACGAAAGTGAAAAAACCGATCTGCGGCGCGAAACCGCCAAGGCGCGCCGTAGCCATCTGCTCGGGAATGGCGATCGCGGCCAGCGTGATGCCGGCCGCCAGATCGCCGTTGAGGTCCTTGGCGCTCCAGCCGCTGAGGGCCTGCATGGGCAGCCATGAGGCCAGCTTCACAGCAGTTGCGGTTTTTGCCCGATCCATCGCCGACCTTGCCGCATGACGGCGAAAACGACGGTGGCCATATCGTCGCAATCAGCGGTATCCATTTGAAATTACCATCAAAATTGTCTCTGGAAAAGTCCGGCCGACATTGGAGTTTCGGCAAGGCTTCCTATATAAGCGTGCAGTGATTCCCGACTGGATTGTGACCTGATTTGACCGACCAGAAGACACCGCGCGGGCCGGACGGCGGCCCCACCGGCATCGAGCCGATTTCGATCATCGAGGAGATGCAGCGCTCCTATCTCGATTACGCCATGAGCGTGATCGTCAGCCGCGCGCTGCCTGACGTGCGCGACGGCCTGAAGCCCGTGCACCGCCGCATCCTCTACGCCATGCAGGAAGGCGGTTACCACTGGAACCGCAAGCATGTGAAATCGTCGCGCATCGTCGGCGACGTGATGGGTAAATACCATCCGCATGGCGACGCCTCGATCTATGACGCCTTGGTTCGCATGGCGCAGGACTGGTCGCTGCGCGTGCCGCTGATCGACGGGCAGGGCAATTTCGGCTCCATCGACGCCGATCCGCCCGCGGCCATGCGCTACACCGAGTCACGGCTCACCAAGGTTGCGCATGAGCTCCTTGAGGATATCGACAAGGAAACGGTCGATTTCCAGGACAATTATGACGGCGCCGAACAAGAGCCGAAGGTGCTGCCGGCGCGCTTCCCCAATCTTCTGGTCAACGGTTCGGGCGGCATCGCCGTCGGCATGGCCACCAACATTCCGCCGCACAACCTCGCCGAAGTGTGCAACGGGGCGATGGCGATCATCGACAACCCGGCCATCGACCTGCCGGCACTGATGGAAATCGTGCCCGGCCCGGATTTCCCGACCGGCGGCATCGTGCTTGGCCGTTCCGGCATCTACAGCGCCTATTCAACCGGCCGCGGCTCGATTGTCATGCGCGGCCGCGTCGAGATCGAAAGGCGCGGAAACGACCGTGAATCCATCGTCGTCACCGAGATTCCCTATCAGGTGAACAAGGCGGCGATGATCGAGAAGATGGCGGAACTGGTGCGCGAGAAGCGCATCGACGGCATCTCCGACATTCGCGACGAGAGCGATCGCCAGGGCTACCGGGTCGTCATCGAGCTGAAACGCGAGGCCGTCGCCGACGTCATCCTCAACCAGCTTTACCGCTTCACGCCGCTGCAGACGTCGTTCGGCGCCAACATGGTGGCGCTCAATGGCGGCAAGCCGGAGGTGATGACGCTGATCGACATGCTGAAAGCCTTCGTCGCTTTCCGCGAGGAGGTGATCAGCCGCCGCACCAAATACCTGCTGCGCAAGGCGCGCGAGCGCGCGCATGTCCTTGTCGGCCTGGCGATTGCGGTCGCCAATATCGACGAGGTGATCAAGCTCATCCGCACCGCGCCCGATCCGCAGACGGCGCGCGAACAGTTGATGGAGCGGCGCTGGCCGTCGCAGGACGTCGCGCCGCTGATCAAGCTGATCGACGACCCGCGCCACCGCATCAACGAGGACGGCACCTACAATCTCTCCGAGGAACAGGCGCGCGCCATCCTCGACCTGCGCCTGCAGCGCCTGACCGCGCTCGGCCGCGACGAAATCGCCGACGAGTTGAACAAGATCGGCGCCGAGATCATTGATTTCCTTGATATCTTGTCGTCGCGCGCGCGTATCCAGCAGATCGTTAAGGACGAGCTGATCGCGGTCCGCGACGAGTTCGGCACGCCGCGCCGCACCGAGCTCTCCGAGGGCGGGGCGGACATGGAAGACGAGGACCTGATCCAGCGCGAGGACATGGTCGTCACCGTCAGCCATTCCGGCTACATCAAGCGGGTGCCGCTGTCGCTCTACCGGGCGCAGCGCCGCGGCGGCAAGGGCCGCTCCGGCATGTCGACCAAGGAAGAGGATTTCGTCACAAGGCTGTTCGTGGCCAACACGCACACGCCCGTGCTGTTCTTCTCCTCGCGCGGCATCGTCTACAAGGAAAAGGTCTGGCGGCTGCCGATCGGCAACCCGCAATCGCGCGGCAAGGCGCTGATCAATATGCTGCCGCTCGAGCAGGGCGAGCGCATCACCACGATCATGCCGCTGCCGGAGGACGAGACCAGTTGGGGCGATCTCGACGTGATGTTCGCCACCACGCGCGGCACCGTGCGCCGCAACAAGCTCAGCGACTTCGTCCAGGTCAACCGAAATGGCAAGATCGCCATGAAGCTGGAGGAAGAGGGCGACGAGATCCTCGGCGTCGAGACCTGCACCGACAATGACGACGTGCTTTTGACGGCGAATTCCGGCCAGTGCATCCGTTTCCCGGTCTCCGACGTGCGCGTCTTCCAGAGCCGCAATTCCGTCGGCGTGCGCGGCATAAGCATGGCCGAAACCGACCGCATCATCTCGATGTCGATTATCGAGCATGTCGATGCGTCACCCGCGGAGCGCGCAGCCTACCTGAAGCGCGCGGCGGCCGAGCGCCGGCTTGTCGCCGGCGAGGAAGAGGAGATCGCGCTCACCAATGAGGAGGTCGGCGAGGAAGCCGAGCTTTCCGACGAGCGTTACGAGTTCCTCAAGGCGCATGAGCAGCTTGTGCTGACGGTGACCGAATATGGCTACGGCAAGCGCTCGTCGTCCTACGACTTCCGCCTGACGGGGCGCGGCGGCAAGGGCATCCGCGCCACCGACGTTTCGAAGACGGCCGAGATCGGCCGCCTGGTCGCGACCTTCCCGGTCGGCAATGACGATCAGATCATGCTGGTTTCGGACGGCGGCACGGTGATCCGGGTGCCGGTCAACGGCATACGCTTCGCCAGCCGCGCCACCAAGGGCGTGACGATCTTCAATACGGCCGAAGGCGAGAAGGTTGTGTCGGTCGAGCGGATTTCGGAGCCGCAGTCGGACGAAGAGGCGGAAGACGTGGCTTCGAGCGAGGCTGGTGCGGACGATACGGGTGGTAGCGAATAGTTTTCGTCCGGCTCAACCGGCCCGTTGGGCCGGTTCGATCATTACGGGGATCAGTGGCGACGGTAGACGTTGCGATGATGTGCGAAACCATCGAGCCGCTTGGTGTTGGCCTTGACGCGCACCCGCGCCGCTTCCTGATGCAATCCGAATGCGGTCGCGATGAGCATCACGATGGTCATTGCTGTGGCAAGCATGTAGATCAGCATTTGCGTGTTCTCCTGGGCTTACAACGACGAGATGGGGATTTTGTTTCGTCCCTTGAAGCGGCAACCTAGTGAACGCTGCGTGAAACGTTCGTGATTGCCGCGTTCATCTGTCGTTCATCGGCTCAAAAAGGTTCACGGTGGGGCAACCTATCGGATTTGCCTTTGTCTGAGAGGTTCGCTAGAGCGTTTCACCGTTTCAAGATAACAGCGAAACGCTCTATCTTTTTGTCTTTGCTCAATTCCGGACGGAAAACCGCTCACACTTTTCCGGGAATTGCTCTAGAAGCCTGCCATGACCGAACGCACCGCCCTTTACGCCGGCTCCTTCGACCCGCTGACCAACGGCCATCTTGACGTGCTCAAAGCGTCGCTGGCGGTGGCCCACACCGTCTATGCGGCGATCGGCATTCATCCAGGCAAGAAGCCGTTGTTTTCCTTCGAGGAACGCGTGGAACTGATCGAGGCGGCAACCAAGGCCGAATTCGGCAAGGACAGCGGTCGCATCAAGGTCGTTGCCTTCGACGGGCTGGTCATCGACGCGGCCCGCAAGCAGGGCGCCTCGATCATGATCCGCGGCCTGCGCGACGGCACCGATCTCGATTATGAAATGCAGATGGCCGGCATGAACGAGACGATGGCGCCGGAACTACAGACGGTTTTTCTGCCGGCGAGTCCCTCGGTGCGCACCATTACCGCCACACTCGTGCGCCAGATTGCCTCGATGGGCGGCGACATTCGGCCATTCGTGCCGGCGGCTGTCGCCGGGGCGCTTGCGGCCAAGTTCACCAAATAGATTTTTCCGGAGATCCCTATGCAGCTGAAGAAGCTCGCTTCGTTCCTTGTCGTGCTTGCCGGCCTTTTCGCGGCATCCCTTTTCTCGGCATCCGGACCGGCCGTCGCCGCCGACAAGGAAAACACCATGATCATCACGCTCAAGGATGGCGACGTGACGATTGCGCTGCGCCCCGATCTGGCGCCCAAGCATGTCGCGCAGATCAAGAAGCTGGTGCGCGACGGCGCCTATGACAATGTCGCCTTCCACCGCGTCATCGACGGCTTCATGGCGCAGACCGGCGACGTGAAATTCGGCAACATGAAGAAGGGTTTCGACCCGCAGGCCGTCGGCACCGGCGGTTCCGATCTTCCCGATCTGCCGGCCGAGTTCTCGCAGAGCGAGCAGTTCACGCGCGGCGTGGTCGGCATGGCGCGGTCGCAGGACCCGAATTCGGCCAACTCGCAATTCTTCATCATGTTCGCGCCGGCGCCGAACCTCGACGGCCAGTACACCATCGTCGGCAAGGTGGTCGGCGGGATGGACCTCGTCGACAAGATCAAGAAGGGCGACGAGGCCGACAACGGCACGGTCAGCGACCCCGACCGCATGATCAAGGTTCGCATCGCCGCCGACGGCAAATAAACCCCTCGATTTTCAAAAAGGATTTCTGACATGGCTGAGATCAAGGATCGCGAGAACGCGCTGATCATGGAAACGACCAAGGGCAAGGTCGTCATCGAAATGTATCCCGAACTGGCCCCCGGCCACGTCGCCCGCATCAAGGAACTGGCGCGTGAGGGCGCCTATGACGGCGTCGTGTTCCACCGCGTCATCGACGGCTTCATGGCGCAGACCGGCGACGTCAAGTTCGGCAACTCCTCGAAGCCGACCTATGCGCCGTCGCGCGCGGGCATGGGCGGGTCCGACAAGCCGGATCTCAAGGCCGAGTTCTCCAACGCCAATCATGGCCGCGGCGCCTGCTCGATGGCGCGCGCCCAGAACCCGAACTCGGCGAATTCGCAGTTCTTCATCTGCTTCGACGATGCCGCCTTCCTCAATCGCCAGTACACGGTGTGGGGCCAGGTCATCGAGGGCATGGAAAATGTCGACAAGATCAAGCGCGGCGAGCCGGTGCAGGATCCCGACAAGATCGTGTCGCTGAAGGTCGCGGCCGACGTCAAGTAAGGGCATAACGATGATGGGCGCAGTCTGGTCCCTGCTCGGCATCCTGTCCGGCGCCTTCATCGCCATCCAGGCGCCGATCAATTCGCAACTGGCGCGCGGCCTCGGCCTTCCCGTGGCCGCCGCGGCGTTCTCGTTCCTGTCGGGCGCCATCGTCCTTGGCATCATTGCCTTCGCGGTGGTGAGGCTGCAGGGCATTTCGCTCGACTGGAGGGCGCCGGCGCCCTGGCTGTTCATCGCCGGCGGCATGCTCGGCGGCTTCTATGTCACGCTCTCCACCATTCTCACGCCACGCATGGGCGCCGCGGCTCTGATGGCCTTCCTGGTCGCCGGGCAGTTGCTCGCCGGCATGCTGATCGACCGCGTCGGCTTTCTTGGCGTGGCGGTGCGCGAAATCTCGCTTGGCCGCGTCGCCGGCGCGGTAATGCTGCTCGCCGGGGCGCTGCTCATCCGGCTTTTCTGATGCGTGTCGACCTATTCGACTTCGAGCTGCCGGAGGAGCGCATCGCGCTTCGTCCGGCGGAACCGCGCGACAGCGCCAGGCTGCTGGTCGTCGAGCCGGGCGAACCATTGCAGGATCGCGTCGTCCGCGACCTGCCTTCGCTGCTAAGGCAAGGCGACGTGCTGGTGTTCAACGACACCAAGGTCATCCCGGCGCAGCTCAAAGGCATGCGCAAGCGCGGCGAGGCGGTGGCGCAGGTCGAGGCGACGCTGCATATGCGCGTGGCGCCGGACCGCTGGCAGGCCTTCATGCGGCCGGGCAAGCGCATCGCCGCCGGCGACCGCATCCATTTCGGTCATGACGGCAGTTCCTGCTTCCTCGGCCAGCTCGACGCGACAGTGATCGAGAAAGGCGAGGCGGGCGAGGCGCTGCTCGGTTTCGACCTGTCCGGGCCGTTCCTCGATGAGGCGCTGCATGCCGTCGGCCACATTCCGCTGCCGCCCTATATCGCCTCGAAGCGCGACGATGACGAGCGCGACCGCGCCGACTACCAGACCATCTATGCCAAGGAAGAGGGTGCTGTCGCCGCCCCCACCGCCGGTTTGCATTTCACGCCGGGACTGTTTGCCGCGCTCGACGCCAAAGGCATCGAGCGCCGCTTCGTCACATTGCATGTCGGCGCCGGCACCTTCCTGCCGGTGAAGGCCGACGACACGGCCGACCACAAGATGCATGCAGAGACCGGCTCGGTAAGTGCCGAGACGGCGGCGGCGCTCAACGCGGCCAAGGCGCGGGGAGGGCGGATCATCTGCGTCGGCACGACATCGCTGCGGCTTCTGGAGAGCGCGGCTCGCGCGGACGGCAGGATCGAGCCCTGGTCTGGACCGACCGATATCTTCATCACGCCCGGCTATCGCTTCCGCACCGCCGACATGCTGATGACCAATTTCCATCTGCCGCGCTCGACGCTGTTCATGCTGGTCTCGGCCTTCAGCGGCCTGGAGACGATGCGCTCGGCCTATGCGCATGCCATCGAGAACCGCTACAGGTTCTATTCCTATGGCGACGCCAGCCTGCTTTACCGAGCGGAGACGAGCGATGGACGATGATCTCGGCGGCATGGACCGCGACAGGCTGATCGCGGAAGTGAGGAAGCTGCGCGCCGGCATCCGCGCGCATCGCGACACGACCGGGCATGATCTGTGCTGGCATCATCCCGACCTCTGGGACCTTTTGCCGGAAAAGACCGAGCCGTCGATCGCCGTGCCGCCATGGCCGAAATTCATGCGCGGCTGCATCCGCTACCGGCAGTCGCTCGATGAGCAGGCGCCCGACGCGCCGGTGCACGACAAGGAATTCAATGGCTGAGACTTTCTCTTTCAAGGTGCTTGCCAGCGACGGCAGGGCCAGGCGCGGTCTTGTCTCGATGCCGCGCGGCGAAATCCGCACGCCGGCCTTCATGCCGGTCGGCACCGGCGGCACCGTCAAGGCAATGTATATGGACCAGGTGCGCGGCGTCGGCGCCGACATCATTTTGGGCAACACCTATCATCTGATGCTGCGGCCTGGCGCCGAACGCGTCGCCCGGCTTGGCGGCCTGCACGATTTTGCGCGCTGGCCGCATCCGATCCTGACCGACAGCGGCGGCTTCCAGGTCATGTCGCTGTCGAAGCTCAGGAAACTGACCGAGCAGGGCGTCACCTTCCGCTCGCATATCGACGGCGCGCCTTATGAAATGTCGCCGGAACGGTCGATCGAAATCCAGGGACTGCTCGATTCCGACATCCAGATGCAGCTCGACGAGTGCACGGCACTTCCGGCCAAGCCCAACGAGATCGAGCGCGCCATGGAATTGTCGCTGCGCTGGGCCGAGCGATGCAAGGCGGCATTCGGCGACCAGCCGGGCAAGGCGATGTTCGGCATCGTCCAGGGCGGCGACAGCGCGCCGATGCGCGTGCGCTCGGCGCAGGCGCTGAAGGCGATGGACCTCAAAGGCTATGCCGTCGGCGGGCTGGCTGTCGGCGAGCCGCAGCAAGTGATGCTGGAGATGCTCGACATCACCTGCCCGGAGCTGCCGGCGGACAAGCCGCGCTATTTGATGGGTGTCGGCACGCCGGACGATATATTGAAATCGGTGGCGCGCGGCATCGACATGTTCGACTGCGTGATGCCGACGCGGGCCGGCCGGCATGGCCTCGCCTATACGCGCCGCGGCAAGGTCAATCTCAGGAATGCCCGCCACGCCGACGATCCGCGGCCGCTCGACGAGGAAAGCGATTGCCCGGCTGCGCGCGACTATTCGCGCGCCTATCTGCATCATCTGGTGCGCTCGCAGGAGTCGCTCGGAGCGATGCTGCTGACCTGGAACAACCTGTCCTATTATCAGAAGCTCATGCAGGACATCCGGGCAGCCATCGAGGCGCAGGCTTTTGAAGCGCGCGCCGCCGAGATCGCCGAAGGCTGGGCGAGGGGCGACATCCAGGCGATTTAGCCGCTGGTCCCGCCGATTGACGGACGTTCTGCCTGGGAGCAGAATCCTGTCTTGAGGGATCAGCCATGGCTGTGACGTTCGATTTCGCCGGCAAGACGGCGATCGTGACCGGTGGGTCGAGGGGCATCGGCAAGGCCGTGGCCATGCAACTGGCGCGATCGGGATGCGACGTTTGGATATGGGATGCCGATCCAGCGCCACTCGACGGAACGCGCAGCCAAACTGTGGATGTAACCAAGGCAGGCGATATCGGAAAAGCCCTGAGCGAAGTGATCGCCGAGAGCGGCCGGGTCGATCTTCTCGTTAACAATGCCGGCTACCTCGGGTCCTTTCGCAGCTTCGAGGCTTTCGAGCCAGCCGAGTGGCAGCGCATCATCGGAGTCAACCTCATCGGCACGTTTGAGGTCACACATCAGGTTCTGCCGTTCATGCGCAAGACCGGCAGCGGCCGCATCGTCAATATGGGGTCGCTGGCCGGCAAGGAGGGATTGCCCAATCTTGCAGCCTATTCGGCGGCGAGCGCAGGTATTATCGCTTTCACCAAAGCCTTGTCGCGCGAAGTTAATGACACCGATATTCGCGTCAATTGCGTCGCGCCGGGGCCGATCGATACCGAACTTATCAGGCGACTTGGCAATCAAGTCGTCAGCGACATGATCGGCGCAAGTCCGCTCAAGCGCCTTGGCGCCGTCGACGAGGTTGCGGCGCTGGTGCTGTGGCTTTGCTCCGATGCCGTCAGCTTCAACACGGGCGCGGTATTCGACATGTCCGGCGGTCGGGCTCGCTACTGAACACCGGTTTATGTGCTGAGGCGACCCGAGACTCTCAAGGCTCCGCTTGAACGTGCGCGAACCATTTTGAAACGACTGCGAATTTACAGATTGCCGGGATTTCAGGCAAAGGCGCAGACCTTGCTCGTCTGGGAATAAGCCTCGGTGTCGGGGGAGCACAAACCAGCCGTGCCAACGGCTCCCGCGAGCCTGCAGCCGCCGTCAACAATGGACTGGAGCGGTATTGCTGGCCGTCGCGGTCATCGGGGTGGCCGGCCTCGTTCTGCGGGTGCTCGGCGCGCGGGGGGCCAACGCAGCGGTGGTGGACAGAATGACGCGTGACGGCGCGGCGAATTACGCCACCAACCAGAAATTCCGGACCGTGATGACCGTCGATTAGTTTGCCAAACGCCTTGGGCGCCAGGCATCGTTTGTCTCCGGAGACAAAATATGCGACGAGCGTCCGGCCTGGCTGATCCTCGAGCGGCCTATCGACCGGCAGCCGCAATATGTCGAGGCCGTGCTGGTCGGCCTATGAGCGTGTCGACGCCTCGACGAGCTGGGGTCTTTCGGGCCTGGCCTGGACATTGTATCAGCGCGGGGATTGAGAGTGGGCCCGGCCAAATTCCGGCCGTCGCGCGCCTTCCCGGAATTGCTCAGGTGCTGACCGAGGCCGAGGCGCGCAGGCTGCAGCCGGTGATCTTGAAACTGCCGTCCGCCTGCTGCTGCAGCGTATAGACCGCCTCGTAATCCTTGCCGTCGGGCCCGACGATCAGCACCTGCTGGACGATCGAGCCGGGCCCGGTCTGCTCGGCCCTGCCGAAGGAATAGGATTGGGGCTTTCGCACCGGCGCATAACCGTTGGTCACCATGTTCATGAAGGTGTCGACGGTCGGAAAGATCTGCTTCACATTGGGCGCGGCGTAACTGTAGGCGACGGCGCCGTCATTGGCGATGAAGGCCTTCAGCTGGCTGTCGATGACCGTCTGCGCGGCCTTGACCTCCGCATCGCCGGCCGAGGCAAACGAGGTCATCAGCATTGGAACAAGAGCTAACGCGAACAGTGCGCGGCGCATGGGGTGTCTCCCGGAATTCGCTTGGCAAACGCAATCTAACATACGCATTGCAGCATGGCGTGGTTTCACCGAGCTGCGAAGATTTCGCCATTTCAGCGCCAGGAGGCGGGATCAGCCACTCTTTGAGCTGCGTGGCGCGTGAAGCTTGAAAGCCGGGCGGCAGTCTGCCACAAGGGCCGCCTATTCACGATGCAGGCGGCAGGACCGGGCAATGAAGGCATTTTTCGTGCAGATTAAATGCGATCTGGGCAAGGCCTATGAGGTCGCCAGCGCGCTTGCCGATGCCGAGATCGCCTCCGAAATCTACTCGACCGCCGGCAATTACGACCTGCTCGCCAAATTCTACGTCGACGACGAGGAGGATGTCGGTCACTTCGTCAACGAGCGGGTACAGATCCTGCCCGGAATCAAGGACACCTTCACCATCGTGACCTTCCGAGCATTTTGATCGGTCGGGCGATGCCCCGTCGGCAAGCAGGGGCTGACCCGACCTTGCCGCCTGTGCCTTAAATTTAGGCAATTTGCATAGAGTGGCTGTCACGGCTTCCTAAATCATCGATTGCGCTTGATTTTCTCCGGCTAGGCCAGTGAAATGGTCTCAGAGGGGAGTACGCGATTGGCAGCGTTTGACGAAATGCTTCCGGAAGTTTCCGGATTGAGAAGACCTTATGAGGCTTACGATCGCTGGCTGAAGGAGCAGGATCCGGCCAGGCTTACCCAGAAAATGCAGGACGCCGAGCGTGTCTTCCGCAAGACCGGTATCACCTTTGCCGTCTATGGCGAGCAGGAAGCTTCCGAGCGGCTGATCCCTTTCGACATCGTGCCGCGCATCCTCTCCGGCCACGAATGGCGCCGGCTGACGCAAGGCATCGAGCAGCGCGTGCAGGCGCTGAACGCCTTTCTCGACGATATCTATCACCGCCAGGAGATTCTGCGGGCCGGACGCGTGCCGAGGGATCTCGTTGCCAGGAACGAAGCCTTCCTGCCCGAGATGATTGGGGTGAAGCCGCCTGCCGGCGTCTACACCCATATTATCGGCGTCGACATCGTGCGCATATCGGAGAACGAGTTCTACGTGCTGGAGGACAACGCCCGCACGCCGTCCGGCGTCTCCTACATGCTGGAGAACCGCGAGACGATGATGCAGCTCTTTCCGGAGCTGTTCCAGAAGATCAAGGTGCGGCCGGTCGAGAATTATCCGCAGCTCCTGCGCCAGTCGCTCGCGGCGGTCAGGCCGCAAAGCGCCAAGGGCGCGCCGACCATCGCGGTGCTGACGCCAGGCTCATACAACTCGGCCTATTTCGAGCATGCCTTCCTCGCCGACCAGATGGGCGTGCAACTGGTGGAGGGGCAGGATCTGCGGGTCGTTGACGGCCATGTCGCGATGCGCACGACCGAGGGCTACAAGCAGATCGATGTACTCTATCGGCGCGTCGACGACGCATTCCTCGATCCGCTGACGTTCCGCCCGGACTCCGCGCTCGGCGTGCCGGGCATCATGGATGTCTACCGCGCCGGCAACATCACCATCGCCAACGCGCCCGGCACCGGCATCGCCGACGACAAGGCGATCTATTCCTACATGCCGGAGATCGTCGAGTTTTACACCGGCCGCAAGGCCATTCTCGGCAACATCCCAACCTGGCGCTGCTCGGAGCCGGACAGCCTCAAATATGTGCTCGAGCACATCAGCGAGCTGGTGATCAAGGAAGTGCACGGCTCCGGCGGCTATGGCATGCTGGTCGGCCCGGCCGCGACCAAGAAGGAATGCCAGGAATTCGCCAAGAAGCTGCAGGCGAAGCCTTCGAACTACATCGCCCAGCCGACGCTGGCGCTGTCGACCTGTCCGATCCTGACCGAAAAGGGCCTTTCGCCGCGCCATGTCGATCTTCGGCCTTACGTGCTGGTTTCGGACCGAATCCAGATCGTGCCGGGCGGCTTGACGCGTGTTGCCCTCAAAGAAGGTTCTCTGGTGGTCAATTCCTCACAAGGCGGCGGGACGAAGGATACGTGGGTGTTGGACGACTAAAGAGCGAATAGAGAGTAGCGAATAGCGAGTAGGGACAAGAGGGGGACACGACGGCTATCAATTCCTACAGGGATCTCATTGTTTGGAAGGCGGCCTTAAAGTTGGCAGTGAATGCTACTCGGCCACGAGAGGTTTTCCGAATAGCGAAGTATATGGGATGACGTCTCAAATACGACGCTCGGCGGCTTCCATCGCAGCAAATGTCGCAGAAGGTCACGGAAGAGAGAACACAGGAGCCTTTATTCAATTTCTTCGCGTGGCGCAGGGCTCTCTGAAAGAGTTGGAGACACATCTTATCTTGTGTGGAGAGGTCGGATTGATGGTCGAAGCGGAAGTCTCCAGCCTGCTTAGCCAAACTGACGAAATCGGGAAAATGCTGCGTTCAATGATCAGGAGCCTGCCTGCAACAAAAATCATGAAGTCTTTTCTTCCCTACTCGCTACTCGCTATTCGCTATTCGCTATTCCCTATCCGCTACTCGCTCGACACCGGAGCAAGCTGAGATGCTTTTGGGCCGCACCGCAAACGGTCTCTACTGGATGAACCGCTATATAGAGCGGGCCGAAAACATGGCGCGCCTCGTCGATGCCGGCCTGCGCATGGCGCTGACGCGCACGCAGAACGCGTCGGAGGAATGGAATTCGGTGCTGCTCAGCGCCGGCTCCGACTATGCATTCTCGCAGAAATACCAGGACTACACCGCCGCCAATGTCTCCGACTTCCTGCTGCGCGACACCTCGAACCCGTCGAGCACGATGTCGTCGATCGAGACGGCTCGCAACAATGCCCGCATGGTGCGAACGGCGCTGACGCGCGAGACCTGGGAAAGCATCAACGAAGCCTGGATGTCGCTGAAGCGCATGCTGGCGAGGCCGATCGACGAGCGCGACCTGCCGACGGTGCTCGATGCCATCAAGCGCGAGACGGCGCTGATCCGCGGCTCGTTCTACGGCACGATGCTGCGCAACGAGATCTTCGATTTTTCGCAGCTCGGCACCTATGTCGAGCGCGCCGACAACACGGCGCGCATCCTCGATGTGAAGTATTATGTGCTGTTGCCTTCGCTGTCCTGGGTCGGCTCGACGCTGGACAATTACCAATGGGAGTCGATCCTGCGCTCGGTGTCGGCGCACCGCTCCTATCGCTGGGTTTATGAGGCCGACTACAAGCCGACGAATATTGCGGACTATCTGATCCTCAATGTGCGCATGCCGCGCTCGCTGACCTTCTGCTACCGCTTCCTCGGCGAGCACCTGAAATTCCTCGCCGACGACTATGGCGAGCGCCATGCCTGCCACGCCACGGCCGAGAAGATTCAGGCGCTGCTCAGTCGAGGCTCGATCAAGGACATATTCGATCACGGCCTGCACGAATTCCTGGCCGAGTTCATTCGCGACAACACCAGGCTGGGCGACGAGATCGCCCAGGATTACCGGTTCCATTGAGCGGGCTGAAGGCGGGCGTCATGCGGCTCAAGATCACCCATCGCACCGAGTACCGCTACGATGCGCCGGTGCAATATCTGCTGCAGCGGCTGCGCCTGCTGCCCCTGAGCGGGCGTACGCAGACCGTCGGCTCCTGGGCAATCAAGGTCGAAGGCGCACGCGAGGAGGTGCGCTTTACCGATCATTTCGGCAACGACACGCGGCTGGTGAGCGCTGAGAGCGGCCACACCGCCATCGTCGTCGAGGCGCGGGGAGAGGTGACGACGCATGACACGGCGGGCGTGACGGGCCCGCATCAAGGCTACGCGCCGCTCTGGCTGTTCGCGCAGCAGACGCCGCTCACCGCCGCCGGCGAGGGCATTCGTGAACTGGCCGGCAAGGTCGGGCAGGGGACGGAGATCGAGCGGCTCCACGCGCTGATGGGCGCGATCCGCGAACGCGTTGCCTACAAGCCAGGCGCGACCAGCGTCGTGACGCCTGCCGAAGAGGCCCTGGCGCTCAAATCCGGCGTCTGCCAGGACCACAGCCATATCTTCATCGCCGCGGCCGTCGCGCTTGGCTTTCCGGCCCGCTATGTCAGCGGTCATCTGATGATGGATGCCGCCGTCGAGCAGGCCGCCAGCCATGCCTGGGCCGAGGCGTATGTCGTGGGGCTCGGATGGGTTGCCTTCGATCCGGCCAACGGTATTTCTCCCGACGAACGCTATGTGCGGGTGGCGACAGGGCGCGACTATCGCGACGCCTCGCCTGTGTCGGGGATACTGCTGGGGCAGGCGCAAGAGAAGCTTGCCGTCACCGTCACGGTGGAGCAGTAATTTCCGACGAGATTCGCTGTTAAAGAAGAATCATGACCTATTGCGTCGGCCTCAAGATCGATCGCGGGCTCGTGTTCATGTCGGACACGCGCACCAATGCCGGCATGGATTCGATCTCGACCTTCAAGAAGATGCACGTCTGGGAAGAGCCCGGCGAGCGTGTGATCGTGCTGATGTCGGCGGGCAACCTGGCCACGACGCAAGCCGTGGTCAGCCTGCTCGACGAGCGCAACAAGGCCGTTGGCGACCGTCACCCGAAGCTGCTCGAAACGCCGTCCATGTACCAGACGGTGCGGCTCGTCGGCGATACGGTCAAGGAAGTCATCGAACATGCCTCGCCGAACGGCGACAAGGCGGATTCCTACTTCAACGCCTCCTTCATCCTGGGCGGGCAGATCAAGGGCAGTCCGCCCAGGCTGTTCATGATCTACCCGGAAGGCAATTTCATCGAGTCGACCGATGACACGCCTTTCTTCCAGATCGGCGAGACGAAATACGGCAAGCCGATCATCATCCGTGCCTATGACCGGACAATGGGCCTGGCCGAAACGGTGAAGCTGCTTCTGGTGTCCTTCGACTCGACGCTGAAATCGAACCTTTCGGTCGGGCTGCCGCTCGATCTGCTGTTCCTGGAGAACGACAGCTTCAAGGTCGGGCTCAACAGGCGCATCGGCCAGGACGATCCCTATTACCGCACCATCTCCGATGGCTGGTCGAACGCCTTGAAGGCGGCCTTTGCCAGCCTGCCGGATTTCCCCGGTTAGGGTCCGCACGTCGCGCCGGTTGCGCAGTTAGCTGGCTTACCCTCTGCATTGCGGCTGGGGTCGGGAGGATAGATGGACAACGAGACATTCCGCGACTGGTCGAGGCGGGCGGCCGACTGGGGCGTCGATTACCGCGCCGGCCTGCGCGACCGTCCGGTGCGGCCGGCAATCGCGCCGGGCGAGATCCTCCGGAGCATCGAGGCTTCGCCGCCCGAAATGCCCGAACCGATGGAAAAGATCTTCGCCGATTTCGAAGAAAAGATCGTGCCGGGCATGACGCATTGGCAGCATCCGCGCTTCTTCGCCTATTTCCCCGCCAATGCAGCGCCGGTCTCGGTCGTGGCGGAGTATCTGGTCTCGGCAATGGCCGCGCAATGCATGTTGTGGCAGACCTCGCCGGCGGCGACCGAACTCGAGACGCGCATCGTCGACTGGATGCGCCAGGCGCTTGGCTTGCCCGAGGGCTTTTCCGGCGTCATCCAGGATTCGGCCTCGTCGGCGACGCTTGCGGCGGTGCTCACCATGCGCGAGCGGGCGCTCGACTGGCAGGGCAACAAAAAGGGGCTGGTCGGCCAGGGCAGGCTGCGCGTCTATTCCTCCGACCAGGTCCACACGTCGATCGACCGTGCCATCTGGGTCTCAGGCATCGGCGAGGAGAACCTCGTCCGCATCCCGGTCTCAGGACGTTTTCGCGCCATGGATCCGGCCGCGCTTGAGGCCGCGATCGTCGCCGATCGCGCGGCCGGCCTGCTGCCCGCAGGTATCATCGCTTGCGTCGGCGGCACCAGCATTGGCGGCACCGACGACATCGCCGCGGTGGCGGCGGTCGCAAAGCGGCACGGGCTTTACCTGCATGTCGACGCCGCCTGGGCCGGATCGGCGATGATCTGCCCGGAATACCGGCATTTCTGGGCGGGCGTCGAAGGCGCCGATTCCATCGTCTTCAATCCGCATAAGTGGCTCGGGGCGCAGTTCGACTGCTCGATCCAGTTTGTTCGCCAGCCGGAAGACCTGGTGCGCACGCTGGCCATAAAGCCGGAGTTTTTGAAGACGTTGGGGCACGACGGCATCATCAACTATTCGGAATGGTCGGTGCCGCTCGGGCGCCGTTTCCGCGCGCTAAAACTCTGGTTCCTGCTGCGGGCCTATGGCCTCGAGGGCTTGCGCGCAATGATTCGCAATCATGTCGCCTGGAGCGAAGGACTGGCAGCGCGGCTCGCCCGGGAAGCGGATTTCGAGCTCGTCAGCGAGCCGATGCTGTCGCTGTTCTCATTCCGGCACAAAGCGCCTTCGGGTGCCGATCCGGATGAGCACAATCTGCGCCTGATCGACGTCATCAACACCGACGGCCGCATTTACCTGACGCAAACGCGGGTCGACGGGCGCGTGGCGATCCGCTTTCAGGCGGGGCAGTTCGAGTCGACGGCGGCCGATGTCGACGCCGCGTTCGATGTCATAACCGAGATTGCCCGGCGCCCGTCCTGAGGCGGCGGGCGCGTTCCGCACTCGTTTGCCTTTTGCAATCAGGTGATTTTCGTTAGCCGGCTCATACCTTTTCTTCGCTTTCGTTTTCCGATATAGAGGAGAAAAACGAAAATGGAGGGACGCCGGATGTTTCTTTCGCCACGCCACGCCGAAATCATCCAGATGGCGAAAGACCACGGCCGGGTTCTGGTCGAGGATCTGGCGACGCATTTCAACGTGACGCCGCAGACCATCCGCAAGGACCTCAACGATCTGTGCGATCAGCGGCTGCTCACCCGCATTCATGGCGGCGCGCTGTTCCCGTCCGGCATCGAGAACATGGAATACGAGGCTCGGCGCAAGATCGCGGCCGACGAGAAGGAGGCGATCGGCGGCGCGGCGGCGCGGTTGATCCCGGATAATGCTTCGCTGTTCATCAATATCGGCACCACCACCGAGGCCGTCAGCAAAGCGCTGCTCGACCATAACGGGCTGATGGTCATCACCAATAACATCAATGTTGCCAATAGGATGCGCATCTACCCTACGATCGAGGTGGTGATCGCCGGCGGCGTGGTGCGCGGTTCCGACGGCGGTGTCGTCGGCGAAGCGGCCGTCGATTTCATCCGCCAGTTCAAGGTCGATTATGCCGTCATCGGCGCCTCGGCCATCGATCATGACGGTGCGCTTCTCGATTTCGATTTCCGCGAGGTGAAGGTGGCGCAGGCGATCATCGCCAATGCGCGCCACGTCATCCTAGTCTCCGACCGGACCAAGTTCGAGCGCACGGCGCCAGTCCGGATCGGCCATCTTTCGCAGGTGAATACCTTCATCACGGATCGTTGTGACATCCCCTCGATTCGCCGGATTTGCGAGGAGACCGAGGTCCGGCTGATCGAGACGGCGCTCGAATAGCGGCGCTTCACGGCTGTTTCACTCGGCCGTTAAATTTCGTTTGACATTCGCTTTGAGTTCGAAATAATTCCGTCACGGTTTCGTAAAACACAAAAATGGTGCAATGCGAAATCGTTGGAGGAACTTTTGGACACACCCCCGATCCATGACATTTTCGTCATCGGCGGCGGCATCAATGGCTGCGGCATCGCCCGCGACGCCGTTGGCCGCGGATTTTCGGTTTACCTTGCCGAGATGAACGATCTGGCGAGCGGGACGTCCTCCGGCTCGACCAAGCTTATCCATGGCGGGCTTCGCTATCTTGAATTCTACGAGTTCCGGCTGGTGCGCGAAGCGCTGATGGAGCGCGAGGTTCTTTGGAAGAACGCGCCGCACATCATCTGGCCGATGCGCTTCGTTCTGCCTTACGCCAAGGGCCTCAGGCCCGCCTGGCTGATCCGGCTTGGGCTGTTCCTTTACGATCACATCGGCGGGCGCAAGCTGCTGCCTGCGACGAAGACGCTGGACATGGCGAGCGATCCGGCAGGCAAGCCGCTCAAGCCGTTGTTCCGCAAGGCCTTCGAATATTCGGATGGTTGGGTCAATGACGCTCGCCTGGTGGCGCTGAACGCTCGTGACGCCGCCGACCGGGGCGCTGTCATCCGCACCCGCACCAAGGTCGTCAGCGCGCGCCGCGACGGTCCGACCTGGAATATCAAGGTGCAGAACGTCCTGACTGGCGACACCGAAGAGGTTCGCGCGCGGCTTCTCGTCAACGCCGCCGGCCCGTGGGTCGATCACGTTCTGCAGACGGCCGTCGGCCAGAACGAAGTCCATAATGTCCGTCTTGTCCAAGGCAGCCACATCGTCGTCGCCAAGAAGTTCGACGATCCGCGCGCCTATTTCTTCCAGAACAAGGATGGCCGCATCATCTTCGCCATTCCCTACGAGGAAGAATTCACGCTGATCGGCACGACCGACCGCGACTATCCAGGCGACCCGCACGATGTGAAGATCTCCGACGCCGAGATCGACTATCTGTGCGCCGCGGCAAGCGAATATTTCGCGGTCGCCGTGAAGCGCTCCGACATCGTCTGGACCTATTCGGCGGTGCGTCCGCTCTATGACGACGGCGCCTCCAAGGCGCAGGAAGCGACGCGCGATTATGTGCTGAAGGCCGATGGCGGGGAGGGCGTCGCCCCGCTTGTCAACGCCTTTGGCGGCAAGATCACGACCTTCCGTCGACTTGCGGAATCGATGCTTGAGAAGATCGAGGGCTTTCTCGGCAAGCGCGGCAAGCCTTGGACGCATGACGCGCCGCTGCCGGGCGGTGATTTTCCGGCCACCGGTTTCGACGCGCAGGTCGCCAGGCTGAAAAAGACCTATCCGTTCCTGGACCAGAGGCTGGCGCGCCGGTTTACGCGGCTCTATGGCACGCGCGCGGAGAAGCTGCTCGGGCTCGCCAAGTCGAATGCCGATCTCGGCCGCAATTTCGGCGCCGATCTTTTCGAGGTTGAGGTTCGCTATCTCGCCGAGAATGAATGGGCGGTCACCGCCGAGGACGTGCTGTGGCGCCGCACTAAGCGCGGCCTGCATTTCAGCCGCGAGCAGACGGCGGCACTGGAAGAATTCATGCGAGGGCTGAGCAGCCGTCACGTCGCGGCGGCGGAATGACGATCGACTGCTGAAGCGCAAGGCCTGGGAGGAGGCGTGATGCTGGAATTGAGGAACGTGACGAAGACGATCGGTGCGCAGGAGCATATCCGCGACGTGTCGCTGACGCTTCAGCACGGCTCGCTGAATGTTCTGCTGGGGCCGACGCTTTCCGGCAAGACCAGCCTGATGCGGCTGATGGCGGGTCTCGACGCGCCGACGTCCGGCTCGGTCTGGTTCGACGGCAAGGACGTTACCGGGCATCCGGTGCAGAAGCGCAACGTCGCCATGGTCTACCAGCAGTTCATCAACTACCCGGCGATGACGGTTTACGAGAACATCGCTTCGCCGCTCCGGGTCGCCGGCGTGGAGCAGGGCAAGATCGACAAGGAGGTGCGCAACGCCGCCGCGCTTCTCAAGCTCACGCCTTACCTCGACCGCACCCCGCTCAACCTCTCGGGCGGCCAGCAGCAGCGCACGGCGCTTGCGCGCGCCATCGTCAAGAACGCCAGCCTGGTGCTGCTCGACGAGCCTCTCGCCAATCTCGACTACAAGCTGCGCGAGGAATTGCGCGCCGAGTTGCCGAAGATCTTCGCCGCCGCGGGTACGATCTTCGTCTATGCCACCACCGAACCGCACGAGGCGCTATTGCTGGGCGGCAACACGGCGACACTTTCGGAGGGCCGCGTCACGCAATTCGGGCCGACCGTCGAGGTTTTCCGCAAGCCGGTCGACCTGGTGACGGCAAGGACGTTCGCCGACCCGCCGCTCAACACCATCGTGCTCTCCAAAAAGGGCTCGGACTTCCTGCTCGAAGGCGGCGTCAAGCTGCCGGTGCCGCCGGAACTCGCCGGCATTGCGGATGCCAGCTACACGATCGGCTTCCAGCCGCATCATCTGTCGCTGGAGCGGCCGAACGCCAGCGCCGTACCGGTGCGAGCCAAGGTCACCATCACCGAGATCACCGGCTCGGAAAGCTTCGTCCATCTCGACTTCGCCGATGCGCGCTGGGTGATGCTCGCGCATGGCATTCTCGATTTCGAGACGGACGACGAGGTCGAGGTGTTCATCGACCCGCGCCACATCCTGGTGTTCGACCACAACGGCCGCGCCGTGACGGCGTCGAAGCTGGCAGCCTGAGGAGGATCAGATGGCGCGCATCGACGTCAACCATATCCGCCACTCCTACCTGCCCAATCCACGGAAGGATTCGGATTTCGCGCTGAAGGAAGTGCATCACACCTTCGAGGATGGCGGCGCCTATGCGCTGCTTGGGCCGTCGGGCTGCGGCAAGACCACCTTGCTCAACATCATTTCGGGATTGCTGCATCCCTCGCACGGCCAGCTTTTGTTCAACGGCCGGGACATCACCAATCTGTCGACGCAGGAGCGCAACATCGCGCAGGTGTTCCAGTTCCCGGTCATCTACGACACGATGACCGTCTACGACAATCTGGCCTTCCCGCTGCGCAACCGCCGCGTGCCGGAGGCGGACGTCGACCGGAAGGTGCGCGAGACGCTGGACATGATCGATCTCGCTTCGCTGGCGAAGAAGAAGGCGCGCGGGCTCACAGCCGACCAGAAGCAGAAGATATCGCTCGGCCGCGGCCTGGTGCGCTCGGACGTCAACGCCATCCTGTTCGACGAGCCGCTGACGGTGATCGATCCGCACATGAAATGGGTGCTGCGTTCGCAGTTGAAGCAGCTGCATCGCCGCTTCGGCTACACCATGGTCTATGTCACGCATGACCAGACCGAAGCGCTGACCTTCGCCGACCGCGTCGTGGTCATGTATGACGGCGAGATCGTGCAGATCGGCACTCCGGCCGAGCTCTTCGAGCGGCCGCGCCACACTTTCGTCGGTTATTTCATCGGCTCGCCGGGCATGAACGTGCTCCCGGTCGCGCTGGAAGGCAGGACGGCGAAGCTCGGCGCGCAGCGCATCGAGCTTCCGGGCGTGCCCCAGACTGTTACCGGGATGGCCGAAGACGGCGCCGTCGAGCTCGGCATCCGCCCCGAATATGTGCGGCTCGGCCGCGAAGGCATGGCGGTGCAGGTTTCCAAGGTCGAGGACGTCGGCCGCCACAAGGTGGTGCGCGCCAACCTGGAAGGCAGGGAGATCGCCGCTGTGATCGGCGAGGACGAGGAGGTGCCTGCCGAGCCGAAAGTCCGCTTCGATCCGGCCGGCATCAACATCTATGCGGATTCCTGGCGCGTCGAGATGGGGGCCTAGATGGACAAGACCTGGAACAACAAGGCCTGGTTCCTTGTCCTGCCGGTTCTGGTGCTGGTGGCCTTCTCGGCCGTCATCCCGCTGATGACCGTGGTCAATTATTCGGTGCAGGACACGTTCGGCAACAACGTCTTCTTCTGGGCCGGCACCGAATGGTTCGAGGAATTGCTGCACTCCGACCGCTTCTGGGAAGCGATGGTGCGCAACCTGATCTTCTCCTTCATCATCCTGGCGATCGAGGTGCCGCTCGGCATCTTCATCGCGCTCAACATGCCGAAGAAGGGCTGGGGAGTGCCGGTCTGCCTGGTGCTGATGGCGCTGCCGCTGTTGATCCCGTGGAACGTCGTCGGCACGATCTGGCAGGTGTTCGGCCGCAACGACATCGGCCTGCTCGGCTATTACGTCAATGCGCTGGGCTTCAACTACAATTATGTCCAGGACCCGTTCGACGCCTGGGTCACGGTCATCATCATGGATGTCTGGCACTGGACGAGCCTTGTCGTGCTGCTCTGCTATGCCGGCCTGGTCTCCATTCCGGATGCCTTCTACCAGGCGGCCAAGATCGACGGCGCCTCGCGCTGGGCGGTGTTCCGCTACATCCAGCTGCCGAAGATGCAGCGCGTGCTTTTGATCGCCGTGCTGCTGCGCTTCATGGACTCGTTCATGATCTACACCGAGCCCTTCGTCGTCACCGGCGGCGGTCCCGGCAATTCGACGACCTTCCTGTCGATCGACCTCGTCAAGACGGCGCTCGGCCAGTTCGACCTCGGACCGGCAGCGGCGATGTCGCTGGTCTACTTCCTGATCATCCTGTTGTTGTCGTGGGTGTTCTACACCGTGATGACCAACTACGACGCGGAGCGCTGAAGATGACAGGCGCCAACGAGACGACACGCGTGAGCGAAACGGCGATCACCGAAGTCGGCAGCACGCTGTCGCAGGACGAGGTGGCGAAGCTGATGCGCCGCCGCGGCGAGGAATCGCGCTGGTGGTGGATCGTGCCGACGCTCTACATCGTCGTGCTGCTCCTGCCGATCTACTGGCTCATCAATATGAGCTTCAAGACCAATGCCGAGATCGTGTCGTCGCTGACGCTGTTCCCGCACAATCCGACGCTCGCGAATTACCGCACCATCTTCACCGACGCATCCTGGTATTCGGGCTACATCAACTCGATCACCTACGTGGTGATGAACATGGTGATCTCGGTGGCGGTGGCGCTGCCGGCGGCCTATGCCTTCTCGCGCTACCGCTTCCTCGGCGACAAGCATCTGTTCTTCTGGCTGCTGACCAACCGCATGGCGCCGCCGGCGGTGTTCGCGCTGCCGTTCTTCCAGCTCTATTCGGCCTTCGGGCTCATCGACACTTATATCGCCGTGGCGCTGGCCCACTGCCTTTTCAACGTGCCGCTGGCGGTGTGGATCCTCGAGGGCTTCATGTCCGGCGTGCCGAAGGAGATCGACGAGACTGCCTATATCGACGGCTATTCCTTCCCGCGCTTCTTCGTGAAGATCTTCATGCCGCTGATCGCCAGCGGCATCGGCGTCGCCTGTTTCTTCTGCTTCATGTTCTCGTGGGTGGAGCTTCTGATCGCGCGCACGCTGACCACGACTGACGCCAAGCCGATCGCCGCAACCATGACCCGCACCGTCTCGGCCGCCGGCATGGACTGGGGCCTGCTCGCCGCGGCCGGTGTGCTGACGCTGATCCCCGGCGCGGTCGTCATCTGGTTCGTCCGTAACTACATCGCCAAGGGCTTCGCCCTGGGGAGGGTGTGACCATGAATCTCGACTTCTCTTGGATGGCGTGGACCTGGCCGACGGCAGCCTTCTTCGGAACCATCCTGCTGCTGCTGTGCGGCATGGCGGCCTGGGAATATGTCTCGCCTGGCGGCAATCCGCGTATCGGCATCCTGCGCTTCGAGACGACGCGCGGCGATCGCCTCTTCCTTTCGCTGCTCGGCAGCGCCTTCATCCATCTCGCTTGGCTGGGTCTGGTTGGGCCCAACCTGTGGTGGGCTCTCGCTCTCTCCGTGGTCTACGCCGTTGGCGTGTTCCGATACGTATAGAGGGGGAATAGCCGAAGCGGCCGCGTGCTGGCGGTCCGCTCCGGATCGAACTTGAAACCTAAGACTGGAGGAGACACATGCGACGGCAATTTCTTACATCGACGACCGCCCTTGTCCTATTGCTCGGAGCGGGCCACGCCTATGCCGGAATGGACGAGGCAAAAGCCTTTCTCGACAAGGAGATAGGCCCCCTGTCGACGCTTTCGCGCGCCGATCAGGAAAAGGAAATGCAGTGGTTCATCGACGCCGCCAAGCCGTTCGCCGGCATGGAGATCAAGGTGGTGTCGGAAACCATCGCCACCCATTCCTATGAATCGCAGGTGCTGGCGCCCGCTTTCTCGGCCATCACCGGCATCAAGGTCACGCACGACACGATCCAGGAAGGCGACGTCGTCGAGAAGATCCAGACCCAGATGCAGACGGGCCAGAACCTCTATGATGGCTGGGTCAACGACTCCGACCTCATCGGCACGCATTGGCGCTACCAGCAGGTGCGCAACCTGACCGACTGGATGGCGGGCGATGGCAAGGACGTCACCAACCCGAATCTCGACCTGAAGGACTTCATCGGCACGTCATTCACGACGGCGCCGGACAAGAAGCTCTATCAGCTTCCCGACCAGCAGTTCGCGAACCTCTACTGGTTCCGCTACGACTGGTTCAACGACGAGAAGAACAAGGCAGACTTCAAGGCCAAATACGGCTACGACCTCGGCGTGCCGGTCAACTGGTCGGCCTATGAGGACATCGCCGCGTTCTTCACCGGCCGCGAGATCGACGGCAAGAAGGTCTATGGCCACATGGACTACGGCAAGAAGGACCCGTCGCTCGGCTGGCGGTTCACCGATGCCTGGCTCTCCATGGCCGGCAACGGCGACAAGGGTATTCCGAACGGCCTGCCGGTCGACGAATGGGGCATCAAGGTCGACGAGAATTCGCGCCCGGTCGGTTCCTGCACCGCGCGCGGCGGCGACACGAATGGACCGGCGGCGGTCTACTCGATCCAGAAATATCTCGACTGGCTGAAGGCCTATGCTCCGGCCGAAGCGCAAGGCATGACCTTCTCTGAATCCGGCCCTGTTCCGGCCCAGGGCGCGGTTGCCCAGCAGATCTTCTGGTACACGGCCTTCACCGCTTCGATGGTCGACGCCGGCGCCAAGGCGGTGATGAACGACGACGGCACGCCGAAATGGCGCATGGCGCCGTCGCCGCATGGCGTCTACTGGAAGGATGGCATGAAGCTCGGCTACCAGGACGTGGGTTCCTGGACGCTGATGAAGTCGACGCCGACCGACCGCGCCAAGGCCGCCTGGCTTTATGCGCAGTTCGTCACCTCGAAGACCGTCGACGTGAAGAAGAGCCATGTCGGCCTGACCTTCATCCGCGAGAGCACGATCCACGACAAGAGCTTCACGGAGCGCGCTCCGAAGCTTGGCGGCCTGATCGAGTTCTACCGTTCGCCGGCCCGCGTCCAGTGGTCGCCGACCGGTACCAACGTGCCTGACTATCCGAAGCTGGCGCAGCTCTGGTGGCAGGCGATCGGCGATGCATCGTCGGGCGCCAAGACCGCGCAGGAAGCGATGGACTCGCTCTGCGCCGAGCAGGAAAAGGTCATGAGCCGCATCGAGAAGTCGGGCGTCCAGGGCGATATCGGCCCGAAGATGGCCGAAGAGCATGACCTCGCCTACTGGAACGCCGACGCGGTCAAGAAGGGCAATCTCGCTCCTCAGCTGAAGATCGAGAACGAGAAGGAAAAGCCGATCACCATCAACTACGACGAGTTGGTGAAGAGCTGGCAGAAGTAACTGCATGACGTGGGCGCATTCGCCCGCGTAAGAAATGCAGGGGAGGCGGCTTGGCCGTCTCCCCTGTTGCATGAGTAGTGGAGGGAATGGAATGAGCGGTTTTGTGCTGGCGATCGACCAGGGAACGACGTCGACCCGAGCGATCCTGTTCGACGACAAGATGAAGGTCGCAGGCACCGGTCAGCAGGAATTCGCACAGCATTATCCGGCCTCCGGCTGGGTCGAGCATGATCCGGAAGACATTTGGGCAAGCGTTCTCGCCACGGTGAAGGCTGCGCTAAAGGCGGCCGGCCGCGCGGCGTCCGACGTGGCTGCAATCGGCATCACCAATCAGCGCGAGACCGTCGTGATCTGGGACAAGGCGACCGGCAAGCCGATCCACAACGCAATCGTCTGGCAGGACCGGCGCACCGCGCCGCTCTGCCAGAAGCTGAAGAAGCAGGGGCTTGAGAAGAAATTCACGAAAAAGACCGGGCTGCTGCTCGATCCCTATTTCTCCGGCACCAAGATCGCCTGGATGCTGGACAAGGTGAAAGGCGCGCGCAGGCGCGCCGAGAAGGGCGAGCTGCTCGCCGGGACCATCGACAGTTTCCTGATCTGGCGGCTGACCGGCGGCAAGATGCACGCGACCGACGCCACCAATGCCTCGCGCACGCTGGTCTACAACATCGAGACGAATGTCTGGGACGAAGAGCTGCTCTCGATCCTGAACATACCGGCAGAGATCCTGCCTCAGGTGAAGGACTGCGCCGACGACTTCGGCGTCACCGACAAGAGCCTTTTCGGCGCCGAGATGCGCATCCTCGGCGTTGCCGGCGACCAGCACGCGGCGACCATCGGCCAAGCCTGTTTCGAGCCCGGCATGATGAAATCCACCTACGGCACCGGCTGCTTCGCGCTGCTCAACACAGGTGCCGACCTTGTGCGCTCGAGGAACCGGCTTCTGACCACGATCGCCTACCGGCTGAACGGCAGGACTACCTATGCGCTGGAAGGTTCGATCTTCATCGCGGGCGCCGCCGTGCAGTGGCTGCGCGACGGCATCAAGGTGATCGGCAAGGCCGAGCAGAGCGGCGCGCTGGCGGCGACAGCCGATCCGGCGCAACAAGTCTATCTGGTGCCGGCCTTTGTCGGCCTTGGCGCGCCGCATTGGGACGCGGATGCGCGCGGCGCGATCTTCGGCCTGACGCGCAATTCCGGCCCGGCCGAGTTCGCGCGCGCCGCACTCGAATCGGTCGCTTTCCAGACGCGCGACCTGCTCGACGCCATGCGCAAGGATTGGAAGGGCGCTTCCGCAAAGACGGTGCTTCGCGTCGACGGCGGCATGGTGGCGTCCGACTGGACCATGCAGCGGCTGGCCGACATTCTCGACGCGCCGGTCGACCGCCCGACGATCCTGGAGACGACCGCCCTGGGCGCGGCGTGGCTTGCCGGGTCGAAAGCGGGTGTCTGGCCGAAGGCAAAGGAATTCGCCAGGAGCTGGGCGCTGGAGCGGCGCTTCAAGCCGGAGATGGATGTGGACACGCGCGGGGCGAAGCTCGCCGGATGGCGCGATGCCGTGCGCAGGACGCTGAGCACGCGGTGACGATCATTGGACCGAGGGGAGAATGCAACCGGATTGGTATCCCGCTTGGCGCGATGAGGCCTTTGAACAACTCACCGCCAAGAACGCACGCCTGGAGCAGGACTTCCGCCTCGGCCACTGGATGCGCTACAACTACGACCTGACGTCCGGAAAGTTGATTTTCTCCGACAAAGCGGGCGCCAAGGTCATCTCGGAAATCCAGATTGCGGGCTCCACCAGCGCCAAGGCGGGCAATTGGCTCTGGGCCTGGGCCAATTCGAACTTGCCGGGCGAACTTCTCGACGACGCGAAGCTGGTGCGGGCGTTCGGGGAGAAAAAGGGCGTGGGCGACCTGGCTGGCCCAGGCCTATGTCGACGATACGAGCGGCGATTTGGATGCGCTCGGCTGGGAACTGGCGGCAGCGATGGTTCGGGTTTGCAACGCGCTCGGGGCTTATCGCTCCTCGCGGGGAGAGGGCGTCGCTCTCTATCTGGTCTTCAAGAACATACGCTGGGCGAACTGATACAGCACAGCAAGGGAGCCCGCGCCTCTCCAGGCGCGGGCTCGGTCAACCACCAGAACATGTGCTTTCCGCAATTCCGGACGGAAAACCGCTAGGACCTTTCCCGGATTGCTTTGGTGCTGACCGGAGGCCGTCAGTAGGGCGAGACGCACTGCCGACGCGGACCGCTGTTGGGCTGGAATGTGTTGTCGGAGGCGCGATACGAACGGTAGCGGTCATAGCACCACTGCACATGCGCATCGCCGCGGTAGACGCGGTTGTTCTCGCTGTTGACGATGGCGCCGGTGATCAGCGCGCCGGTGGCGAAAGCAGCAAGCGGGAACCAGTAGTCGCCATGACGGCGATAGCCGTGGCGATATTCGCGATAGCCGCGATGGCCGTTCCAGTACATGCCGTCATTGCGCGAGAAACGCTGGCCGCCACGCCAATTGCCGTTGTGTCTCCAGCGCCAGTCGCGCTCGGCGACGTTTTGGACATCGGGCGACGCCGGCGAAGCCTGCGGGACGAGCATCTGCGCGGCGTTGGCCGGCACCGCCGCTGCGGCCGCGAACGAAACCGACAAGATGGCGGCAAGCAAGCCCGACACGGTCTTTTTCATGGGTCTTCTCCTTGAGAGGGTGGTTGACGTCCCTGTGCCGGGAAAACGGAAAATCACCGCGAAGGTTCCCGTTTGAATATCAAACCGTTGTTATTCAATGGATTTCTGAAATATGCGGGCGGTCATGGGCAGCCGGATGAAGCTTGCTTGAACCAAGTGCTCGACCGCCGACAAGGGCGCCGGAAACCCCGAAAATCTGCGGCGGGAAAGCCATCTTTTTTCCGGTTGACCGGTCGCGGCACTCTCCCTATGTTCCGCGCAATTTCGAGGGCGGCGTTTCGAGCCCGCGGGAGCGCGTAGCTCAGCCGGTAGAGCAACTGACTTTTAATCAGTAGGTCATGGGTTCGAATCCCATCGCGCTCACCAAATTTGACCGTCCAAGATCGACCTGCCTCATGCTTCATAATTGACGATCGAAGCAGGGCCATTGTCCACATTCCCGGCAACCGGAACAAAAGCCATGCGCGGCTGTTACCTTGCCGAAGGGACCGCAAATCGGGATGCGGATACAGTGGACGTACTGAACTTGGAACTGGCCAGAGCCAGGCAGCGCGTCATGCGCGCGGAAATTTCGCTCAATCACGCAAAACAACTGCTGGACGAGGAATGCGGCGTCGGGATCAATCTTGTGCTGTGCGACCGCATAAGGTCGGAACAGCAGCGGGTCGCGGAGGCCAGGAAACGGCTGGTGAAGATCGCTTCGACCATCTCAGCCTGACGGTGTGACTTCCCCAAGACAAAGGTGATCTTGCCGCGTTGCCTTGTTCCTGGACAGGGTCATGGTTAAACTCGGGGCTCCGAGGGAGGCTCCAGGATGGCACTTGATCTTTCGGTAGAGACAGCGGCCCGCAAAGCGACGACGCCGCCCGGCAGATATCTCTTCAGCCCGGTCGCCGATTTCCTCATGCTCGGCGGCAGCGCGTTTCTGATCCTGCCGGTGCTGTTCCTCGTGCCGCGCGATTATGAAGGTCCGCTGGCCGCGACGATGGTCGTCGTGGCCTATCTGGTGAACTACCCGCATTTCGCCCATTCCTACCAGATCTTCTATCGCAATTTCGGCCGGAAGGCGCGTGGCGAGGGATACGACAGGAGCCTGCAGCTTCGCTACATTTTCGCCGGCGTCATCGTTCCGGTGATCATGGCCCTGTTCTTCGCCTATGGCGCGGCGGCGTCGAACACGCGGCTGCTCGGCTTCGCGGCCAATGCGATGTTCTTCTTCGTCGGCTGGCACTACGTCAAGCAAGGCTACGGCATGCTGATGGTCGATGCCGTGCTGAAGCGCAAATTCTTCGATGACCGGGACAAGAAGGTGCTGCTCGTCAACAGCTACGCGGTGTGGATTCTGGCCTGGCTGCAGACCAACACGGCGGTGACCGCGGGACAGTATTACGGGCTCCAGTATTACACTTTCGCCACGCCGTCCTGGATTACCGATATTGCGGTGCTGGCGTCCGTCGGATCGACGGCGGCCACGCTCCTGATGCTGGCCAGGCGTTGGCGAAAGAATGGCGGCCTGCCGTATAACGGCATCGTGGCTTATGTCGCCTCGCTCTATCTCTGGATCCTGATTGCCAGGATAAACCCGCTCTGGCTGCTGGTGGTGCCGGCGCTGCACTCGCTGCAATATCTGGCCGTGGTGTGGCGCTACCAAACCAATGTCGAGCGCGACGTTCCGGATGCCGCGAGCGACCCGGAGCCGAAAATCCTATCGGTGCTTGGGCCTCGCTACAGGTTACGGGTCCTCGGTTTCATCATCGGCGGCGGCGCGCTCGGCTATCTCGGCTTCTGGCTGATCCCGTTCATGCTGACCGCCCTGGTCCCCTACGACAAACAGGTGCTCGGCTCGTCGCTGTTCTTCTTCATCGTGCTGATCTTCATCAACGTCCACCACTATTTCCTCGACAATGTGATGTGGCGCCGCGGCAATCCGGAAGTGTCCAAATATCTGTTTCGATAAGGAAGTTGGCTCTGCCCGCCTGCGCCAAGTCATGCGATAAGCGATACATTCCCGCCGGCGTGACGCTCGATCCGGCCGGCGAGGTCGAGTTCAAGCAGCACCATCGCAATCTGCGCGGCGCTTAACCCCGTGTGGCGGATGATCTCATCTATGCCTGTCGGCGTGGGTCCCAGCGCCTCCAGCACATCGGCGCGTTCGTTTTCGCCGGGCGGCGGCAGGGCCGAGATGTCGGGCGCCTCGGCAAGCGGCGCGGTTCTTGGAGGGCGGGTGCCGGCAAGCGGTGCCAGCGCGCCGAGCACGTCGGCGGCTTCGGTGACCAGCGTGACGCCGTCCTTGAGCAGCGCGTTGCAGCCGGCGGCGCGCGGGTCGAGCGGCGAGCCCGGCACGGCAAAGACCAGCCGGCCCATGTCATTGGCGAGGCGTGCGCTGATCAGCGAGCCGGAACGCTGCGTGGCTTCCACCACCACCAGGCCGAGCGCCATGCCGGCGACAAGTCGGTTGCGGCGCGGGAAATCCTGGGCTCGCGGCTGCCAGGCGAAGGGCATTTCCGAAACGATGGCGCCGCCGCGATCGGCGATCTCGTCGCACAGGCCGGCATTCTCGGGCGGGTAGGGGACATCGAGCCCGCCGGCCAGCACGCCGATGGTTCCGGTCGAAACGCTGCCTTTGTGCGCGGCCGTATCGATGCCGCGCGCCAGGCCGGAAACGATGGCGTAGCCTTCGCGGCCGAGGTCGGCCGCCAGCATGCGCGCCATCTTGATGCCGGCCAGCGACGCGTTGCGGGCGCCGACAATCGCCACTGCCGGCATGCGGAAGACCGCGCCTTCGCCTTTCACCGCCAGCAGCGGCGGCGGATTGTCCAAGGTCTTCAGCAAGGTCGGATAATCGGCTTCGCCGATACCGACGAAGCGGGCGCCGGCGCGCCGGGCGGCGTCCAGCTCGGCTTCCGCCTCGGCGACGGAAGGGATGCGGACGATGCGACTGGCGCCGCCGGAGATCATCAATTCGGGCAGCATCTCGAGTGCTGCTTCGGCCGAGCCGAAGCGGTTGATCAGCTCGCGAAACGAAGCCGGACCGACATTGGGCGTGCGGATCAGCCGAAGCCAGGCAAGCCGCTGCCGGTCGCTGAGACGCGGGCCGGCGGCCGGAGCGCTCATCCCTTAGCCCCGATCTTGCCTTCGGTGCCGGCCAGCAGCCGCGAGATGTTGGCATGGTGCTTGGCAATCACGATCAGGCTCATCACGGCGAACAGGCCGGCGATCTGCGGCGTGCTGATGAAATAGAGCGCGATCGGCACGATGACCGCCGCCGCCAGCGCGGCCAGAGAGGAGTATCGAAACAGAAAGGCCATGGCGAGCCAGACGACGGCGAAGACGAGCATGCCTTGCCATGCAAGGCCGAGCAGCACGCCGAGATAGGTGGCGACGCCCTTGCCGCCTTTGAAGCCGAGCCAGACCGGGAAGAGATGGCCGAGGAAGGCGCCGAAACCAGCCAGAAGCCCGAAGTCCGGCGAAAAATGCCCGGCTATGAGGGCGGCGGCGGTGCCTTTCAGCGCATCGAGCAGCAGCGTTGCGGCAGCGAGCCCCTTATTGCCTGTCCTCAGCACATTGGTCGCGCCGATATTGCCGGAACCGATGTTGCGGACGTCGCCGAGACCGGCCGCGCGAGTGATCAGAAGTCCGAACGGTATCGAGCCGAGCAGATAGCCGAAGACGAGCGCGATCGCGTAACCCATCGTTTCCCCCATATTCTTTCGTCCGAGCTTTCGCCTTAGGATTGATGTAATTTGCGATATGCAACTCTAGTTTGCAATAGCGGGCGCTGCTCGGGCATCAGTCGAGCATAATGGTAGAGTCGAGAGGGTTCGCCAAGCAACTCCGTGCCTGGCAGACTTGGCAGCGCTCAATGCGTCGGATGTGCGGAAAACACGGTGCGGCCCGCGACCACAGTCTGCAGGACCCTGCCCTGCAGCCGCGCGCCTTCGAAACAGGTGTTCTTCGAGCGCGAGCGCAAGCCGCCTTCACTGACGATCCACGGCTCGTCGAGATCGACGACCGCGAGATCGGCCGGCGCGCCCGGCTGCAGCGTGCCGCCCGGCAGGCCGAACAATCTCGCCGGCGCGGTGGACAGCGTCTCGATCAGCCTGAGCAGCGGCACGTCGCCATTGTGATAGAGCCGAAGTGCTGCGCCAAGCAGCGTCTCCAGCCCGATCGCGCCGGCGGCCGCGTCGGCGAAGGGCAGGCGCTTGGTGTCGACGTCCTGCGGGTCGTGCGAGGAAACGATGATGTCGATCGTGCCGTCCTTGATCGCCTCGATCATCGCCAGCCGATCATCTTCTGCTCGCAAGGGCGGGGTCAGGCGGAAGAAGGTGCGGTATTCGCCGACGTCGTTCTCGTTCAACGACAGATTGTGGATGGCCACACCCGCCGTGACATTGGCGCCGTCGGTCTTGGCCCGGTTCACCGCGCCGGCCGCCATCGATGACGAAATCTTGGCGGCGTGGTAGGCGCCGCCGGTCAGCCGGGCCAGCGCCAGGTCGCGTTCGAGCGGGATCAGCTCGGCTTCGCGCGGAATGCCCGACAGGCCGAGCCAGCTCGCATAGAGCCCTTCATTCATCACGCCGGACGAGGCGAGGTCGGCGTCCTGCGTCTCATGCGCGATCACGCCGCCGAAATCGCGGGCATAGGTCAGCGCGCGGCGCATCACCAGCGCGTTGGCGATGGTGTGGCGCCCGTCGGTGTAGGCGACGGCGCCGGCTTCGCGCAGAAGGCCGAACTCGGTCATCTCGCGGCCTTCGAGGCCCTTGGTGATCGCGGCCGCCGGGAAGATGTTGACGCTTGCGGTGTCGCGCGCGGTGCGCAGCACGAATTCGACCAGCGCTACATTGTCGATCACCGGATCGGTATCGGGCATCATGACGATGGAGGTGACGCCACCGGCCGCCGCCGCCACGCTCGCCGAGGCGATGGTCTCGCGATGCTCGCCACCGGGTTCGCCGATGAAGACGCGCGCGTCGACAAGGCCTGGAACGATTGTCTTGCCGGCGCAGTCGACCACGGTGGCGCCTTCCGGCACGCCCTGGTTCAGCGCTGCCCTGCCGGCTGCTACGATCTTGCGGCCGTCGACGATGACGCTGCCGATCTCGTCGACGCCGCGCGACGGGTCGACGATATGCGCCTTGCTGAAGACGGTCACGCTCATGCGCCGCGCCCCTCATGGTTGCGGCGCGGGTCGAGCAGCGCCTCCATGACCGCCATGCGCACGGCGACCCCCATCTCCACCTGTTCCTGGATGACGCTTTGCGGCCCGTCGGCAATTTCGGAGGCGATCTCGACGCCGCGGTTCATCGGTCCCGGATGCATGACCAGCGCATCGTCCTTGGCGGCTTTCAGCTTTTCGGCATCGAGGCCGAAATAGCGGAAATATTCACGGATCGACGGCACGAAGGCGCCTTCCATGCGCTCGCGCTGCAGGCGCAGCATCATCACGACATCGGCATCCTTCAGCCCCTCGGCCATCGAGCGCGCGACGATGACGCCCATCCGATCAATGCCGGAGGGCAGCAGCGTCGAGGGCGCAACGACACGCACCTGCGCGCCGAGCGCGTTCAACAGCATGATGTTGGAGCGGGCGACGCGCGAATGCAGGATGTCGCCGCAGATCGCCACGATCAGCTTCGACAGCGGGCCCTTGGCGCGGCGGATGGTCAGCGCATCGAGCAGCGCCTGGGTTGGATGCTCATGCGCGCCGTCGCCGGCATTGACCACCGAGCAGCCGACCTTCTGGGCGAGCAGGGCGGCGGCGCCTGCCGACTGGTGGCGGATGATCAGGATGTCGGGCCGCATGGCGTTGAGCGTCATCGCCGTATCGATCAGCGTCTCGCCCTTCTTCACCGAGGAGCTCGCCACCGACATGTTCATGACGTCGGCGCCGAGACGCTTGCCGGCGAGCTCGAAGGACGATTGCGTGCGGGTCGAGGCCTCGTAGAACAGGTTGATCTGGGTGCGGCCGCGCAGCGTCGAGGTCTTCTTTTCCGATTGCCGTGAGATTGCCACGGCCTGGTCCGCCCGATCGAGCAGCAGCTCGATATCGCCGGGGGAAAGATCGCGGATGCCCAGAAGATGGCGGTGGGGAAAGAGCGGCAGGGACGAAGCGTCGGTCATCTCAAGGCGCTGCTATAGGGTGCGGTCCGGCCCGCCGCAAGCGCCAGCTTTGGATTGCGGGCGTTCTCCCCGGTATTTTCGTCGCGCGTGCCGCAACGCTTGGGCTATAAGGCCGGATGGCCTCGGATTCGTGATCGCGGCCTGGGAAGTAAGGAAGACGCGTGACCGACGAGGTGATCAACCAGCCGCCGCCGTTGACGGGCGGCAACGCTTGGCGGGGCGATCCGTTGCTCATCCAGCTTGCCGAGCGTTTTTCCGATCCCGTGCGCAAGGATCTCGACGGGCTTGGCCGGTTCGTGATGACGCAGGAGGCGCAGGAGCTTGCCCGCCTCGCCAACACCGACACGCCGAAATTGCGCACGCATGACCGCCAGGGCCGGCGCCTCGACCTGGTCGAATACCATCCGGCTTATCACGCCTTGATGCGCCGCTCGGTTGCCGGCGGCCTGCATTCTTCCGTCTGGGAAAACGGCGACGCCGAGATCGGCCGCCGCCATCAGGTGAGGGCGGCGCGCTTCTATCTGACCGCCGAGCTCGAGACGGGGCATCTGTGCCCGATCACCATGACCAGTGCCTCGCTGGCGGCGCTGATGGCGAGCCCGAAGCTTTTCCGCGAATGGGCGCCGCGCGTGACGACGCGCAAATACGACCAGACCCAGAAGCCGCCGGTGCAGAAGACCGGGCTGACGCTCGGCATGGGCATGACCGAGAAGCAGGGCGGCACCGACGTTCGCGCCAACACCACCAGGGCGGAGCGCACGGGAAGCGGTTTTTATCGGCTCACCGGCCACAAATGGTTCATGTCGGCGCCGATGTCGGACGCCTTCCTTGTGCTCGGTCAGGCGCCGGAGGGGCTGTCCTGCTTCCTCGTGCCGCGCATCCTGGGCGACGGCTCCGGCAACGGTTTCCGCTTCCAGCGGCTGAAGGACAAGCTCGGCAACCGCTCCAACGCCTCGTCGGAGGTGGAGTTCGTCAACGCCATCGGCGAGATGGTCGGCGATCCGGGCGCCGGCGTGAAGACCATCATGGACATGGTGACGCTGACGAGGCTGGACTGCGCGGTCGCTTCGTCGGCGCTGATGCGGGCGGGCCTTGCCGAGGCCGTGCACCACACGCGCCATCGCCAGGTGTTCAGCTCGAACCTGATCGACCAGCCGCTGATGCAGCGGGTTCTCGCCGACATGGCGCTCGACGTCGCCGCGGCCACGGCGCTGTCGTTCCGGCTGGCGCGCTCCTTCGACGAGGCGGCCAGCGATCGCGGCGAGGCGGCCTTTGCCCGGGCCATGACGCCTGTGGTCAAATACTGGGTCTGCAAGATCGCGCCGGCGCTGCTTTACGAGGCGATGGAATGCCTTGGCGGGAATGGCTATGTCGAGGAAGCGCCGCTAGCCCGCTACTACCGGGAGGCGCCGGTCAACGCGATCTGGGAGGGCTCGGGCAATGTCATGGCGCTCGACGTGCTGCGCGTGCTCGGCCGCGCGCCCGGCCTGTTCGAGGAGGTGCTCGCGGGCATCGACCGCGATCTCGGCACCGGCGGACGCGGCACCATCGGCGTGCTGAAGGCGGCCATGCAGGTCGCCGCGACCGACCAAGGGTCGGCGCGCCTGTTGACGGAACAGCTCGCGCTTTCGGCGGCCGCGGCGGAGCTTCGCAGGCTGGGAGCAGGGCGGATCGCCGACGCCTTCGTCGAAACCCGGCTCGGCGGCCAGTGGCGCACCACCTACGGCATGCTCGACTCGCGCCATGATGCGCGCATGATCATCGACACGCTCTATCCGCCGGTGACCTGATCCGGCTCTGGCGACGGAGCATGATGCCATCCGCCAATTGTCGGCCTGTGGATAGCCGTTAACCTTAACAAATGGTTTCCATTGCGGCGGACCTTCGCAAAGCCCAATCTCCGCTTGCTGGAGTAGGGAAGGGTTAACCATGGCCCGGGCTCCGCGAAGCAGGATCCGTATGCGGCACGTCTTGAGCTCAGTTCTGGCCTTGCATTGGGCGGTGGTTTTCGCCCTGCTTGCCTATGTCTGCATGGACGGCAGCCGGGGCATAGCAGCGGCGCTTGGCGTGCTTGGCCTCTCGATCCAGGGCGGCCGGTTTCCGCAGCTTGAAAATGTCGCCGTGGTCGCGCCGCTTTCGGTCGCGCTCCTGACCGTCGCGGTGTTGTTCTGCTGGGCCTTTGTCGAAACGCTGCTCAACGGCGCGGCAAGGCCGGACGCAGGCGAAAGCGTTGCGCGGGTCGCTTTCATCTTCGCATCGTCGCTGCTTTCGCTGATTCTCATCGGCGGCGTGGCGCAAGGCATCGACGGCCTGTTCGTGATTGTCGGCATTCAGATGACGGCACTGCTTGCCTCCTATGTTGCGGTGACGGCCGAGCGCCGCTCCGCCCTTGCCGCCGCAATGAATTTGCCCCAGGGCGATGTTCGTGCCGCCTCGCGCATGGCGATGGGGGCCGCGCACAGCTCCTTGCTTTCGCGCATATCAGGCCGTCCGGAAAGCAAGCCTGGAGGCAGGCGCTGATGCGCACGATATTCACACTCTGGGCTGCTCCGATGGCCATCTTCTGGGGATGGTTCTTCCTGTCGGCCAACGACATGAATTTCGGCTACGCGATGCTGAGCCGGCAGGTGCACGATTTCGCCTTCCAGCTCTATGGCCAGATGCTCGGCGTCGACCCGGCCATCATACCGGGCATGGTGGCGCGGACCTGCGTTTTCGACTTCTTCCTGCTCATGGGGCTGTGGGCCTTCCGCCGCCGCCGCAACATCGCCGAATGGATAAGGCAGCGCCGGCAGGGCGACATCAGCCCCGATCGGCTCGGCCAAGCGACTGAAGCCGGTCCAACGCTCCCTGCAGAATAAAGGCGGCGGCGGCCGAATCGATCTTGCCGGCGCGCTTCTTGCGCGAGAAGTCCATCTCGATCAGCGTCCGCTCGGCAGCGACCGTCGACAGCCGCTCGTCCCACAGCACGAAGGGCAGGTCCGAAAGCGGCGCCATGTTGCGGACAAAGGCGCGCGATTTCTGTGCGCGGGGCCCTTCCGAGCCGTCCATGTTAACGGGAAGGCCAAGCACGATGGCGCCGACATTGTCCTTCGCGAGCTGAGCCAGCAGTTGGGCGGCATCGAGCGAAAATTTCTTGCGCAGGATCACAGGGCGCGGGTGGGCGAAGGATAGCCTGCGGTCGGAGACGGCCACGCCGATCGTCTTGTCGCCGAGATCGAGCCCGGCGAGCGCCTTGCCGTTGGCGAGACGCTCCGGCAGGTCCTCGATTGAAATAATGCCCAACCGCTTTCCCCTGACATTTGGGCGTCACACATCCTTTTGACGTTAGGAAGCGCTGCGCCACTTTAAATTTGCCGCCAGCGTTCTATCCTTTGGCAACGGGAAAATCGAGGAAGCATTCATGAAACTGATCTGGTACGGGCATTCGGCATTCCGCGTCGAGACCAAGGACGCCACCATTCTCATCGACCCCTATCTGGTCGGCAATCCGTCCTGGACGGGCGGCTGGGAAGGGCCGGCGGAAGGTGTGACGCACGTTCTCCTGACCCACGGCCATAACGACCATGTCAGCGGCGCGGTCGAGGTGCTGAAGAAAAGCGGTGCCATGCTGGTCGCCAATTTCGAGATCTGCATGTACCTCGTCGGCCAGGGCGTCAGCGGCGACAAGATCAATCCGGGCAATATCGGCGGCACCGTCGATTGCGGACCGTTCACCACGACATTCGTCCAGGCGCTGCATTCGTCCTCCTTCGGCGGTGAAGGCGGCACCAACACCTATCTCGGCAATCCGGGTGGGCTCGTCCTGCATTTTCCCGAAGACAAGACGCTCTACCACATGGGCGACACCGACATCTTCTCCGACATGGCGCTGATCAACGAGTTGCACGATCCCAAGATCGGCATCGTGCCGATCGGCGACCGCTTCACCATGGGCGGCGCGGTGGCGGCTCTTGCCTGCCGCCGGTTCTTCGGCTTCGATACCGTCGTTCCCTGCCATTTCGGCACTTTCCCGATGATCGACCAGACCGCCGACAAATTCGTCGCCGGCATGGAAGGCTCGGGCGTCGACGTGGCGCTGCCCGAGATCGGCAAGGCGATCACAATCTAGGTCGCCTCATCGACCATTGGGGGCAACGGGCGCAATCGCTCCGGCATCATGCATGTTGCGCGGCAGACGCCGCGCCGCTATAGCCCGGACTGGTTTTCCCGAGGCGAAAAGAACATGTCCGTTGATCTTCAGACCGTGAAGCGCGTCGCGCGCCTTGCCCGTATCGCGGTGAGTGAGGAGGATGCCGAGCGCATGACCGGCGAATTGAACGCCATTCTCGGCTTCGTCGAGCAATTGAACGAGGTCGATGTCTCGGGCGTCGAGCCGATGACCTCGGTCACGCCGATGGAGATGAAGAAGCGCCAGGATGTCGTCACCGACGGCAACAAGCCCGCCGACATCGTTGCCAACGCGCCGGCAACGGAAGAGAACTTCTTCCTCGTTCCGAAGGTGGTGGAGTAGGCCGTGGCTGTCGAGATAGCCGTCGAGACGCCTCTGCAGGACGACGTGCGCGCGCTGGTCGCCGAACTCAACGCCGCGCTGCTCGAGCTGACGCCGGCCGAGCATTGCTATCACCTGACGGTCGAGCAGATGGCCGGCTCGGACACGACGGTGTTCATCGCGCGCGACAACGGCCTTGCCGTCGGTTGCGGCGCGCTGAAGCGCCACGACCAGGCGACCGGCGAGGTCAAGCGCATGTATACGCGGCCTTCGTATCGCGGCATGAAGATCGGCTCCGAGATCGTCGGGCGGGTCGAGGCGCTTGCCCGGGAGGAAGGGCTGACGCGCCTGGTGCTGGAAACCGGCGATCGCCATCCCGCCGCCTGGACCGTCTATGAGCGCGCCGGATTCACGCGTTGCGGACCGGTGCTGGATTATCCCGACTCCGAATGGTCGGTGTTTTACGAAAAGAGCCTTGCCTGATGAGCGATCTCACACATCTCACCATTTCCGAGGCCCGCGCCAAGCTGCGCAGCAAGGAGATCACCGCGGCCGAGATCACCGAGGCCTATCTCGCGGCGATCGATCGCGCCAATCCGGTGCTGAACGCCTATGTAACTGTCACGGCCGACAAGGCGCGCGAGATGGCCAAAGCCTCCGATGCCAAGCTCGCCAAGGGCGAGGGCGGCGCGCTGGAGGGTATCCCGCTCGGCATCAAGGACCTGTTCGCCACTGAAGGCGTTCATACCCAGGCCTGCAGCCATGTGCTGGACGGTTTTAGGCCGCGCTACGAGTCCACCGTAACGTCCAATCTGTGGGCCGACGGGGCGGTGATGCTCGGCAAGCTCAACATGGACGAGTTCGCCATGGGCTCGTCGAACGAGACCTCCTATTACGGCCCGGTCATCAATCCGTGGCGGCGCTCGCGTGTCGATACGGTCGTCATGCCGACGACGCATCAGGGCGACGGCGGCTTTGTTTCAGCAGGCGGCACGAGGACGGCGCGGACTTTGGACAACGCCCAGCTGGTGCCGGGCGGCTCGTCCGGCGGTTCGGCGTCTTCCGTGGCCGCATTCCTGTGCGCCGGCGCCACCGCAACCGATACCGGCGGCTCGATCCGCCAGCCCGCCGCCTTCACCGGAACGGTCGGGATCAAGCCGACCTATGGCCGCTGCTCGCGCTGGGGCATCGTTGCCTTCGCCTCGTCGCTCGACCAGGCCGGGCCGATCGCGCGCGACGTGCGCGACGCCGCGATCCTGTTGAAGTCGATGGCTTCGGTCGATCCGAAGGACACGACCTCGGTCGATCGCCCGGTACCGGACTATGAAGCTGCGATCGGCAAGCCGATCAAGGGCATGAAGGTCGGCATTCCGAAGGAGTATCGTGTCAACGGCATGCCGCAAGACATCGAGGCGCTTTGGCAGAAGGGTATTGCCTGGCTGAAGGACGCAGGCGCCGAGATCGTCGACATCTCGCTGCCGCACACCAAATATGCCTTGCCGGCTTATTACATCGTGGCGCCAGCCGAGGCATCGTCGAACCTCGCGCGCTATGATGGCGTGCGCTACGGCCTGCGCGTGCCCGGCAAGGACATCATCGACATGTATGAGAAGACGCGCGCCGCCGGCTTCGGCCGCGAGGTCAAGCGCCGCATCATGATCGGCACCTATGTGCTGTCGGCCGGCTATTACGATGCCTATTACCTGCAGGCGCAGAAGGTGCGCACGCTGATCAAGCGCGACTTCGAGAATGTCTTTGCCGCCGGCGTCGACGTCATCCTGACGCCTGCAACCCCGTCGGCCGCCTTCGGCATCGCCGACGAGGACATGGCCTCCGATCCGGTCAAGATGTATCTCAACGACATCTTCACCGTGACGGTGAACATGGCCGGCCTTCCCGGCATTTCCGTGCCGGCCGGCCTCGACGGCAGGGGCCTGCCGCTTGGCCTGCAGCTCATCGGCCGCCCGTTCGACGAGGAAACGCTGTTCCAGACGGCCAATGTCATCGAGCAAGCGGCGGGCAAATTTCAGCCGGAAAAATGGTGGTAGGTTCATACCTCATCTGACAGAGGGTGAGGGATGTTTTACTACCTGTCGAAAATCTTCTGGTTCTTCGGCCAGCCGATCAACCTGGCGATCTTCCTGCTGCTTGCCGGACTGTTGGCAGCGCTGTTCAGGCGCCGCCGGCTGGCGGCGACGGGCAGCGTGGTCGGCATCGCGATCCTGGTTCTTTCGGCCTGGACGTCGGTCGGCGCGATGATGCTCAACCCGCTGGAAGAACGCTTTCCGAAGCCGCCATTGCCCGAGAAGGTCGATGGGATCGTCGTGCTTGGCGGCGGCTTCGAGGGCGCCATCAACCTGGCTCGCGGCGGTTACGAGCTGAACAGCGGCGGCGACCGCATGGTGGAAACGGCGATCCTCGCCAGGCGCTTTCCCCAGGCGAAGATCGTCGTGTCCGGCGGCAATGGCTCGCTTTTCCTCGACGGCGAGGGCGACGCCGACACGGCGCCGCGCCTGCTTGGCGCGCTCGGCGTTTCTGCCGATCGCCTGATCCTCGAGGACAAATCGCGCAACACCTATGAGAATGCGGTCTTCTCGCGAAAACTTGTCGAGCCGAAGCCTGGCGAGACGTGGCTGCTGGTCACCTCGGCCTTCCACATGCCGCGCGCCAAGGCGCTGTTCGACAAGGCGGGCTTTGCGACCATTCCTTGGGCGGTCGACTATCGCACCTCGGGCAAGGAAGGCGTTGGCTTCTACCGCGACAATCCGATGGACTCCATACAGGCCACCACCATCGCGGTCCGCGAATGGATCGGGCTTTTCGCCTATAGGCTGTCCGGCAGGATCGATCAGTTCTTCCCCGGACCGGGCGGCTGACCGAGCACTGCCTGCCGCGCCGCCGAGAAGAACTGGCGGCGCACCAGCACCGCCAGAAGCACCAGCGTCGACATCACGAAGACCACCGGATCGACGAACCAGCCGAGATAGCCGATCGAGAAGAAGACGGCGCGGAGCCCCGCGTTGAAGTGCTTGCCGGCGAGCACGTTCATGCGCGTCGCCCGCCACACCGCGGTTTCGCTGACCGGATTGCGTGAAGCCGAGCCATGTGGGGTCGGCACAGCGCCGATCAGGATCGAGCAATAGTTGAACAGCCGGTAGGCCCAGCCGAATTTGAAGAAGGCGAAAGCCAGGATCAGCACCAGGCCGAATACCTTGGTCTGGAAGGCTTCGCGTGACGCAGCCGCGCCGAAGGGCAGGTCGGTCAGAACCTGAAGCACGCGGTCGGAGGCGCCGAGCAAAGCAAAGCAGCCGCCGAGCGCGATCAGCGAAGACGAGGCAAAGAAGGCGGTACCTTGCTGCAGGCCACCCATGATGGCGGTGTCGACGATGCGTATTTCGCGCTCGGCCATATTGCGCATCCAGGCCTCGCGCTGGGCATTCATGGCGGTCGTCAGCGAGACGCGGCTGATCAGCTTGCCGTCGGAGGCGAGCGTGTGCAGCACCCAGACGACCAGGAAGAAGGTCAAAGCCGCCAGATCTGCCATTGAGAGATGGAGTGAGTCGCCCATGCGTTCTTATAACACAGGCGACGCCGGCGCTTCGACCGGCAGGAGGTGTCGGCAAGGTGATGTCGCTGGCGGAGCAAACAAGGTCGGCAGCCGCCGCGCCGCGATTTGCAAAACAGCGGAAACATCCAGGGAATTCCTATATGTAACTTTCTGACCGGCGCTCAGGAGACAACGGCCCGTGTTCCTTTCGGTTTTCGACCTGTTCAAGATCGGCATCGGCCCTTCGAGCTCGCACACGATGGGGCCGATGACGGCTGCGCGCCGCTTCCTCGACGAGATCCTGGCCGGCGACTGGCCGCGGCCGGCAGGCGTCAAAGTCGATCGCATCGGCGCCAGCCTGCATGGCTCGCTTGCCTATACCGGCATCGGCCACGGCTCGGATCGCGCCGTCATCCTCGGCCTGGCCGGCCAGACGCCGCAGACGGTCGATCCGGACGAGGCCGACGCCATCGTCGCCCGCATCGGCGCGGAGAAGCGGATTTCGCCGCCGGGGCATCCGACATACCGCTTCGATCCCGCCAAGGACCTCGTGCTCGACCGCAAGACGCCGCTGACCGGTCACGCCAACGGCATGGCCTTCTATGCCTATGACGCGTCCGACCGGCTGCTGCTCAAGCGCATCTATTATTCGATCGGCGGCGGCTTCGTCGTTTCCGAGGAAGAATTGCAGCGCATGAAGGCCAAGGGTTCGGTGACGACCGAGGGCAGACGAGTGCCGTATCCCTTCAAGAATGCCGTCGAGATGCTGGCGATGGCGGCAAAGAGCGGGCTTTCGATCGCCGAGATGAAACGCGCCAACGAGGAAAAGCACATGTCGCGCGAGGAGCTCGATGCGGGCCTCGACGCGATCTGGGGCGCGATGAAAGGCTGCATCGACCGCGGCCTGTCGCAGGACGGCATCATGCCGGGCGGGCTGAAAGTTCGCCGCCGCGCGCGGCAATTGCACGATAAATTGCAGGAACAGTGGCAGCAGAACCGGCCCAATCCCTTGCTGGCCAATGACTGGCTGTCGATCTACGCCATGGCGGTCAATGAGGAGAACGCCGCCGGTGGGCGCGTGGTGACGGCGCCGACCAATGGCGCGGCCGGCACGCTGCCGGCGGTGCTGCGCTATTGGCTGCATTTCCATCCCGAGGCGGACCAGCCGAGCATCCGCGATTTCCTGCTGACGGCCGCGGCCGTCGGCGGCATCATCAAGTCCAACGCCTCGATCTCGGGCGCCGAAGTCGGCTGCCAGGGCGAGGTGGGTTCCGCTTCCGCGATGGCCGCCGCCGGTCTTTGCGCCGTCATGGGCGGCAGCCCCGAGCAGGTGGAGAACGCCGCTGAGATTGCGCTCGAGCATCATCTCGGCATGACCTGCGATCCGGTCGGCGGTCTGGTGCAGGTGCCCTGCATCGAGCGCAATGCGCTCGGCGCGGTGAAGGCAGTCACCGCCGCTTCCTTGGCCATCAAGGGCGACGGGACGCATTTCGTGCCGCTGGACGCCGCGATCGAGACCATGCGCCAGACCGGCCTCGATATGAACGAGAAGTACAAGGAAACCAGCCTCGGCGGGCTCGCGGTGAACGTCGTCGAGTGCTGAATCCAATGGAGGCGTTGGCGAAACGATGAAGCACTCAATCGAAATCGATGGTCATAAGGCGCTAGTGGTCTTCGATCCGAAAATTGGACTGCTGAGGGGCGAGTTTCTCGGACTTGCTGGCGGCGCCGATTTCTATGCTCAGAACCTCGAGCAGCTCTGCGTGGAAGGGGCGAGATCTTTGGCCATCTTCCACGAAATTTGCAGGGAGAAGGGCATCAAGACGGCGGCGCGAGACCATTGAGCCGGCAATCTCTCGCCTGTGCAAAACTTCTCGGGGCGTTGAACGCTCATCATGCCGTCGCTAGATTGCGACTATGCTCAATCTCCTAAAACTGTGCGTCGGCTGCGACAGCGTCGAGGATCTCGAAGAGTGGATCGCCTTCCGCCTCGACGAGCGGCGGCGCGCCGGCGAGCCGGCCGAGCACTGGCACACCACCCGCATGGTGCCGACGCGCGGCAGCGAGATCACGGATGGCGGCTCGCTCTATTGGGTGATCAAGGGCAGCGTCCAGTGCCGGCAGCTGATCACCGAGATCCGGCCCTTCACCGACGCCGAAGGTATCGGCCGCTGTCACCTGGTGCTCGATCCCGAGGTCGTGCGCACCGACTGGCAGCCGCGGCGCGCCTTCCAGGGCTGGCGTTACCTCAAGCCCGCCGATGCGCCGGCCGATCTCGGCAAGGGCAGGGCGACACTGGCCGAAATGCCGCCGAAGCTAAGGCTCGAACTCGCCGAACTCGGCCTGCTCTAAGCGCTGGCCCTTCGGCTCGCCCAGCGTGGGGCTTGCAAGCGCCGGACCTAGGTCCCATCCTATTTCCTATGCTCAGTCATCCGTATGGTGGCGCAAACCGATGGGTGTGATCCTCGCATTGGCGGCAATCCTTGTGGTGCTTTTTGGCGCCGCGTTGGTCTTTGTGCGCGCGGATGCGGCGAGGATGGCCGACGGTCTGCGATCGCTCGGGCCGGCTTTGCTGGGGCTGGTCGGCGCGCCCATGCTGGTCTTCGGTCGCAGCCTCATCGGCGGACTGCTTCTGCTCGCGGCGCTCGCCTGGGTCGGCTGGATTCGCACGAGACGGCCTCCGGCGCGGGCCGCCGCTTCCAAGCATTCGACGGTGCGCACCGCCGCACTCGAAATGGACCTCGACCATGACAGCGGCAGGCTCGAGGGGCTGGTACTGGCCGGGCGCTATGAAGGCAAGATGCTTGGCGCGATGGGGCTGACGGATCTGCGCCAGCTTTATGGCGAGCTCAGCCCCGATCCGGAGAGCCGCCAGCTCCTAGAGACGTATCTTGACGGCCGTTTTCCCGTCTGGCGCAAGGACGCGCAGCCGCACAGTGGCGAAGGGCTGAGTGTTGCGCCAGGTGCGGGCGCCATGACTAAGGAGGAGGCCTACAAGGTCCTTGGTCTTGAAGCGGGGGCCGCCGCGGCGGATATCCGCAAGGCGCATCGCCGCCTGATGCAGCGCCTGAACGCCGATGTCGGCGGCACGTCTGTCCTGGCGGCGCGGATCAATGAAGCCAAGGACGTCCTGCTCTCCAATCACGATTAGTCTCCTTCGACGCCGGTACTTTCCGGGAGATTTGAACAGCCGCCTATTGCTCGACGGCGTAGCACGAGATTTTCTTGCGCTTCAGGGCATCGCAGGCCTTCCAGGCGGCATTCTTCGAGCCGAAGCCGCCGAAGCGGGCGCGGTAATAGGTGACGCCATCCTTATCGAAGGCGACGGTGAAGCCGGAAGCATCGGCGAGGACCTTCGGCGCCTGCTTGGCGGTTTGATCGAGAAGGCTCTGAGCTCCGGATTTTGTGGGTGACGAAGCAACCTGAACCACCCAGCCGGACGGCACCGACGAGGTCTTCACCGGATCGATCGCCGGCGCGGCGGGCGTCGGTTCGGCATAGGCCGTGACCGCCTGCGATGTGGTCTCCTGCGGCTTGGCAGCCGGCGCCATGGCGGCTACGGCAACGGTCTTCACCTTCCTGACCTGGATCACGGGCTTCGTCTCTTCGGCGACCTGTTGGGTGTCGTCCTGGACGTCATCGGCCGAGGCAACGACAGTGTCGTCCGTCGCCGGCTTTTCGTCCGGTGTCGGTGCGTCATGCTTGGGCAAAAGGACCTTGGCCAGCGTCTTGATCGGGTTGTCGTTGCCCTTGGCGATGAGATCGCCGCCGCCGCGCGTCGAGGCGCGCGGCAGATAGGTGGTGATCAGCGCGGCCATCTGGTTGTCGCGGCTGCGGCCGGAAGCGCCGCCCATCACCACCGCGACGAGGCGGCGGTCGCCGTCGGCGACGGAGGAGACGAGATTGTAACCCGACATGCGGGTGTAGCCGGTCTTGATGCCGTCGACGCCCTTGATGCGGCCAAGCAGGCGGTTGTGGCCGTTGATGCGCTGGCGGCCATACATGAACGAGCGTTGCGAGAAATAGCCGTAATATTGCGGGAAGTGCTCGCGCAGCGCTATGCCAAGCATCGCCATGTCGTGCGCCGTGGTGAACTGGCCCGGATCGGGCAGGCCGTTGGCGTTGCGGAAGACGGTGCCGTTCATGCCGAGCTGGCGCGCCTTGGCCGTCATCATACGGGCAAAATTGTCCTCGCTGCCGCCGAGCAACTCGCCGAGCGCCGTGGCCGAGTCGTTGGCCGATTTCGTCACCATCGACAGGATCGCGGTCTCGACCGGAACCGAGCCGCCGGCGCGCACACCGAGCTTGGTCGGCGGCTGGGCCGCGGCATGCGCTGAGTACGGCACCGGCGTGTTCTTGCTGACCCGGCCCTTCGCCAGCGCCTCGAAGGTGAGGTAGAGCGTCATCATCTTGGTGAGCGAAGCAGGGTAGCGCCGGCCATTGGCGTCGGCCGAATAGAGCACCTTGCCGGTCTTGGCATCCACGACAATGGCCGCGGACTTTGCGGCAAGGGCCGACGCCACATCGGCAGCGATAATCGTCATCGCCAGCGCGGCGACCATGACTGCCTTGAAGGAGAATGAGGATTTGGAGACCAGCCCCGACAACGCCTGACGCACCGTTACTACCCTGAAATTTTCGTTGCCCCGGAGGCGGCTACGGGAGTGCCTGCCTCACTTCCGGCCAAGCTATCGCGGTCAGCGTTACCAATCCGTTTATGGTAACCGCCGCGTTCACCATTTTTCGGCAAATCGAGCTTCTCTTTAATCGAATTTTACCGGCCGGCGGCGCCGGAGCCCCTGTGCAACAAGGGATTCTTGACTTTTGTGCGTTGCACAATATATTAAGGTGCATTGCACAAGGGCGCCCGGGGCAAAAAGGGCGTTTCAACCAAGGGAAGTATGAAATGACCCAGACCTATGAGGACTTCACGAAATACGGCAAGGAGTTTGCCGACACCGGGCTGAAGAGCTTTGCCTCGCTCACCAAGGGCGCGCAGGCGATCGCCACCGAAGCCGGCGAATACACCAAGAAGAGCTTCGAGGCCGGCAGCGCCGCCTTCGAGAAGCTGTTCGCGGCCAAGTCGATCGAGAAGGCCATCGAGATCCAGACCGATTACGCCAAGCAGAGCTATGAGAGCTTCGTGGCCGAAGCCAGCAAGATCGGCAATCTCTATGCCGAACTCGCCAAGGAGGCTTACAAGCCGTTCGAATCGGTGGTCGCCAAAGCGAAGTAATTTCGCCGGATCATATCCGATACGGCCAGCCGGCCTGTGAAAAGGACCCGGTCGCGGTAGCGCGGCCGGGTTTTTTCGTGGCCGATCGCAACCCGATGCACATTGCCGCATTCACGATTGAGAAATTCGCTGAGGTTTGCCCACCTAGCCATATTGTCAGCTAAACAGAAGGGCTTAAAATCGTCCATCGAGAACCTACATGTTGAACTCGCATGAGGATTCGAAAAGGCTGGACTACGTGACGATCGGTTTGACTGCCACGGCAGGCGTGGTGCGAATGCAAAGTGACGGGGACCGCAACGATCCCGGTCGCGGTACCGCTGTCATCACGCGCACCAAGACGAAGACCAAAAAGCCCAGTCTCTACCGGGTCCTCATTCTGAATGACGACTACACGCCCATGGAGTTCGTCGTTCACGTCCTGGAGCGTTTTTTCCAAAAGGACCGCGAGGCCGCCACACGCATCATGCTTCATGTTCACAATCATGGAGTGGGCGAGTGCGGCGTCTACACATTCGAGGTGGCCGAGACCAAAGTGTCCCAGGTCATGGATTTCGCCCGACAGAATCAGCATCCGCTGCAATGCGTGATGGAGAAGAAGTGAGGTAACATGCCGGCTTTCTCCCAAGGCCTGGAAAAGGCGCTACATCAGGCGCTGACATTCGCCAACGAGCGGCATCATGAGTATGCGACGCTCGAACACCTGCTGCTTGCCCTGATTGACGACACAGAGGCGGCCGCCGTCATGCGCGCCTGCAATGTCGATCTCGACGAGCTCAAGCACACCGTTCTCACCTATATCGACACCGAGCTGGACAACCTCGTCACCGGCTACGACGAGGATTCCAAGCCGACGGCGGGCTTCCAGCGCGTCATCCAGCGCGCCGTGATCCATGTGCAGTCGTCCGGCCGCGAGGAAGTGTCCGGCGCCAACGTGCTCGTCGCCATCTTCGCCGAGCGCGAGAGCCACGCCGCCTATTTCCTGCAGGAACAGCAGATGACCCGCTACGACGCGGTCAACTACATCTCGCACGGCATCGCCAAGCGCCCGGGCGCTTCGGAATCGCGCACGCCGCGCGGCGCCGAGGACGAGCAGGGCGGCCAGAACGGCGCCGAGCCGCAGGAGGAAAACGGCAAGAAGAAGCAGCAGGACGCGCTGACGGCCTACTGCGTCAACCTCAACAACAAGGCGCGGGCCGGCAAGATCGACCCGCTGATCGGCCGCGACAGCGAGATCAACCGCACCATCCAGGTGCTGTGCCGTCGCTCCAAGAACAACCCGCTCTATGTCGGCGACCCCGGCGTCGGCAAGACGGCGATCGCCGAGGGCCTGGCCAAGCGCATCGTCGAAGGCGATGTGCCGGAAGTTCTGCAGGACGCGACCATCTTCGCGCTCGACATGGGCACGCTGTTGGCCGGCACCCGCTATCGCGGCGACTTCGAGGAGCGGCTGAAGCAGGTCGTCAAGGAGCTCGAGGACTATCCGGGCGCGGTGCTGTTCATCGACGAGATCCACACCGTGATCGGTGCGGGTGCCACGTCCGGCGGCGCCATGGATGCATCGAACCTCCTGAAGCCGGCCCTGTCGTCAGGCGCCATCCGCTGTATCGGCTCGACCACCTATAAGGAGTTCCGGCAGTTCTTCGAGAAGGACCGCGCTTTGGTGCGGCGCTTCCAGAAGATAGACGTCAACGAGCCGACCATCGAGGACGCCATCGAGATCATGAAGGGCCTCAAGCCCTATTTCGAGGAGTTCCACAAGGTCCGCTACACCAGCGAGGCGATCAAGGCCTCGGTCGAGCTGTCGGCCCGTTACATCAGCGACCGCAAGCTGCCGGACAAGGCGATCGACGTGATCGACGAGACCGGCGCCTCGCAGATGCTGGTGCCGGAGGCCAAGCGCAAGAAGACGATCGGCATCAAGGAGATCGAGGCGACGATCGCCACCATGGCGCGCATCCCGCCGAAGACGGTCTCGGCCGATGACGAGAAGGTGCTGCAGGGTCTGGACGTCGAGCTGAAGCGCGTCGTCTACGGCCAGGACACCGCGATCACCGCGCTCACCTCGGCGATCAAGCTGGCGCGGGCCGGCCTGCGTGAACCGGAGAAGCCGATCGGCTCCTACCTGTTCTCGGGTCCGACCGGCGTCGGCAAGACGGAAGTGGCCAAGCAGCTTGCCGCCTCGCTCGGCGTCGAGCTGATCCGCTTCGACATGTCGGAATACATGGAACGCCACACCGTATCGCGGCTGATCGGCGCGCCTCCCGGCTATGTCGGCTTCGACCAGGGCGGCCTGCTCACCGACGGCGTGGATCAGCATCCGCATTGCGTGCTGCTGCTCGACGAGGTCGAGAAGGCGCATCCGGACCTGTTCAACATCCTGTTGCAGGTGATGGACCATGGCAAGCTGACCGACCATAACGGCAAGCAGATCGACTTCCGCAATGTGATCCTGATCATGACCACCAATGCGGGCGCGTCGGATGCGCAGCGCGCGGCGATCGGCTTCGGCTCAACCAAGCGCGAAGGCGACGATGTCGAGGCGATCAACCGGCTGTTCACGCCGGAGTTCCGCAACCGTCTCGATGCGATCATCCCGTTCGGCTCGCTGCCAGTGCCGGTGATCCATCAGGTGGTGCAGAAGTTCGTCATGCAGCTCGAGGCCCAGCTCTCCGAGCGTGGCGTCACCTTCGACCTGTCGCAGGACGCGATCGCCTGGCTGGCCGACAAGGGCTATGACGAGCGCATGGGCGCCCGTCCGCTCGGCCGGGTCATTCAGGAGCACATCAAGAAGCCGCTGGCGGACGAAGTGCTGTTCGGCAAGCTGAAGAAGGGCGGCACGGTGCGCGTCACCGTCGAGAAGAAGGAAACCGGCGAGTCCGGCCTGAAGCTCGAATCGCTCGCCGACGAGTCGCCCGTGCAGCCGAAGAAGGAAGAGCCGGAAGACGCGCCGAAGCCGAAGAAGGCGGTGGCCAAGAAGCCTGCGCCCAAGAAGGCGGTGGCGCAGAAGCCGGAGCCGAAGGGCAAGGACGGCAACAAGCGCAGCCTTGTGCCACAACTGCCGCGCAAAGGCTGATCGGCTCGCTTGAATACAAAGGGCCCCGGCAACGGGGCCTTTTTCGTTGAAGGGAGCGCTGCTTGGACGCCGGCCAGATCATCATCCTCAACGGGGCACCGCGCTCGGGAAAGTCGAGCGTCGCCGCTGCGATCCAGGAGACATTCGAGGGTGTCTGGATCAATCTTGGCGTCGATGCCTACGCTCAGGGTACACCGCCGCGACTGCGCCCCGGTATCGGCTTGCGCCCCGGCGGCGAACGCCCCGACATCGAGGCTTTCGTGCCGCTGCTCTACGCGGCGCTTTACAACGCAATCGCAGCCCACAGCCGGTTGGGGCTCAATGTCGTCGTCGATGTCGGTCACCACGACGCCTATTCCAGGCCCCTGAACATCCTTCCCGAATGTGCCCGGCGCTTGGCCGGCCTGCCGGTCCTGTTCGTCGGCGTCCAATGCCCGATCGAGGTGGTTCTGCGAAGGCGCGCCGCAAGCGAGACCGGTACACCCTATGTCGTCGGAACGGACGACGATCCCGTGCCGCTGCCTGTCCGCCTCTGGCAGGAGGAGGTGCACAAACCCGGTATCTACGATCTGGAAGTCGATACGTCGCCGCTGAGCCCGCAGGATTGCGCTGAGGCGATTCGGCTGCACCTGTCCAGCGGACCGGAGCCATCGGCATTTCGGATCCTCGCGCAACTACCGGTTGGCTGAAGTAAAGGGCAATTTCCCAACGCCGCACGGGTCTTGCCGGCAAGGGTTGTGGCTGCGCGTGGCCGATGTCCTCCAACTGCCAACGGATTTTGCTGGATCAATGGAAAGACGATGCGCCGCTTCCGGTGCGGTCGCATCCTATGGCCGCGCATGCTATGGCCGGCACATGTCGACTTGGACCTCGGACGTCACAGCGCCTCGTTCCACCTGGTTCCTGCGTGGTGTCCGCGCGGCCTTTTCCCTGCCTGGCCTGATCCTCGTCAGCTCGTTCATTGGCTTTGCCGCCTTGGCGAAAGACGCCGGGGTCACGGTGGCACAGGCCGCTTTCATGACCGGGACGGTGTGGGCGCTGCCATCCATGGTCGTGCTGGTGGGCGCGATCGCATCGGGAGCAGCGTTGCCGGCGGCGATGTTCGCCGTCACGTTGTCCGCCATACGTCTGATGCCAATGGTGATGGCGCTGGCACCCGAGATGCGCACCGGGAAAACTCGGCGATGCGTGCTATATCTCCTGGCGCATTTCGTGGCCGTGACCTCCTGGGTGCTGGCCATGGAGCGCCTCAAGCGCGTCCCGCCTCAAATGCGTACGACTTACTATGCCGGCCTCGGCGGTACACTGGTGACGACGAACGTCGTCGTCGTGACCGTCGTCTATGCAGTGGCGGATGCGCTGCCATCCGCCGTTTCGGCGGCGTTGCTGATGTTGACCCCGATGTATTTCCTGACCTCGTTGTGGGGGTCCGCACGCGAACGGGCAGGGCATGTCGCAATGGTCCTGGGCCTCGTCCTCGGACCGGTCTTCCACATAGTGTTGCCGCAGATCGATTTGCTGGTTGCCGGACTGATCGGCGGCACTGTGGCCCATGGCTTGCAATTGTGGCGGCGCAAGGTGCGCGCGGCGTGAGCTACTTTTCTAGCGGCGCCTGGTGGTGGCCATATATGTTCATTCTCGTCGCCGGTTTCGCCGCGACGGATATCTGGCGCTTCCTCGGCGTCTATCTTGGCGGCAAGCTTTCCGAAGATTCAGACCTGTTGGTGCTGGTTCGCACCATGGCGACAGCGCTTGTTGCCGCCGTCATCGGCAACCTGATTGTCTTTCCAGGCGGTGCGCTGGCGCACACTTCGCTTGGCTTGAGGGTAGGGGCGGCGGCCCTGGGTTTCGTCGCCTATCTGGTGTCGGGAAAGCGCATGGTCGTCGGCATCGCAACAGCCGAGTTTCTGCTGCTGGCGGGACTTTATCTGAACTTTTGATCTCGCCTCAGCCCGCCAGAGCCTCGCGGATCTTGCCGGCATTCTCGGCCAGCACCTCCGGCTTCTCCATCTGGCCGGAATGCGGCTTGAGCGGTACACCCTCGAAGCGCGGCACGACATGGACATGGAGATGGTAGACGGTCTGCCCGGAAGCAGGCTCGTTGAACTGCATGATGGTGACGCCGTCGGCGTCGAAGGCCTTTTTCACCGCCACGGCTATCTTCTGGACGATCGCGAACAGCGGGCCGAGCGTTGCCGGATCGGCGTCGAGCATGTTGCGCGACGGCGCCTTGGGCACCACCAGCGTGTGGCCCATGCCTTGCGGCATCACATCCATGAAGGCGACGACCGCGTCGTCCTCATAGACGCGGTGCGATGGGATTTCGCCGCGCAGGATTTTCGCGAAGATGTTGCCGGGATCATAGGCTTCGGCCATGGGGTGACACTCCCAATTGCATTCGCCGTCCGGTTTAGCGAAGCCGCCGGGGGGCGGCAAGGCGTTCAGGCGAGATCGGCCGCCAAGCCGCCTTTTCGCTGCCCAGGATTATTCGCCGAGGTCCTTGCGGAACGGCGTGTGCTCTTCGAGATACTCGCCCATGCGCTCGACCTCGCGTCGCTCGCGCCTGAGATAATCGGCGACGGCGTTGCGCAAGCCGGGATGAGAAATGTAGTGCGCCGAATGCATGGTCACCGGACGGTAGCCGCGCGCCAGCTTGTGCTCGCCCTGCGCGCCTGCCTCCACCACTTTGAGCTTGCGGTCGATGGCGAAGTCGATGGCCTGGTGGTAGCAGACCTCGAAATGCAGGAAAGGGTGGTCCTCGATGCAGCCCCAGTTGCGGCCGTAGAGCGCGTCGGATCCGATGAAGTTGATGGCGCCGGCGATGTAGCGGCCATTGCGCTTGGCCATCACCAGAAGAATGTCGTCGGCCATGCGCTCGCCGATCAGCGAGAAGAACTGCCGGTTGAGATAGGGCCGGCCCCATTTGCGGCCGCCAGTATCCATGTAGAAGGCGAAGAAGTCGTCCCAGGCGCTCTCGGTGATGTCCTTGCCGGTCAGCCAGTCGATCGAGATCCCGTCGACAAGCGCCTCGCGGCGCTCCTTCTTCATCGCCTTGCGCTTGCGTGAGGCAAGCGTGGCGAGGAAGTCGTCATAGGTCGAAAAGCCTTCGTTGAAAAAATGGAACTGCTGGTCGGTGCGATGCAGGAAGCCCGCCGCTTCCAGCGTCGCGACGTCCGGCTCGTTTGCGAAGGTGACATGCGCGGAAGAGACGCCAAGCTTGTCGGTCACGAGCTTCAATCCCTCCGCCAGGCCGGCCTTCACGGCGCCTGCGTCCTCCCCTTTGCTGACCAGCAGACGAGGGCCGGTGACCGGCGTGAACGGCACCGAGCATTGCAGCTTTGGGTAATAGCGGCCACCGGCGCGCTCGAAGGCGTCGGACCAACCATGGTCGAAGACATATTCGCCCTGGCTGTGCGATTTAAGATAGCAGGGAACAGCGCCGAGAAGCCTGCCTTGCGTCGTTTCCAGCCTCAGGTGATGGCCCTGCCAGCCGGTGCGCCGGACAGCGCAACCGGAATCTTCCAAGGCGCTCAGAAAGGCGAATGAAACCAGCGGGTTGTAGCCGTTTTCTTTATCGCCGCGCGTGGTCCCGGCAAAGCCGTCCCATTCCTCGCAGGTGAACGCGCCGATGCCGGCCGCGACGCGGATCGCATAATCCGCGTTCGCTGCCCGTCCATCGTCGTCGTCGCCTTGATCCATGGGGCTTATTTAAGCGTCCTCAAGGACGCTGCAAGTCACGTTTCGGGCACTCCTCAGGCGACCTTCACCAGGTCTGGCTCGAAACCCTCGAAGGTCATCTGATCGGCGTATTTGAAGGTGAGGTCGACCGCCGGCTGGTCATGCACGGTCCAGGTAATGACGGGCATTTTGAGCTTCTCGCGCACGAAGCTGACGAAGGGGTTGGGCAGGTCGCCGGCGGCGTAGGAGGTGAAGGCGAGATCATGCGCCAGCATAGCGAAATGCGCCTCAATCAGCTGGTTGTCCTTGCCGTAGGCGGTCAGCCCGCCGGGGATGCCCGGCGCGTCCCTGGCGAAGTCGCGGATCAGCCAGTGATCGAACGACATGATGGCCACCTTGCCCTCGTAGCGCTTGAGCAGCCGGCCGACGGCTGCCACCAGCCCCGCGTCATGGCCGGGAACGCCTTTCAGTTCGACCACCAGCGGCACGCGGCCGTCGATCAGGTCGAGCGCTTCCTGCAGGGTCGGCAGGTGGTCCTTGGTGCCGCCGATCCCGAGCGTTGCCAGCTCGGCCGCGGTGCGTTGCCAGATGAAGCCGTCCTCGCCAGTCAGGCGCTTCAGGTCGCCGTCATGGATGATGACCGGAACGCCGTCCGACGAGAGATGCACGTCGCATTCGATGGCATAGCCGCGTTCGGCCGCCGCGGCGAAGGCCGACAGCGTGTTCTCCCAGCGGGTCTTGTTCATGTCGTGGAAGCCGCGATGCGCGACAGGCTGCGCGATCAGCCAGGAAAGATCGGTCATCGGGAACCTCACTCGACTTCGAAGATCGCTTCGATTTCGACCGCGGCGTTGAGCGGCAGCGAGGCGGTGCCGACGGCGGATCGGGCGTGCTTGCCACGCTCGCCGAGTGCCGCGACCAGGAAGTCGGAGGCGCCGTTGGCAACAAGATGCTGCTCGCCGAAATCAGGAGCGGAGGCGACGAAGACAGTGATCTTGACCACGCGCCGGATCCTCTCGAGATCACCGAGCGCAGCCTTGGCCTGCGCCAGGATGTTGATGGCGCAGAATTTCGCGCCTTCCTTGCCAGCGGCGGTATCGATGTCGCGGCCGAGCAGCCCGCTTGCCTGCAGCTTGCCGTCCTTCAGCGGCAGCTGGCCGGCGGTGAACAGCGTGTTGCCGGTCCGGCAATAGGGCACATAGTTGGCGGCGGGCGCGGCGGCGGCCGGAATGGCCACGCCAAGATCGCTTAGCCGCTTTTCGATTGTTTCGCTCATTGGTTTTCCCTATTGCTGGAAGGCGCCGCGTTGGCCGGGCCGAAATTGCTATTTTTGCCTCGCTTCCGCCACGACTTTTTTTAAGCTGGACCATCTTTCCCTGCGGCCTGTCTCGCGCCGCGACGATCGGAGCAACGTATGCGCGCAACGCGCCTTTTTCTCACCGCCGCCTGTCTTTCGGCGGCGTTCCCAATGGCGCCGGCCCTTGCGGTGCCCGCGCTGCAGGCGCATCGCGCGGTCTACGATCTGACACTCAACAAGGCCTCCGACCGTTCGGGCATCACGGGCATCACCGGCCGCATGGTCTATGAGTTCAACGGCTCCGCCTGCGAGGGTTACACGGTCAAGTTCCGCTTCGTCACCCAGATCGTAACCAACGACAACACCAGGCTGACCGACCAGCAGACGACGACTTTCGAAGATGCCGAAGGCAAGACCTTTTCCTTCGTGACGAAATCCTTTGTCGACCAGAACCTCGACAAGGAGGTGAAGGGGGTGGCCACGCGGGAAGCGAAGGGCCTCAAGGTCGATATCGACAAGCCCGAGAAGAGCAGCCTCGAGCTTGCGGCCACGCAGTTTCCGACCCAACATCTGGTCGAGCTGATCGGCAAAGCCGAGAAGGGCGAGAATTTCTACCAGACCAATCTGTTCGACGGCTCGGAGGATGCCAACAAGGTGATGAGCACCACCGTCATCGTCGGCAAGAAGACCGATTCCGACAAGACGGATCCGGAAGCGCCGGCGCTGGCCAAACTCGCCTCGGACAAATACTGGCCGGTCGACATCGCCTATTTCGACGATACCGACAAAAGCGGCGAAGAGGTGCCGGAGTACCGGATCAGCTTCAAGCTGCACGAGAACGGCATCACCCGCGACCTCGTCATGGACTATGGCGACTTCTCGATGACCGGCAAGCTGGTGAACCTGTCGCTATTCGACCAGACCAAGCCTTGCCCGGCTTCGAAATAGCGATTCCCGACGATCGGCGACACCGGCTTGCAGGCTTGGCCTCCAGACGCCATGTGTGAGGCTACAAAGTGCGGCGAGCCTGATGGCGATCTATGTCGATGCGGCGATCTGGAAATGGGCCGGCCACCGCTGGTGCCACCTCCTTGCCGATGAGGTCGATGAACTGCATCGCTTCGCTGCCGAGCTCGGCATCAAACGCTCATCCTACCAGGGGCCGCCCAAGACGTCGGCGCCGCACTACGATATAACCGGCTTAGAGCGCGACCGCGCGGTGCGGCTCGGGGCCGTCGAATGCAGCCGCGAGGAGATCGTGGCGGTCTTCCGCCGTGTGCGAGTGCCGAATGGGAAGGTGAGACGATGACGGTGACGGCGTTCCTGGCTTATTGCATCGCAATCACATTGGCAGCCGCCACGCCTGGGCCGGCGATGTTCGCGGTCATCACTAACGGTTTGTCGCGCGGCTTCGGCCGGGCGTTCATGACCGGTGTCGGCGTCGCCGCAGGCGACGCCGTGCTGGTCACCCTGGCGCTGCTCGGACTGGTGGCGCTTGCTCAGACCTTCGAATGGATTTTTCTTTTGCTGAAATACGCGGGCGCCGCTTACCTCGTCTTTCTCGGGATCAGGATGTGGCGAGCCGCCGCCAAACAACAGGACGAATCTCCTCGGTCGCAGGCGCGGCTGTCGCGGTCTTTCGTTCTCGGCGCTTCCATTGCGCTCGGCAATCCGAAGGCGATCCTGTTCCACGCCTCTATCATGCCACTGATCCTGAACCTCGATACCATGACCTTCGCCGATGGCCTGCTGGTGGTGCTCGTCGTAATCAGCGTCAATGTCATCACCATGGGCATCTACGCCGCGATGGCCGGCCGGGCAGCCGGCTGGTTCAACACCCCGAGGCGCATGCGCCTGATGAACAGGTTCGCCGGCGGCGCGATGATCGGCACCGGTGCGCTGATTGCCGCACGTTGAGCCGCGCATCGATGCACGGCTTGCGTTTAAGGGACTTCCCCTCTATATGCGCGCTCATTCCACACACGGACTTTGGTGTCTGCCCGGGAGAAATCCGGCTGAAACCTCCGGTGGCATCAGGACATCCCGTCCGAAATGCCTGTGTCCGTGGAGGCCAACCGGAAAGGAACTAAAGAATGGCTCTGCCAGATTTCAGCATGCGCCAGCTTTTGGAAGCTGGTGTTCACTTCGGCCACCAGACCCATCGCTGGAACCCGAAGATGGCGCCTTACATCTATGGCGCCCGCAACAACATCCACATCATCGACCTCTCGCAGACGGTGCCGCTGCTGCACCAGGCCTTGAAGCAGGTGTCCGACACCGTCGCCAAGGGCGGCCGCGTGCTGTTCGTCGGCACCAAGCGCCAGGCCTCCGACATCGTCGCCGACGCCGCGCAGCGTTCGGCCCAGTATTATGTCAACTCGCGCTGGCTGGGCGGCATGCTCACCAACTGGAAGACGATCTCGAACTCGATCCAGCGCCTGCGCAAGCTCGACGAGACGCTGGCCGGCGAGGCCCAGGGCCTCACCAAGAAGGAGCGCCTGAACCTCGATCGCGAGCGCGAGAAGCTCAACAAGGCTCTCGGCGGCATCAAGGACATGGGCTCGACGCCGGACCTGATGTTCGTCATCGACACCAACAAGGAAGCGATCGCCATCCTCGAGGCCAAGCGTCTCGGCATTCCGGTCGTGGCCATCATCGATTCGAACTGCGACCCGGACAAGATCGACTTCCCGATCCCCGGCAATGACGACGCGGCCCGCGCTATCCAGCTCTATTGCGACCTGATCGCCAAGGCTGCCATCGACGGCATCGCCCGCCAGCAGGGCGCGCTCGGTGTCGACATCGGCGCTTCGGCCGAGGCTCCGGTCGAGCCGGCGCTTGACGCTCCGGCCAGCGAAGCTCCGGAAGCTTGATATCGAAGGCCGGAACCCGGCCTTCATCTTTCCAATAAGTTGGCGCGCTAAAGCGCTTTTGCCGAGCGCATCACCCGAGTCCCGGTTGGTGCGTCGGCGCATTTGAAACAAAGAGGCGACAATGACGATTTCGGCTGCACAGGTCAAAGAACTCCGCGACTTGACCGGCGCGGGCATGATGGATTGCAAGGCGGCGTTGAACGAGACCAACGGCGACATGGAAGCGGCCGTCGACTGGCTGCGCAAGAAGGGTATCTCGAAGGCCGACAAGAAGGCCGGCCGCACCGCCGCCGAGGGCTTGATCGGCGTCGATGCCGGCGTGCGTGAAGCCGCCGTCGTCGAGGTCAATTCCGAGACCGACTTCGTCGCCCGCAATGCGGCCTTCCAGGAGATCGTCGCCAACGTCGCCAAGGTCGCGCTCGCCTATGGCACGACCGAAGCCGTGGCTGCTGCCAAGTATCCTGGCTCCGACAAGTCGGTCACCGACACCATCAAGGACGCTGTCGGCACCATCGGCGAGAATATGGGTTTCCGCCGTTCGGCCAAGCTCACCGTGCCGCATGGCGTGGTGGCGACCTATGTCCACAACGCGGTTGCCGACGGTCTCGGCAAGCTCGGCGTGCTGGTGGCCATCGAGACCACCGGCAACGAGCATGCCGCCAACGCCTTTGCCCGCCAGGTCGCGATGCATGTCGCTGCCAGCAACCCGGTCGCGCTGACCGCCGAGGAAGTCGACCCGGCGCTCGTCGAGCGCGAGAAGGCGATCTTCTCCGATCAGGCGCGCCAGTCGGGCAAGCCGGAAGCCATCATCGAGAAGATGGTCGAGGGTCGCCTGCGCAAGTTCTATGAAGAGGTCGTGCTTTTGAAGCAGGCTTTCGTGCTCAATCCCGACATCACCGTCGAGAAGGCGCTGAAGGATGCCGAGAAGGAGATCGGCGCTCCGGCGAAGATCACCGCCTATCTGCGTTACGCGCTGGGCGAGGGCATCGAGAAGGAAACGACCGATTTCGCGGCGGAAGTCGCGGCAGCGGTCAAGAAATAGCTCCGATCCAAGGGGAGCGCATCGCGTTCCCTTAAGGTGAAGAGCTCACGAGCTCAGGCAACTCGGCCGGGTGTCCGCATGGATGCTCGGCCGATTTCTTGTGCGGTGTCGATAAAGGCCCTGAGCTTCGGCGCCATCGACGCGCGGCGCGGAAAATAGAGGAAGAGGCCCGGCTCCTCGATCGCCGTCTGCGGCAGGATCTGGATGAGGCGGCCGGCTGCAAGGTCGGTGCGCACCAGCGGCTCGAAAACGTAGGCAAGCCCGACGCCGGCCAGCGCCAGGTCGATGGCGCCAAGCGAATCCGTGACGACGGCCGTGCCGCGCGTTTCGACCACGACATCCTTGCCGTTGTCATTCAGATCCCAGCGGTACAGCGCGCCGGATCGGACCAGCCGGTAGCCGATGCAGTTGTGGTTGGCGAGATCGGCCACGTCGCGCGGACGGCCGTGCTTTCCGACATAGGCGGGAGAGGCGACGATCACGGCTTTGAACGGCGGCGTCATCCGGACGGTGACCATGTCCTGGGCGATCATCTCGCCCAGCCGGATACCGGCATCAAAACCTTCGCCGACGATATCGATAAGTCCCTGGTCGGCAACGATCTCGACCGTCACATCGGGGTAGCGATCGGCCATCGCCCCGATCACCGGCGTCACCGCCAAGGGGATCGCTATGTTGGAGGCATTGATCCTGAGCAGGCCGGCCGGCCTTCCCTTCACTCCGCGGATGCGGTCCATCCGCTCGGCAATGTCCTGGAGGGCAGGGGCCGCCGTCTCCACCAGCGCCTTGCCGGCCTCGGTCAACGAGACGCTGCGCGTCGTGCGGGCGAAGAGTGGCTGGCCGACGCGCTCTTCCACGAGCCGCACCGCATGGCTCACGGCAGACGGACTCATGCCGAGCTCAGCCGCGGCAAGCGCGAAGCCGCCGCGCCGCGCCACGGCGACGATGACCGGCAAATGTGTGAGCAGATCGCGATCCATTCATGAATGATATCGCATAGTCTTTGCGAACAATGCAATCTTATCGATCCTCTCAAGCCAGCCAATATTGGCAGTGACACATCGGTGGCGGGCTGATGCTTCAAGGAGAGACGAAATGAACGCGTTGAGACATGTAACCTTCGCGGCGGGCATGGCATTGGCGCCGGTCGATGCCGGCGGAGTGGAGGCGACCGGTTGGCAGGCGCTTGCCGACGAGCGCGCGGTGATCCGCATCGCCGACGCCATTGACCGTGCGGTGGATGCGCAGGACTGGAAGCTGGCGCGCAGCTATTTCGCCGAGCGTGTCACTGCCGATTTCAGCAGCCTCTCCGGCCAGCCCGCGGCCAACATCGCCTCCGACGACCTGATCGGCGCCTGGGCGGGCAACCTCAAGGGCAGCAAGACCAGCCTGCATCTGCGCACCAACCATCAGGTCGTGCTCGAGGCCGATGCCGCGACCGTCCATTCCAACGGCTATGCCTGGAACCGGATGGAAGGCAATGGCGATCCGCTCTGGGAAGTCTGGGGCACCTACGAGCACCATTTGACGCGATCGGCTGCCGGCTGGAAGGTCGATGGCTTCAGCTTCCGCATGACGCATGAGCGCGGCAATCCCTGGGTCAAGGCGACCCCCGGCCAGTGACCGGCAGCACATCAGTTCAGCATCGGAAGACCACCATGATCATGACCTATTACACGCTTGGCAACAGCGGGCTGCGCGTCAGCCGGCTGGCGCTCGGCACCATGACCTTCGGCACCGAATGGGGCTGGGGCGCGGACAGGGACACCGCCCGCGCGATGTTCGACGCCTATGTCGAAGCGGGCGGCAACTTCTTCGACACGGCCGATCTCTATACCGGCGGCACAGCCGAGACCTGGCTCGGCGAATTCGTCGCCGAGCGTGGCTTACGCGACAAGGCGGTGATCGCCACCAAATTCACCATGAATTCCGAAGCCGGCAATCCCAATGCCGGCGGCAATGGCCGCAAGAACATCATGCGCGCGGTAGACGCCTCGCTGAAGCGGCTCGGCACCGACTATATCGACCTTTACCTTCTGCATGTCTGGGACCGCATCACTCCGGCCGAGGAGGTGCTGCGCACGCTGGACGATCTGGTACGCGCCGGCAAAGTGCGCCATGTCGGCCTCTCCGACGTGCCGGCGTGGTATGCCGGCCGCGCCCAGGCGATCGCCGAACTACGTGGCTACGAGCCGGTCTCGGCGCTGCAGCTCGAATATTCGCTCGCCGAGCGCGCCATCGAACATGAATATGTGCCTTTCGCCACCCGTCATGGCGCGGGCATCATGGTGTGGAGCCCTTTGGCCAGCGGGCTGCTCAGCGGCAAATACAGGCCCACGCAAGCCGGGAATGCCGGCCGGCTCGATGGCTTCCGCAACACCACACATCCCGGCTTCCAGAAGTTCAGCGACCGCAACTGGGCGATCGTGGCGGAGCTCGAGAAGGTGGCGGCAGAGCTTGGGCGCAGCATGGCGCAGGTCGCGCTCGACTGGGTGGCGACCCAGCCCGGCATCGCATCCGTCATCCTCGGAGCAACGAGGCTCAGCCAGCTCGAGGACAATCTCGGCGCGCTCGATTTTTCGATCCCCGCAGAGCTTCGCGCGCGGCTGGAAAAGGTCAGCGCCACGCCGGCGCCGTTCCCGCATTCCTATTTCGGCTCCGAGATCCAGGTCCGGGTGACCGGCGGCGCGGTGACCGGCGACAAGCCGGCCGGCTATTCCCCTCCGGTCATCACCGAAGGCGAAGCGGTCAGCATCTCAAGCGGCTGATTGAGGAAGAGCAACTGATCAAAAGGCGGCAACTGACCGAAAAAGCCTGGAATTTTGCACGAGGGCGCGGCGTGACATCGCCGCGCCCTTCGTGTATCGGGTCAACCCGTCATGACAGCATCGCCGGATGAAGCGGGGGCGGTTTTGCCTCCAAAATTGCCGCGCCGAGATTTTCGAGGATCAAGATGACGGATAAGCCCCTCTATCGACGTGTCGTGCTGAAGGCTTCCGGCGAAGCGTTGATGGGCGAGCAGCATTTCGGCATCGACGTCTCGGTGGTCGACCGCATCGCCGCCGACATCGCCGAGGCGCGCGCGCTGGGCGTTGAAGTGGGCGTCGTCATTGGCGGCGGCAACATTTTTCGCGGCGTCGCCGTCGCCTCGAAGGGCGGTGACCGCGTCACCGGCGACCACATGGGCATGCTCGCCACCGTCATCAACTCGCTGGCGCTGCGCACCTCGCTGAACAAGATCGGCGTTGACGCCGTCGTGCTGTCGGCGATCGCCATGCCGGAGCTTTGCGAGAGCTTTTCCCAGCGCCAGGCAACCGCCTACATGAACCAGGGCAAGGTGGTCATCTTCGCCGGCGGCACCGGCAATCCGTTCTTCACCACCGATTCGGCCGCGGCGCTTCGCGCTGCCGAGATCGGCGCCGATGCGCTGTTCAAGGGCACGCAGGTCGACGGGGTCTATTCGGCAGATCCCAAGAAAGATCCGAACGCTGTCCGCTTCGACCGCATCAGCCACGCCGAAGTCATCAAACGCGGGCTTGCGATCATGGATACCGCCGCGATTGCACTTGCGCGCGAAAACAACATTCCGATAATCGTCTATTCGATCCACGAGAAAGGTGGTTTCGGCGATATTCTGAGGGGCGGCGGCCATTGCACGGTCGTCACGGACAAGTAACAGGCCCCGGAATCCGTTAAGCGACTGCGGGACCGCGAACCGAATAACGATAGAAACAGTGAACCCGGCGAACGGGTCGAGGAGATGATCATGAGTGGCGAGTACGAAGACCTGAAGCGACGCATGGACGGGGCGATCGCCGCTTTCAAGCACGATTTGGCTTCGCTGCGCACCGGCCGGGCCTCCAGCAACCTGCTCGACGCCGTCCAGGTGCAGGCCTACGGCACGGCGATGCCGATCAACCAGGTGGCCAACGTGTCCGTGCCGGAGCCGCGCATGATTTCGGTGTCGGTCTGGGACAAGTCGATGGTCAGCGCGGTGGACCGCGCCATCCGCGAGGCCAATCTGGGCTTCAACCCGATCGTCGACGGCACCACGCTCCGGATTCCGCTGCCCGAGCTCAACGAGCAGCGCCGCAAGGAACTGGTCAAGATCTCGCACGGTTACGCCGAGAATGCGCGCGTCGCGGTTCGCCATGTTCGCCGCGACGGCATGGATTTCCTCAAGAAGGCCGAGAAGGATGGCACCATCAGCGAGGACGATCAGCGCAAGCGCTCCGACCAGGTGCAGAAGCTGACCGACGAGATGATCAGCACGATCGATCACCTGCTTTCCGATAAGGAAGCTGAAATCATGCAGGTTTAGGGTCGGGTTTTCCGGCTCGAAAGCGAGATTATGGCAACGCCCGCGCATGTCGCGATCATCATGGATGGAAACGGACGCTGGGCCAAGGCGCGCGGTCTGCCGCGCCTTGCCGGTCACCGGGCGGGCGTGGAGGCCCTGCGCAAGACAGTGCGCGCCGCGCCCGATCTCGGCATCTCCTGCCTGACTGTCTACGCCTTTTCCTCGGAGAATTGGTCGCGGCCGAAATCCGAGGTCAGCGACCTCATGGGTCTTTTGAAGCTGTTCATCCGCCGCGATCTGGCTGAGCTGCACCAGAACGGCGTGCGGGTGAGGGTGATCGGCGACAAGGAAGGGCTGCAGCCCGATATCAGGGGGCTGCTGCAGGAGGCCGAATCGCTGACCGCCGGCAACGAGTCGCTGACGCTGGTGATCGCCTTCAACTATGGCGGCCGTGACGAGATCGTGCGCACGGCGCGTAAGCTGGCCGAGGCGGTAGCGCGTGGCGACATGGCGAGCGACGCGATCACGGCGGAAAGTTTTGCCGCCTCGCTCGACACCAAGGGCATTCCCGATCCCGAGCTGGTGATCCGGACCAGCGGCGAGCTCAGGCTGTCGAACTTCCTTCTCTGGCAGGCCGCCTATAGCGAGCTTGTCTTCCTGCCTTGCTATTGGCCGGACTTCAGCCGTGAGCATCTGGCGGACGCCTTGCGCGACTTCGCCGGCCGTGAACGACGCTTCGGCGGGCTTGCCGCCCGCGATGTAGCGCTTTAGGCGCCGCCACGCATGAGCAATCTCCAGCAGCGCGTCATCTCGGCAATCGTGATGGCGGCGCTGACGCTTGCGCTCACCTGGCTCGGCGGATTGCCGTTCCGGCTGTTTAGCGCGGGAATAGTGGCGCTGATCTTCTATGAATGGACGCGCATGGCGCGCGCCGGCAACGGCGCGGCGCTCGGTTTCCTGCCGGAAGCGCTGATTCTGATCTTCATCGGCGCGCTGATCGCCGGACTGCCAGCCTTGTGGCTGCTCTTGCTTGTCGCGATCCTTGTGGCGGTCGCGGCCATTGCCGCGCGGGCCAGAGGAGGCGCGCCGTGGGAAGCCCCTGGAGTGGCTTACGCGGCACTATCCGGCTTTTCGCTCGCATATCTTCGCGACGACAATCATTCCGGGCTGATTGCGATTCTCTTCCTGTTCGCCGTGGTCTGGGCGACCGACATTGCGGCCTATTTCGTCGGCCGCGCGGTCGGCGGCCCGAAGCTCGCGCCGTCGATCTCGCCCGGCAAGACGCAGAGCGGTGCGCTGGGCGGCGCGGCCGGCGGCGTTATCGCTGGGCTCCTGTTGGCAGTTGCGTCCGGGGCCGGCAATCTCGTCCAGCTTAGCGTCGTGGCGCTCGCTCTCTCGATCGTTTCGCAGATCGGCGATCTGTTCGAATCATGGGTCAAGCGCCGGCACGGCGCCAAGGATTCCAGCAATCTCATTCCCGGCCATGGCGGCGTCATGGACAGGGTCGATGGGCTTGTCGCGGCCGCGTTGGCGCTGTACGTCATTGGTTGGGTCGCGGCGGGCGCCGACCATCCGGCACTGGGGCTGTTTCCGAACTGAACGACGCTAATGGTCAAGGCGAAAACGGCGCGCGCCACGGTTTCGCCCGGATTGATGCCACAGTCGCGGCGGAGTGTCGTGTGCGGGCGAATTCGAGGGCATGAGTTGAACGACATTTTTCACGCGGTCTTCAGCACGCAAGGCTTCGTCCTTGGCACGCTCGTGCCGTTTCTGTTCGTGCTGACCGTGGTCGTGTTCGTCCACGAGATGGGCCACTATCTCATCGGCCGCTGGTGCGGCATCGGCGTGAAGGCCTTTTCCATCGGATTCGGCCCCGAGCTCGTCGGCTTTAACGATCGCCGCGGGACGCGCTGGAAGCTTTGCGCCATTCCGCTTGGCGGCTACGTCAAATTTGTCGGCGACATGAACGCGACGTCGAGCCAGCCGAGCGCCGAGGAGATCGAATCACTGACCGACGCCGAGCGCGAGGTCGCCTTCCACACGCAGCCCATCTGGAAGCGCGCCGCTACCGTCGTTGCCGGGCCGCTGTTCAATTTCCTGCTGACGATCGCCGTGTTTGCGGTGCTGTTTTCCCTCTATGGCCGGCCGGTCCTGGAACCTACTGTGGCCCAGGTCACCGCGGGCAGTCCGGCTGAGAAAGCCGGAATCCAGCCTGGCGACCGATTCGTCAAAGTCGACGGCAGCAAGGTGGAGACCTTCGCCGATGTGCAGCGCCTGGTTTCAGGCAGGGCAGGCGATGCCATCACCTTCACCATGCTGCGCGACGGCAAGGAAATCATCGTCACGGCAACACCGGAGCCCATGGAGCAGCAGGATGCGCTGGGCAACAAGGTCAAAGTCGCGGTTATCGGCGTCGTCAACAATGCCGAGCTCGGCCAGCCACGCCTGATCTCCTATACACCGGCCGGCGCCGTGGTGGCGGCGGTCGAGGAAACCGGACATGTGATCGAGCGCACCGGGCAGTTCCTGCAGCGCTTTGCGCTTGGACGTGAGGACAAATGCCAGCTGGGTGGCCCGATCAAGATCGCGAAGATGTCGGGCCAGGCAGCCAAGCTCGGCTTCGAGTGGCTGGTGCAGCTTGTTGCATTTCTGTCAGTCGGAATAGGATTTCTCAATCTCCTGCCGATTCCCCCTCTCGACGGCGGCCACCTGTTGTTCTACGGCGTGGAGGCCGTCATAAGGCGGCCCGTTTCGGAGCGAATGATGGAGATGGCCTATCGGACCGGGCTGTTCCTGGTGCTCGGGTTCATGGGCTTCGTTTTTTGGAATGATCTGTTTGGGTGCTGAAATCATGAAGAAATTTGGCTTCAGCGCCGGTCATATTGAGATGCCGTTTACCATGCGTGGGGATATGCGTGACGCGAAAGCCACGCGGTACGGTTAAGTAAATACAAATTAACCGGGAGCCTTGCGTGTAGGGAAAATCCGGTTAATACGGTAAGGGAAAATACCGCACGTCCGGTTTTCTCGCCGTGGGGACTACGAGAAAAAGGTACAAAAGCCCGATGAAGGCAGCATCCAAGTTTCTGAGCGCCGCTTCCGCGGCGGCTTTGTCCGCCGCTCTGGTCGTGCCAGGCGCGCTCGCAGTGCAGTTCGCAGCCACCTCGGCGGCCGAGGCCGCGGTCGTTTCGCGCGTCGAGGTCAGCGGCAACCAGCGCGTCGATGCCGAGACCATCCGCAATTACATTACGATCAAGCCGGGCAAGCCTTTCTCCAGCTCCGATATTGACGACGCTGTCAAGGCGCTGTTCGGAACCGGCCTGTTCTCGGACGTCCAGATCAACCAGGTCGGTTCGAGCCTGGTTGTCAAGGTTTCCGAATACAAGGTCGTCAACCAGGTCCTGTTCCAGGGCAACAAGAAGATCAAGGACAACGCGCTTCAGATGGGTATCCAGCTGAAGCCGCGGGCAACCTTCTCGCAGCAAACGCTCGATGCCGATGTCGAGGCGATCAAGTCGGCATACAAGCGCATTGGTCGCGATGACGCTGCCGTGACCACGCAGATCATGGATCTCGGCGACAACCGCGTGAACGTGGTCTTCAACATCAACGAAGGCGGACGCACCCAGATCGCGGCGATCAATTTCGTCGGCAACCACGCCTATTCCAGCCGCCGCCTGTCCGATGTCATCAACACCAAGCGTTCGTCCTGGCTGTCCTTCGTGCTGCGCGACGACGTCTATGACGAGGACAAGCTGCGCGCCGACCAGGAGCTGCTGCGCCGCTTCTACTACAATCATGGCTATGCCGACTTCCAGGTCGTCTCGGCCGTCGGCGAGCTTGACGACGCCACCAACAAATACACGGTCACCATCACCGTGCAGGAAGGCGATCGCTACACGTTCGGCGACGTCAGCGTGGAAAGCACAATTCCGGAGGTCGACTCCAAGACGCTGGAATCGGCTGTCGAAACCCACAAGGGCGATGTCTACAACGCCAAGGACGTCGAGGATTCGATCGTCGCCTTGACCGAGAAGGTCGCGGGCTCAGGCTATGCCTTCGCCCAGGTGACGCCGCGCGGCGACCGCAATTTCGAGAACCACACCATTTCGGTCGTCTACACCATCGACCAGGGCACCAAGGCCTATATCGAGCGCATCGAAATCCGCGGCAACGACCGCACGCGCGACTATGTCATCCGTCGCGAATTCGACGTCAGCGAGGGCGATGCCTTCAACCAAGTCCTCATCCAGCGCGCGAAGAAGCGGTTGGAAGGCCTTGATTACTTCCAGTCCGTCGACATCTCGACCGTTCCGGGCTCGGCGCCCGACCAGGTCGTGCTGGTGGTCACCGTGGTTGAGAAGTCGACCGGCGAATTCTCGGTCGGCGCCGGCTATTCGACGGGCGGCGACACGCCCGGCCCATCCATCGAAGGGTCGATCACCGAGCGCAACTTCCTAGGCCGTGGCCAGTACATCAAGCTGTCGGCCGGCGGCGGCAAGAATTCGCGCGACTTCGCCCTTTCCTTCACCGAGCCCTACTTCCTCGGCCGGCGCATCGCAGCGGGCTTCGACATCTACAAGTCGACCCGCGACTATGATCACTACGACACCGACACCACCGGCGCGACCGTTCGGTTCGGCCTGCCGATCACCGACAGCATCTCGACGCAGCTTGCGTATAACATCTCGCAAGAGAAGTATTCGCTTGCGGACAATTGCACGACCAACGGCGTTTATGACGACACCAAGTGCACCATCTCCCAGGCGATTCGGGATGGTGTTGCGGAAAGCCCTTGGCTCAAGTCGTCGGTCAGCCTCGGCCTGGTCTACAACACGATCGACGATATGAAGAACCCGCATGAGGGGCTTTACATCACCGGTACGACCGAGTTTGCTGGCTTGGGCGGCGACGCCAAGTGGGTCAAGCTGACCGGGCGCGCTAGCGTCTATCAGACTTTATCCGAACAGCTCGATATCGTCGGCCTGGTTTCCGGCGGCGCAGGCTACCTTGCCGGCTACGGCAATGGCGATCTGCGTATCTTCGATATGTTCCAGAGCAACGATCGCATGATCCGCGGCTTCGAGTATGGCGGCATCGGTCCTGTGGCTAATGACAGCAGCGGCGATCACCTTGGCGGCACGACTTATTTCAATGCCTCCGCAGAAGCCCAGTTCCCGCTACCGGTCATTCCGGAAAGCTTCGGCTTGCGTGGGGCTGTGTTTGCCGATGCGGCGACGCTCTATGGCAACAAGCTTGTCGATGTCGACCCGTCTTCAGAAGGCATGAAGCTCCGCGCCTCGGTGGGTGTCGGCCTGATGTGGGCTTCGCCGTTCGGCCCGATCCGCATCGACTACGCGATTCCGGTCAAGAAAGAATCGACCGACAATGTGCAGGAATTCAACTTCGGCATAGCGACCCGCTTCTGATTTAGCGGTTGCGTTGTTTCCGGGCCGCGTGACGGCCCGGACTAGACTGAGCCGACCCAGCTGGATATTGCTTCTGGAATGACCGATCCGGTGTTCTTCGCGCCTTCACGCCGGTATACGGCTGGCGAGGTCGCGAATCTGACCGGCGCCAGCCTGCTTGATGCCGCGCAGGCTGAAATTGCCATCGAAGGGCTGGCTCCCGCCAATGAGGGCGGTGACGGCGCGCTCGTCTTTGTCGACGGCAAGCGCAATTTCGCGCTGATGCAGTCGCTGAGGGCGGCCGCGGTCCTGTGCCCCGCCGATGTTGCCAGCAAGGCGCCGCCAGGGGTCGCGGTGCTTATGCATCCTCGTCCGCAACAGGCTTTCGCGATGGTCGGGCGCCTTTTGTTTCCGCATGCCGCAACTCCGGGGCCAATGACCGGAGAAACCGGCATCTCGGCGCATGCCTTTGTCGATCCGTCCGCCCATATCGAGGACGGGGCGATCGTCGAAGCGGGCGCCGTGATCGGTCCCGGCGTGTCCATCGGCAGCGGCACGGTCATTGCACCTCACGCGGTGGTCGGCCGTTCCTGCCAGATTGGTCGTGACGGCTTCATCGGCCCCGGCGCCAGCATCCAATATGCGCTTGTCGGCAATCGTGTCATCATCCATGGCGGCGCAAGGATCGGCCAGGACGGTTTCGGCTTTGTGGGCGGCGCCAAGGGGCCTGAACGCGTGCCGCAGATTGGCCGCGTCATCATCCAGGACGATGTCGAGATCGGCTCCAATTCGACCGTCGACCGCGGCGCGATGTCCGATACCATCATCGGCCAGGGCACCAAGATCGACAATCTGGTGCAGATCGCCCACAATGTTCGCATCGGCCGCAATTGCATTATAGCGGGCCTTTCGGGTATCTCCGGTTCCGTCGTCGTCGGCGACAATGTCACCATGGGTGGCGGTGTCGGCCTCGCCGATCATCTGACCATCGGGCCGGGAGCCAAGCTTGCTGCGAGAAGTGGATTCATGAACAACGTGCCCGCGGGCGAGATCTGGGGAGGCTATCCGGCACAGCCGATGGCGGAAGCCATGCGCGAGATAGCGATGCTGCGCAAGATGGCCAGGACGCGCAAGCAAGGCGACGGAAATGGCTGACATGGTGGCAACGACACTCGAGGCGGTCGATATCATGGGGCTGATGAAGCTCCTGCCGCACCGCTATCCGTTCCTGCTGATCGACCGCATCGTCGACATCGACGGCGACGACTCCGCGGTCGGCATCAAGAACGTGACCATCAACGAGCCGCATTTCCAAGGCCATTTCCCGCAGCAGCCGGTCATGCCCGGCGTGCTGATCATCGAGGCGATGGCGCAGACCGCCGGCGCGATCTGCATTCGCACCCTCAACGCTGAAAAGCCCTCGTTGGTCTACTTCATGACCATCGACAATGCGAAATTCCGCAAACCCGTGGTTCCAGGCGATCAGCTCAGGATCCATGTCAAGAAGATCAAGAAACGCGGCAACCTGCTGAAATTCGCCTGCGAGGCGATGGTTGACGGTGCGAAGGCCGCCGAAGCCGAGGTTTCGGCCATGATGGTTACCGGCTGACGGTTCGAAATGCTCATGAAAGTCGAGACATCCATCCATCCTTCCTCGGTCGTCGAAGAAGGAGCCCGGCTCGGCAAAGGTGTCCGTATCGGACCCTTTTGTCATATCAGCGCCGATTCCATCATCGGCGACCGCGTCGAGCTGATCAGCCATGTGTCGGTGATGGGCGCAACAACCATCGGAGCCGGAACAAAGGTCTATCCGATGGCGACGCTCGGCGCGCCGCCGCAGAACACCAAGCACAAGGGCGGGCGCACCACTCTCGTCGTCGGTGAGAACTGCACCATCCGCGAAGGCGTCACGATGCATGTCGGCACCGATTCCAGCCGCGGCGAGACGAGTGTCGGCGACAACGGCAATTTCCTTGCCTATGCCCACATCGCCCATGATTGCGTCGTCGGCAAGAACGCGACCTTCGCCAATGGCGCGACGCTCGGCGGCCATTGCGAGATAGGCGACAACGTCTATATCGGCGGGCTGACCGCCGTTCACCAGTTCGTGCGCATTGGCGACAACGCCTTCATCGGCGGCTGCTCGGCGGTTGTCGGCGATATCATTCCCTATGCGATCGCCGCCGGCAACCGCGCCAAGCTGCGCGGCCTGAATATCGTCGGGCTCAAGCGCTCCGGCCTGCCGCGCTCGGAAATCTACCTGCTGCGCAAGGTTTATCGGTCGATCTTCGACCGTTCCCGCGGCGTCGCGGAGAATATCGATCTCGCCAGGGCGGAATTCGGCTCCTCTTCTCCTGCCGCCACGAAGATGATCGACTTCATCGCCAGCGGCGGCAAGCGGCACTATGCGGTCCCGCCGCTGAAGGGTGGCGGCGACGATGACAGCGGCGATGACGAGGCCTGAGCGCGCCGCATCAGGATTCCAACTCGCGCCGGGCTCGAAGGTCGGCATCATTGCCGGCGGTGGGAGCCTGCCCGTCGAAGTCGCCGACGGCCTGGTGAAGCACGGTTTTGCGCCTTTCATCGTCATTGCCGCCGGTGAGGTCGACCGCGAGGCCGACTTTGCGGCCTACGATCAGGAAAAACTTGCGCTGGAGGACATCGGGCGGCTGTTTCCGTTGCTGAAGCGCCAGGGCATCACCCACCTTGTCCTTGCCGGCGAGATCAAACGCAGGCCGCGGTTGAGCAAGATAAGGCCGACATTTGGTCTGCTGGCGATAACTCCCTTAGTGATCAGAGCCTTGCGGCGCGGCGATGATGGCCTGTTGAAGATGTTGACCCGAGCCCTCGAAACGCGAGGCGTCAAGGTCGTCGGCGCGCACGAGGTCGTTCCGGAACTGACGGCGGGCGAAGGCACATTGACGGCGACCGGACCAAACCAGTCAGACTGGCGTGACATCGAGGCCGCTCGCAAGGCGGCCAAGGCCATCGGCGCGCTCGATATCGGCCAGGCGGCGATTGCGATCGGAGGTCGCGCCGTGGCGCTGGAAGGCATCGAGGGCACAGCCGGTCTGCTCGACAGAATGCGGGATTTGCGCGGTCATGGCAGGCTGGCCGGCAAGGCGCGCGGCGTGCTGGTCAAATGCGCCAAGCCGGGTCAGGAATTGCGGGCCGACTTGCCCACCATCGGCCCGCAGACGGTCGAGGCCGCTCATGCGGCCGGCCTTGCCGGCATAGCCGTCGAGGCCGGCCGTTCGCTTATCCTTGAAGGCCCGACCACGCTTGCTCGCGCGAACGCCTTTGGCCTTTTCATCGTCGGCCTGCCCGCGACGGAGCTGGACAAACGGGGAGCCGGCTGATGGCCGCTGACAAGCCGATCAAGCTCGCGATCGTCGCCGGCGAGGAGTCCGGCGATCTGCTCGGGGCCGATATCGTGCGGGCGCTCGAGCGTACGACCGGCCGCAGGGTTCAGCTTGTCGGCATCGGCGGCCGGCACCTGCAGCAACTGGGGCTGACGCCGCTGTTTGACGGCAGCGAGATAGCGCTGATGGGTTTCAGCGCGGTGCTGCGCGATCTGCCGCGGCTGATGCGCCGCATCAGCCAGACTGCTGCGATGATCGCGGCCGAGCGGCCCGATTGCCTCGTCACAATCGACAGCCCGGACTTCTCGTTGCGCGTGGCGAAGAAGGTCCGCGCAACGGCGCCGGCCATCCCGATCGTTCACTATGTCTGCCCGAGCGTGTGGGCCTGGCGGCCGGGCAGGGCAGTGGCGATGAAGCCCCATGTCGACCATATCCTGTGCATCCTGCCGTTCGAGGTGAAGGCGCTTGCCCGTCTCGGCGGGCCGCCGGGCACTTATGTCGGTCACCGGCTGACGCGGGATCCGGGCGTGCTTGGCGCCGCCAAGGCGCAGAGCCAGCCGCGCGACCTCTCCGACGACCGCGTCAAGACGGTGCTGGTGCTGCCCGGCTCGCGCCGCGGCGAGGTCCGCCGGCTTATGGAACCCTTCGGCAAGTCGATGTCGGCGCTGCGCCAACGCGGCCATCGCCTGCGCCTGCTGTTGCCCACGGTGCCGCATGTCACCGAGCTGGTGAAGGCGTCGGTTGCCAGCTGGGATGACAAGCCGGAAATCATCATCGAGCCGGAGCGCAAATGGCAGGCCTTCGGCAAGGCCGATGCGGCATTGATCGCGTCTGGAACGGTGTCGCTCGAGTTGGCGCTTGCCGGCGTTCCGATGGTTTCCTGCTATAAGCTGGACCCGATTGCGCGCCAGCTGCTGCAGCATATGGTGACGACTTGGTCGGCCCTGCTGCCCAACCTGATTTCCGACCGCACATTGGTTCCGGAATTCTACGACCAGTATGTCCGGCCGGAAAACCTTGCCCGGCAACTTGAGGCCCTGTTTGCCGACACCGGCATGCGTGCCTGGCAAAAGGCTGGCTTTGCCGAAATTGCCCGGCGCATGGCGACTGAACGGCCCTCCGGCGAGATCGCCGCGGAAGTGGTGATGGGGTGTATCAAGAGAACGAATAGGGAGTAGCGAATAGCGAGTGGGGCTATCGGTTTGCCTACTTCCCCTATTCGCTACTCGCTATCTCGCTATTCGCTCAATTACCTTTTCGCAATCGGCACGTAGTCGCGCTCGGTTGCGCCGGTGTAGAGCTGGCGCGGGCGGCCGATCTTTTGGTGCGGGTCCTCGATCATTTCCTTCCACTGCGCGATCCAGCCGACGGTGCGCGCGACCGCGAACAGAACGGTGAACATGGTTGTGGGGAAGCCGAGCGCCTTCAGCGTGATGCCGGAATAGAAGTCGACGTTCGGGTAGAGCTTCTTTTCGATGAAGTAAGCGTCGGTTAGCGCGATCTTCTCCAGTTCCATCGCGATGTCGAGCAGCGGATCGTCCTTGATGCCGAGCTCGCCCAACACCTCATGCGCGGTCTTCTGCATGATCTTGGCGCGCGGATCGTAGTTCTTGTAGACGCGGTGGCCGAAGCCCATCAGCCGGAACGGGTCGTTCTTGTCCTTGGCGCGGGCAATGAATTCCGGGATGTGATCGACATGGCCGATCTCGCCCAGCATGTTCAGCGCCGCTTCGTTGGCGCCGCCATGCGCCGGGCCCCACAGGCAGGCGATGCCGGCGGCGATGCAAGCGAACGGATTGGCACCGGAAGAGCCGGCGAGGCGAACCGTCGAGGTCGAGGCGTTCTGCTCGTGGTCGGCGTGCAGGATGAAGATGCGCTCCATGGCGCGCGCCAGCACCGGATTGATCTTGTACTCCTCGCACGGCACGGCAAAGCACATGTGCAGGAAATTGGCGGCGAAGCCGAGATCGTTCTTCGGATAAATGAAGGGCTGGCCGATATGGTATTTGTAGGCCATCGCCGCGATGGTCGGCATCTTGGCGATCAGGCGCATCGAGGCGACCATGCGCTGATACGGGTCCGAGATGTCGGTCGAGTCGTGGTAGAAGGCCGACAGCGCGCCGACCACGCCGCACATGACGGCCATCGGATGCGCGTCGCGGCGAAAGCCGGTGAAGAAGCGCGACATCTGCTCGTGCACCATGGTGTGGCGCGTCACGCGATAGTCGAAGTCCTCCTTCTGCGCCTTGGTCGGGAGTTCCCCGTAGAGCAGGAGGTAACAGACTTCGAGGAAGTCGCCATGCTCGGCAAGCTGGTCGATCGGATAGCCGCGATGCAGAAGGATGCCGGCGTCGCCGTCGATGAAGGTGATTGCCGACTCGCAGCTCGCGGTGGAGGTGAAGCCGGGGTCGTAGGTGAAGGCGCCGGTGGTGCTGTAGAGCGCGCCGATGTCGATGACGTCAGGCCCGGTCGACCCGCTTCGCACCTTGAATTCATGGGTCTTACCGGCGAGTTCGAGCCTGGCGGTCGACTCGTGCGCCTTGCTGCCCGGTTCCAGTGTTGTCGCAGCTTCGCTCATTCTCAAACTCCCTTTGTATCCTCATGCCGGCAAGGCAATTCCTGCAAACGACACGTCGAAGTCACCGGAATGCGCGAACTCGCCACCGCATTTTAGGAGGTGCGTGCCAGATTGGGCCAAGGCCTAATGTTGCACTGCGAAACACACCTTTCAATGCCAATCTTCTTGGGCCAGTCCGCTCCTAATCGATTTGATCTCCAATGCGCGCCAGGCTTTCCTGGCGGCCCAGCACGGCCAGTACATCGAACACGCCGGGCGAGGTGCTGCGGCCGGTCAGCGCGGCTCTCAGCGGTTGGGCCACTGCCCCGAGCTTGTATCCGCCAGCCTGCGCGAACTCGCGGATCGAAGCCTCCGCCGAGGCGGCGCTCCACTCGCCCTGGACAGAAGACAACGCGCCATGCGCGCCGCGCAGAATCGCGCGCGCATCCGCGCTGAGCAGGCCCGCTGCCTTCTCGTCCAGCGACAGCGGACGCTCGGCAAACAGGAAAGCCGCGCCGTCGAGCAGCTCCACCAGGGTCTTGGCCCGCTCCTTGAGGCCGGGCATGGCGCCAAGCAGCTGCGCCTTGCGCTTGTCATCGAGCTTTGCGGCGAGCGCCGGACCCCCTTCAAGATAGGGCAAAGTGGCGACAAAGATATCGAACAGCGCGCGATCGTCCATCTTGCGCATATGCACGCCGTTCAGCGCCTCGAGCTTGGCGAAGTCGAAGCGGGCAGCGCCCCTGTTGACGTCGCCGATGTCGAACCAGGCGATCATGTCCTTGATCGACATCACTTCGTCGTCGCCATGGCTCCAGCCGAGCCGCGCCAAGTAGTTGAGCAAGGCTTCCGGCAAATAGCCCATGGCGCGATAGGCCTCGACGCCCAGCGCGCCGTGCCGCTTCGACAGCTTGGCGCCGTCGGCGCCGTGGATCAGCGGGATATGCGACATCGACGGCACCGCCCAGCCCATGGCGTTGTAGATCACCGTCTGGCGCGCGGCGTTGGTCAGGTGATCGTCGCCGCGGATGATGTGAGTGACGCCCATGTCGTGGTCGTCGACGACGACGGCATGCATGTAGGTCGGGTTGCCGTCCGAGCGCAGGATGATGAAGTCGTCAAGATCCTTGTTGGGAAAGCGCACCTCTCCCTGCACGCGGTCATGGACGACCGTCTCGCCTTCGGTCGGCGCCTTGATGCGGATCGCGCCCTTGACGCCTGCCGGCGCCTCGGACGGATCGCGGTCGCGCCACTGTCCGTTGTAACGCGGCGGCAGGCCCTTGGCTCTCGCTGCCTCGCGCATCGCCTCCAGCTCCGCCGGCGTCTCATAGCTGTAATAGCCCTTGCCCAGGCGCACGAGCTCCTCGGCCACCTCGCGATGGCGCGGGGCGCGCTCGAACTGGGAGACGGCGTCGCCATCCCAGGAAAGGCCAAGCCAGGTCAATCCGTCGAGAATGGCGGCCGTGGCGGCTTCGGTGGAGCGCTCGCGATCGGTGTCCTCGATACGCAAAAGCATCGTGCCGCCGGTGTGCCTGGCATAGAGCCAGTTGAACAGCGCCGTGCGCGCCCCGCCAATGTGCAGGTAGCCGGTGGGCGAGGGGGCAAAACGGGTGACGACCTTGTCGGACATGGAACTCTCGAAGAAGTACTGAAAAAATGCATGTCGCGGGCGGACTTCCACGCGATCGGCGTTCATGTACCATAGGCGGTCTGGGGCGCAAGGGGCAGACCCGATGGCTGGACGTGGCCGGGGCATGAGGGAGGACGGGGAAACGACAGCTGGCGTCAGCGAGCGCCTGATGTTTGCCCATGCCGCGCCCGCTGAAGAAGCGCCGCTTTCGCTTCCAGAACTCCGCCCGCCCGCCGAGCTACCGCCGCCGGGTGGCGGCGCGCTGCAGCCAACCTCGCCAACAGCGATCGGCGACAGGATCCGCAAACAACTCGGCCGCGTTTCGGTTCCTGCGCTGCGGCGAAGCCTTGCGGTCGCTGCCACCACCGAGCTGGACCGCGGCATCGGCTTCCTGCTGGTGCCGGTGTTCCTGGCCACCGGTGTGATCTATTACTTCTCGCTGAGCACCGAGCCCGATCTCTACAGGCCGCTTGCCGCCGTGGCTCTGACGGCTGTCTGCGCGGCGGTGTCGCGCTCCTGGCAGAAAGCGCACCTTGTCTTCATGGCATCGCTTTTCTGCGCGCTCGGCTTTCTCGCGGCCAAGGTGGAGACCTGGCGGATGGCGACCCCAATGCTGGGGTCCGAGATCCAGACCCGGCTGACCGGCCGCCTGGTCACCGCCGAAGCGATGGCCAATGGCCGTGTGCGGCTGACCATCGATCTGATATCCACCGAGCACCCGACGCTGCGCTACGCGCCGGACCGCGTTCGGCTGTCGGCGCGCAGGATCCCGCCCGGAATGGCCGCCGGATCGATGCTGACCGGCTATGCCAAGCTGCTGCCGCCGACCGGTCCGGTCCGGCCGGACAGCTACGATTTTTCCTTCGACAGCTACTTTAGCGGCATCGGCGGCAGCGGCTTCTTCCTGGGCGACCCAAAGCTGTTAGCTCCGCCTTCGACGGCGACAACGGGGGCACCCTTCGGCGCGCGCATCACGTCGGCCGTGGAAAACGCGCGCGAAGGGATCGCCGACCACATCCGGAGCAGCATCGGCGGGTCCGAGGGCGAGATCGCGGCGGCGCTGATTGTCGGCGTGCGCGCGGGCATTCCGGAAGCGATCAATGAGTCGATGCGACGGACCGGCATCTATCACATCATCTCGATCTCCGGCCTGCACATGGCGCTGGTTGCCGGCACGATCATGTTCCTGCTGCGCGGCGCCTTCGCGCTGTTTCCCGACTTCTCGTCCCGCCGGCCGGTGAAGAAATACGCCGCGGCGATCGCGCTGGCCTCGATCGCCGCTTACCTCCTCATCTCCGGCATCGTGGTGGCGGCCGAGCGAAGCTTCATCATGCTTGCGGTGATGCTTGTAGCGGTGCTCTTCGACCGCGCGGCGTTGACGATGCGCAACCTCGCGATCTCGGCGATTGGCGTCATCCTTGTCTCGCCGCATGAAGTGGTCGGCCCGAGCTTCCAGATGTCCTTCGCGGCCACCGCGGCCCTGGTCGGCGCCTATGCCGGCTTTGCCGATTATCGCGCCGGCAAAACGACCGCGCCGCCGGTGAAGCGTTCGTTCCTCGGGTTCCTGTCGCGAAAACTGGCGGTCGGCGTGGGCGGCGCCGCCGTGACCTCGCTCATCGCCGGCAGCGCGACGTTGCTGTTTGCGATCTGGCATTTTCAGCGCGTGTCGCCGCTCAGCCTGCTCGCCAATCTGGCGGTCATGCCGATCGTCTCGCTGATCGTCATGCCGTTCGCCGTGTTGAGCGCGCTCGCCATGCCGTTCGGCTTCGACGGTCCCTTCCTCTATGTGATGGGCAAGGGCCTGACAGCGATGATCGCTATTTCGGCATGGATATCCGAGCGCTCGCCGGTCGATGCCGTGGGATTGATCTCGATCCAGTCGGTGCTGCTGGCGACAATCGCGCTCGTCATCGCAACCATGGCCACCACCTGGCTAAGGCTTGCCGCTGTGCCCTTCGCGCTCGCCGCGCTGCTGGCCATCCCGCATGTCCGCACGCCGGATGTGCTGATCTCGGAGGACGCGCATCTCGTGGCGATGCCGATCGGCGGCGGCGAGCTTGCCGTCAACCGCGAACGCTCCAACGAGTTCACCACCGACAATTGGAAGCGGGCGCTGAGGGCGGAGGCCATCGTGCCGCCCGAGACATTCGCCAAGGATGCTCTCGATATCGCCGACCCGGTCGACCTGCCGCCCGGCTCGCCCTTCTATTGCACCGGCGACCTCTGCATTGGCCGGCATCCGTCCGGGGCGATCGTCGCGCTCGCCGAAAACCGCGACAGCGCACGGCCTGCCTGCGGCTTTGCCGACCTCATCGTCATCAACGATGCGACGGCCTACAATCCCTGCTGGGATCAGCGCGTGCTTGTCGTCACCAAGCGCCAGCTGGCGCGTGACGGCAGCGCCGCCGTCTTCTTCGATCCACAATCGGCAACCGCGCGAGCAGCCATCCAATATGCTGTCGAGCAGCCTTACCGGCCTTGGCACGAGCAGCGGAAGTACACGCGCGAGGCGAGGGGACTGCCGCCTTATGAAAAGCCTGAGAGGGCCAAGCCCTCGCAGCCGGATCAGTAGCGGCGGATCAGCCCGACGAGCTTGCCCTGCACCTTGACTCGATCCGGCCCGAAGATGCGGGTCTCGTAGGCCGGGTTGGCGGCCTCTAGCGCGATCGAGGCGCCCTTACGGCGGAAGCGCTTGAGCGTTGCTTCCTCATCGTCGACCAGCGCCACCACGATCTCGCCCGGGCTCGCCGTGCTGGCATTGCGGATGATGACGGTGTCGCCGTCGAAGATGCCGGCCTCGATCATCGAGTCGCCCTTGACCTCCAGCGCATAGTGCTCGCCGCCCATGATCATGTCCGGTGGGACCGAGATCGAATGCGTCTGGTGCTGGATGGCGTCGATCGGCACACCGGCGGCGATGCGGCCCATCACCGGAATGGACACGGCCGAAGCGGCGTCGTCATCATTGCTGGGTGTCGGTGTACGCGAGGGCGCTGCCGGCTTGACCTGTCGGCTTAGATTGCCCTGGCCGCCTTGGATGACGCTTGGCGAAAATTTCTTCGCGGCGTTGAGGCCGGGAGCGATCGAGTCGGGCAGGCGCAATACCTCCAGCGCGCGCGCCCTGTTCGGTAGCCGGCGAATGAAGCCGCGTTCTTCCAACGCCGTGATCAGCCGATGGATGCCGGACTTCGAGGCGAGGTCGAGCGCTTCCTTCATCTCGTCGAAGGACGGAGGGATCCCGCTCTCCTTCAGGCGTTCATGGATGAACATCAGGAGTTCATGTTGCTTGCGCGTCAGCATTGGCGGCCCCCACGGGTTCCGAAACCAGAATCATAAAAACAAACCCAGAACAAACACTATCTGTTCCAGTTGTGTTCCGCAACCGTTTAAAGTTTAATGAATTTCTTAAGGCTGCCGAAAGAATGTTGCGTCGGACGCTGCCCGGCTGCCATCGGTTGGGCTGTGTCATTGATTCCGCTTGATTTTGCAATTCTCCTTAAGCTGAATTCGCAAGCGACATCGTCGCGAAGGTGCTGAAGGGATCCAGTCAGCTGACCCAACCGTGTACCGTAACGTGAACGAAACGAACTCAAAATGCGAACCTTGGCTACGAGTCCGATCCTCAGCCTTTGCCGTCTATGGACCAGCTAACATAGGACAGAAGGTTCTTGCCGGGTTGCGGACGGTGATGGGACAACCGCCTTGGTCGCCGGAGGGATGTAGCGGCCTGGGTCGAAATGGAGGCGGTAGCACAATGAGGGGAATTCCCGATCTTGCCGAGGTCGAGGCGATGGATGCGGCGGACCCGCTGCGCCCGTTGCGCGATCGCTTCGTTCTGCCGGAAGGGGTGATTTATCTCGACGGCAATTCGCTGGGCGCCGCTTCAATCAATGTCTTCAACGAGATCGAGACGGCCGCAAAGCAGGAATGGGCGCAGGACCTCATCCGCGCCTGGAACACCGCCGGCTGGTTCGACATGCCTGTCAAGCTGGGCGACCGGCTCGGGCGTCTGATCGGCGCCGCGCCTGGCCAGACGGTGGTATGCGACACCACTTCGATCAACATCTACAAGGTCCTGCATGCGGCGCTCGCAATGCGACCTGGTCGCTCGGTGATCGTTGCCGAGGGCGACAGCTTCCCGACCGACCTCTACATGGCGGAGGGGGTGTCCTCGACGCGGCCCGGTACGGTGTTGCGGCTCGAGGGCGTCGATGCGCCGACGATCGAGGAACTGATCGACGATCGTGTCGCCGTCATCCTGGTCAACCATGTCAACTACAAGTCCGGCCGGCTGCGCGATATGGCGGCCCTGACCCGCAAGGCCCATGACGCCGGCGCGCTGATCGTCTGGGACCTCTGCCACACGGCCGGTGCCCTGCCGGTGGATCTCGACGGCTCGAATGCCGATTTCGCCATCGGCTGCACCTACAAATATCTCAATGGCGGGCCCGGCGCGCCGGCCTTCATCTATGCTGCCATCCGCCATCATCCCGACACCAACCAGCCGCTCAGCGGCTGGTGGGGCCATGCCCGGCCCTTCGCGTTCGAACAGGGTTATGCCGCCGGCTCAGGCATCCGGCGATTCCTGTGCGGAACGCAGCCGGTGCTGTCCATGCGGGCACTGCAAGGTGCGCTGGACCTTTGGGACGAGGTCGACATAACGGCCGTGCGCGAGAAGAGCGTCGCGCTGACGGATTTGTTCATCCGGCTTGTCGAAGCCAGATGCGGCGCGTTCGGTCTCGATCTGGAAAGCCCGCGCAACGGCGCCGAGCGCGGCAGCCAAGTGTCGTTCGCCCATCCTCATGGCTACCAGGTGATGCGCGCCTTGATCGAGCGCGGCGTGATCGGCGATTTCCGCGCGCCGTCGACCGTTCGCTTCGGCTTCACGCCACTCTATGTCGGCTACCGGGATGTCTGGGACGCCGTCGAGGTGCTGGAAGACATCCTGCGCACAGGCGCCTGGCAGGAGGCGCGCTATGCGATCAAGGAGGCCGTCACCTGACTCGAATGGCATGCCGAACAAAGACAATTCGAAATCGATCTGATCGCGGGAGGGGCCGGTGCTGGGACACCGCATTGTCGACTGGGATGACGCCTACGCCAACGGCGCGAACATCGCCGGCGGTGACCGCTGGCCGGCTGCCTGGGACGGCCCGGCTCAGGCATTTCGTGAAAAGTTGCTGGCAGAGGGCCGGGCGCGGCTCGACATCGTCTATGGCGAGGCGCCGCGCGGTCGGTTCGATCTCTTCCTTCCGCCTGCCGCACCAAAGGGGCTCGTCGTGTTCGTCCATGGCGGCTACTGGATGGAATCGGACAAGACATCCTGGTCGCATCTGGCCGGCGGCGCCGTCGGTCGCGGCTTTGCCGTCGCAATGCCCTCCTACACGCTTTGCCCAGGGATCAGGATCAGCGGCATCGTCAATGAAGTCGGCGCCGCGATCGGCAAGGCGGCGGCCATGGTCGATGGTCCGCTGATGCTGACCGGTCACTCGGCCGGCGGACATCTCGCCAGCCGGATGGTGACGACGACTTCGCCGCTGACGCCCGATGTGGCGCGGCGCATCCGCCGGGTCGTTTCGATTTCCGGCCTGCACGACCTCCGGCCGTTGATGTGCACGGCTTTGAACGAGACGCTGAACATCGACGAACGGGAAGCGTTGAGCGAAAGCCCAGCCTTGCTGCGGCCCCGGCAGGGAGTCCGCATCACCTGCTGGGTCGGCGGCGGCGAGCGCTCGGAGTTCTTGCGCCAGAGCGCCTTGCTCGCCAACATCTGGACCGGGCTTGGTGCCTCTACCCAGTCAGTGGTCGAGCCGGACCGGCATCATTTCAACGTCGTCGATGGCCTCGCCGATCCGGACCATCCCCTGACCCGAACGCTGGTGGACGAATAACGATCGGTTTCGTCGAAATATGAATGATCGGCGTTTCGACGTATCAGCGCAGCATAAGGACGCTGCATTCGTCGCCGGCTTCCGCGGCCGGAGCGAAGGGCTCGCGCACGATCAGGCCGTTGGCGTCGGCGAGCATCCTGAGCATCGAGGAGTCCTGGATGCCGAAGGGGGTCGCGACCAAGGTGCCGGCGTCCTCGCGCACCACGGCGCGAACATAGTCCTGCCTCAGATCGTTGGCCGGCATCGCGGCGCCCAGCCTGGCCGTTCGCACGTCCTGCCTGAAATTGCGGCCGCCGAGCCGGGCAAGCAGTGGCTTCAGGAAGAGCTGCGAGCAGACGATGCTTGCCACCGGATTGCCTGGCAGGCCGATGCAGCGGACATTGCCAAGCCGGCCGAACATCAACGGTTTGCCGGGGCGCATGGCGATCTTCCAGAAGTCGAGCCGCATGCCTTCGCCGGTCAGCACGTCATGGATCAGGTCGTGATCGCCGACCGAGGCGCCGCCCAGCGTGACGATGACATCTGCGCCCGCCTGGACCGCTTTCCTGACCAGCGCGGCGATCGCCTCCTTGCGGTCGGCGGCGATGCCGAGATCGAGCGCCCGCGCGCCGACCGACTGGGCGGCGGCGGCGACGCCATAGGCATTGGAGGAAATGATCTGATCTGGGCCGAGCGTGCTGCCCGGCGGCAGCAACTCATCGCCGGTGGCGATGATCGCGACCAGCGGGCGGCGTACGACATTCAGGCTCGGGTGGTTGGCAGAAGCCGCCAGCGAAAGAGCGGCCGCATCGAGCAAGCGACCTTTTTCGAGCAGCACATCGCCCTCGCCGAAGTCGAGCCCGCGGCGGCGCACATTGCGTCCTTCGGCGGTCGGCTCCATCACCTCGATCTTGCCGCCACCTAAGTCGCGGACGTTTTCCTGGATGACGATGGTGTCGGCGCCTTCAGGCAGCGGCGCGCCGGTGAAGATGCGTACGGCCTGGCCTTCTCCGACGATTCCGGAGAAGCCGCGCCCGGCAGGCGCCATGCCTATCACTTCCAGTTGCGCTGGCGCTGAAGCGACGTCGGCGGAACGCGCGGCATAACCATCCATCGCTGAGGCGTTGAAGGGCGGCTGCGTGCGCAACGCCACAACCGGTTCCGCCAGGACCCGTCCGGCCGCGTCCGCCAGCGGCACGCTCTCGCCCGGCAAAGGTGTTGCGCCGTCGAGCAGGCGCGCGAGCGCTTCGGCGACCGGTACCAGCGCCATCAGGCATCCGCCTTGTAGTCACCGGATTTGCCGCCGGTCTTCTCGACCAGCCGGACACCGGAAATCACCATGCCGCGATCCACCGCCTTGGCCATGTCGTAAATGGTGAGGCAAGCGACCGATGCGGCGGTCAGCGCTTCCATTTCCACCCCGGTCTTGCCGGTGACGCGGGCGAGCGCTGTGACCTTGAGGCCAGGCATTGAATGGTCCGGCTCGATCTCGACGGCCACCTTGGTCAGAAGCAGCGGATGGCAAAGCGGGATCAACTCATGCGTCTTCTTCGCTGCCATGATGCCGGCGATGCGGGCGGTGCCCAGCACATCGCCCTTCTTGGCGTCGCCGGCCAGAATCATCTCCAGCGTTTCGGGCCGCATCGAGACAAAACCCTCGGCGATTGCCGTACGGGTCGTCTCGGCCTTGTCGCCGACATCGACCATGTTGGCTTCGCCCTTGGCGCCGAGATGGGTGAGGGCGGGCATTCTCAAACGGCCTCGGCCGCTGCCTTGCCTGTCAGCAGAAGCTCGGTCGCCGCCGTCACATCAGCCTGCCGCATCAGGCTCTCGCCGACTAGGAAAGTGCCGATCTTGCTCTTCTCCAACCGGCGGCAATCCTGATGCGTGAAGATGCCGCTCTCGCTGACCAGCAGCCGATCCGCCGGCACCATGGCGGCAAGCCGCTCCGAAACGTCGAGGCTGGTCTGGAAGGTTCTGAGATCACGGTTGTTGATGCCGATCAGCCGCGAAGACAAGGTAAGCGCGCGCTGCATTTCCTTCTCATCGTGCACCTCGATCAGTGCGTCCATGCCGAGCTCGAAGGCGGTCGCTTCGATCTCGCTGGCCAGCGCGTCGTCGACGCTTGCCATGATGATCAGGATCGCGTCGGCGCCCCAGGCGCGTGCTTCGTAGACCTGATAGGTATCGAACAGGAAATCCTTGCGCAGGGCCGGCAGGCGCACCGCTGCGCGCGCGGCCGTCAGGAATTCCGGAGCGCCTTGGAAAGACGGGGCGTCTGTCAGCACCGAAAGGCACGCGGCGCCACCTTGCTGATAGGCCTTGGCCAACGCCGGCGGATCGAAATCGGCGCGGATCAGGCCCTTGGAAGGGCTGGCCTTCTTGATTTCGGCGATCAGCGCGAAGCTTCCCGCTCTTCGCTTCGCCTCGAGCGCCGCCAAAAACCCGCGCGGCCCGCCGGCATCCTTTGCCCGCGCCTTGATCTCGGCCAGCGGTATTTTTGTCTTCGCCGCCGCGATCTCGTCGCGCTTATAGGCTTCGATCTTGCGCAGGATGTCCGACAAGGCCTTATCCGTTCGAAATCTCGACGAGCTTGTCCAGCACCGCAAGGGCGCGGCCGCTGTCGATCGCTTGCGCTGCCGCCGCGATGCCGTCGGCAAGCGTCGTCGCCTTGCCGGCCACAACCAGACCGGCGCCGGCGTTCATCAGCACCGTGTCGCGATAGGCGCCCGCGGCGCCACCCAACATATCGCGCAATTGCCTGGCGTTGTAGGCCGCGTCGCCGCCGCGCAGCTCTTCCTTGGTGTGCCGCTTCAGCCCGACGGCTTCCGGCGTCAGGGTGAAGGTGCGGATCTCACCGCCGGCAAGCTCCGCGACCTGCGTCTCGCCAGTGGTTGTGATCTCGTCATAGCCATCGCCATGGACGACCCAGGCGTGCTCGGCGCCCAGCGCCTTCAGCGTCTCGGCCACCGGCATGATCCATTCCGGCAGGAAAACGCCGACCATCTGGCGGCTGACGCCAGCGGGGTTCGACAGCGGCCCGAGCAGATTGAAGATGGTGCGCGTGCCGAGCTCGACGCGGGTCGGCCCGACATGCTTCATCGCCGGATGATGCGCCGGCGCGAACATGAAGCCGACGCCGGCTTCATGGATGCAGCGGCCGATCATTTCCGGCGAGATATCTATTCTGACGCCCAGCGCCGTCAGCACATCGGCGGAGCCGGTCAGCGAGGACAGGCCGCGATTGCCGTGCTTGGCGACGGGCACGCCGGCGGCGGCGATGACGAAGGCCGAAGCGGTCGAGATGTTGACCGAGTGCGAATTGTCGCCGCCGGTGCCGACGATGTCGATGGCGCCCTGCGGCGCCTCGACACGCAGCATCTTGGCGCGCATCGTGGCGACCGCGCCGGATATCTCGCCCACGGTCTCGCCGCGCACGCGCAGCGCCATCAGGAAGCCGCCGATCTGGCCGGGCGTCGCATCGCCCGACATGATGATGTCGAACGCCTCGCGTGCTTCCTCGAAGGAAAGCGCGGTGCCGGTGGCGACCTTGGCGATATGTGTCTTCAGCGCGCTCATCGTGTCTGTGCTTGCGAAACGGCGTTCGGATCGATGCGAACGTCATATTGCGACTGCAGTTGCGCCACCAGTTGGTCGAGCAGGTCGTCGGACATGCCGGCGCCGAAGGATTTCTGCGCCTCGTCCGGCACCGTGCTGCCGTCGGCGCCAGCCGGCTCGAAGACCTCGGCGACCTTGAACAGGATCTGCCCGTCGCCGGTGGGCGAGGGGATCAGGCCGGTGCCGCCTTCGCCGACGCCGAACATGGCCGCGGCACCCTCCTTGCCGAAATCGGCATCGTCGGCTTCGCGCTTCAAGCCGCGCTTGGTCTGTTTGTCGAGCTTGAGCTCGCCGGCGATGCCGTCGAGCGTGGTGCCAGCCTTGAGGCGCTTCTCGAGCTCCTGCGCCTTCGCGTCGAGCCGCTTGTCGGTCTCGGCTTCCGTCCAGTCGGCCACAACCTTCTTGCGGACCTCATCCAGCGTGCGGTCGCGCGCCGGCGTGATCGACTGCACCTCGTAGAAGACGAAACCGTTGTCTGCCGTCGTCAGGCCTTCATTCTCGGTATTGGGCTCGGCCGCGAACACCGCCTTGATGAGATCGGCCGATTGCGGCAGGTCGTTGACTACGGTGCCGTCCGGCCGCTGGCCGGTGCGGTCGATGGCGTCGATGGTGACGACCTTGAGCTTCAGCTTGTCGGCGGCCTGGGCAAGCGAGGCGCCCGAGGCGCGGGTATCCTCGTAACTGTCATGCACGTCGAGCAGGATACGGCTTGCCTCGCCGAGCGCCAGGTCCTTGCGGATCTGAGCGGACACTTCCGAAAGCGGCTTCACGACCTGCGGCTTGATCTCCGTGACGCGCAGGAGCACGGGACCGAAAGCGCCCTGGACGACCTGGCTTACCTCGTTGGCATTGAGCGAGAAGGCCGCGTCGGCGACCGCCTTGTCGGCGATCTTGTCCTTGGAGAGCGTGCCGAGCAGCGTGTCGGCCTGCGTCTTGCCTTCGGCGGTGACGAGCTTGTCGAAGGTGGCGCCGGCCTTCAGCGAATCCAAAGCCGCCTTGGCCGCATCCGGCGTCTTGAACACCAGCTGCTCGATGGTGCGCATCTCGGGCGTCGTGTAGCGCGCGATATTCTTCTTGTAGTCCTCGTTCACCTGCTGGTCTGTCACCGCCGACGGGTCCGCAATGTCCTGCGGTTCCAGCCGGACATAGGAGAACTTGCGGTATTCCGGCGCGGCGTAGTTCTTCTTGTTGGCGTCGAAATAGGCGTTGAGGGCGCTGTCGGACGGCGCCTCGATCGGCTGCACCAGCGTTTTCGGCAGCACCAGATAGTCGATCGTGCGGTCCTCGCCGCGATAGAGCGAGACCGCCTTGAGGAAGGTCTGCGGCACTTTCAGCCCGTCGGAGATCGCCTCGACGATCTGCTGTCGCACGGCCACCTGCGAGCGGTTCTTGAGATAATCCTCGGGCCGCATGTTGAGCTGGCGAAGGAGGTATTCGAACGTCCGGCGATCGAACTGGCCGCTGGGGCCCTTGAAAGCCGGATCCTCGCGCGTCAGCTCGGCCAGCCGGTCCTTGGAAAGGCCGAGGCCAAGCTTGCGCGCCTGTTCATCGAGCACGGCGCCCGACACGAGCTGCGCCAGCACCTGGTTGTCGACGCCGAGCAGCTTGGCCTGTTCCTGGGTGACGCGCTGGCCATATTGCTGCGACAACATCGAGAGCTGACGATCGTAGGCGAGGCGGTACTCGTTGATCGAGACCTCGGTACCGCCGGCCGTGATCACCGCGTGATGGCCGCCGAGAACGCCACCCACCATGCGCGTGGTAATGCCCCAGGCGGCAAAGCTCAGGACCAGCAACAACAGCAACGCCTTCGCGACCCAGGTACCCGCCGCGCTTCTCAATATACCAAGCATGCATACTTCCGAGTTTTGCGCATTTTCGCATGCGCCGAGTCTGAAACAAGCGCAATAGCGCCCTTCCGGTCCACTGTCGATTGCTTTGTGACCTGATTTTGGTAGTGAGGGCGCTGCTTAATGTCGCTCGGAGAACGCGTCCCATGACCCCTGGAATCCGCCCCCTTGTCGCCGGCAACTGGAAAATGAACGGCACCAGCGCCTCGCTCAACGAGCTGCGGTCGATCGGCAACGGGTTCATGAGCGGCCTCGACGCCGAGACCGAAGCGCTGGTGTGCGTGCCGGCGACGTTGCTCCAGCGCGCAGCCGAGATCCTGTCGCGCACGCCGGTGCGGGCTGGCGGAGAGGATTGCCATCCCAAGGAGAACGGCGCCTTTACCGGCGAGATTTCCGCCGAGATGCTGAAGGATGCCGGCGCAAGCCACGTCATTGTCGGCCATTCCGAGCGCCGCGAACTGTTCGGCGACAACGATGCGACGGTCCATGCCAAGGCTTCGGCTGCCTGGCGGGCAGGGCTGGTGGCCATCATCTGCATCGGCGAGACGCGCGCCGAACGCGAGGCGGGCGCCACGCTCGATGTCCTGTCGCGCCAACTCGAAGGATCGGTTCCGACCAGCGCTACCGCTGCGAACACCATCATTGCTTATGAGCCGGTGTGGGCGATCGGCACCGGCTTGACCCCGACGGCGGCCGACGTCGCCGAGGCGCATGCGCATATCCGCGGCAAGCTGACCGGTTTGCTCGGCGATGCCGCGGCCAGGATGCGCATTCTCTATGGCGGCTCGGTCAAGCCGTCCAACGCGGTGGAACTGCTCGGCGTCGAGAATGTCGACGGCGCGCTGGTCGGCGGCGCCAGCCTGAAGGCGGCCGACTTCCTCGCGATTGCGGAAGCCTACATGAACATCTCCTAGAGATCGTCGCCCGGGCTTCCGCGGCATAAATCGTTGTATTGGCCGCATTGCTTCCCATATTCCCGGCCACGGGCTTGGAAATGCCGCCAAAGCATTGTAAGGAGCCGCCTCCAAAACACCGGTCGTATGCGCGGCAGCGCTTGGCCTCGCCAGGATAAATTATGGAAACCGTACTGATCGTCATCCACCTCATGGTCGTGCTCGCCCTTGTCGGCGTGGTGCTGCTGCAGCGCTCCGAAGGCGGCGGCCTGGGCATCGGCGGCGGTTCCGGTTTCATGACCGCGCGAGGCGCGGCCAATGCGCTGACCCGCGCGACAGCGATCCTGGCGGCGGCCTTCTTCGTGACCTCGCTCGCGCTGTCGATCCTTGCCCGCTATGGCGAGAAGCCGATCGACATTCTCGACCGGCCGGCGACGTCCAGCCAGGGCAGCGGCGTGCTCAACCAGCTGCCGGGTTCCAATGGACCGGTGGGCACCTCCAAGCCCGCGGCTCCGGCCAGCGGCACGACTCCCGCGGCTCCGTCGGGCGGTACGACGACCACGACGCCTCTTGGCAACGGCACCACGGCGCCTGCGCCGGCTCCTGCGACAACGCCGGCTGCGCCGGCGCCGGCAGCCAACGGCGTCACCTTGCCGGTCACGCCGCAGGTTCCGAACCAGTAGCCAGCCAAGGACCGGGCCGCGATCTGTGCTTCTTTGAACACAGTCGCGGCAAATGCGCTTCCGATCACAAAGATTCAACCGGGCGTGGCGCCTGCCTCAGCTTGAGGCGATGACGGCTAATCGATTATAGATTGCCCGCGGCACTTTATCGGCGTCCTTGGGGGGCGCCGGGCGATGCCGTGGGCAACTTGCTTTTGACAATCGGATCTTCGCCATGCAGCTTCGCAGCTTCATCCTACTGGGAGTCTGTGCCGTCCTCGGCATGGGCTCCGCGGCCTTTGCCGGGCCAGCAAACCTGGCCACTTCCCCGTCGGTAGAGACGACCGACGCAATTCCAGTCGTCGCCGCCAAGAGCGACGCATCGCAGCTGAAGCTTCTCAAGAAGAAGAAAAACCCGACCTCGGACGACCTTGCGCAGATCAGCAAGCTCGAGGCCAAGATCGCGGCCGACAAGGAAGCCGCCAAGCAGAAGGCGCTCGAGGCTCGCAAGCTGGCGATGCGCGAGGCGGCGAAGGCCAAGGCGGACGCGGCGCGCCAGGAATGGCTCGCCAAGAAGGGCAGCGCACCGGCAGAAGTCGCCGACGCCAAGCCGGCCAAGAAGACCACCAAGATCCTCGCGCCGCTGGAGCCATTAGCGCCGCTCGTTCCGGTCAAGGCCGAAGAGCCGATCCCGGCCGAAGCCATGAACATCACCGCCACCGGCAACAATGGCGAGCTGCGCAGCGAGCAGCCCGGGCAGAAGCAGAGCAGCGGCGGGCTGTTCGCAGGCCTCTTCGGCGGTGCCTCGGTGTCTTCGATCAGCTATCTGCCAGAGACCCGCGCACTTGATTCGGCGCTAGCCAAAAAGGACGCCAAGCGGCCCTTCAAGGTAAAGCCGGAATTCGTGCCGCAGGATGTCACGTTCACCGGCTATGAGCCGGGCACCATCGTGATCGACACCAGCGCCCGTCGCCTCTACCTCGTCGAGTCGTTTTCCACTGCGCGCCGCTATGCCATCGCTGTCGGCCGCGAAGGCCTGCAGTTCAAGGGCACCGTGGCGGTCGGCGACAAGCAGGAATGGCCGCGCTGGATCCCGACACTCGACATGCAGAAGCGCGAGCCGAAGCATTACGGCCAGTACAAGGACGGCATGCCCGGCGGCGGCGAGAACCCGCTCGGCGCCCGCGCTATCTACCTCTATGACGGCAAGAAGGACACGCATCTGCGCATCCACGGCACGATCGCGCCGAACTCGATCGGAACCAGCGCCTCCAATGGCTGCTTCCGCATGATCAACGAGCACGTCATGGACCTCTACAGCCGCGTCAAGATCGGCACGAAGGTCGTTATTATCTAAGGGTTTCCATCAAACTGCCGAAAGGGCCGGCACCGCCGGCCCTTTTGTTTTGAATGTATCAAAGCCTCTTTGCGGGCCCCCGGTGCCATTTTGGGAAAAAGCCTTCGCGGCGGTTTTTTCTCTGGCGGAATCAATCAGGCCGCGTTAAGCGATGACTCCCATGGCGCGATATGTATTCATCACAGGCGGCGTGGTTTCCTCACTCGGAAAAGGCATCGCCGCAGCAGCTCTTGGGGCTCTCCTGCAGGCGCGAGGGTATCGCGCGCGGATCAAAAAGCTCGACCCCTACCTCAATGTCGACCCCGGAACGATGTCGCCATACCAGCACGGCGAAGTGTTCGTGACCGACGACGGCGCCGAGACCGACCTCGATCTCGGCCATTACGAGCGCTTCACCGGGCGCTCGGCAAATCAGCAGGACAACATCACCACCGGCCGCATCTACAAGAACATCATCGAGCGCGAGCGGCGCGGCGACTATCTCGGCGCGACCGTGCAGGTAATCCCGCACGTCACCGACGAGATCAAGCATTTCGTGCTGGACGGCAATGACGACTACGATTTCGTGTTGTGCGAGATCGGCGGCACGGTTGGCGATATTGAGGCGATGCCGTTCCTGGAAGCGATCCGCCAGCTCGGCAACGACCTGCCGCGCAACAACGCGGTCTATGTGCATCTGACGCTGATGCCCTATATCCCGACCGCCGGCGAATTGAAGACCAAGCCGACGCAGCATTCGGTCAAGGAACTGCGCGGCATCGGCATTGCGCCCGACATCCTTCTGGTGCGCGCCGACCGGCCGATCCCAAAGGAAGAGCGGCGCAAGCTATCGCTGTTCTGCAACGTGCGCGAGAGCGCCGTCATCCAGGCGCTGGACGTGCCGCATATCTACGACGTGCCGATGGCCTATCACCAGGAAGGGCTTGATTCGGAAGTGCTCGCCGCCTTCGGCATCGATCCGGCGCCGAAGCCGCGCATGGAGCCGTGGCAGGCGCTGTCCAAGCGCATCCACAATCCGGAAGGCGAGGTGACCATCGCCGTCGTCGGCAAATACACAGGGCTGAAGGACGCCTATAAGTCGCTGATCGAGGCGCTATCGCATGGCGGCCTCGCCAACCGGGTCAAGGTCAAGCTCGACTGGATTGAGAGCGAGATCTTCGAGAAGGAGGATCCCGCTCCCTGGCTGGAGAAGGTGCACGGCATTCTCGTTCCCGGCGGGTTTGGCGAACGCGGCTCGGAGGGCAAGATCCTGGCCGCCAAGTTCGCGCGGGAGCGCAAAGTGCCTTACTTTGGCATCTGCTTCGGCATGCAGATGGCCTGCATCGAGGCGGCCCGCTCGCTGGCCGGCGTCGATCACGCCTCGTCGACCGAGTTCGGCCCGACGGATGAGCCGGTGGTCGGCCTGATGACCGAATGGCTGAAAGGCAACATGCTTGAGAAGCGCCGAGCCACGGGTGATCTCGGCGGCACGATGCGGCTCGGCGCCTACCAGGCCGAACTCGCCAAGGGCTCGAAAATTGCGGACATTTACGGCGACACGCAGATTTCCGAGCGCCACCGGCACCGCTACGAGGTCAATATCGACTACAAGCAGCGGCTGGAAGATTGCGGCCTGGTCTTCGCCGGTATGTCGCCCGACGGTGTGCTGCCGGAGACGGTCGAATATCCGGACCATCCCTGGTTCATCGGCGTGCAGTACCACCCTGAACTGAAGAGCCGGCCGCTCGAACCGCATCCGCTGTTCGCGAGCTTCATCTCGGCGGCAGTGGACCAGTCGCGCCTGGTTTGAGCGACCGGCCCGCACGTTGGCCATGCAAACCTATGTCGCGCTGCTCTACAGCATCATACTGGGCGAAGGGCGGCGCGTGGTCATGGCCGATCTCAAGGCGATGGCCGAGGAACTGGGGCTGAAGAACGTCCGCACGCTGGTCGCGACCGGCAATCTGGTGTTCGAGGCGCGGGTGGGCGAAATCTCAAAGCTCGAACAGCGGCTGGAAAAGGCCTTCGAAAAGAGCTTCGGCCGCCATGTCGACATCATCGTGCGCGGCGCCGAGGACTGGCTGAAGCTTGCGGCGGGCAATCCATTCCCGGCGGAATCTGCCGTTACGGCCGATCAGGTGGCGGTACGGGTGATGCGCGAGCCGGTGCTCCCGGGTGCCGTCGAAGCGCTCCAGGCCTATGCCGCAGACGACGAGAAGGTGCTTTGGGTCGACGGCGATATCTGGCTTGTCTTCTCGCGCGAGCGGCCGAGCTCGCGACTGCTCGCCGCCGCCAATCACAAGCGCTTCGGGATCGGCACGTCGCGCAACTGGAACACGGTGCGCCGGCTGGCGGAGATGTTAGGGGAATAGAGGAATAGGGGAAGCGTTGTCTCCCTACTCCTTACTGACCTACTCCCTTACTCCCCCATTCTTATGCCTTCGCCATCCTCGCCCCCGCGCCGAGCGCCATAGTGCGCAGGACGTAGTAGACGGCACCGGCGATGGCCACACCGAAGAACCAGCCATAGACGCCCCACCAGGACGGCAGCAGGTTGGTGAAATTGGGCAGGATCGAGGAGAAGATCGCGCCGATTCCGGCGGCGATGAAGGCATTGACATGCCAGCCGCCCTGGAAGCGGAATTCGCCGTCCTCGCGATAGAGTGCCGGTACATCGATCTCGCTTTTGCGGATCAGATAGTAGTCGACCATCATCACGCCGAAGATCGGTCCCATCGTCGCGCCGATAATGCCGACGAAATGCGCGGCGCTGCCCTCCCAAGGCGCGAAGGGATAGAGCACCAGGGCGATCAACGCCGCGATGTAGCCGCCTTTCTTGAAGTCGATCTGACGCGGGAAGACATTGGAGAAGTCAAAGGCCGGCGAGACGAAATTCGCCACCACGTTGATGCCGAGCGTGGCAACGGCGAAGGTGAGCGCCGCAAGCGCCGCCAGGAACCAGCTGTCGAACTTGGCCGAGATCTGGTCGGGATGGAGCAGCACTTCATGGTAGACGTCGTAGGCGGCGATCGTCGTGACGCCGGCGACCAGCGAGAACAGGATGAGGTTGACCGGCAGGCCCCAGATATTGCCCTTGCGAAGGGCCGCATTGTCCGGCGCGTAACGGGCAAAGTCGCAGAAATTCAGATAGAGCGCCGAGAAATAAGTCACCCAGATCGCCGCGGCACCGAACAGCGCGGTCCACGATCCCGGATCGCCAGGAATGCCGGCGTCGGCGGTCTTCTCGCGCAGCACATCCATGGGGATGTCACTGGTGAACGCGAAAGTTCCGGACTTCACGCAGAGATAGATGGCCAGAAGCAGCATCATCACCCACACGGCGGGGCCGGCCCAGTCCTGGAAGCGGCGCACGGTCTCCATGCCCTTCTGGATGATCAGCAACTGCAATGCCCAGATGACGACGAAGCAGATCACCTCCAGGGTCGAATGTCCCAGAAGATGCGAGCTCTTGTTGAACTCGTCGAACCATTGCAGGCGCGTCAGCAGCGCCACGATGGCGCCCGACGCCGCGGCCGTCTGAGCGCCATACCAGAAGCAGGCGACGATGGCGCGCACCAGCGCCGGAATGTTGGCGCCCCAGATGCCGAAGGAGGCACGGGCTAGCACTGGGTAAGGCACGCCGGTCTTCACGCCGGCATAGCCGACCATGTTCATCAGCGCGTAGATGATCAGCGAGCCGATGCCGATTGCGATGATGAAATTGACGAAGCCGCCGCAGAACAGAAACAGGCTGGCCGCCAGATAGTAGCCCCAGAGGCTGTGGACGTCCGAAGTCCAGACATTGAAGATCGAAAACGGTCCCCAGTTCCTGACCGTTGCCGGAGCCAGATCCTCGTTATAGAGGTCAGGCGAAGCGCCTTGAATGGTCATGTCGTTGTTCCCCTTCTAGCAAACGCGCCCTCACGCGTTTGACCGCAGAGGTTAAGCCTGACGCAGGGGAACCGGCAAGCAATCCATTTCCCAGCTTTCGCCTTAAAGACATTCAATGAGAATCGCCGTTATGCGCCGCCTCGAAGCCTGCATCGGTTGAGTCGCAATGGGTGCTCTCCATCGCACAGGTGCCGGCCGGCGGGTTCCGAAGTTTTTCCATCGGCAACCGAATTTGTTTGGAACCAATCCGCCGAACGTGCGTTTATGCGGGTTCGACTGCACTGCGGTCGGCCGGGAGGATGATCATGGATCGCTTGCATTTCTTTACCCCAGTGCGAATTGCGCGTGGGCAGGGATACCCTGTGGAGGAAGTCGATAGCGTCTCCGAGGCGATGGTGTTCCTGCGGAAATGGCCAACGGGCAGACGCGGCCCGGTTTATCAATGCGCCCTGAATTGCTGCACGGCGGCTATGTCGGGCAAGATGTCGGCCGAGGAAGCGCGGAAAGCCTTCGTCGGCTTCGCCCGCATCACCCGGCTGCTCGACGACGACATGGCGCTGCCACTGGGTGGCGCGTCGATGGACAATGTCTACGCGCTGAGGCGGTAGCCCAAGCCAAAATCCTGACATGAAAGCGCTGTGCCGTTGGCGCAGCGCCTTCTTTTGTCAAGCCCGCACCAACAGTTTTTGCGGCGCCAGCCAGAATGGCGGCAGGCAAAGCGGGATGGCCGACAGCAGAAGCATCTCGTCCTTGACCTCGACGCCGAGCTCGTCGGCGACGAAGCGCCGGCGCGCGGCCAAACGCGCCGCGAGCGCCGGATAGCGCTCGGCGATCGTCGCGCGCAGGCCCGCGTCGGCGAAGGTCACGGCGTCCTCGCAGTTGAGCGTCACGCCGTCAGGCATCGGCACGGGAATGATGTCGACCTGGAACGGCATGCCGGAGGCCAGGCGGTCCGTTGAGCCCGGACGTATCGGCGAATGCATCCACTCGTCGAGCCCGACCAGATGGCCGGGATTGAGGGCCGGCCGCAGCCCGCCACGGGCCAGGGTAGAGATCACCGCTTCGTGGATCGCGCCGCCTTCGACACCGATTCCGGACGTTTCATACCAGGCGATCAGTCCGTCGAAATAGGCCTTGGCCACCTCCAGGAAGGCGGTGTCGGCCTCGGCGATCAGGCCGCCGCGGGCCGTCAGGCCACCCCAATACCCGACCGCGGTGGTGGCACCCTCGCCGCGCCGCGGCACGCGGGCTGTCGGGCTGCGCAGCCCGATGACGGGGCCGCTCGTATCGTTGGAGGCGAACATCGGATGGCAGCTCATCGGTTCGCCGGCATAGCCCATGCGGGACGCGGCCGCGAGCTCGCTTTCGCCAAGGGTGAAGCCCGTGACGATCCGCCAGACCGCCATCGATGCCCTCGACGCTCCCCATTCGGCCTCGGCGATCTGGTCTGCGTCGACGACCGCCCGCAGGCCCTCAACCGGATGCATCAGCACGCGGGTGGCGTCAACGAGGGCGGACGGGCCGACGATCGCGGCAATGGCGTCGACGATGAAAGACGGTGCGAAAAAGGTTGGCCTTGGCGAACCCCACTCCTCGCCTTCGAGATACTTCCAGCCGACGATGCCGATCGTGTCGCCGGACCCGAGCCCAGCTTCGCGCAGCACCGCGACAAGATCCGGTTTCTGGCTGCGATCCTGGCCCATCAGGCTCAGTGATTGGGCAAGCATGGTGACGATGCCGGGCAGGCCGGCGATCGGCGTGTAGCCGATGTTCTCATTGCCGGTGACTATGATGCGCTGGCCTGCCCGGCCCAGAAGCAGTAGAGCCTCCTCGAAGCGAGGCTCGAAGCCTGTCAAGAAGGCGATGTTGGCGGCGTGCTCGCGGTCGGCATAGACAACCAGCCAGTCGGCGCCGGACTTCTCGATGGCGCGGGCGCAGCGCGTTTCATACGTCGCGGCCGGGATGGCGGGGCGCTCGACCGGAAGGCCGAAATCCGGGATGTCCACGTTGCGCAGGGTGACGGTCATTTCTGTCCTCGTTGATGCTGTGCCGATGGCGCCGCGATGGACGACCGGCTTGGGTGGCAGGCACGCTATTCGCGCGCCAGAAATCCGATGGCCGACGGCAGGAGAGCGCAGGTTGCCGTGCTGCCGGGGGTCAACTCGCGGGCTATTGCGGAGGGCGCGAGCACGCTCAGTTCCTGGCCGTCTGCCGTGATGACGGTGACGCGTTCCGACGTGCCGACGAAGGACACGTCCGCGACCTTGACGGAGAAGCAGACCGCGCCAGGCGCCACATCGCCGAGGGCGATGTCTTCCGGGCGGACCCAGACCGTGATCGCGCCGTCGCCGTGGCGCGTCCGGTCATAGGCGGCGGGCATCGGCATGCGGATGCCGAACAAATCGAGTTGCGCGCCGTCCGTTTGAGCCGACAGGATGTTGTTGCCGCCGAGGAAGCCGGCGACGAAGCGCGAGGCCGGCGCCCGGTATATTTCGCGCGGACTGCCGATCTGAACGATGTTGCCGTTCTGGAAAACGGCAATACGGTCCGACATGGCGTAGGCCTCCTCCTGGTCGTGCGTGACGAAAACGAACGTGACGCCGGTTTCCTGGTGGAGACGCTTCAGCTCACGCTGCATGGTGTCGCGCAGCTTGCGATCAAGCGCCGAGAGAGGCTCGTCGAGCAAAAGGATCTTCGGCCCGAAAGCAAGCGCGCGGCCGATGGCCACGCGCTGCTGCTGGCCCCCGGACAGTTCGCGCGGCTTGCGTGCGGCGAGCTTGTCGAGGCCGACCAGCTTCATGACTTCATCAACGCGCGCGGCGATGCGCGCCTTGTCCCATTTGCGCACGCGCAAGGGGAAGGCGATGTTGTTTGCCACCGACAGGTGGGGAAACAGCGCATAACCCTGGAAAACCAGGCCGAAGTTGCGGTCCTCGGGATCGACGCCGGTGATGTCGGCGCCGTCGAGCAGGATCGTTCCGGAGTCCGGCCTGGTAAAACCGGCGATCGACATCAGCAGGGTTGTCTTGCCCGAGCCGGATGGGCCGAGCAAGGTGACGAATTCGCCCTCGTTGATCGACAGGTCGACGCCGTCGAGCGCGATTGCCGATCCGTAGGCCTTGCGAAGCGTGCGGATGTCGAGGAAGGCCATTCAGTTCGGGTCCCGAGCGAGCGGCCCTGTCGAGCAATGGATGCCGCCGCCGTTCAGTTCGATGCATTCATAGTCGAGCGTCAAGATGGTGATGCCCGCCTTGTCCAGCCGCTCGGCGAGCCGGGGAGTGCGGGTGGCGTGCATGACGACCCTGCCGGGCGCGATGGCCAGGCAGTTCAATGAGAAGGCATTGTCCTCAGGCGGCAGCTCGATCAGATTCATGCCGCGCTTTTTGAGGCGGTCGATGAAGAAGTAAGGGAGCTCGTTGATGTTGATGATTGCGGTCTCGTGATCGATCATCATGAAGCTGCCGTCGATGTGGATCCGGTAGCCCGGCATCGGCACCTTGATCAACTCGACGCCGAGGCTGTTCAGGATCATCTCGACCTGACGGATGCCTTCCTCGTTGCAGGCGACGGAGAGCGAGCAGACCGCCGTCTTGTCGTCGATCAGCGCGAAGCCGCCACCTTCGAACACCGCTTCGCCATGCAACGTTCCCAGGATCGGGCAGCCGGCCTTTGCAAGGGCCTGGGTGACCATCAGTTCCTCGCCGCGGCGAGCGCGCCGGGCAAGGCGGGTGACGATGGCGCCGCCTTTGACGCCGATGACGCTGTCACGGCAGAAGGTCGACTTGAGCGCACCGGGCGCCGCCTTCTCGGTGAGGATCACATCGACGCCTTCCGAGCGAAGCAGCGCGGTGAAGGCGTCATGGGCGGCCTGCATGGCGGCGAGATCCGGCGGCGTCTTGCCCATGAAGTACCAGCCCTTCTCCGGGTCGCCGAAGCCGCCGATCTCGGGCATCGGCTTGTTCTTGTCGACGACGTTGATCTCCTCGCCAGGGCGATGCATCAGCACCGCGCGCAGCTTGCCGACATCGTTGGTGCAGCCCCATGGGCGCCCCCAGACGCGCGTCTGTTCCTCCGGATCGTGGAAAGCCGGCGTCGGCACAGATCCGAATGTCTGGAAGAATTTCGCCTCGCGATATTCGTGTTCGCTCATTGCGGCGGTATGTGCTGACATGTCCTTGATTTCCTTTCTGAACTTTCGGACTGGATGAAGGGTTCACGACCGGCGCTGCGCAAGACGTTCCCAAACGGTCATGCGCAGCAGCAGGCAGGCGATGGTGACGACGAGCATGACGGTGGCGATGGCGGCCAGCGCCGGGTCGACGGCGTCGGCGATGCTTGTCCATATCTTGCGCGGCAGCGTCACCAGCCGGCGGCTGGTGATGAAGAGCGTCACGGTGATCTCGTCCCAGGAGACGATGAAGGCCAGGATGGCGCCGGCGATCGTGCCCGGCAGGATGTTGGGCAGGATCACCCTGCCAAAGACAGTAGGCGGGCGGGCGCCCAGCGAGCGCGCGGCCTGGACGAGGCGCGGATCGAGATTGGACAGCGAGGCGCCGATCGCCAGAACGGCAAGCGGCATCGCCAGGATGACATGGACGATGGTGACGCCGATCCAGCTGTCGAGCAGGGACAGCTTCGACCACAGCCGCACCATGCCGACGGCATAGATGATCGGCGGCACGATAAGCGGCGAGAGCAGAATGATGCGCAGGGTCGAGGGCCATCGCCCGGCATAGACCCAGGCGCCGATGGCGAAGGCCGCCGCCACGCAGGTAGCGGCGATGCTGGAGGCGAGCGCAATGCCCAGGCTGGTAAGGATGCTCGGCAGCCAGCCGGCGTGCCAGTCCGCAAGCGAGGCAAAGTGCTGGAATGAGATGCCACTGGTCGGCAACGACAAATAATCCTTCGCCGTCAGCGCCACCGGCACGACCACGAGCACGGGCACGAAGAGGAAGGCAAGCAGCAGCCATGCCAAGGTCCAGGGCAGCCAGCGCTCGCCTATGCGACGCAAACGCGGGCTCATCGACGTCCGCCCTCGAAGGCGGCGCGAAGCGCGGGGCTGCGCGCGGCGACCGCGACCAGCAGCCCGACGACAAGCAGCAGTGTCGTGGAGAGGGCGGTTGCGACGCCCCAGCGCAAGGTCGAGGAGATCTGCACCGAGATATATTCGGCGACCATGAGCACGCGGCCGGCACCCAGGATGGCCGGCGTCACCAGGAAGCCGAGCGAGAAGATGACAATGAACAGGCTGGCGATCGCAAGGCCGGGCAGGCTGAGCGGCAGCCAGACGCGGGTGAAGATGGTGACGGGCCTCGCCCCAAGCGACCGCGCTGCCTGAATGATGCGCGGGTCGATTTCGGAAAGGTTGGCGTAGAGCAGCAAGATCGCGAACGGCATCATGTAGTGGACCATGCCGACGATCACGCCGAACTGATTGTAGACGAGCTCCAGCGGCTCGGCGATCGCGCCGCTGCCGACCAGTGCCGAATTGAGGACGCCGTTGCGGCGCAGGATGGTGATCCAGGCAAAGGCGCGCACCAGGACCGAGACCCAGAACGGCACCATGACCATGAACAGCGCGACGCGCCGCGCGGCCGGCCGCATGTGGACCAGCGCGAAGGCGACCGCATAGCTCATGACGATCGTCAGGACGGTCGTCACCGCCGAGACGATCATCGTCGTGCGCACGACCCGCCCGATCGCGGCGCTGCCGAACATCTCGACATAATTGCCCAAGCCGAAGGTCGGCTCGGTGAATGAGAGCGCCAGCACCTGAAGGATGGGGACCACGTAGAGACAGATCGTCAATAGCGCGGCCGGCACCGTCAGGCCGAAGGCCCAACGCTGGAAAGACGACATGGCGGCTATCCGGCCACCGGCCTGGAAGCCGATGGCCGTCCCTGATCAGCGAGAGATGAAATCGAGGAACTTGTTCTGCAGCGCGGCTTCGTTGTCGGCGTAATACGCGGCCGAGATCTTCAAGCCTGTCTTTGCGTTCTCCGGCGCCAGCGAATAGACCGCCTTGTCTTCCTCGGTCATGAGAGCGAGCGCCTTGGGATTGGACGGGCCGTTCCCCATGATGCGCAGCAGGGTGATCTGGCCCTCCGGCTCCATCGACGAGTTGATGAAGTCGAACACCTTCTTGCCAGCGGGGTTGCCCTTCGGCACGGACCATGCGCTGGCAAACATCAGGTTGTTGTTCCAGGTCCAGGTGAACTGGGGGTTCTCCTTGCGCAGCAGGTTGGCGCGTGTGTGCCAGATGTTGCCCATCACCACCTCGCCGTCACGGAAGAGCTGCTGGCTCTGGGCGCCCGACTCCCAGAAGATCAGGTTCGGCAGAAGCGGCTCCAGCTTCTTGAAGGCGCGGTCGACGTCGAGGGGATAGATATCCTGCGGCTTGACGCCGTCGGCGAGCAGCACCGCCTCGAGCTGACCCTGGATCCATTTGCACATCGTGCGCTTGCCGGGGAATTTCTCGAGATCGAAGAAGTCGGCCCAGCTGGAAGGCGCGGTCGAGAGCTTCTTGGAATCGTAGGCGAGCACGTTTGAATAGGTGTAGTTGCAGATGCCGAATTCAGCGGCGAGACCGTCGCCGACCAGGCTCTTGTCGACGATGGAGTAGTCGATCGGTTCGACATAGCCACCCTTGCCGAGCACGAGCGCGTCGGTCATGCCGCCGTCGGTTGCGTCCCAGGTCACATTCTTGGAATCGACCATTGCGCGGATCGCGCCCGTCTCCGGGCCGGCGCCGTCGATCACGACCGGTATGCTCGACTTCTTGGTGAAGGGCTCGCCATAGGCCTTCTGGAAGGCGTCGAGCGCGGCGCCGCCCCAATTGCAGACGACGATCTCATTGGCTTCCGCCGATGCCGCGCCGGGCCGTATCGCGACAGCGAGGCCGAGACCGGCCATGGCGGTAAGGAAGGAGCGACGGTCGATCCGACCGGATTTGAACTTCTCGAGTGCTATTAACGCTGCGTCTTGACCAAAGCGGTTGCTGGACATGGCTATTCCCCTTTTTATGTCCGTCTGGAATCCTAGTTTTCGGTGACTTCCTCCCGGGCCGGCGCCAAGCCGCCGGTTGGCGGCTCGGAACCGGTATTGCTTGCAGACCGTCGTAGCCGGCGGCCTGATGGCGGCGCGACCGAGGCACGGACGACGAGCTCGACGCCGATGCGTTCGGTGACCGCTTCTGTTTTTCTGCCTGTGATGAGGTCCAGCAGCATGGCGACGCCGCGCCGGCCGAATTCGGCCGGAGACTGCCGCACCGTCGTCAGCGCCGGCGAAAGAAGGTCGGCATTGCTGATGTCGTCGAAGCCGATGAGCGAGACATCCTCGGGAATGCGCAGGCCCATGCCGCGCGCCGCGCGCATGGCGCCAAGCGCCAGCATGTCGCCGCAGGTGAAGACAGCGGTCGGCGGATCCGGCTGCTCGAACAATTCCTTGAAAGCGCCGGCAGCCTGGTTTTCATCATAGTCGCAATGGACCACCAGCCGGTTGTCGACCGCCATGCCCGCCGCTTCCAGCGCCTCGGCATAGCCAGACAGCCGCTCGGTCGTGCTGAGCAGGCCATGCGGGCCGGCGATCGCGCCAATGCGGCGATGGCCCTTCTCGATCAGGTGACTGGTCGCCATGAGGGCGCCGTCGGCGTTCCTGGCAAACAGGCGCGGCGCCCGGGCGCCCGGCACATCCTCGTCGAGCAGGACCACGCCGCCGGTCCGGTTGATGCATTTGACCAGCCGGCCGTCGTCCGAATGGTTGGTGAGAAGCAGGATGCCGTCCACCTGGTGGTCCTCGATACGCGCCAGGAAGGCGAGCTCATGATCCACCAGGTTGCGGCTGTTGAGCATCAGCAGGTTGTAGCCGTGCCGCGCCGCCTCCGCTTCGGACGCGGAGGCGATGGCGGCAAACAGCGGGTAGGCGATGTCCGAGGTTATCAGGCCGAGCGTCTCGCTGCTGCCGCGCGTCAGCCGCCGGGCAATGGCGTTGGGACGATAACCGAGGCGCGCAGCCGCCTGCTCGATCTTCAGCGCTGTCGAGTCGGGCAGGCTGATGCGGCCGTTGAGATGGCGCGACACGGAGGTTACCGAGACGCCCGCCGCCCGCGCGACATCCCGGATGGTGATCTTCAATCGATCCGACAAACGCTTCAACGCTCCCGGCAGGATGATGTTGAACCTGGCTGGTAAACCGGTTTCGTAGACCGCCCAAAAAAAAGAGGCCGCCGGCTCCGGACCTGACAAGGCGAGGGCAGGGACGGGAGCGATCACAGGCCGTCTCCCGCACGGAAGAACTCCTGATGCTCGCGCTTGAGGGTGGCCTGGTCGAAGTCGACATTGCGAATGTGTGCGGCCATGAGGCGCGCGGCCTCGCCAGTCTTGCCGGCACGGACTTCATCGAGGATCGCGCGATGCTCCGCGATGATCGAGCGGATGTGATCCGGCTTCATGCCGATCAGGAACTGAACGCGCATCATGTCCGCCGATACATGCTGGCAGGCAGCCCAGGCGCGGGGATGCGCGAAGGCAGCCGTCAGGCCCGAGTGGAAGGCCATGTCGGCGCGATGCAGGGCGCCCATGTCGTCGCTGTCGACCAGCCGTTCCTGGGCTCGCAAGGAGAGCTCGATTTCGTCGAGCGTGCCGGGATCCGGATGGACGCCGCTGTTGGCGATGACCGCGCTTTCCAGGGTCGAGCGGATGAACACGGCCTCGCGGACCCGGGTCATGTCGATAAGCGATACGCGGGTGCCGGTCTGCGGCGAAATCTCGATCAACCCTTCGTCGAAGAGCCGGGTGAAGGCCTCGCGCACCGGTGTGCGGCTGATGCCCATCGCCTGCGCGACGTCAGTCTCGGCAAGGCTCGCGCCGGGCAGGACGCGCGCGGTGATGATCGCCTCGCGCAGTTCCTGATAGGCCTTGGCCGATATCGTGTTCCGTCGCTCGTTCTGCTCGGTCAGGACTGGTGCGTTCAGCTTCAGCATATCTGTATACTGGCATTCAGGAATTTTGGGAGTCAAGAAGCGGTTTGCCGGGAACCGGCGGATTTCGTGGATCGTCAAGCGCTTTGATCGCCTCCGCGATCGCGGCCGCGGTCCCCTCGGGCGTTGGCAGGCCGCCGCAATGGGGTGTGATGCGCACGCTTTCATGCGCCCAGGCCCAATGATCGGCCGGCAGCGGTTCCTGGAGGAAAACGTCGAGCCAGGCGCCGGCGATATGGCCGCTGTCCAGCGCTTGCCTGAGCGCGGTCTCGTCGAGATGATCGCCACGCCCCAGATTGACCACATAGGCACCCGGCGCCAGCAGGCCGAAGAGCCGCCCGTCGAGAATGCCGCGCGTGTGCTGGTTGGACGGCAGCAGATTGACAAGGAGATCGGCCCTGGTGACGGCCGCAACCAGTCCGCCCTCGCCATAAAAGGCGGTCACGCCGACACGCTCGCGAGGCGTGCGCGACCAGCCCGAGACCCGGAATCCCGCTGCCGCGAGGCCCGACGCGACATGACCGCCGATCAGGCCCAGACCAAGCACCGCGACCGACAAGGCGCCGCGGTCGCGGATCTCGGAGACAGCCCGCTGCCACCTGCGTGCGCCCTGGTGGCGGCGAACGGAAAAATCGTCCTGCTGGCGGGCGAATGCCGCGTGCATGGCGTAGTCGAGAATCTGCTGCGCTTGCGCGGGATCACGCAGGCGCAAGACAGGCATATCGGCGGGGAGGCGCGGATCCGAGGTCAATTGATCCGTGCCGGCGCCCAGGCAGAGCACTGCGCGCGTCGAAGCAGGCAGTTGCACCATGTCCGGTGGAAATGCCCAGGTCACCAGCAGGTCGTAGTCGGTGTCCGGCGCGCATTCGGTCCAGCGGCGGAATTCCACGCCGGGACAGGCAGAACGCAACGCGGTGTCGAACGCATCCGAATAGGCGAGGGGATCGGCGAGCACGACCCGCACGGCGTCAATGGCCGTCGAAGGCGAGGCCCGCGAGCCGACGCAATGCCAGCCACTCCAGTTCGGCGGCACCGTCCGGATCGGCCTCATATTGCGCGGCGGTGCGTTCGCACACGTCGCTGGACGGAAGATGCACGGGCCGGCCGCTGCCAAGCACGGCAAGCTGGATGCGGCAGGCCTGCTCGAGATTGTACATCAGGGAAAACGCCTCGCCGACGGAACGGCCAACCGTCAGCAGGCCATGGTTGCGCAGGATCATGGCGCGATTGTCGCCGAGATCGGCGACCAGGCGCTGCTGCTCGTCCCGGTCGAGAGCGATCCCCTCGAACGCGTGATATCCGACACGGCCGTAGAAGAGAAGGGCGGTCTGGTTGAGCGGCAGCAGGCCTTCCTCGAGACAACTGACCGCCACGCCCGCCGCGGTGTGCGTGTGCATCACGCAGATGGCGTCGGGCCGTGCCGAATGGACCGCCGTGTGAATGACGATGCCTGCCGTGTTGATCGGAACCTGCGTGCCCCGCACTTGGTGTCCTTGATGGTCGATCACCGCCAGCGAGTCCGCGGTGACTTCCCGGAACAGGTCGCCGTAACGGTTGATCAGCAGGTGGTTCGGCTCGTCGGGCAGTCGCGCCGAAATATGTGTGTGGATCAGGTCGTCCATGCCGAAATGGGCAATGAGCCTGTAGGCCGCCGCAAGATCCTGGCGCATCGCCGTCTCGGTGGATGAAGTCATTTGCAGATCGCCTCCTGTTAACGATCGGCATACCTGAACGCCTGTATACAGGTCAATAATCCGCTTGGTTTTCTTTGATCGGGCTGGGGCCGCCGGCCCGCGGAATCAGTCGAAGCGCCTCGGGTCTTTGCCGTGTCCGCTCCGAGCACGCCACGCTGGACGCCAATCAAGCGTTTGTTCTGAGGCTATTTCCCACAGGCGTGCTGCTTCCGGGTTCATTATGGCGGCATCTGCTTTCGGACGCCTTATGCTATCCGCTCAATTTTCCCTGAAAGAGCGGGTGAGGGAAGCCTGCACGGGAGCCAGCATATAGTCGAGCAAAGTGTGTTCGCCGGTCAGGATCATGACTACCGCCGGCATGCCGGGAGACAGCCGGACGTCGTGCAGCTCTGCAAGATCGGCAGAGTCCACCTTGACCTTGACGAGGAAATAAGGCTCACCGGTTTTCTCATCCGTCAGCCGGTCAGCCGACACCGAGACGAGCAGGCCGTGGATCTGCGGCAGGATGCTCCTCGTCATTCTCCAGGAAGTCGGCCTAGTCTTGTAGAGCCGGAATTTTCGAGGAAGCGTTTTGGATGGCGCTCAGTCCTTCACATAGTCGCCATCAAATCCTACAAACTTTGTCAGGCCCGCAGCATCGAGCAGGCGGACATGACCCTGGCGGAACTCGAGGAACTTGCGCTCGCGGAGTTCCCGCAACATTCGATTTACATGGATCGGGGTAAGGCCAAGGGCGTCAGCGAGATCGTATTGCGTGAGGGGGCAATCAAAGCCGTTGCGGTCAACGGCGCCAACACGCCTTAGACGTCCGGTCAATTCAAGCAGCAAATGCGCCGTTCGCTCCAAGGCGGTGCGCCGTCCTACATTGGCGAGGTGCTGAGCTATCACAGCACCGTTGCGCACCAGAGCGTCCATGATGAACGAGAACAGATGAGGCGATTTCATAGCGGCCAGCGTGAGTGTCTTGGTAGGCGCCACCAACACCGACAGTTCGGTTAGGCTCGCGAACGTTTCGACGGTGCCACTTCCATATGATTGAGGCAGAACCACATCACCCGTTAAGGCAAAATCTAAAATTTGCCGCTGTCCCCCAGGTAGCTCGTGGGAAATGCAGCCCCATCCTGACTCAACGATGTATATACGATCGTTGCTGTCGCCCTGGCTAAAGACTACCGCGTCGGCTGGATACCGTTTGGCAGCCAACCCGAGTGTCTTCATCAACGCGGCGTCGTCATCGTTAAGTCCAACGTATGACGAACGGTGCTCGTCCCCCTTCGAAAAAGAACGTGAAGCAAACGTCATCCGTACCCCTCGCCCTCAACTGCCTGTATCCCTCCCTCAATCTCATCATGTATATGAAATTTCACGTGATGAGCAACCTTTTTGAAGGCCGGAACGGGAAGGCATTGTGACATCAAACCGAGCGCCAACTCTGACTCAAACCAGTTGTGGTCCGGTTGATACCCGCGAGGTCGGGTATCATCTATGACTTACTTCGCTTAAAGTTCTCTCTCATTGACTCAACTATCTCACTGGCAACCAGACAGCTCCGGTTGTCCGCCTGGTCGGCAGCATTGCGCAAAGTCAGCGACGCGTCCCTCAGCAGCCCCCTGATCTCCGCCGGCGACAACACTTCGGAGGCCTCGAGCTCCAAAAGAACCGATTCACTCACATGCAGCGCCGCGAGCGCGACCGCCCGCGGCCTTGTTGCCAGCAACTTCAGGAGATCGCCATTACGTCTGCCTCTCGATTTCTTTTTTGCCATCGTCGTCTTAACTACCCGGACAAAAAGCTTTTTATTTCCAACATCTTGACGAGTGTGCGCAGTCCAAGAGACCGAGGGGTTGGACCCTTCTCTTTAAGGTGTAGCCAATCGTGACGGTAACCCAGTTTGCAGCGGTGACCCAGAGGCAAGGGGATACCGAATTAGCAGTACCTCGTGTTCTTCGGCATTAAGGACATCCCGCCGGGAGATCCGCCGCCGTCGCGAAGCGAGGCACCGTCGCTTCTTCAGCCGTAGACCTGCTTCGATGAGGGGCTGTCCTTTTTCTGGGAAGGCAGCGGAAACGGTTCGACCTGTCCCTCGGTCTTGTCGAGATACTGCGTCAGCGCCGTCACGAGATGGTAGAAGATGCTGGCTGGAACCTCAGTCGCAAGCGACCGACCGCGCTCGTCGATCCTGTCCACCCACAAGCCAAGCGGTGCGGGATCGATATGCCATCTGAAAAGGCGCGCGACACGGGCTTCGATTTCGGGTTTCAGATCAGGCCCGCCGATATTGTCCAGCGCGATCGCCGCCTTGACAGCCTCGCATTGCGGCCAGCTGCGCGAGAGTCTGTCGAGAGGCATCCCTTGTCGCGACACGGCCGCATATGCCAGCCCTGTGGCTCGATTCAATCCGCTGGCAACTGCTGAGGAATAGAGTTTCCTGGCGTAAGCAGCCAAATCCTTTTGCCCGCTGGCCCGTGCGAAGTCCGCGAGCAGGGAGGCCCATTCGAAATGATGCCCCGGTTCGGTCCATTGCCCTTTGTCTCCGGGCAACGGCAGCCAGTCGGCGTCAAAATATTCGCCAAGCGTCCAACTTTCCTGATCGAAAAAATGACACCGGAAGAGATCGATCACGCGAGCCGCTCGACGAAGATATGCGCGGTCGCCGGTTGCGTCATGCCAGGCAAGGAACGATTCGAGCATGTGCATGTGCGGGTTCGAGGACCGGACGCCGTTCCACCCGGGTGTCTCCAGGAAGCCATTCAGGCTGCCATCCTCGAGGTGGGAATCGATAAAATGAAATGTCTCCTGTGCGAGCTGCAAAGCCGTCTGGTGACCACATCTATAGGCGTGGGCAAGCGCAAGAAGCACGCAGGAATGGTCGTAGGCATCCTCCATCGGATCGGCCACGCTTCCATTGGAATTCAGGGCGCGCACCCAGCCGCCCTGGTCGGTGCGGCCGTGTTTTGCGATGAACTCAATTCCGTGGTCGATCAGCTTATCGGCGGCCCCGCCCCAGCCCCGTTCCTTGGCTACAGCGAAAGCATAGATCTGGCGGGCCATCGTCCGCATCCGCTTGGGCTTGCCCAATGGCCTCGCATCGAAGCCGAGCGCTTCGTGAAAGCCTCCATGAACAGTGTCGACCCCCGCGGTCGACCATAGCGGAAGAGTCTCGTTGAAAAGCCAATGCTCGACGCGCTTGCGCCATGATCCGCTGACAATGACCCGGTCTTCCGATGCCGTGAACTTCGTCTCCAATCGCCCGCTTTTCTCAAGTTGTTCCACGACTTTCTTCACATTCTGACTATGGCTGACCGGTGCGACGAATATTGCGTCCGGTGTTGCGACCACCGCCACATCCTTCATTCCGATCACGGTGAGCAGCCGACCTTGGCTCCTGAGGTAGGAACCGTCGCAGTCCAAGGCCATGACGTCGCCCATTACCACGTTTCCGTTGCCGTCCGCGGGGCTGGACTCCAGCAATGATTGCCATGATCCAAGATCGTTCCAGCGGAACGACGCCGTCACCATCGCGATGCGCTGCGCATGTTCCATGACGGCATAGTCGATAGATGTAGAGGGGATCGCCGAATAGAAGCCCTGGGGTAAGTAGAGGCCTGACACGTCGGTCCTTGCTGTCCTGAAGGCCCGTTCCGCAGTATGCCAGATTTCAGGCTGAAACTTGATCAAAGCTCTCTGCATCGTGTCTGCACGAAACAGGAAGATGCCTGCGTTCCAGTAGAACCTTCCCGACGACAGATATTTTTGAGCCGTCTCGATGTCTGGCTTCTCGACAAAGCGGGAAACCGCGGCCGCCCCATCATCATTGGCGGCAACCTCGATATACCCATATCCGGTCTCCGGATGAGTGGGCTTGATGCCAAACACGACAATGCTTCCCGAGTCAGCGGCAGGCATGCCCGCCTCCACGGTCTCCCAGAACTGCGTTTCGGTCGATATCTCGTGATCGGAAGGCACCACAAGCACAAGCGCATCCTTGCCGTGTTCGGAAATCGTCTGCAGTGTCGCTATTGCGACCGCCGCCGCAGTATTGCGGCCCAGGGGTTCGAAGATCGGCCTTCCACCGTTCAGTCCGAGCGGACTTATGTCAGAGATAACGCGTTCGGCATGACGTTCGGACGCTATCAGATAGATCGGCGTTTCGCTGCTCGGCCACGCCTTCAGGCGACGGACCGTTTTCGCCAGCATGGAGCCATCCCCCGACAGATCGTGGAACTGCTTGGGATTGTCTTCGCGCGAGAGCGGCCATAGCCGCGACCCGACACCTCCGCTCATGACAAAACTTACGATCCGGTGTGCCATGCTTCAGTTCCTCTCAGAATGTCTGGTTGTACGCTCCGACCTCTGGATGCGGCGCAGCACCGCGTCGATTGCCTCGAACATCTGTCGCCGCCGCTCCGACGAGACGGGGCTTTCGACGACGACGACGATCTCGGGCTTGTTCGACGAGGCTCTGACCAGACCCCAGGAACGCGAATGTGTTCGGCTTGGCCTGGCTGACTATCTTCAAGGTCACGGCTACCACTCCGAAATTGTCGCAACTTTCCTAGCATGGCGGCGTGCCCCGGCCCCTTCATGAATTCGGGTAGCTCTACACCCCGGTTCGCGCGCTATCATCCAATAGGTGATACCGATCGGTGATCGAAAGGATATCTCGCCCGGTCATAGCCATCAGGTATCGTAGGGTTGGTCCGCATCGGTGCCGACCCTGGTTGTGGCTGCATGATGCCGCTCACATCTCTCGAATTGATTTTTCGGAAGAGTGTCGATGACCGGCGCTTCAGAAGCTTGGCACGTGTGCTCGACGGCATTCAGTCGGCGATCGAAAAGGAAGCGGAGCAGCTTCGCCGGGCTCGAAACCGGATGATGGACTGTGCGGCTTTTTCCCTCGAGATGGTGGAAAATGGCGAGCGGAGCGAACGCATGCCTGCCAAGCTCGATACTCTCGCCCGGGGCCTTGAGGCAAATCGGGCACGACAGTTGCTGCTGGGGCATCAGATGTCATTGCTGACCACAATAAGAGACATCCTGCCGAACTTTCTCCGTTCTCATAGGGCGTAGGTCTACGCCAATTGGTGGCGTTTACCTTCCCTCGCGCCGGCGTAGTCTTTTTGGATAGTTTAGGATCGCGAGGGCCGCCATGAAGCACCTGTATCAGGGCGTCGTGCAGGAAGGATTGTCCTTCGTGCACGCCGAAGACGTTGTATGAACCGCCTTTTCGCCAACCAATGGCCTTTGGTGACCGATCAGCAGGCCAGTGCGGGACAGGAATTCATCGGCCTCTCGGACATAACCGGATTTCTGAGACACTACGTCGGAACCATCACGGCCTGCCTTGCGGCGGCTTTCTTGGTGGCATGGTTTTACAATTTGACCACGGATCCGGTTTTTACAGCCAGCGCGCAGATTCTGATCGAGCCGAAACTGCCGCAACATCTGCAGGACGGCGGCGAAGTGAATCTGTCATTGGACACCGCACAGGTGGAAAGCCAGATCGCCGTGATGCAATCCGAGAAGATCGCGTCGATGGTCATCGACCAGTTGAAACTTGTCGATGACCCCAAATTCAATCAACCAGAGGCTCCGACATTGCCGGAGAGATTCAAGAAAGTCGGGAAAATCCTTGTCGGGGCTCTTGGGAACGGCACCTGGGCCACATCCCTTCAGCGACGTCTCGGTTTGAGCGAACCCGATGCGCCCGTGACGCTGACGCAATACCAGAAGTCCCGGCGCAGTATGTCGATTTTCCGCAATGACCTCGACATTCGGAGGGTAGGCGTCTCGTACGCGATAGACATCTCTTTCACCTCCGCCGACCCCGAAGGCGCCGCTAATATTGCCAACGCGACTGCCAATGCCTTTGTGCATGAACAGATCGAGACCAAGGCCGAGGCGGCAAAGGAAGGTGGGGCGTGGCTCGAGAAACGCCTCCAGCAACTGCGCACACAGATGAACGAGGCGAGGGCGAGGGCACAAGAGTTCCGTTCCCGACACGATTACAGCGTGAGCGGTGAGGCCGGTGACGGTATCAATCCCGAACCAACTCTCGAAGAGCTGGAGGTGACTGCAGACACCTACCAGAAGATATATGAAAGCTTCCTGCAGGCTTATACCAATTCCGTAAGCCAGCAATCTTACCCGGTTGCCGATGCAAGGGTCATCACAGCCGCGACAGCTCCGCTTTCTCCGAGTGCCCCGAAGCCGAAGCTGGTGCTGGCTTTCGCGGCTGTCGCAGGGCTCATTCTTGGCATTGGCGTGTCTTTCGTGCGGCATTCGTTCGATTGGACCATACGGTCGCCACGTCATATTCGCGACAATCTGGGAATCGAGTGCGTGGGTGAATTACCCCCTACGAGCAAGCGGAGGGAATTCGGAAACGTCGACGAGGTGACCAGGCACCCTTGGTCGCTGTACAGCCAGAGCCTGAGGAAAGCGCGGACGGAAATCAGCCTCGCTGAAACGAGCAACCCGATGAAGTTCCTTGGACTAACCGCGGTCTCGAACAACAGCCAGAAGAGTGCCGTCGCAAGCAATCTCGCCACGCTTTACTCGATGTCCGGGCTGAAGACTTTGGTAATCGATGCCGATGTTCGGAGACCGACGACCACCACACGACTGATCGGGCGTCCCGATGGCCTGGGCATGGAGTGTCAGAATCCCGTTCGATACAACATCGTCCGCGCTCTGGGTCGGCATTTCGACGTGCTTTCAAGTTTCGTCGTGGATTCAAGAGATCTGCTGGTGCCTAGGAATATGCAGGCTTTCCTCAGCGAGGTTACCGCCGGCGATCCGGCTGCCCATGAGCTGGCTGCCTACGACATAGTCATCGTAGACCTGCCGACGCTTGAATCCGGACCCGATGATCTCGTTGTTGGATCGGTGCTCGACGGTGTCGTGGTCGTCGCGGAGTGGGGAAAGACCCATGTCGACACGCTGCGGGAACTCGTCAGAACACTGCAAGCCTCCAGGACACAGATATTTGGCGTGCTTCTCACGAACGCGCGGGCGATGACATCCAAGTACCGTAGGGTTGCGACCAGCCATGGCGCTTTCGGAAGTCGGCAAAGCGTGTAGAGCAATTCATACGTGAGGATTAGGGCGTAGCCCCTGCAGTATCGCGCTACCTCCTTTGCATTTCTTGCCCGAGAGTTCCGCACTTGGGAGACTGTCGGCGTCAAACAACTAAGAACAGCGGCCGTCACATGACAAACGCCTTCGAAAAGCAGTCGCACCAGGGGGCGCTGATCTGGGGGCAGTCGGTTGTGCCGGCGGCGGTCGAGAGCGGGGCTGTCCTGAATGTCGTTTCCTCGCGCGATTACGCCAGTGCCGGGGCGGTATTGAATGACCTGTCGAATGTCATCAACGGGGGAACGACAAACCCTCCGGTGGGAGGTCTGGTCAAAAGGATCATGGACCTGGTCATAGCCGGGATAGCACTCGTTTTGGCCGCGCCTGTCATGATTCTCGTCGGGTTGCTGATCAGGATTACGGCCGGAGGTCCGGCGATATTCTCGCACAGCCGTGTCGGGTTCGGTGGACGGCCGTTCAATTGCTACAAGTTTCGTTCGATGGTCGCAAATTCGGACCAGGTTCTCGACGCATACCTCGATGCCAACCCTGATGCACGCAAGGAGTGGGAAGAGACTCACAAGATCAGGAACGATCCCCGCGTTACGTTCTTCGGGCGACTGTTGCGCAAGTCCAGCCTGGATGAGCTCCCCCAACTCATCAACATACTACGCGGGGAGATGAGCTGCGTGGGTCCACGGCCGATCGTCAGGGACGAGCTCAGGCGTTATGGCGATCACCAGGGAGAGTACCTCGGAACGAGGCCGGGACTCACCGGCCTTTGGCAGGTGAGTGGAAGAAGCAGCATGGACTATGACAACCGCGTCGCGCTGGACAGCCAGTATGTGCGGAACTGGTCGATATGGCTCGATATCGTGATCTTGCTGAGGACTATCGTCGCGGTCATGCGGGTCGACAGGGCCTCTTGAAACGTCGACCGGATCACTCTTCGTTTCGATTCCGGAAGACCAACAGGGACAGGCCCACGAGGTAGGCGCCGGCCAAGAAAAATATCAGAATCAGAGATTTGCCCACGGTCACATAGCCTGGCGATCCCAAGCTATTCCAGGCGACGATTCCGATCACCAGCAGGGCAGTCGCCGCGAGCAGCGCCGCAACCCTGAAGCGAAAACCCAGTAGTATTCCTGCCACCGATACGGCGAGTATGCTTGTGAGCACCAATATCTCCAGTGGCACCCGCAGAACCGGTTTGGCTTGCCGCGGCAGGCAGTTTCGTCAGGGATCAACAGCCCAGCGTGCGCCAACTGATATGCGCCCACGGAGTGCAAGGCAAGTGCTAAGGAAAGTGCTTGGGAATGCCGTTCGAAATATCGAAACCAGGCTCTTGCAGAGGTTGGCGTTTTCCAACAATGGCCGACGACATCACCATGCGTGACTGTGACCGATCATCCAACCGCGACCTGCAGCAGGAGCGGCATCGGCCGAGCCGGATGTAGCAACGGGTCGGCGCCGACATAGATGTGGTCAGTTCGTACTTCCAACAGCGTTTGTCTCCGCCTGGACACTGGCATCCGCTGCAGGCAAGCTATCCAGGCCCGATTTCGGCAGCGGGATTTCTACTTTCACGGTATCGCCCGGCTCGACAAAGGTGGTCTCTTGGGCAGCAAGCTCCTCCGTGCCACCGTCTTTCGGCCTCACAATCGTGAAGATCGGCTTGGCCTTTGCGGCGTTTTGCCGGAGCGCCAGCAGAGCGGGGGCAGTAACTTGTGTCTCGTGCAGCAACTGCACCGCGGTGTCGGATTTGCTGGTGACCTCGTTGAGCTGTTGCTGTGTCTCGCGCAAGCTCTCTGCGATCTCGCTGGAACGCTGGTTGCCGAGATTGAGGATTTCAATGTCGGTCTTGCTCATGTCCTGCCTGACACGCAGCATCGAGGTCTCAGCCGCCAACCGGTCGCTCTGCATCTGGGCGACGGTCCCCTCCAGGGAAAGTTCCCGCGGCGCAACCGCAAGACCTTTCTGGACGAGATTCGAGACACCGGCGAGTTCCTTTTGGATGAGCTGGATCTGTTTGTCATGGAAGGTCAGCTGTTGCTCGAGCGAGGCCAGTTCCTTTTGCAGAAAGTCCTTGAGTTCGCGCAGTGAGCGGAGCTGGGTCGCCAGCGAATCCTTGCGGATGGCGAAAATCTTGCGTTCCTGGTCCATTGCCAGCGCGACGGTTTCGTTCGAAGCCCTGTCCCTCAGTTCAGAGGGGAAAGTTATATCCTCGCTGCCGGCCAATTCTGCCTGCAGCCGGGCCTTGCGAGCAAGCAGGCTGACATTGCTCAGAGCGAGCAGTCCGACCTCGCCCTGGCTTGAGATGACCTCTCGTTGGAGCCGAGAAACATCATCCTCGCGTATCGGCAAACCGCCGGCGATACCCAGCGCCTGTAGCACCGTCAGGCCGGGCCGGTAGGGAAATTCGCCGGGTTGCTTCACGTTGCCGACAATATAAAACGGTCTGTATTGCGCGATCTCCACCGCCACGTCGGGCTGGCGGCCAAGGCCCATATGTTGCATCAGCCGATCGCCTATGGAGCGGGCCAGATCGCCGGGAGCGGTCCCTTCGGCGCGTATCTGACCGACAAAAGGCAGGAAGAGGGTGCCGTCAGCGCCGACGACGAAACTGTCGTTGAGAGCCGTCCATTCGAAGATCACATCACGCGATGCGCGCCATTCGTAAACCTTCAGCCTGATCTTGTCCTGCGGTCCAAGGAGGTACTCTGCAGCTGGTGCCGGCGAGGGGCAGACAGCTGTTGCGACTAATGAAATCCCTGCCACTGTTGAAAGCCATTTGCGCATTGTCATTCTCGCCGTCAGATTTTCAGGATGTATTCGGGTTCGATCCGGCCCATGGCGATGTGCAGGATCGCGAGCACGTTGCCGACGAGCCGGCCTCTGCGATCGACATACGGCTCGGGCCAAAGGCTCTTTGCGAGGTTGGCCGCTATGTTCCTGAACATGAGGGGAAGGGCAAAGGAGGCAGGGACCGTGCCTTTCCTTATTAGATAGATCGCATTGGCGACCTGGGAGTAGCCGAATCGCTTTCCGCTGACGCGGCCCGTCTTGATCCCGAGATGGACGCCCGTGATCGACGTCACGCATACAACGCGACCCCTGGATCGCATTTGACTGGTGAAGTCGATGTCTTCCTGCCAGCCATAGAGGACCAGGCGCTCGTCGAATCGCAAATCGCCAATCAGCGAAGCGCGGAACGACATGTTGCATCCGTAGGCGCCAACATGATCGATCACTGATGGTTCAGTCGTTTCTCGGCCTTCTGAATCCCTTAGCGCAGCTTCTGCATCGTCCCAGGTCAGACCGGCATTGGTAGCGCCGTCCTTGACGACCCTGCCCATCACTACCGCCCATCCGTCATTTCCAGCGAAAGCCTGCTCGATCTGCTCCAGGTATCGGGCGGACGGAACGAAATCGTCGTCGAAGAACGTTATGACCTCGAAGCGACCCAACGAGGGCACAAGAGCAGTATTGCGTTGGGCAGCCAATCCTTTGGGCCCGAAAACACTCGACACCGGGAAAGGGCAGTGGTCCGGGAGTTCGACGTGCGTGGCATCGGGTGCCGACAGGATGACCTCGTCGGGAAGCCTTGTCTGGCCACCCAGATATCCCAGCAGGCGAGCAACTTGCTCGCTGCGACCGAGGGTCGGGATAATCACCGCAAGTTTCATTTTTCGTCCAGGTGTCGCTTGCACAGACCCTAGGACGACGCGAGGGCTCAAACAGCCTGCATAAAAGTGGGCCCGATCAACTCGGCCTACCCCTGGGCACCTGCTTTTGGAGTATTGGCCACCGGTACCTCGCGACCATAAGCGGTAGGTGGAAAATGACCCGGAGCAATCCGTGACCGATCGGACAACTTGCGAGGCTCGTGGGACGAAACAGAAACTGAGGCTCCAAGGAGGAAGGGGACAACAATGCTGCATGAACGCTCTTCCGACCTGGCCGTCGCAGCCACGGTCGAAATGCCCATTGAGGATTTTCCGGCTGCCCCGCCGCCCGACTTCGACAGATATGCCAGGATCGCGGTCGTCCACGACTGGTGCCCCAACTTTCGGGGCGGCGAGCGGGTCCTGGCGCAGATTTGCAAGCAGTTTCCCAATGCAGAGGTGTTCACACTTTTCGATTTCCTCCCGGCCGAGGTGAAAGAGCAATACTTCCGCGATGTGGAATTCCACACCTCCGCGGCCAACCGAATACCGATGGTCCAGAAGTTCTACCGGTCTCTGTTTTTCTTTTGCCCCTTCCTGATCGAACAGTTCGACGTGACCGGGTATGACGCGGTGATCTCCTCTTCGGCCGCATTTTCGCGGGGCGTGATCACCAGACCTGATCAGCCGCATCTGTGCTACGTGCACAGCCCTGTCCGCTACGCCTGGGACGAGCAGTTTTCCTATCTCCAACAAGGCAAGCTCGGCTTTGGCCCGAAGGGAATGCTTTATCGGTACATGCTGCACCGACTGAGGACGTGGGATACGAGAACCGCTCACGGTCCGGACCTGATGCTGGCGAATTCGAACTATGTCCGTTCCCGGATACAGCATATCTATGGACGGGACGCGCGGGTTGTTTTCCCGCCCGTTGCGCTCAAGGAGTTGCCATGTGTCGACGACAAGGACGACTACTACGTCTCTGCGTCCTTCCTCGCGCCCTACAAGCGCACCGACCTCGTCATCAAGGCCTTCAACGAGATGCCATCGCGAAGGCTGGTTATCGTCGGCGAAGGCCAGCAATCAGCTAGCCTACGATCGCTGGCAGGTCCGAATGTCACTTTTTCGGGGTTCCTTCCCCGCAAGGAGTATGTTGATACGCTTGCCCGGGCAAAGGCGATGGTCTTTGCGGGGTGCGAGGACTTCGGCATTGCGCTGGCCGAGGCGCAAGCCTGCGGGACGCCGCTGATTGCCTTCGGCCGCGGCGGCGCGATCGATATCGCGCGGCGCCTCGGAGCAGATCCCGAACCGACCGGGGTGCTGTTCAGGGCTCAGACCATCGAGCATCTGAAGGAAGCGGTCAAACAGTTCGAGGAAAACAGCCACCTTATCACGCCCAAAGCCTGCGCCACGAACGCACAGCGCTTTTCGGAAGAGAATTTCGACCGGGCCATCCTGGAATCGATCGGCGCGGTCCAGTCCCTTCATAGCATCATGTGAGCTCGTGCAGCCTGACGACCTTGGTCTCTGTATCGATGCCGTCGGCAGCGGCCATCGCCTGCAGGTAGCGCATCGCGCTCGCTCTCCAGCTATATGCCTCGGCTCTGGCTTTTCCCTTTGCTGCCAACCGCAGGCGCAGCGCTTTGGAGTTGCGCAGCCCCGTGAAGCGGTCGAGCCATGCCAGTGGGTTGTCGGCAGCGGCATAAAGAGCTGCATTTCCGCAGACCTCCGGCAGGCTGGCACGTTCCGACACCACAACCGGACAGCCGAGCGCCATCGCCTCGACAACCGGAAGACCAAAGCCTTCGGTCAGCGAAGGAAAGGCCAGGCAGAGCGAGTCGGTCAGCAGCGCAGCCAGCTCGCTATCGGAAATGCGACCGAGCCAATGAATGTTTCCAGCTTCAGCCCTGGCTGATCCCGTTTTGAAAATGTGCGAACCCGGCATGCCGACAACCGCGATCCTAAATCCGGCATTGCCAAGGCGGTCGGACATGCCCAGAATGAGGTCCACATTTTTGTGTGGCGCGGCGCTGCCGATCAAGACGATGGTATCCCGCGAGGCCGCCAGCCGCGTCGCTGCCGAGTGTTCGGGCTTCCACTGCAAGACGTGTTCGTGGCCGTTCGGGGCAACAAAGGCCCTTTGCGCCGGGACAATGTCCCGGCGAACCAATTCGCCCAGCGAAAAATTGGAAACAGTCGAGATGTTGCATGCTGTCTTGCCAAGGCATGGCAGCAGCGTTTTGTAAGAGGCCCTGAATGCAAGTGAATAGCTCTGTGGAGCATTCCACACATTTGCATCATGAATGCAGACAATATGCTTGCGAGACAGAAGCGGTCCGGTATTGCACAGACTGAGCAGCCCGCCCCCGTGCAACGAGGTTGCTAGTTGGGTCTGCTCCCACAGATGCCCACCTGTGCTGCCAATTTCGCAACGTTCGATGGAATTGAGCAGGACGTCCGAGCTGCCCGGCGGACAGTGGAGCCTGATCTCGAGTCCACGGGTAAGTGGCGCACGCTCGGCGATTAAATCGTCCAGTGAACGGACGATCTCCCTTGCATAACGCTGGACGCCAGTTGTCGATTGGGAAAGGAAACGTCCGTTGATAGTCCAGCGCCGTGCCATGTCACCCTCTCGATGTCCTAGTTTGAGACCGCCGGCGCGTGCGGTCACTACGGCCGTTGGGTCATTCGCAGGCGCGGAGGATCATCCAGCCAGGCGAGGGCAGACGCTGGAACTACCTCAAACGTTTGAGGGCCGTTGTGTCTCCTGGAGTGTTAGGGTGGCTGCTCGTCGGCAAGGCGGAGAAGGCGATGGGCAATTCTGAGTTCAATGCGGCGCCGGCCGGGCGGTCCAGGCATTTGAACGGCCACAGCACTGCCGCACTGGTTGCCCAGTCGCTTCCAGAAAGCTCGCAATACCTGATTGGCCATCCCGGCAGGACATCGGCGGACTTCGAGCCGCCAAGACGACGTTGGACGATAAATGGCGACTTCACCACGCTTCGGCGCAACGGGGTAGCGCGTTACGGACTGGAGGTGACGACGGCTCTCGACGCCCTCATTTCGGAAGGGCATCCGCTTGGCCGTGATCTGGAAATCGATCTCGTGGTGCCGCGCCCGCTTGTCGAACCTCTTCCTCTGAAAGCCATAACAGTCCGGGTCGTTCCCGAGTTCAATAGGCCGCGACTTCCGCAGTTCTGGGTGCAAGCGCAACTGCCTTGGCATGTGCCTGGCGGATTGCTCAGCTTTTGCAACCTTGCGCCAGTCGTGATGAGGCGTCAGATCGCATGCATCCATGACATGCACACGAGGCTGATGCCGTCGAGCTATGCGCGGGGATTCCGTTGGGCGCACCGCCTGATCCTTCCGCTGGTTGGCAGGCGAGCCGCACGGATCACCACGGTTTCGCAACTCTCGCGGAGTCATCTGGTCAGGTTTGGGATTGCACCTGAGAAAAACATCGTCGTTACCTACAATGGCAGCGACCATGCGAAAAAGTGGGATGCGACCAGATCGTCCCTCGTCGTCAATCGAGACAGGCCATATGTCGTTTGCCTTGGCCGAGGTGATCAAGAATACAAGAACATGGGACTTTTGGCTAAGCTTGCCCCTCGTCTCGATGAGATGGGACTCGACCTCTGGATGCCAGGCGATGTCGACGAGGAAACGATCTTGCGGCACGTCCCCGAATTGCCGGGGAACATCGTCCTTCTCGGGCGCATAGGCGATCACGACTTCAAAAAAGCGCTTGAGGGCGCGGTTTGCTTCCTGTTTCCATCCCGGATCGAAGGTTTTGGGTTGCCCGCGGTGGAGGCGATGGCGTCGGGATGTCCGGTCGTCGCCTCGACTTCGCCGTGTCTGCCCGAAGTCTGTGGCGATTCTGCCCTCTATGCAGATCCGGACGATGTCCAATCGTGGGCGGAAAACGTTGGGAAGCTGGCGCTCGACCCGGCTTTGCGCAAGCGAATGGTTAGCAAGGGCCATACCAGGGCGAGCAGCTATTCCTGGCGCTGGATTGCATGGAAGTATCTTGAGCTCATGATCCAGGTCGACGCGGATTTTGGGGAAGTCTACGGATAAAGGCTCAGAAGGTGTAGCCGGCCCGGTGGTTGTCGCACGAAGCGAATATCAATTCTATTCATCCGCGGCAGTCACCGCCAATCATCCGAGTGCTGACTCGAGAAGCGCAATCAAATAGTCATGCCGCCTGATGGCTAGGCTACAGCCTCCAAAAGAGGTAAAGCGCGGCCTCTCATACCCGTATGGGCAAATTGCTTCCGACTCCTGCAGTTCCGACTATCCCGATATTGAAAGTCGTGCAGGGAGGCATGATTGCCATGTCGTTTCGTTTCTCAGCCGCGGCTGCTTTGCTGCTGGCAACAGCCGCGCCCGCATCTGCTGATTTGCTCTGGGGGGTGAACGGCCATCCGGTGGCTTCCTACCCGGGTGTTCCAATCGAAAAACAACTCGATTTCATCAAGGATCTCGGTCTCAAATCATATAGGGTCAACATCACGGCCGAAGACGAGGCAGATACTTTGGCCCAAGTCGTCGAAGCCGGGAAAAGGAGAGGGATCGAAATCCTCCCAGTGATCACACCCGGGATGGACTTGGACAAGGAGAAACCGGACCAACTTTATGTTGAGGCCCGGAAACTGGCGGTTGCGCTCGGCACCAGGTTCAAGAACGACATCCGCGTTTGGGAACTGGGCAACGAGATGGAGGTCTACGCCATCATCAAGCCCTGCGAGCAGCGTGAAGATGGATCGCAATATCCATGCAGCTGGGGGCCGGCAGGTGGAACTGGAGTGCTCGACTACTACGGTCCGCGCTGGGTGAAGGTAAGCGCAGTCCTTAAGGGGCTGTCCGATGGCATGACGGCCGTTGATCCGAGCATAAAAAAAGCCATGGGCACGGCTGGCTGGGGCCATACCGGCGCCTTCGCGCGGATGAAGCAGGATGGGATCGCCTGGGACATCTCTGTCTGGCACATGTACGGGGAAGACCCCGAATGGGCTTTCCGCGAGATTTCTTCCTACGGCAAGCCGATTTGGGTTACCGAATTCAATAATCCCTACGGAAGTCAGCGGAGCGAGCGGCAGCAGGCTGACGGCGTCAAACAGACGATGACACGGCTCCGCGAACTCCAGGAGAAGTACAAGCTGGAGGCAGCGCATATCTATGAGTTGCTGGATGAGACTTACTGGGCCCCGAGCTTCGAAGCCAATATGGGTCTGGTTAGACTCGTCGCGAATAACAACGGCAAATGGATGACCGGCGAACCGAAACCCGCCTATAAGGCTGTCCGCGACATCACGCGCGGCCCGCAACCGTTGCCCAAGCCGCAGCGGGGGTGCAACCCCGAGGCGACGTTTGCCGATGGGTTCACCTATGTCCACCAGGCAAGTTTTGCCTATTGTCTCGTCCTCGGCCGTGACGGCGACACCGCAGGATTGGATCGCTTGTCGGCAGCGCTCGAGAACGGAGACGCTCGGCTTACCGACGTGGTCATGGAGTTGATTCGCTCTGAAGAATTCGAGGCCAAATATGCCACTATAGGCCTGACGGACCGCGCCTATATCGGGTTTCTTTACATGCTGTTGTTGGATCGCCCAGCGGACGGCTACGGGATGGAAACCTATTCCCGACAGTTGCGCAGAGGATCAATGACGCGCGATTCCATTGCCTTGGGCATCGTCGGCTCTAGTGAGTTCAAATCGCGGCACGCCGTGATGCGCGATGCGTCGGACATGCCCGCGCCTGGCTAAGCGAGGAGGCGACCATTGCATGGCAGGTGGCTCGCAAGTCCATTGCCATGCCACCTGCCACAAAACTTCAGGCCATCGCCGGCAGATAGCCTTCGAAAGGCTTAGCCTGGGCCTCCCCGAAAGAGGTAGCCAACGGCTCGTCCAACAGGGCGTCCTGACCGCCTATTGGCGTTCTCCCCGAGCCTTGGTCGCCCAAGTAGCTTTCAGGGTAATCAATCCACTCTTGAGAGGTGTACGATGAAAGTCATGGTAACCGGCCATCAAGGCTATATCGGGTCGGTGATGGTGCCGATGCTGCTTCGCGCGGGGCATGCGGTGACCGGCTACGACAGCGACCTTTACCGGCGCTGCACCTTTGCGGCGGGAGGGGAGCGAGCATCCGTTCCATCCATTCAAAAGGACGTCCGGGACGTGCAGCCTCGCGATCTCGAAGGTTTCGACGCCGTAATACACCTGGCAGCCCTCTCGAATGACCCGCTCTCCGATCTCGATCCGGAGATCACATACGAGATTAACCACAAGGGCAGCGTTCGCTTCGCGAAAGCGGCCAAGGAAGCCGGCGTGTCACGCTTTCTCTTCGCTTCGTCCTGCAGCAATTACGGACAGGCGGGCGATGACATGGTGGACGAAACCGGAGAGCTCAATCCGGTCACGCCCTATGGCTGGTCCAAGGTACTTTCCGAACGCGATATTTCCGAACTCGCCGACGGCAGCTTCTCTCCGACCTACTTCCGGCCTGCTACGGCCTATGGCTTGTCGCGCCGGCTTCGCTTCGACATCGTGCTGAACAATCTCGTTGCCTGGGCGGTGACCAAAGGCGTGATCCTGCTCAAATCCGATGGGACCCCGTGGCGGCCCATCGTTCACATCGAGGATATTTCCCGCGCTTTCATCGCCGGCCTCGAAGCCCCGCGGGATGTGATCCACAACGAGGCTTTCAATGTGGGGCAGACGGCCCACAATTACAGGATCCGCGACATAGCCGAGATCGTCGCCGATGTGGTGCCTGGCTGCCGCCTGGAGTTCGCGGCCGATGCCGGCCCCGACAAACGTTCCTATCGGGTAAGCTTCGAGAAGATTGCGCGCGCTCTTCCGAGCTTCCGGCCGCAATGGGACGCCCGCAAAGGCGCCGAACAGCTTTACCGGGCCTATCGGCAATCGAATGTCACCTTGGAGGAATTCGAGGGTCCTCGCTTCCAGCGCATCGGCCACATAAGATATCTGTTGGCGAACGGACTTCTGGACGAGCGCATGCGTGCCGTGGAGGCCTCAATAGCCTTGGAGGCTGCGGCGGGCTAATCCAAATGACGTATGTGGGTCCAGCTTGGCTCGGCTCGGCGCCGCCGGCCGCCGGAGTCGGCCAGGAGATCTATGACCTGGCCGAACGGCTATTTCCGATTTGCCGAAGCATCACCGGCGATGGCGTGCGGAAGACCTTGGACGTTTTGTCCGGGCACATTGACTTGCGGCGGCATGAGGTTCCCACCGGCACGCAGGTATTCGATTGGACGATTCCGCAAGAATGGAACATCCGGTCGGCCAGGATCGTCGCGCCCGACGGTCGGACGATCGTGGACTTTGCCGATTCCACCCTCCACGTAGTCAACTACAGCGTACCTTTCAAAGGTACCTTGCCGCTCAATGAGTTGAGGCAGCATATCCATACCTTGCCTGAACAGCCGGACGTGATTCCCTACCGCACCAGCTACTACGCCCCGACATGGGGGTTCTGCATGGCGCATGATCGTTTGCTGGAGATGACCGACGGTCTCTACCAGGTAGAGATTGATGCTGAGCTCAAGGACGGCAGCTTGACCTACGGAGAATACCTGCACCGCGGACAGACCGAGCGGGAATTCCTTCTTTCAGCCCATATATGCCATCCGTCACTGGCCAATGATAACTGTTCGGGCCTCGCTCTCCTGACGACGCTGGCGAGGACCCTCAGCACCCGGAAGACAAAGTATAGCTACCGCTTCCTCTTTGCTCCAGGAACGATCGGCGCGCTCACATGGCTGTCCCGCAATGAGAACCGCATACAACTCATCGATCATGGGCTGGTAGTGTCTTGCGTGGGTGATGCTGGATGCCCGGCATACAAGCGCAGCCGTCGCGGCGACGCCTTCATTGACCGGGCTATGGCGCACCTGCTCGGCGATCGGCCCGGGGCGAAGCTGATCGATTTCTCCCCCTATGGCTACGACGAAAGGCAATATTGCTCGCCGGGCTTCAATCTTCCCGTCGGCATGTTCCAGCGGAGCGTCCACGGCACCTTCCCCGAGTACCATACGTCGGCCGACAATCTCGGCTTCATCGCGCCGGAGTACCTTGAGGATTCCTTGGCGGTTCTCATGGATCTAATTGACTTGGTCGAAGGGGACTGGACGCCCTTGAATCTCTTCCCCAAGGGCGAGCCGCAACTCGGCAGGCGGGGCCTCTACAGCGCCTTGGGAGGGCAGAAGGCGTCCGGCATAACTTCGATGTCTCTGCTATGGGTGCTCAATCTGGCCGATGGACAGCACTCGATCTTGTCGATGGCCGAGCGCTCCGGACTGCCGTTCAAGGAGCTGGCAGCCGCTGCCAGGATGCTGTCGGAGCATGGGCTCTTGGCTGCGACCCTATAAGGCCTCGATTGGGGCCCGCTGCTTGACCAGCGGCCATGTCCTGTCCCTTTCCGACATCGCGGTCGGCATCAAGGGCCAGTTTATTGAAAAGGCGGGATCGTTGAAGCGGACGCCCGTCGCTGACTGTGGCGTGTAGAACTGCGATATCAGGTAAGAAACCTCGGTATCGTCTGTAAGTGTCTGCAGTCCATGCGCGAATCCGGTGGGAATATAGACCTGCCTCATGTTTGCGGCCGTCAGTTCGAAGCCCAACCACTTGTAGCGCGTCGGCGAGTTCGGGCGCATGTCAACCACGACGTCGAAGATCGCGCCACGGACGCAGGAGACGAGTTTCACCTCGGCATAGGGGTTCTCCTGAAAATGTAACCCCCGCAGCGTTCCTTTTTTGACCGAATGTGCCCGGCTGTGCTGGACAAAGCGCGTCGCCAACCCGCAATCGGCCATTTCCTTCTCGCAGAAAAGGCGCGTAAAGGAGCCGCGATCGTCGACCACGGGTGTCGGCTCGATCAGCCACACGCCTTTCAATTCGGTCTCGGCAAACTGCATGTCGCTTCAAGCCCCTTTCGCGGGCAAAAACCGAGGGAATTCTTGGCGTCGCGAGTACCGGCTGGAAGAGCTCCCAAAGCCTTAGGTGGCTTCATCGATAGCGGTATGCCGGATGGTCAATCCTACTCGTTCGGCTTGCCTGATGGGGTCACTGCCTCACCCCCTTGCCCTTTAAGGATTAAGGCAGCCGACGCATTGGCAAATCGGACTCGAAGGCGCGTCGCCTTAGGCTTGCGTACATTCCACGGAGGCGCGACGGCAGCAGGTACTTCGTCAGGCCACCGCGTCTCCATTTTTTTTCCAGGCAGGCGGACAAGGAGCAGCCAATGAACATACAAGCCGTCGAAGTCGTCCGCGACCAAAACCCGATACGCCGCGGCGTCGGCTGCAGGCTTTGTGGTACGCGTCTGCGGCATACGCTGGTCGATCTCGGCATGTCGCCGCCTTGCGAAAACTTCCTGCGGGCCGACCAGCTGGATCAGGTGGAACTGTACTATCCGCTGAACGTCCTGGTTTGCGACACCTGCTATCTCGTGCAGCTCAAGGAATACATGAGTCCCGAAACCATCTTCAGCGAGTATGCTTATTTTTCTTCTTTTTCGACAAGCTGGGTGGCCCACGCGAAAGCCTATTGCGAGGCCATTACGAAACGCCTCGGCCTTGGTTCCGACAGCCTCGCGGTCGAGCTCGCCAGCAACGACGGCTACCTGCTCCAGCACTTTCTTCCGCTTGGCGTTCCCGTTCTAGGTGTCGAGCCTGCCGCAAACGTTGCGAGCGCCGCGCTTGAGAAGGGTGTGCCGACCAGGGTTGATTTCTTCGGGGTTCGCTTGGCTCTCCAGATGGTGGCCGAGGGCCTGCGCGCGGACCTTATCATCGGCAACAATGTTCTGGCCCAAGTGCCCGACCTGAATGACTTCGTCGCAGGAATGAAGGTCCTCCTCAAGCCGGAAGGCGTCATCACCATCGAGTTTCCGCATATTGAGCGACTGATGGCCGAGAACCAGTTTGATACCATCTATCACGAGCATTTCTCATACTTCTCGTTATTGACCATCGACCTTATGGCTACCCGCCACGGGCTGCGGCTGATCGACGTCGAGGAACTGCCTACTCATGGCGGTTCGCTTCGCATCTATCTCGCGAACGAGGAAAGCAGCTGGCCCGTGAACGACCGCGTTCAACTTCTGCTCGATCGCGAAAAGCGGCATGGGCTGACCGACATGGGGACCTACGCCTCCTTCGGCGACAAGGCGCAGCGAGCGAAGCGAGATCTCCTCGCCTTCCTGATCTCGGCCAAGAACGAGGGCAAGAAGATTTGCGGCTATGGCGCGCCGGGCAAAGGCAACACGTTGCTTAACTATTGCGCAATCGGCCCCGATTTTCTCGACTTCACGGTCGACCGGAACCCCTACAAGCACGGTCGTTTCACGCCCGGCATGCACATACCGATCAAGCCGATCGAGGCGATCGACCATGCCAAGCCGGACTACGTCCTGATCCTTCCATGGAACTTGAAGGACGAGATCATCAAGCAGATGCATCACATCGCCAGCTGGGGCGCGAAATTCGTGGTGCCGATTCCTTTCGTTACAGTGATTGATCCATCGGAGTTGCCGAGATGAAAGTCGTCCTATTCTGCGGCGGGCGCGGCACGCGCATACGTGACTATTCCGACAGCATACCGAAGCCGATGATTCCTCTGGGCCACCAGCCGATCCTGCGCCACGTGATGCAGTGGTACAGCGAATACGGGCATGACGAGTTCATCCTTTGCCTGGGCTATAAGGCCAACGTCATCAAGGATTTCTTCTTGAACACCAGGCCGCAGACCTTCTCTGACTGCGTCGTCACGCAAGGCGGTCGGGATGTGAAGCTGCTCGGCGATACTCCAAAGGACTGGAGCATTACGCTGCTCGACACGGGTATCTGGCGCAACATTGGAGAGCGACTCTGGGCCGCCAGGGATCATGTCAGGAACGAGAAGATGTTCCTGGCCAACTACTCCGACGGCCTGACCAATGTCGACCTCGACGACGTGATTGCGAAGTTCGAGGCCAGCGGCAAGATCGGCTGCTTCCTCGCCGTGCGCGCGCCGCTGACATACCATCTGGCCGACATCGCTGAAGATGGCCGTGTGCGCGAGTTCCGCACGACGGATACATCCGAGATATGGATCAACGGTGGGTACTTTGTCTTCCGGCCGGAAATCTTCGACTACATGCGCGACGGCGAGGAGCTCGTCCTCGAACCGTTCAAACGATTGATCGACGACAACATGCTGATGGCCTACAAGCACGAAGGCTTCTGGCGCTCGATGGATACGCTGCGCGACTGGCAGTCGCTCGAGGACATGGTCGAAAAAGGCGATATGCCCTGGAATCGCAAGGTCACCGCCGAGAAGATCAAGCGTAGCATGGTGATGGCTGCCTCATGAAGGGGCTTGGCCTCGCTCGCCGAGGGGAGGAACTCTCGCTCCTCTGCCTTGGAGCCCATTCCGACGACATTGAAATAGGCGCCGGCGGCACAATTCTCAGCTTGATCGCTTCAGGAGTGAAGCTCCACGTCCATTGGTGCGTGTTGAGCGGCGGCGGCCCCCGTTCGGCCGAAGCCAAGGCATCGGCCGAGGCCTTCCTTGAGGGGTCGAGCTCGTCCAAAGTCGAGATCGCGGATTTTGAGGACAGCTACTTCCCAATCCATAGCCGATCGATAAAACACTGGTTGATCGATGTGAGGTCGCGCATCAATCCCGACATAGTGCTCACGCATGCCAAGCTCGATGCCCACCAGGACCATCGGGAAGTCAATCAATTGACCTGGAATGTCTTTCGCGACCATCTGGTGCTCGAATACGAGATCCCGAAGTGGGATGGCGACCTCGGCCGGCCGAATGCATATGTTCCGCTTGCGGCCGACGTACTGGAACGCAAGGTCCAGTTACTCCATAAGTACTTCGGGACGCAGCGCTCCAAGGACTGGTTCGACCGTGACACTTTTGTTGGGCTTGCCAGATTGCGCGGAATGGAATGCAGAGCGCCCGAGCGTTTCGCCGAGGCGTTCACGGTCAGAAAAGCCAGGATTTTCTAACAGTCGACAATGCCCATCGCCGAAGGGACTTCCGCCCCGAGCGGGACCCGCGCAGCGGCGGAGGTGCACGCCGCTCGGTTAGCTGGCCGCGGCGGAAACCCGTACTTCGGCCCCTTCGTTGAATCGACGGAAGACAACCTGGGATGGCCGGCCGACCAAAAACCGGTCCGTCCCCGCTTCCAGGGCCTGGGCATACACCGCCAATGCGCCGTCGACCGCCTCAATGGTCTTCATGATCGCCGGGTTGTCGTGAGTATAGCTGACGACCAGTGACGGCATCAGCACTCCGCGCTTGATTGTCTCTTGAAGGAAAAGCGAGCGATATGCCTGCGACGGCTTGCCGTTGGCGTCGAGCGTGGCGAATGCCAGGCAAGAGGGGCGGCCGACGACCCTGAAGTGGTCTTCCACGCCGTGGCGTTTGGCAGCCTCGGTGATACCGTCCTTGAGCTTTGTGCCTTGGAGGTGCAGGTGCTCTATAACAGGTTCGGATTGGTATGTTCGCATGGTCGCGATGGCCGCGGCGAGCGCATGGGTCTCCGCGCCATGCGTGGTTGACAACAGGAATACCCTTGGGCGGTCCATATGCTCTAACCCGCCAAGCCGCATATATTCGCGCTTGCCCGCCAAGGCGGACACTGAAAAGCCATTGCCGAGCGCTTTGCCGAACGTCGTCAGGTCCGGCTCAATGCCATAGAGTTTCTGAGCTCCAGCCGCGTGCCATCGGAATCCGGTTATCATCTCGTCGAGAATGAGCAGCGCGCCGTTTTCCCTGCAGAGACGTTGCACTTCATGCAGGAAACCGTCTGCCGGGTCGTCTCCGCGGGATGGCTCGAGGATCAGCGCGGCCAGCTTGCCCGGATATCTGTCGAAAAGATCCTTTACGCTGGCGATGTTGTTGTATCGGAAGGTGACGGTGAGATTTCGGACCACCTCCGGAATACCGGCATTCATCGGTGTCGTGCCGATGAACCAATCGTCCGTCGAAAAGAATGGATGGTCGGCGCAGCAGGCCACGAGGTCGCGCCCTGTATAAGCGCGGGCCAGGCGCACGGCGCCGGACGTCGCATCCGAGCCATCCTTGCAGAACTTTACCATCTGCGCGTCGACAAGCTCCAGAAACGTCTCGGCGCAGTCGACTTCGATCCTAGCCGGTCGCGTGAAATTGGAACCGCCACTCAACGCTGCCTCAACCGCCCTCAGGACGGTCGGGTAGGCATGCCCCAATCCAACGGAACGATTGCCCATGCCATATTCGATATATTCGTTGCCATCGACGTCCCAGACATGACATCCAAGTCCACGCTCAATGAAACCCGGGGCGAGAATGGGATACTGATCGTCGCCCTTCGCGTATGTATGGCAGCCACCTGGGATCAGTTGGCGCGCGCGACCTTGCAAACGAAGAGATTTGCGAAAACAAGGGCTCTGCTCAGACATGTACCACACTCCAGCTGCTGGAAAAGTCTACATGTCCGGTCCAAAATTTCGCGATCACCAAATGGCTGCCGATTTAGCACTTATGGTGGATGTTGGAACCCAATACCGGCGTTTTATGACGAAAACGCCGTTTGCAGCGGCTGCGGAACAGCCGATCGCGAAACGAGGCTAACAAAGACGACCCGCAGGAGTGAACTCTGGCGGGCCGTCTGAAACCACCTCTCATTCTTCCGCGAGAGCACCTTCCCCGAAAAGGTCGTTGACCTTGTAGGCAACCTCAGTCCTGTTGGTCGCCTTCAGTTTCTTCATGATATTGCGGATGTGAACTTTCACGGTGCTTTCGCGCAGGTTCAGTTCGTAGGCTATGATCTTGTTCGCCTTGCCGCGCCGAAGCGCCTGAGCCACTTCAGCTTGCCGGTGCGTGAACATAGTCGTCAGCGGACGTGTGTCGCGGCTGCCTGAATCGATCAGATGCCGCATGGACAGCACGCTACTGGCCGGTACGAAGATGCCGCCAGCCGCCGCAAGGTTGACGGCTTCGACACAGACGTCAATGCCAACAGAAGTCGGAATGTATCCGCGCGCGCCGCTTTCAAGGGCGGTCAGTATCTGTGTGAGATCTTCCGTGTCGGCCAGCAGAATCACTGGAACAGAACTGAACTCTGAAGAGATCATCCGGACCTCTTCAGCTATGCTTTGATCGGTAACTTTGCGCCCACCGAGGTTAAATAGGATGGCGGCTAGAGGAGGGTATGCTTCCTTCTTTATTCGCCATTCTTCGATCCTGCCCATGGCGGCAACAGCCATGCCAAGCTCATGGTCCTCCAGAGCCGATGCTAGACATTCCCGGTCTAGCGCCCTTCCGTCAAGAATAAGTAGGCATTCCTTGTCTAGTTGATCGTTGCTCTTTGCGCTGCTCGACGAGATTTCTGGTTGATTTGTCGAAGCAAGATTATGCAGTCCGATTGCAGAACTCATACTAGCACCCCAACTTTTGCCCAACACGACCGCCTCATGGCGGCCGACAGCCCCCTCAAGTCCTGGATTTTTTGGAAGTTTCTACCAATCTGAGAGTCCAGCCAGGCCCCCCCAGCTTGGACGCTCATCGCTTCTCCCCTACACCACCTAGAATTCAGTAGTTTATGCTTTACTAGCGAGGGCTAATCTAAGTTAATTTTTTGTAAATTTTTTTAGCCCTCGAGGGATCCCGCTGATGGGCAGGCCATCCGGACCGAAACCATTGGGCCGGGTTCCTGGAGTCGTGCACGCAAATGATTGCAGGCAAGGCGGCGCCGCCAAGCTCATCCGATAGGCGGAAGCAGGACCGTTAATCCACGGCGGTTTCTTACTCCAAAGGCTTCGTTGACGTCATGCATTGTCAAAGAAGAACATCTGTTTGCCAGCGTTTGCCCGGGCGTACGCCGGTCTGTCTGCGGATAAAGCGAAGACAGGGTAGGGGAGCCATTCGCCCGCCCCAATGGCTCCCCTATCGCTTTTGCGGTGAGCGGCACAGCAGAAAATCCGCCTGCCAGCATTGTCTGGCAGGCGGATAGATGCTCCTAGAATTGATGATTGGAACCTCAGGCGTGTCCCTGGGGTTCAGTCTCGCTCAGCCAACGGCAGACCGCCTCATGGCTACGGGTCACTGTGTCAAACGCATCGATCAGCTTCTTGGCGGCTTTGTTAGCGACGTGGGATTCAGGATACTGGGCGGTCACAGCCTGCGCTCGCTCATAAATTTCCTTGAGTTGCTTAACCTGCTTTGGTCCAAATGCACCGTGTACAACCTGGGTGGTCATACGGATTGTCCTCCTCATCCTGGAACTCTAGAGAACCCACTCCATTGCCCAGAGCTCCCGATATCTCCAATTATCACGACATTTCACGATCGTAAGCAGAAATGTGCCCGCGAGCCTGTGTATAAGGGGGACATAACTCGCCGTCGAGCCGTTCTTTAGTGTGCGTTCGCGAGTTAGCCGTTTGCAGGAAGGGGTAGGCCGGACTCCGGCAGGCCGACTTGTCGACACATTCTGAACCTGCCAGCAGCCCAAACACGGGCGCTTCTCAGCCGCAGCGGATGGCATGCAGCCGGCGATCGTGGCTCGTGGTCGGTCGACGGGCCTCAACGGCCGAGCCTGGTGCAAGTCGTGGGTATTTTCGGTTCTTAAGGCGACCTACGGCTTCTTGCGGAATGCACGACTACGCCGTTTGGCTCACTTGCCCAAGATACGTGCCCGTCGAAAGATACCCGACGTCGGGTAGTGTCTTTCGTCAACATTGGCAGGACCAACCGAGCGAAAGGCTCGATCAACAATGCAGGTTTCCTTGCCGGGTCTGCTGGTGTGCGTGGCCATTCTGGCCATCGCATACTATGCCCGGGGAGTGCTGATTATCGGGCTGATTGCTTCCCAGGCATTCGGCGCTACGGCCGTCATGACCCTGACTTTCCTGGGCGGGTCATCTCCGCTCATCTACACTATGTTCGAGGCTCTACTCGTCGCGGCCGTCGCAGCCAGACGCCGTATATGGTTCGACCTCGGAAGCGTCTTCGGAAGTATCCGCCCCGTCTGGATACTCGCAAGTCTCATGGTCTACGCGATCATCGGATCGTGGCTGTTTCCCAGGTTCTTCGCCGGGCAGACCATCGTCTTCGTTCAGTCGAAGACCAGGGGAGCGGTGGTGGAAGCATCCTTGGCGCCAGTTTCAGGCAACATCTCGCAGACGGGCTACTTTATCCTTGGCGGGCTTGCTGCCATCGCGCTTTGCGCCCTGACGCTGCGCTCTGACCGTATCGATCAGATTCGCCGCGGCTTCTTCCTTTTATGCTGCTTGCACGCGGGGATGGGATTGATTGACTTTGTCGGTAAAAATGCGGGACTGGGTGATCTCCTCGCCCCCATCAGAACTGCCAATTATGCGATTATAACGGGTGCGTACGAGGCTGGGTTCGCTCGCATCACAGGACCTTTCTCCGAGGCATCTTCCTTCGCCGCTGCGTCTCTGGCCTGCCTTGCGTTCTGCTATACCTACTGGCGAAAGACCAAGTCGGCCGTTGCCCAATGGTTGTCGGGCATCTTGCTCTTCCTGACCATTCTGTCGACGTCGTCGACCGCCTATGTCGGGCTTATGGTGCTGTGCGTTCCCGTCGCCTTCTCGATGTTGGTCTCGGTCTTAAAGGGGAAAATTGAGCGCGAGGATATACTGATAGCCGTTCTGATGGTTGTCGGCACGGCTGCAGTGTTGGGCATCAGCCTCTACAAGGCAAATGCCCTGGATTCCTTTGTTGGGCTCTTCAACAAAACCATCGTCAACAAAGCGAATTCAGGTTCAGGCCATGAGCGAACCTATTGGAACCTGAAAAGCCTGCAGTCGGTCATCGACACCAACGGCCTCGGCGTGGGTTTCGGCAGTTCGAGGACATCGAGTTGGCCGATCGCGGTCCTGTCCCAGCTCGGGTTTTTCGGATCATTGATGATGGCGATGCTGCTTGGTGTCTTGGCTCGAGGCGTAGGCGGGGTGCGGCGATGGTTGGACCCCGAGACGGACGCTGTGGTGACGAGTGTCAGGAATTCCGCTCTTGCCGGCTTAGTCGCCACCTCAATATCAGGTGGCAATGCCGATCCAGGCATTCTCTTCTTCGTCGCGCTGGCCGTTGTTTGGGTCGCACGGGTGCGCGCATTGGGCGCCACGCAACCGTTTGATCGAGCCGGTGGCCAGTATCCGGAAACAGCGCCTTTTGCGCGCGCCATCGACGCCGCGCAGGTTAGATGACACTGCGCAACGACGCCAGTTGTCTCGCCAGGTTCAAGTGAAGCGTTGGGGCAAACCATCGCAGAAATTTGAACTACTGCTTTCGTACGCAATCGCAGCCTTTTTGGGAGGTTTGCACGCTATCCGCCCGCCACTAGTGTGAACGCGACATTTGAATCCGGAGTAGTCGCATGAGGCAGGCGCAATCCGAAGCGATAGGGACCGGACCAATCCAGCCGGTCGTTGAGGAGAACCAGCCGGCGCGCGCCCAACGGTCCCGCCCTCACGTCACCTTGTTCAGGCAATGGAATTCGCAATTGGATGATGCATTGTCGCGGCTGCCTGAATCCGACGCGTGCCCGCATGAGCTGTTCCGGATACTGGCCACAAGTTCGATCGACAATAGAAAGCTCATCGCGCTTGTGCGTGAGCGGGACGCGCCTGTCGCAATAGTGGCCTTGCGCCGGACGCCTGATGGATGTTGGGTGCCCGTAACCCGTTACATAGTTCCCGGATTTGTCTTGCCGTCGCAACCCGGCCGGCTTCTGGATGCCGTGGCAAGCGTAGGCGTTACTGTCGAGCTTGGCTTCTGGCGCCCGGAAAAGGAACCGCAAAGCCACGGCGCGGTGCGCGCGCTGTGGTCTGAACCAACCTTCGGAATGGATGCCACGGACGACTTTGAAGCGTACTGGCGAAAGACTGGTCGATGGGACGCAATACGAAAGTCTCGCAGAAAATGCAGTGGCTTCTCCGTTGGGATCAATCAGCCGGGCGCGGCGAGATTGATTGTCAAAGAGTGGGGTAAGACCTGGGGGATCGACGGCGCGGAGATAGCGGACCGTGTCGCGGCTGCGGAGTACATGGAGGCCACCGGCCGTCTTGTGTCCATCCTGCTCAGCGACGGTGATCGTCGAGTCGGCGGCGCGACTTGCCTGATACATGAAAATGAACTAGTTGCCCAAGTATATTTCAGAGATCATGAATACGATCGCTTCGATATAGGTACATATTTAATGTATCTGACATTCGAGATGGTCGGTAGATTCAATCTGCGGGGTATCGACTTGGGTGGGGGCCACGACTACAAGCAACGTTTTGCTCCGGCTAAAGGAGTCAAGCACGAAATGCGAATCTGCGGCAACATCATGAGATACCAGTTCGGCCGGGCAATGCGAAAGCTACGCAGAGTCACAAATATCAACCGACATGCGGAATAATTGGAGATCAAGACCCTTCGCCAGACACTCCAACCCTGTGAAGTCGATCAATGAATTCAGTTAGACGAGCGCTCATTTATACCGCTGCTGATCGATACTTCGGTCTTGCCGTCAATTTTGGTCTGACGATGGTCGTGTCGAGGCTTCTTACGCCGAGCGAAATCGGTATATCGGTGACTGGATCGGCTGTTGTCGGTCTTGCGTTATCGCTGCGAGAGTTTTCCAGCACTGCATTCATAGTTCAGCGGCCCAATCTTTCGAAAGAGGACGTGCGCGCAGCATTTACCGTGATGTTGTCGCTTACGTCCTTGATCTCAGCAGGGCTCCTTCTATTTGCCCCGCTGATCGCCCATGTCTACGGCGAGGATGGGCTTGGTCCCTATCTACGTCTGATATCGGCGGCTCTTGTCATCGAGGTGGTGGCCGCTCCCATACTGGCGCTCATGCGGCGCGAGATGGCATTCGGACAGGTTGCCTTGGTGAACATTGCGATTGCTGTCTCCAGCGCGGTCACCGTCCTCACGCTCACGTCGCTCGGGTTCAGCTACATGAGCTTTGCCATGGCGTGGTTCGTCTCGGCCACTTTCGGCAGCATCCTCGCGCTCCTGCTCCGAAGAGAGTTCTGGATATTCAAGCCGCTGTTCAGCAATTGGCGGGGCGTGATTGCCTTCGGTTATTACAACGGCCTCATCGTGATGCTTGCCCGAATGTACGACCAGATCCCATATCTGGTGCTGGGACGATTTCTCTCATTCAATGCAGCGGGGCTTTTTAACCGGACGCTTACGGTTGCCCAGCTGCCCGACAAGATCTTTCTGGCCAGTTCAATCTCCGTTGTTTTCTCGGGATTTTCATCGGAGGCAAGGAAAGGTGGAGATCTCAAGAACCATTACCTGACCGCGCTGACCTACACCACGGCGGTCCACTGGCCGGCGCTCGGCGTGCTTGCTATCCTGGCTCACCCAGTCGTGACGTTCCTCTATGGAGACCAGTGGCTCGAGATAGTGCCGCTGGTCCGGATCGCTGCGATTGCGGCCTTTTTCTCGTTCAGCTATGCATTGAACTACTGCGTGCTCCTGGCGGTTGGCGCCATTCGCGATGCTTTCTTGCGTTCGCTTGTCATATGGCCGGTTTGCGCCGTCCTGCTTTTGCTAGCTGCTCCTTTCGGTTTGCGCGGCATGGTGCTCAGCCTGCTTCTGACGGTTCCTTTCCAAGCCCTGGTTTCGCTATTTTTCGTACGACGCCACATAAGCATGACTTGGACAGAGTTCGTCTTTGCCTTGTGGAAGAGTGCAGCGGTGACGATCGGCAGCGCCATTGGCCCCGCCGTGGTCGCCCTTGCGTGCTACCCTGCGCAGATCCACCTGGCTGCCGCAGCGGTTGCAGCCGTCCTTTCGGGGCTAGGCTGGGTGCTGGCGATCTGGCTGGTCAAACATCCGGCAATGCATGAACTCGACCACGTCGCCGAGTGGCTGGCCCGGATGTTGCGGAGAGGGCGGCAGCCCCGTCCGGATTTGTTGGCGATCGTCGAGCCTGTCCAGGCTGCGGTCCTGCCGAGCGAGGTGAAATGAAAGCTACAGCTATGTCGATGCCGCATCCCCTGCCGAACCTAGGGTCCGGCATGAGGAAGTGTTGTCCTGGACAACCCCAGGCGCATTGCCACAGTAGACGGTGACTACCCTGTTTCGAACATGCCGCAACGCCGGGGGGTGCAGGCAACATTCGAGAGTGAGTTTTGATGTATCGACCCCGTGCTGAAGTATCTATTATACTACCTACCTACAATCGCGCCGACACAGTTATGCGCGCAATAGATAGTATAATTGGGCAAACTTTCGAAGATTGGGAACTCATCATCGTTGACGACGGGTCAACCGATAGTACCGCCCAACTGGCTTTTGATTTCGACTCGCGTATCCACTTAATCCGGCAGAGCAACCAGGGCGTGGCCGCCGCGCGCAACGCCGGCATCGCAGCCAGCACTGGTCGACTGATTGCTTTCCTCGATTCTGATGACGAGTGGCTTCCGCATTTCCTGTCTCTTTCCGTTGCCTTTTTCAAGGAATTTCCGGACGATCAGTACCTTACTTTCGAGTTTTTTCAGGACGATACCGACCATCGGATGATCAAGGGGACGATCGTCAATTGTTATCAGAGCATAGCCCGTATGATTGGCTCCGATGCGTTCGAACTCCCGGATGGCCAAACCGACGACTATCTGCGCGTTTTTCATACAAAGCACGCGCTCGGAACTTGGGCGACGCGATGCTCGACCGACAGGGAAGCGTCCGAAGCATTTCTTTACCAGGGGCACATCTTTCGCTACACGCGTTGGGGGTATTTCGCCTGGCTTCCGGCCACGGTGATGACTCGCCAGGCGCTGGAGCTCGTCGGCCGCTTCGACGCCTCCAAGCGCAGCGCGGAAGATTATCCCTTCCAGGCATTACTCGCTCGTCATTTCCGCACGAATTTCATCTCGTTACCTTCCGCACGCAAACATGAACATGGTTTGCATTCCGATCCCCTCAAGGAAGATCACCTTGCGACGGGGCCGAACGCCTATGCTTTTCGCGTTAATCGTCTGCAATATTTTGACCAGCTTCATTGGAACCAAAATCGCAGCGATCCCGAACTCTCGCTGTTGCGGAAGCATTATATTTACGAGACGGCCTGCCTCGCACTGAGATCAGGATATCGAAACAAATCCATAGCGCTGTTCAAAGAGGCTGCATGTTTTCGTAACCGGCTCTGGCACGCCTATTTTTTGGTGGTCCTTGCTGTTTGCTGCCCGTCCGACAAGACAGCTTCCGCTGCTTACGGCACATTGCGCCTTGTGTTGCGGGTCTTGCGGCAATTTCCCTGGGAAACAGCGTAGCAGGGCAGGCATTTGCAGCGATGAGCAGTAACGCTCGGCGACTTGCGAGTCAGTGAATTCCGGCCGACAAGAGTTCGGCTACTCGCTTGAGGGCACCATTCGTGCGAAACAAGTGGCTTACCGGCGGCATCAGTGCCAATGATGGTCTTAGGCTGAGGCTGTATTTGAACAGGCCAAGGCCAACGGCGGTCTTGCCTCTGTAGATGTGCGAAGCCGCCGACCAAAATGCGGTTTCAGCTGTTCGCCGTGTAGCTAAGCGATGTAGTTCAAGAGAACGCGGAATTTTTCGCCCTTCCCGACGAAAGAAGCTGTCGAAGGCTGCCTGTTGCTCCCGAAGATCCTTGAGGCGATCTTCCCACAGAGCATTACTCAAATTCGCAGCGTGTAGGCGCTGAATTGCCAAGGCCGCGTGAAGGCATACAACCGATCCCATGCAGCCGAGTCTGAGGGCCATCTCCAAGTCGTCCATGTGCTTCAGCGACGCTCGGTAATGCCCTGCTGCTTTTTGCGCCGAAGTCCTTACTAGTATTGCGTGCACCCCGGGATTCTTGCCGATTGCCCGGCAGCAGAGCTCTATATAGTCCAGCCCGGATTGAACGCTCCAGCCTTCTGGCTGGTCCGTCGGTTCGGGTGGCATTTGGCCCGCCCACGGCGTGCTGGCGCCGACAACAAAAATCGCACCAGGGTTTTGTTCGAGCGCCTCGATCCCACGCTTCAGAGATCCTGCCTGCATGAGGTCATCGGCGCACAAAATGACAAAGTAGTCCGCGCGTGCCAAGTCGATCCCTTCATTGAACGAGGCATGCGGGCCGAGATTTTCCGGATGGCAGACGAGCTCTATTCTCGGATCCGACTCAGCTAGATGTCTTGCAACCTCGACGCTGTTGTCAGTCGAGGCATTGTCGATGATGACAATTCTGACCTCAGAGACACCTTGGGAGAGCACGCTGTCGACGCATTGAGGCAAATAATCCGCGTAGTTGTAGCAGGGGATTATGACGTCCACACTTGGCATCCCAGAGTCTCCAGAAACTGCAGCCAGCAGCCATGTTCACGACAAAATTTCCGACAGAAGTCGCTTGTCCTGCAGATCGAGTTGCTCCATGAAAGCGAGATTGCCCGCACGGATCGCGTTTTTGATCTTCTGGGTCTCGATGATGCCCTTCTCAAATTGGGCGATAAGCACCTCGACGTCGAATGTGTCGACATGCTGGCAGTATTCATCGAGGCCCATCTCTGCCAACAGCGCGTCGTTCTTCGCCGAATATCCCAGGGAGATAACGGGTTTTTCCATCTTCAACGCGCAGACGATGTTGTGAAAGCGTGTGGCGATGACGATATCGGTCTCGGAAATCTCTTCCATGAGATCATGCAGCGAACTCACCAACCCGGTGGATACGCGTTCCTCCGCAGCGCCGGCGACGACCACGCGCAGCCGTGCACGCAGTGCATCCACGGCCTCCATGTCGGTGGTTTCTCCGGTCAGCAATTTGACGCGATGTCCGCGTTCCAGCAGATGGGTGACGAACTGTGCCAGTTTATCCAGATAGAGATCGAAGACTGCCCCGCCGTCGTGGGCAAATCCGTACCAGCCATCGTATTTCATCACCCCGAGGCCGACGGTCAGGACGCCGGTTCTTGAAGTGACCGAGGTCGACTCCGCCGAATTGGCCGGCTTCGGGGTAGGCAGTTTGAAAACGACATCGGGATACACCGCGTCGTTCTCCACGTTCAAACCCGCATTCCGCATGAATTCCTTCGAGCGGGCGTCGCGGTAGGATCGATAATGCGCCAGCTTCGCGGCCGACACCATCAGCCATCGGCTGACTGGATGGCCAATCGGACCGGCTCCTATGCTGGCAAAGGCTACCTTCGTGCCTGACATCCGTGCAGCGAAACACCACATCAAGATATCAAGCGGCATCCCATGCGGCGGTTCACCGAAGTCGTCAAGAATTCCCGTTCCGGGAATGATCATAACGTCGGCGCGCCGGATATCTTGGAATGCCTTGGCGAGGTTGCGAACCCTGCCCAATACCTTGAGAGGAGTCCTGACAATCTTATGCGATAGCTCACCAAAGCGCCCGGATCGCCGGATTGGAATGGCGGGCATTCCAAGCGAGTCCCTGATGGCGGAGGGGTCGGTGCATATGCAAAAAAGCCTCGCCTCGGGCCGCTCGCGGCGGAGGAACTCCACCATTGCAAGAAGCGATCCTTCATTGCCGAAATTGTTGCTTCCAAAATTCCCGAAGAGAGCAATTGTGGAAGTCGTGCTTGCCGGGCGTTCCTTGCGAGACAACCAACCTCGCGTGGCAGCGGTCGGCGTCGCCGCCAGATCGTCTACATGGATTTCGGCGCATGTGTTCATCTGGATTCCGTTAGCGCGAATTTTCAAGGCGCTTCGCGCCGAAAGAGGTTCAGGCGACGCTTTCATGTCTTGGCAATGATGCATGTGGTCGACATACATTGAACACTGCAGCGCAGATAGTAACCCCAAAACTCTATGTAAGAGCGGGGTCACGTTGTCGGCTATTTGCCAATTTTGATGCAGCACGGCTACCACTTTTGGATAACGCCCAATATGGGATGTATTTCGTGCCTCGAAACAGCGGACTTCGATGGACATGCCTTGGGCAAACTAGGTGGAAGTTTGTTCCTACCGCGCCTGCAACAGGCTTCTCCAGCGCTGCAGAAAGCGCTCTTTCGAGGCGCGTGAGGCAACCTCGCGCAGCTCGCGGCTAGTCTTCGCTTTCTCGGCTGAGCTTTGTGAAAGCGCATTCCGCATTGCCTGTCCGATTGCAACCACGTCCTTGGGTGGTACTTGTAAGCAGACGCCGTCTACGGCTTCCACCAATGCGCTGCCTTCAGAGACGATCGGCAGCAGCCCCATATAGGCGGCCTCCAAAGCGGGCATGCCGAATCCTTCGAGGAGGCTCGGCAAAACGAATGCCTCGGCGTGCGCGTAGAGCCAGCGCAACTGGCTGTCAGGAACGTACCCCGGCATCACAACTCCCGGTATCGATTTCGCAAGATCAATGATCTTCTCACGTCCGTCGCCTCGCGGACCGCAAAGTACGTATTGAACACCTTGCTCGCGGAACCTGCAGTCCCGATACGCCTCGAGCGCCGCGATCTGGTTCTTGCGTGTTTCAAAAGCGCCGACAGTCAAGAAGAACGGCCCGCCGATACCTGGAAGGGGCTCCAGGGGTCCGTCAAACAAGCCCGTACGCACGTATAGCGGAATGGTGGTAAGAAATCGAAAGTTTAGCCCATAGAGGGAAACGAACTTATCCTTTGACCAATCGCTGACGAAAACAATCCCGGGTCTTTGTCTGCGAATTTTTTCGTACGCAATACGATAATTCGCAACCGTCAGGGCGTCATAGAGGAAGCTATGACTCAGAGGGCCTACGTCATGGCAGAGCACGATATCTTTTTCAGTCAGCTCTGATCTCAGCACAAAGAGCGGATCGAGAAAGACCTTGGTGTCGTGGTCGGCGGGTTTGCTGCCGATCAAGCAACGTCGGCTGTCCTTGAACCAGCTGATTTCCAGCATCATCAGCCTGGCCGCGATCTTGCGCGCCAGCCCCTCGGGGGCAAACGCGCCAAGTCGCCAATATCGAACCCGAGCGTGTTCCGGGACGAACTCTTCGCACAGGTCCTTGGCGATATGCCAAGCACCGGTCCGGTTCAATATTGATAGCGAGTTCTCAAAGAGGAGACGGCTAACCGCCGCGCCCGTTGGATTTGAACGAGCCGCTTCGCCGTTCGCAGACCCCAGAGGGCCTTGCCGCTTTTCTATATGCAGATGCAGCAAACCGTTAACCCGATCCTAGCGCCCAACCTCGACGGCCTCTATCGACTATCCGTGCGGGCACGGACAGATCAACCGTAGCTTTTTAGCCTATCGGCCCCCTGTCCGGCGTCAACGAAACAGCTGGAGGTAGAGGCTCCTCAAACAGCAGGATGGACGTACGCTTATTGGATGGCTCGGACTGCGCCTGCTTCGCCGGGCTTAAGCATACTGAATTTCCATGGCTACAGATTCGTTCGGTGCTGGTGGACGTCATTCGGATTGGTCAGCAGGCGGGGCAGGGGGCTCAGGCCTGAGGATCGAGGAGGCGGACGCCCTCGCCTTTGACCGGCGGGCAAGAACTCGACGCCGGCCTTGGTCAGAGCTGCTTCAATGGCATGCATCCTGCTGACCGGGAATCGACCTTGCCGCTCTCCAAGCGGGCCAGCGCGTTGAGCGAGACGATCGCCTTGTCCGCAAGCTCCTGCTGTGGGCTGGAGAACCCGCACGGGCAGCGAACTCTCCGCCCCCGAGACCCCGGCAGCTTCAGTCGCAGCCGCCTCTATCTCGCGGCCGTGGCCACTTCCCCGGCAATGTCGTGGGAGAGGACACAGCAGATGCGATCGCGCCGCGTTATTCCTTTACCGCGCCGGTCATCGAGGAGACGTAGTGCTCGACAAAGAATGAATAGAGGATCACCACCGGCAGCGACCCAATCAGCGCCCCTGCCATAAGCGCGCCCCATTCGTAGACGTCGGAGCGGACCAGCTCGGTGAGCACGCCAACCGGTACCGTCTTCTTTTCCGACGATTGAATGAAGGTCAACGCATAAATGAACTCGTTCCACGATAGCGTGAAGGCGAAGATGCCCGCAGATATCAGCCCAGGTACTGACAGGGGCAGCACGATCTTGGTGAGGATCTGCAAACGGCTAGCGCCATCGATCAGAGCGCATTCTTCCAATTCGAACGGGATCGACCGAAAATAGCCCATCAGCAGCCAGGTGCAGAAAGGAATGAGGAAGGTGGGGTAGGTGAGGATCAGCGCGAACGGTGTGTCATAGAGGCCGAGATTGAACACCATCAGGGACAGTGGGATGAATAGAATCGAAGGCGGCACAAGATAGGCCAGGAACACTGCCAGGCCGACCTGCCGCGCGCCCGAGAATCGCAGGCGTTCGATGGCATAGGCCGCCAGCACCGCTGCCAACAGCGACAGGAAAGTGGCGGCCGTCGAGATGATGAGAGTGTTGAGCAGCCAACCAGGATAAGAGGTCTCGAACAACAGATAACGTATGTGCTGCAATGTCGGATGAACAACCCAGAATGGGTTGTAGTTCACGTAGTCGGTCATCTCGGCATTCGGCTTAATGGCTGTGACCGTCATCCAGTAGAAGGGGAACAGGAGTACGATCATAAACACCAGCAGCGGCAGATAGATCGTCACCACCCGGCGGGGGAGACTTTGCAGGTAGCCCATGCCCCCTTCGTCGGTGTCAACGCGCCCGGCTTGCTTGATCGCGGCCATGTTCAGTCTCCGCCGCCTTGCTGCCATCTGCGCCGTTGCAACCCGAAATAGCTGAACAGGATCGCCGCCAGCAGGAAGGGGATCATGGCGACGGCGATCGCCGCGCCCTCTCCGAGTTGACCCCCGGCAATGCCGCGCTGGAAAGATAATGTCGCCATCAGATGCGTGGCGTTCACCGGGCCGCCACGAGTGAGCACATAGATCAGTTGGAAATCGGTGAAGGTGAAGAGCACCGAGAAAGTCATGGTGATGGCAATGATCGGCGTCAGCAGCGGCAGGGTCACGTAGCGGAACAACTGCCAACGGCTGGCCCCGTCGAGGGTGGCGGCCTCGTAGAGCGATTGCGGGATGGTCTGCAGGCCGGCGAGCAGAGTGATGGCGACGAATGGAATGCCGCGCCAGACATTGGCCGCGATCACCGAGGCGCGCGCATTGGTCGGGTCGCCGAGGAAGTTGATGCGATGATCGATAAGTCCCATCTGCTGCAGCGCCCATGACAGGATCGAGAACTGCGAATCGTAGATCCACCAGAAGGCGATCGCCGAAAGCACCGTCGGCACCACCCAGGGCAGCAGCACCACCGCGCGAAAGAACGACTTGAAGGGCAGGTTCCCGTTGAGGATGAGCGCCAGCCAGAGCCCGAGCATGAATTTCAGGATCGAAGCGCTGACCGTGTAGAGCAGGGTGTTGAAGACTGAGAGCCAGAAGACGCTGTCGCTCCACAGGTACTCATAATTTTCAATGCCGATGAAGATGCCTGGGCGGCCAATGCGGGCGTCAGTGAAACCAAGCCAGACGCCGAGCCCAAGCGGGTAAGTCAGGAAGACCAGCAACAGCGCAGCCGCTGGCAACATGAAGCCGAAGCCGAGAACATTTCGGCTTTCCGACAGACGCGACAGGATTGATTGGCGCGGCCGAACCGCAGCTGACGTCACGGCCATGGTCGGCTCCTCATGAGGTCTGGTGCATGGCGGCGCAAGCCGCCGTCCGAAACCGAGCCGGGCAGCACGGTCGACCGCCCGGCTCAGCTGTGGTCAAACGCGATAGTAGCGGTTGGCGCGCTTTTCCGCCTCTTCCATCGCTTCCTGCGGCGCGGCCTGCCCGGTCACGGCTTTGGCGAACATGTCGACAAGAACATAGTCGGCCATGGTGGCGGCCGAGGCGTAGCCAAGCGGCCCCGCATAGCCGTTGGGACGTAGCGTCTCCGAGGCCTTCGCGTAGGCCGCATTGTTCGGATCGGCCTTCCAAACCGGATTGTTGGCGAAGGATTTGAGCGTCTGGCAGCAGTAGCACGCCGAGGAGGTGATCCAATCCGACATTTGCGGATCCTCGAACATGAACTGCAGATAGGCCTTCGCCGCGTTGGGGTAGGGCGTGTAGTTGAAAATGACGGCTGTGGTCACCTGGAACAGCTCGACGGATTTCCCGACCGGACCGATCGGCATGTTGGTCGTGCGCATGTCCTTGGCGATCTCGGTCAGCTTCGGATCATTGTCCTTGTTGACCTTGGCCGTGTTGTAGACGGAAATCCCGTTGGCGATGACGCTCACTTCGCCGGCCAGGAAGGCGCGGTTGTTGTTGACGTCGAGCCAGCTCTCGGTGCCGGGAATGAAGGTCTTGTAAAGCTCCTGTGCATACTGGATCGCCTTGAGCGTCTCGGGGCTGTTGATCGTGACCTTGCCTTGCTCGTCGACCATCTGGCCGCCATGGCTCCACAGCAGCCAATGCGCATAGTTGTTGCCGTCGCCGACTCCGTGGCCATGCGTGAAGCCGGCAGGATGACCTTTGGCCTTGAGCGCCTTGCAGAGTTCGAGGAAGCCGGCTGTGTCCTTCGGAAACTCCGAGAAACCGGCCTCCTTCACCCAACTTTCGCGGTAGACGATGGCGTTGCCGATGGTAGCCAGAGGCAGGCCGATGAACTTGCCCTCGCGCGTCGCATACTGTTTCGGCCCATCGTACCAGCCGCCATATTTCTTCCCGAGATAATCGCCCAGTTCAGTCACGTCGAGAAGCTTGTCGGGATACTGGTGCGGATCGTCGAACCAGACGAACATCAGGTCCGGACCTGAGCCGACATTCGCTGCGACCGCAGCCTTGGGGCGAATGTCTTCCCAGCTCTCCTTGTCGACACGGACCTCCACCCCCGTCATTTCGGTGAACCGTTTGGTGTTCTTCAACCACTGGTCCTCGTCACCCTGCACGAAAGGCGACCAGCGCAGGAGCCTCAGCTTTGCGCCATCCTCCGGCTTGTACTTCAAAGCCTCCTGGGCAAAGGCCGGAGAGCCGACGAACTGGCCCCCTAACATGCCGGCGGCGGCGCCGGCGGTCGTGCGGATCACGTCGCGTCTGGTGAATTTCATGCTCGTTTCCTCCTGTCTTTTCGTCGTTGCGTGTCGCCTACCGCTGCGAGGGCGTATCGATGCGCTTGCCGGTTTCGCCGTGAAAGAGATGAACGTGATCAGGCTCGACCGACAGTTGGATGGTTTCTCCAGGCGCGAAGGAATGACGTTCCCGGAAATTGGCGACGATATCCTCACCTCCCGCCGTTCGGCCGATGATCTGTACTTCAGAACCGGTAGGCTCGATCACCACCACGGTGACTGGAATGCCATTGTCGGCCAGCCGCAAATGTTCGGGCCGTATCCCCAACACGACGGGCTCGCCATTGCCGATGGAGAACGGCGCAGGCAAAGTCACCGAAATCCCTCCTTCGCCCTGGAACCGCGGCGTGCCTTCAGTCAGGATTTTTCCCTTGAGCATGTTCATGGCGGGAGAACCAATGAAGCTTGCTACGAACAGGTTGTTCGGCCGGTCGTATAGATCTAGCGGCGGCCCGATCTGTTCGACCATGCCGTCGTGCATGACCACGATCTTATCTGCCATGGTCATGGCCTCGATCTGGTCATGCGTGACATACACCGTCGTGGTCTTCAGCCGCTGGTGCAACTCCTTGATCTCGGCGCGCATCTGCACCCTGAGCTTGGCATCGAGGTTGCTGAGCGGTTCATCAAACAGGAACACCTGCGGATTGCGAACGATGGCGCGGCCCATGGCGACGCGTTGACGTTGGCCGCCTGAGAGCTGCCGGGGATAGCGCGACAGCAGCGGAACCAGCCCGAGGATTTCGGCTGCCCGCTTAACACCTTTATCGCTATCCGCCTTCGGAACACCCTTGAGCATGAGCGAGAACGCCATGTTCTCCGCAACCGTCATATGCGGATAGAGCGCGTAATTCTGAAAGACCATGGCCACGTCGCGTTCTTTCGGAGCAACGTCATTGACGATCCGGCTGCCGATCGAGATATGGCCGCGCGAAATTTTTTCCAGGCCGGCAATCATCCGCAGAAGCGTCGATTTCCCGCAGCCGGACGGTCCGACCAACGTAACGAACTCGCCGTCATCTATATCGACGCTGACGCCATGCAGGACCTCGGTGCCCCCGAACGATTTGTAGACATCGCCAATCGCGACAGACGCCATCGAATTCCTCCCGATGGTCCCTGCGACTTGTCGCGGGGAGCCGTTTTTATCAGGCGTGGCTTGAAACGGATGCCGGTGCGGCGATCCACCACTGGCGTCGGCGACGTCTGCCCCAGATTTCCCCCCCCCCGGGGTCACGCGACTTCAAAACGGTAGCGCTACCAAATCCGCCTGTAAAGCGGCCATGGACAAACCACCAGCAGCCCTCGACCGGTATGGTCGACCAAGAATATGGTCGAAGGCTTGGACGCCTGATGATCGACGCCAAGACCGGCCGGCATCAAAATGCCGGCGACCGCCATGGTGGCGATGATCCGAAACATGAGTTGCCCCTCCCAAAGGAAGTGCAATCAAAACAACCGTGGAGCGGGTCGTGTCCAGCGTCCCCGTGCCGAGGCTCTACTTGCCAGAGATTTTCTCGGCGGCAGCGTTCGCTTTGTCCCGATTGCCCTTGGTGTCTTTGATGATTTTCAGGGCTTGATCCCTAGTGATGCCATGCTTCCGGGCAAAGTAATTGACTTCATACGGCTCGCTTGCCGAAACCCGAGCTCTGTCCTGTTTGCCTCTCTTGGATTTGGCGTCCGCCATTGCCTTCCTCCATGTCGAGTTTCACCTTGGGCTGCTCGCTCACGACCAAACAGGATGAGCCGTTCGCGATCGAGAGCCGCGATGTTGCATTTCCCCAGATGTCGTTGGAGCATATCGAGGGCGGCGGCCTTGGAGCGGCGAGGGGACTTGCCTACATCGCACATGTCGTCGATATGGAGGTCGATGAGTTCGCCGAAAGTTTTAAGGCGCGCTACACGAGACTTGGTCGGTGTCTCGCCGCGGTCGACTTGGCGTTCGGTTTCGGTTGGCCATCGTCGTGCGTTGTCTCGGCGCAAGAAGGTTTCGCTGACGAAGCGACCTTTGCGACGAACCTGCACGCGCCAGGAACCGGATGAGAGCTTCGTATAGGCGGCCATTTTTTTCGTGTGCGCTCCGTGTGCACTGAGAGATCGAAATGTGGCGAAGAGGGTCGTATTCTGGCGTAAATTCGTGTGCACTCGGCAGGTTGTAAGAAATTGATGTTAAATGAAAAATGATGAAAATCGAGAGCATAGGGTAGCCGTTGCGCCCATGATGGACTGGACGGATCGGCATTGCCGGTTCTTCCACCGTCAGTTGACGGGACGCGCGCTGCTCTACACCGAGATGGTCGTGGCGGACGCGGTCATCCACGGCGCGCGTGAACGGTTGCTCGGTTTCGACGATGTCGAGCATCCGGTGGCGCTGCAGCTTGGCGGATCGGATCCGGCAAAGCTCGTCGAGGCGGCGCGGATCGGCGAGGCCTTCGGCTATGACGAGATCAACCTCAATGTCGGCTGTCCGTCCGACCGTGTCCAGTCGGGAACGTTCGGCGCCTGCCTGATGAAGACGCCGGCCCTGGTCGCCGACTGCGTCGCGGCCATGAAGGCGTCGGTGAAAATCCCCGTCACGGTCAAATGCCGCATCGGCGTCGACGACCAGGACCCGGAGCCTGCGCTCGACACGCTTGCCGACGGCGTGCTCGCGGCCGGCGCCGACGCGCTCTGGGTGCATGCCCGAAAGGCCTGGCTGGAAGGGCTGAGCCCCAAGGAGAATCGCGACATCCCGCCGCTCGACTATCCGCGCGTCTACCGGCTGAAGGCCAGAAAGCCGAACGACTTCATCGGTATCAATGGCGGCATTCATTCGCTTGCGGAGGCGTCGGCGCATCTCGCTCATGTCGACGGCGCTATGCTCGGCCGTGCAGCCTATCATACGCCGGGCATCCTGACCGGCGTCGATACCGCGTTCTATGGCGAGGCGCCTGCCGTCTTCGATTACGCGGCACTGATCGACGCTATGGGCGGTTACGCCGCACGCCATGTCGAGCGGGGCGGGCGGCTCGGCCACATCACCCGCCATATGGTCGGACTGTTCCATGGCCTGCCCGGCGCGCGCCGCTTCCGGCAGATCCTTTCCACGGATGCGAACAAACCTGGAGCCGGGCCGGAGGTGCTGAAGACCGCGTTCGCGGCGATTGATTTCGCGGCGGCGGAAGCCGAGGCGGCCTGACTCGATCCGATTAATCCCGCAGGATCATGCGATTGCCACGCACCTCGAAGCCCGACAACGAGCCGATAAAGTTCATGCCGAGCAGGCTTTGTTCCAGCATGCCGGGCGCGGCGACCATCACCGTCATGTCCTTGCGCACGATGCCGCCGATTGCCACCTCATTGGTCTTGACGGTCGCGGCGCGCGCCATGCCGTTGGCGGTGGAGACGTCGACGCTGTAGCTGAGCGCCGCTGGGTTGAAGCCCGCGGCCTGGGCATCTTCCGCTGTCAGCACGGTGCTGGTCGCGCCGGTGTCGACGACGGCGCGCACCGGCGCGCCGTTGACCAGGATGCGGGCCTCGAAATGGCCATTGCCGGCTTTGTCGAGCGTGACGGTCGGGCGGCCATCCTCCACGCCGAGCGCCAGCGGGCTGCCCGGCACCAGGCCGGCGGTCACGCGGCTCGCGACGTCCTGCAGCTCATAGCGATACTGATAGCCGGCGATCAGCACGAGGATCAGTGCGGCCCAGACACCGATATTGCGTGCCATGTCGCCAAGCGGCCGGCCCGACGGGAGCAGGCTCGCGCCAATCACCATGACCAGCACGCCGACCCAGATCAGCCGGCCGAAATCATTGTTGTTCATGCCGAAAGTGTGGCCGGCCGAGTTGTTGAGCATCAGCAGCACCAGCCCAACGCCGATCACCGCCATGACGATCCAGAACAGCCGGTTCATCGGTTTCTTCTCACTGAACGCCGCGTTCGCGCGCCATGCGGGTTCGCCTTGTTTCGCGGCGCGGCCGGCGCTCCACCGTTTCGAGCCGCGCCGGCAGTTCGGCCATCACCGCCCGGCGAACGTCTGGAGTCATCGTGAGCCAGCCGGAAATCTCGTCGCGCGTGCGTCCGCAACCGAAGCAGAACCCGGTTTTCATATCGATCGAACAGACCAGGATGCAGGGGGATTCGATGGCGGTCATAGTGTTCTCTTGCGTTCATTCCACATGGTGCAACCGCCGGAGCAATGCAAGCCCTCCGCAATACGCCGCAAGGCAACGCGTTCGCGGCATCGTGAGGCGGTTGTGCCGGCTGCAGAAGGCGGCTATGCCGCTTGCGATTTCCGCAACGGACCGCGATCGACGCAAATGCCTGCTAAGCCTTTCGATGATTTCCGAAACCTCCTGACGGGGCTGCCCCCTGCCGATGACGCGGCGGCCGGGCGTGTCCGTGCGCTGTTTGCCAAGGCGGACAAGCCGAACGAATCGCTGGGCAGGATCGAGGACGTCGCGGCCTGGATTGCCGCCTGGAGCGGGCGGGCGCCGCCGGCGATCAACCGGCCGCTGGTGGCGATCTTCGCCGGCAATCACGGCGCGGTGCGGCACGGCATTTCGCCGCGGCGTGTGGCGGCGACCGCCAATGAGGTCGAGCTCTGCGCAGCCGGTGGGGCCGCGATCAACCAGGTCTGCATCGCCAACGATCTCGGCCTGAAAGTCTTCGACTTGGCATTGGATATCCCCACAGGCGACATCACCGAGGAGGCAGCGCTCGACGAACGCGGTTGTGCCGCGACCATGGCCTTCGGCATGGAGGCGGTCGCCGGCGGCGCCGACCTGTTGTGCCTAGGTGATCTCGGGGTTGGCAATTCGACGATCGCCGCCGCGCTCTGCGCCGCGCTGTTCGGCGGCAAGGGGACGGATTGGGTTGGCCCAGGGTCTGGCGCCGATGCGGCGATGATGGCGCGAAAAGCCGAGGTCGTGGACCGGGCGCTGGCGTTTCATGGTTCCGGCCTCGGCGATCCGCTGGAGGCCCTGCGACGGGTCGGCGGCCGCGAGTTCGCGGCGATCTGCGGCGCTATTCTTGCGGCCCGCATGGAGAAGATTCCTGTTTTGCTCGACGGATTCGTGGCGACTGCCGCGGCCGCTGTTCTTCACGCGGCCAGCCCCGGCACGCTCGATCATTGTCTGCTTGCCGGTCTGTCGCCCGAGCCTGGCCATGCCAAGGCCGCCGAAAGGCTCGGACTGCGGCCGCTGCTCGATTTCGGCATCAGCCACGGCGAAGGGGTAGGGGCTGCTCTCGCTGCCGGCATCGTCAAAGCGGCGGCGCTGACCAGCTCGGGCATGGCGATGGCTGTCCGGCTATAACGCCGCGGATGACGTCAGCGGCGGCCGCGCGTGGCGACCGTCTTGGTTGGCAGGGCAGGCAGTTCCTCCATCACCCGGCTCAGCGGGAAAATGGCAATCGCCTCCGTGCCTTCACGCAACTTGGAATGAAGCTCGAACGTGCCGCCATGCATGGCGAGCAGGCCCTGCACGATCGGCAGGCCGAGGCCGGTTCCCTGTTCTGCGCTCTTGATGGCGATGGAGCCCTGGCCGAAAGCGGAAAGGACCACCGGGATTTCCTCTTCCGGTATGCCCGGACCATTGTCCTTGACCGAAACGTACTGGCCGCCGCCGGCGGTCCAGCCGACGCGCACGCGCACTTCGCCGCCGGACGGGGTGAACTTGATCGAATTGGACAGGAGGTTGAGCGTGATCTGACGCACCGCGCGCTCGTCTGCGAAGAGGCGCGGCAAGGTGTCCTCGAACTCCTGGACGATGCGGATGTCCTTGTTGCGGGCCCGCAATTCCATCATGTGGCAGCAGTCCTCGACGATGGTCACCAGCATCACCGGCTCCTCGTTGAGCTGGTAGCGGCCGGCCTCGATGCGCGACAGGTCGAGGATCTCGTTGATCAGGTCGAGCAAATGCTGGCCGGACTCGTGCACGTCATGGGCATAGTCGCGGTAGGTCGGATTGTTCATCGGACCCAGCACTTCATTGGCCATGACTTCGGAGAAGCCCAGGATGGCGTTGAGCGGCGTCCTGAGCTCGTGGCTCATCGAAGCGAGAAAACGCGATTTTGCAAGATTGGCGTCCTCGGCGCGCCGCCTTGCTTCGTCCGACATCGATTTCGCCGTCTCCACCTCGGCGATCAGCGCGTCCTTCTCCGAGCGGAAGGACAGCACCATCAACGAGGCCTGGTTGAGGTGGCGCGCGACATAGCCGAAGAAGGGAAGCGCGGCGATGAGCAATGCCGCCATCGTGGCTTCGATCGGCGTCCACTGGCGGGTGATGGTGTAGACATAGACGGCGACGGGGATGGCAAAGGTCGCCAACAGCGCGCCGCCAAGCGAGGAGGCCATCACGGCGGTCGCCGCCATGGCGATCAGCAGCACCATGGCCTTGGCCACGTGGAACTGGTCAATCTGGCAGGTGTCGCAGCCGATCCAGGCGAACCACGCCCAGCCAAGACCACACAGGAAATGGCCGATCAGGAAGTCGCGGCGCGTCTGTATGGGGTCGAGTTCGGCGGCTTCGGTTCGCTCGACGCGCCGCGACATGAACGCGACGATCGCGTAGCAAAGCAGCATCGCCAGGGCCCAGATGGTGATCTGGTTGCCGAGACCCGCCAACTGGCCGAGAGCCGCCACCGCCAGCACCAGCAGCGGGATTGCGACCGCGCTGACCACCATGGCGCGCGCATGTAGTTTCAGCAATTCGCGGTCGAAGTCGAGGCTGCCGGCCTGTTGCGAGAGGCGGTCGCGCGTCTTGCGTACCGCGCGCGCCACATCGCTGTTGCGGTGCGGTTTGCGGCGGTCCACAATGAATTTATCCGCTGTGTTCGAGCGTAGCAAAGGCATACGGACTTCAATTTCTGCGCGCAGCGATTTTCAGTTCGTTAAGCTACGTTCGAATGATTAAGAGACTGTTTGCCATATGAGCCGCTTCGGGCCGCGAGGACCGCGCCGGCGCTATGCGGCTAGCCCGCCGCGTAGCCTGTGGCGCAAGCTGCTAGACTATGGGCTGGCCTTCCTCTTGCTCGGCTTGCTGATCCTGGTGGCGGCGCGGCTCGATCGCTTCGAGACACGCAAGGAGCAAGGCACGGCGATCGTCAATGACGGCGATTCGATCACGCTCGGGACCGAGCGCATCCGCATGCGCGGCATCGATGCTCCCGAGTATCAGCAGACCTGCCAGAAGGCCGGCGCCGACTATCCCTGCGGCAAGCTGGCCCGGCAGTCGCTGGTGCGGCTGATCGCCGGCAGGCCGGTTTCCTGCAGCGGCTGGCAGCGCGACCGGTACGGCCGGGTGCTTGGCGACTGCAGGGCAGGCGATACCGACCTGAACCTGGCCCAGGTGCAGGCCGGGTGGGCGGTTGCCTTTGGCGATTTCGAAACCGAGGAAGCGGCGGCGAGAGCGGCCAAGGTCGGCATCTGGGCAGGCGCCTTCGAAGAGCCGCAGGATTGGCGCGACAGCCATCGCGATGCGCCGGTCGAGCGAAAGCACGGCACGCTGGCCTCGTTAGGCGATGCGTTGCGCGAGTTCTTTCGCTTCTGGTGACGGGCGTATCCGAGCCCTATGATCCGGTGGAGAACTGGAGGATGGAATGAAGCTGTACGACGGCGGCCGCGCGCCCAATCCCCGGCGCGTGCGTGTCTTCCTTGCCGAGAAGGGGCTGACGGTGCCGCTTGTGCCCGTCGACATGGCTGCGCTGGAGCATCGCGGCGAAGAGGTGGCGCAGCGCAATCCGCTGCGGCGCCTGCCGGTGCTCGAGCTCGACGACGGCACCATCATCACCGAATCGATCGCCATCTGCCGTTATTTCGAGGAGTTGCACCCCGAGCCCGCGCTGTTCGGCACGGGCGCGCTCGGCAAGGCAAAAGTCGAGATGTGGCAAAGACGCCTGGAACTGAATCTCATGGTCAGCGTCGCGGCCGCGTTCCGGCATATCCATCCGGCTATGAAGGAATGGGAAGTGCCGCAGATCCCGGAATGGGGCGAGGCCAACAAGCAGAAGGCGATCGAATTCCTGCACCTCTTGGACAAGGAACTGGCGGAGCGGGAATTCGCCGCCGGCGATGCCTATTCGGTCGCCGATATCACCGGAATGATCGCCATCGATTTCATGAAACCGGCCCGCATCAAGGTGCCTGAGGAATGCACGAATGTGCTGCGCTGGTACGCGGCGCTCACGAGCCGGCCGAGCGCGGCGGCCTGAGCGACCGAAATTGCATAGTCCACCCGATATGAGCGAAGTATTGGAGCGCCTCACCGCGAGAGTGCGGGCCTGCCGCATCTGCGTCGACCAGCCGGTTGGGCGGCCCTTGCCGCACGAGCCGCGCCCGGTATTGAGGCCGTCCTCGAGCGCCCGCATCCTGCTCGCCAGCCAGGCGCCGGGCACCAAGGTGCATGTATCGGGCATGCCGTTCACCGATGCGTCCGGAGATCGCCTCAGAAGCTGGCTCGGCGTCAGCAGCGAAGAGTTCTACGACACGGAAAAGTTCGCCATCGTGCCGATGGGCTTCTGCTTTCCCGGACAGGATGCAAAGGGCGGCGACCTGCCGCCGCGCCGCGAATGCGCGCCGGCCTGGCGCACGCAATTGATAGCGCTGATGCCGCAGATCGACCTGGTTCTGACCATCGGCGGCTATGCGCAGGCATGGCATATGGGCACGACCCGAGCGGCTTCCTTGACGGATACCGTGAGGAACTGGCGCGCTGTCTGGGATGCGCCGGTCACTCCAAAAGTGCTGCCGCTGCCGCATCCGTCGTGGCGAAACTCCGGCTGGCTGAAGAAGAATCCCTGGTTTGAAATGGATTTGCTGCCCTTCCTGAGATCGGAAATCCGCTATCGCATTGGTTAGGCATTCCGCAAGATATCACTCGTATTTGGCGCCTTCGGCAGAATTTCTTTCTTGTGAAAGGCTCCGATAAAAGGGATTATGGCCAAACTATTCCCCTGGAGCCTCCCATGGATCGCCTCGACAGAAAAATTCTCCGCCTCCTGCAGGAGGACGCCACGCTTGCGGTGGCCGACGTCGCCAAGAAAGTCGGCCTGTCGACCACGCCGTGCTGGCGGCGCATCCAGAAGCTTGAGGAAGAGGGCGTCATCAAACGGCGCGTCGCCATCCTCGACCATGAGAAGGTCAATGTGCGCGTCACGGTCTTCGTGTCGATCCGCACCAATTCGCACAGCCATGAATGGCTACGGCGCTTCTCCGAGGTCATCCAGGAATTCCCGGAGGTGGTCGAGTTCTACCGCATGAGCGGCGACGTCGATTACCTGCTGCGCGTCGTGGTTCCGGACATCGCCGCTTACGATGCCTTCTATAAGCGGCTGATCGCCAAGATCGAGATCCGCGACGTGTCCTCGTCCTTCGCCATGGAGCAGATCAAGTACACTACCGAGATTCCGCTCGACTACATGGTGCTGGATAAGGAATCGGGCGCGAACGCGGCGTGAGCGCCATGCCAGATCCCGGGCGTTAGTTCTTCTTCTTGTTGAGGAAACTCCACGGCGAGTTGACCGGCAGGCTGACCGCATCCGGCACCGTGTCGACGCTCGCCACGTCCGCCTTGCGCACCGTGTAGCCGGACTGGACGATCGATACGCCGTCGAGGATGAAAAGCTGGCTCTTTTCCATGCCGGGCTTCAGCATGCCGGTCACGGCGACCGGCTCGTAGGCCTCTTTCATCGTGTAGGGATGCGCCGGCGTCACCAGCACGATCTGGTTGGGTGGCGGCGTCGGCATGTGGCTGCAGGCGCCTGTCCACGGTACCAGCAGGAACTGGTAGACGAGGTCGCCGTCGCGATCGACCGGCAATGCATAGCCGGCTAATTGTATCGTCTTATCCTGCAGCTTGAGCGACAAGGTCTCGCCGTGGTCGGGCAGTTTTGCCGCGATCATCGGCAGGTTCGCGTCCTCGGCGATCGCCTGCGTCGCCGGGCGCAAATCCTTCCAGAGAATATGCGCGGTTTCCGCCGAGGCATGACTGACGGCGAGCCCAAGTACCGCGGCGATGATCGCGCCTGTGCCGAGATGGTTGTTCATTGGCTGCATTCTAGCCGGTCCGTGACTGCGAGCGCGAGTAAGACTGCCGTGATCTCGGAGCATTTTCCAGCCCGATGGATCAGTCACGAGCTGCGGAAGCGCGCTGGCGGAACGTTTCGCCGAAGAAACTGCGGGAAATCGTTGTCGAAGTCTTGCCTGATCGCGGCAACGGCGCTGAAAATGCCCCGGACGATACGATGGCAGTGAGCCAGTGTCGCGCGATCCCCAGCGCACAAGTACCCGGAGAAGTTCCATGCCGACCAGCCATGATCTCAGCGGGCTGATGAAATTTCTTACCCGCGACGAATGGCGCGAGTGCTTCGAGGAAGTTTTCAACGAGCATTTCGGCCGGGTGCTCGATGGCGAGGGCGATTTTGAAGACCTTGCCGAAGTCCTCGGCGAGCACTGGACGAACGCCCTTTGGGGTTGTGCTTTCGAGGATTTCCTGACGCAGGATTTCGAGGGTGAACCCAGCAATATGGTCGACGAATATCTGAAGCGCCGAGGCTGGAAGGAAAGCGCGCAAGCAAGAGCCTATATAGCGGCGCTGCGCACCTCCGTCATGAGTTTGTATGAGGTGAGCCACGTCGTTCCAGGAACATCTTTTGTGGCGCGCGACCTTATCCGCGGCGGTGAGCCATTGACCGTCAGCGAGGGCACCGCCACCAAGACTTTGAAGCAATGGGACAGGCTTGCCGCGCGGATCGTGCCGGTCATGGGCAAGAATGTCATGGCCGGTGGTGTCTTGCCCTTTACTCCTCAGGCCACCGAGACATTGTTCGATGGGCTGCGGGGCCTGTTCGGCAAAAGAAATGCGAAAAAGCTGCCGGCCATCAAAGACGACGAGCTGCAGGCCGCAGCATTCATGTTCACGCTCTCATGGCTGTTCGACACCCTTGGAAAGGTGGCGGGGCCTCGGCTGCAAAACACCGATGGTGATGAAATCACTTTCCACGAGGTTCGCTTTCCGCTCGCGTCCGGCGTGGGACCGGATGACATCGCTGTTCGGTTGAACAGCATTCCAGCCTTCTCGCAGGCAGACACGAAATTCTGGAACTGGCTGGAGGAGACACCGAAGGGTGGTAACCAGAAAAATGCGACGGCTCCCGCTATGGATACCACGATGGACAACGGTTCTCTCGTGCTTGGCAACGTCGACTTGAAGGGCCGTTTTCTGCATCTGTCTGCCAATTCCGCAGCGCGGGCGGCAAGAGGAACCGCCCTTGTCCAACAGGCCCTCGGCCATCTCCTGAGGACACCGCTGACTAAAATCACGACCGTCGAACAGATGAAGGCCGAGCGGCCAAGTAAAGGTGTCCAAACATATCGGTCGGACATTCCGCCGGAGATCGCCGAACAGGCCATCCGAGAGCACTTGGATCGGCACTATCGCGAAACCCTCGATCAACCGGTCAAAATGTTGGGGAACAAGACACCGCGCCAGGCTGCAAAGTCCGCAGCCGGTCGCCAGAAAGTCGCCGACTGGCTGAAATATATGGAAAATCAGACCGCCAAGCAGCCTGATCCGAGCCATCTGATGGCAACCTACAGCTTCGGGTGGATGTGGAAAGAACTCGGGGTTCTTGATCTGCGGCGGTAACGCATTTCCATCCGTGCCCCTTCACTGCCGTGGCAAGGCTCTCCGGTCCAGCCGCATCACATGCCGGCGCGTGCCGGCGGTTCCTGTCTCATGGAAGCCCCGCGCGACGAACATGTCGCGAAAGCCCATGAAGCGATAGCTGGGTGCTGCCTCGTCAACCGGATAGGCCTCGACGATGCGTGCGCCCCTGGCGAACGCATGGTCGATCGCGGCGTCGAGCAGGGCGGAGGCCAGCCCGCCGCCACGCAAAGCCCTCAGCACATAGAAGCAGACGATCGACCATATACCGGTCTCGCTGTCATCCTGCTGCTTCGACAGTTTCCGGTAGGTCTCGCGCGGCGCGACCGAGCACCAGCCGACCGGCTTGCCGTCCAACTCTGCGACGATGCCCACGGGAGTGCCGGCATCGATGAGCGCCATCATCATGCGCTTTTTCTCGTCGTTCTCGACGTGCTCGCGGCTGGAATGGCGCCAGGCCATGCACCAGCAATATTTCGGCGCGCCGGGTTGTTCGAACAGGTTTTCGAAACGGTCCCGCGTTTCTTGCGTCACCTCGACAAAGCGGATGCCGGCAAGGTCAGGCTTTTGCGGCGACGAGCCTTGCGAGCTGTTTGGCATCCGTCAGTTCCTTCACCGCGTCCTTGCCGATCCAGCGCGCCGTCCTGTCGGACGATGCCGCCAGTCTTTCCGCCAGCGCAAGGGCTGGGGCGTGCAGGCTCATCGAGCGCTTGCCGATCTGCCGCAGCGCCCAATTCACCGCCTTGCGGACAAAATTGCGCGGATCGCGGGCATGTTTCTCGATCAGCGGTAGATAGGCAAGGAAGGTCGCGTCCGGCTCTTTCTTCAGATGCACCGCGCTCCAGGCCAGCATGGCAAAGGCGGTGCGGCGGACGAATTCGCGTTCGTCCTTGGCGAATTCGTCGATCAGGTCGCGCCAGAATGGCGTTCCGGCAAACAGGTCGGCAACGGTGTCGACGATCTCCCAGCTGTCGAAATCCGCGGCCCAGCGCCGGCACTGATCGATATCGACCTTCTTCGGCTCGCCGGTGAAGGCCGCCATCAGCCGCGCTTCCCGGATGCCGCTGTCCCACAGCAGAAGCGATCGCTCGTGGTTCTTCTTCAGCTTGCGGGCCAGTGGCCGCAAGTCGGAATTGCCGATGCCAAGCGCGCTCGCCGTGTTTATGCCGAAGCGCGCCATGCCCGCCAAATTCGCCTCCGTGCCGATCGCGCGCAGGTGCGCGACGATGTCGTCGGCGCTCCAGCTCGAATCGGGCGGCGTCATGTCGCCTATTTTTCCAGGCGGGCAAGCAGGGAGGACGTGTCCCAGCGTCTGCCGCCCATGTCCTGCACATCCTTGTAGAATTGGTCGATAAGCGCCGTCACCGGCAGCTTGGCGCCGTTGCGGTTGGCCTCGGCCAGGCAGATGCCGAGGTCCTTGCGCATCCAGTCGACGGCGAAGCCGAAATCATATTTGCCGGCATTCATCGTCTTGTGGCGGTTCTCCATCTGCCAGGAGCCGGCTGCCCCCTTGGAGATCACCTCGACCACCTTCTCGATGTCGAGGCCGGCTCTCTTGCCGAAATGGATGCCCTCGGCCAGGCCCTGGACGAGGCCGGCAATGGCAATCTGGTTGATCATTTTCGTCAATTGGCCGGCGCCGGCCGAACCCATCAGCCCAACCATACGGGCGTAGGCGTCAATGACCGGCTTGGCTTTGTCGAAGGCCGACTGCTCGCCCCCAACCATGACGGTCAGGACACCGTTCTCGGCGCCGGCCTGACCGCCTGACACGGGCGCGTCGAGAAAGGAGAAGCCTGCCTTGCGCGCCGCTTCGTCCAGCTCGCGCGCGACCTCCGCCGAGGCGGTGGTGTTGTCGATGAAAACGGAACCCTTCTTCATCGCGGCGAAGGCGCCGTTGGCGCCGGTGGTGACCGAGCGCAGATCGTCGTCATTGCCGACGCAGGAGAAGACGAAGTCCTTGCCTTCGGCTGCTTGGGCCGGCGTCAGCGCCAGCTTGCCGCCATGCTGGGCCACCCACTGCTCGGCCTTTGCCTTGGTGCGGTTGTAGACGGTGACGTCGTGGCCGCCCTTGTTCCGGAGGTGCCCGGCCATGGGATAGCCCATGACGCCAAGACCGAGAAATGCAACCGATGCCATAGACCTGCCTTCCAACAAACAGAGATTTCAGTGCCGGAACGTCTAGGCCATGCAGCAAATTCGTCAAGGCGCGCCAAGCCGCATCGACTGGTGCAGGCGGCCGAGCCGCAGGATTTATCGATGCAGGTGGACGGTAATCCGGCGCTCGATCCATTCGACACCGTGGCGCAGGATCTCGACCATCACCAGATAGACGATCGCCACCCAGATATAGGCCTGGATGTCGAAGGATTTCGCATAGGCGAGCTTGGCGTTGCCCATCAGGTCGTAGACGGTGATGATGGCAACGATCGCCGAGGCCTTGATCATCAGGATGAGCTCGTTGCCGTAGGGCCTGAGCGCGACGATAATCGCCTGCGGCAGGACGACCTTGCGCAGCGTCTGCAATTTGTGCAGGCCGAGCGAGGCCGCACCCTCCCATTGGCCGCGCGGCACGCTTTCGATGGCGCCGCGCAGGATTTCGGCCTGGTAGGCGGCGGTGTTGAGCGAGAAGGCAAAGACACCGCAATAGAAGGCCTCGCGGAAGAACCACCACAATCCTACAGTTTCCAGCTCCGGCCGGAAGGAACCGACGCCGTAATAGACGAGATAGGTCTGCACGAGCAGCGGCGTGCCGCGGAAGAAATAGACGTAGCAATAGGCAAGCCCCGACAGGATCCAGTTCTTCGACATGCGCCCATAGGCGACCGGCAGCGAGAAGAGCGCTCCCAGCACCATCGAGATGGAAACCAGCGACAGGGTCGTTCCCAGGCCCTGCAGATAGGCCGGCGCGTAACGGGCGAAGAACTCTGGATTCCAGGCGTAGACGAGATAGGCGACGATGCCGAGACCGAAGAGGATCCATACGCCGACCAGTGCGTAGCCGACGATGCGGGCGCGCGGCCAGCCGCGGGCCAGAGGGGGCGGCTTGTCGACGACGATTGTCTGGCTGACGCTCATCGCACCGCCCTCCGGCCGAGATGACGCAGAATATGGCCGGTGGCGATCGACGACAGGATGGCGAGAGCCAGGAAGATCAGCGCCGCCACGCTGTAGAACAGGAAGGCATGCTTGGTGACGCGCGCCGCGACGCCGGACTGGCGCAGGGTCTCGGCGAGATTGACCACCGAGACCAGCGAGGTGTCCTTCAGCAGGCTCAGCCAGCAATTCTCGAGGCCGGGGAAGGCGATGCGTATCAGCTGCGGCAGGATGATCAGCCGCATCGTCTGCCATTTCGACAGGCCGATGGCGTAGCCGCCCTCATACTGGCCTTTCGGAATGGCGCGGAACGCGGAAAGAAAGACCTCGCTGGCATAGGAGGAGAAGATCAGCGACAGCACGATCATGCCAGCGATGAAGCTGTTGACGTCGATCGTGGCATTCGGATTGAACAGCCGCACCAAATATTGCAGCAGAAGCGGCATGCCGAAGAAGAACAGGAAGAGCGTGACCAGCTCCGGCAGGCCACGGAAAACCGTGGTGTAGATGTTGGCGGCGAGCCGCAGCGAGGGCTCTTCATGCTGCTTGGCGAAGGCGACGAAAAATCCGATCGTCAGGCCGATCGGCAGTGTGGCGAGCGCCAGCACGATGGTAACCAGAACGCCAGACGCAATGTCGTCACTCCAGCCGTCCGGTCCCCAGCTGAGAAGTGTCCAAATGCTTTGGGCCGGCATTGACGGGTCGTGTCTCCGTGGCGATCCCGGGAGAAGAGGAGGGCGGCGAGGGGTGCCTCACCGCCCTTGGCGTAACGATCAGGATTCGGCGCCGTAGACGTCGAACTTGAAGTACTTGTCGTTGATTTCCTTGTACTTTCCGTTCTTGCGGATAGTATCGATCGCTTCGTTCAGCTTGTTGACCAGATCGGTCTCGCCCTTGCGCACGGCAATGCCGGCGCCCGGTCCGAAGATCTCGACCGGCTGCGGCGAGGGCTGGCCGAGAATCTTGCAGCAGGCGCCGTCCGGCGTATCCAGCCATTGCTGCAACACGACGATGTCGTCCTCGATGGCATCGAGACGGCCATTGGCGAGGTCGGCCTGCTCCTCGGGGCTGCTCGGATAGCCCTTGATGGTGCTGTCCGTGTAGGTCTTGGAAGCGTAGTTGTAATGCGTGGTCGTGGTGGCGACGCCGATGCTCTTGCCGGCGAGGTCTTCCTTGGTCACGCCCTTGAGCGGCGAATCCTTCGGCACGGCGATGGCCGAGGGGGTGTTGTAGTATTTGTGGGTGAAGTCGACCTTTTCCTGGCGCTCGGGCGTGATCGACATCGAGGCGACGATGGCGTCGAACTTGCCGGCCTGGAGCGCCGGGATGATGCCGTCCCAGTCCTGCGCGACGAAGGTGCACTTCACCTTCATCTCGTCGCAGAGCGCCTTGGCGATATCGATGTCGAAGCCGACCAACTGGCCGTCCGAGGTCAGGTTGTTGAAGGGCGGGTACGCGCCTTCAGTGCCGATCCTCAGAGTCTTTTCCTGAGCCTGGGCGACGCCGAGTGTCAGCAGCGCGGCCGAAGCGGCAAGCGCGATACGCAGTGCAATACGCATGATAATCCTCTCATATTGTCATGGCCGCTGTCCCGTGCGGCTCTTGTGGGCGGAGCTTCTTTACCGCCCGCTGAGGCGGATACTCCCACTCTTTGCGAGAAAAAAGCAACTGCAAATCAACGGCAAGCGACAATCGAGACGTGCCGCTGCGTTACTCGGTTTGAGCCACGAGACCCGTGCTGCGCTCGACAAAGTCGGCTATCGATTTGGCGTCGTTGAGGTCGAAAACCGGCAGGTCTTCGCCCTCGACCGCAAAGTCGGCGGCGACCGCGACGATATTGGGATCGTTGGCCGAAAGCGGCGTCCGGTCCTTGGCTTCGAGCCGCCTTGCCTCGATCTTCTTGTGCGCTTCGCGCTTGTAGCCTTCGACCAGCACGATGTCCGACGGCGACAGCCGCGCCAGGATGTCGTCCAGCGTCGGTTCGTCCTCGCTCCGCAATTCGTGCATCAGCGCCCAGCGCCGGCCGGAAATGATTGCGACCTCGGTGGCGCCTGCCTGCCGATGGCGGAAGCTGTCGGCTCCCGGCTTGTCGATGTCGAAGTCATGGTGCGCGTGCTTCACCGTCGAAACCGTCCAGCCGCGCGCGACCAACTCGGTGACCAGCTTTTCCGTCAGGGTCGTCTTGCCGGAATTCTTCCAGCCAGTGATGCCGAATACGCGTCTCATGGCCTGAGGCTTTGCAACAGACGCTCCGCCACCGCAAGGTCGTCCGGTGTGTTGACGTTGAAGAATGGGTCGATCTTTTGGCCGCCCGCTTCGATCATCGGGAATTCGACCTCGACATGGCCATGGCGCTCCATGAAGGCTGAAATCCGCCGGTTGTCCTCGTCGACCAGGAAATGACGCAGGGCGTCGCGCAGGCCGAGCGGCCAGAGCGCGAAGGTCGGGTGCCACCTGCCGCCCGAACTGGCGACGGCAATCGCGCCTGGCCGCTCGCTGGTTGCAGCCGCGAGGCGCTCGACGAGGTTGTCGGGGAAGAATGGTGTATCGCCGGCGGCGCTCGCCAGCCACCGGCAGCCTGTCTGCTTGGCCGCCCATTCGAGGCCGGCGAGGATGCCCGCCAGCGGTCCGGCATGGCCCGGCACCGTGTCCTCGATCACCGGCAACCCCATGCCGGCAAACTGCGCAGGATCGCCGTTCGCGTTGATCCCGAGCGTCGCGACCTGGGGCTTCAATCGCGCGGCGACATGGTCGATCAACCTGGCTTTACCCAATGAAAGCAGCGGCTTGTCGCCGCCGCCCATTCGACGCGCCTGGCCTCCCGCCAGAATGATCCCCGCAACATTTCCGTCCATCGGACTATATGCCGTCCGGCGCCATGTCGGGTCCAGCGCTTTCAGAGGCAGGCTGCTGCCTGCCGACGACGCGCTCGCGATAGAGCGCATAGAGGCCGGAGCCGATGATGATGGCCGCGCCGACGATCATCGGTAGGTCGGGAACATCGCCGAAAATGACGAGGCCGAGCAGGATCGACCAGAGCAGGGCAGTGTAGCGGAACGGCGCGATGAAGGAGATGTCGCCCGCGCGCATCGCCATGATGATGAACTGATAGCCGATGAGCACCAGCACCGCCGCGAGCGCCAGAAGCATGGTCGAGCGGCCGCTCATCGGTGTCCAGCCGCCCATCGGCGACAAGAGCAGCGCACCCAGCACGGTCATGGCAAGCGCGGTCGCCGTCGACACCAGCATGGTCGGGATCGCGTGTGGGATGCGCTTGGTGGAAAGGTCGCGCACCGCGCAGCAGGCGACGCTGGCCAAGGCCACCAGGGAATAGACGCTGAACCCTTCGAAACCCGGCCGCACGATGATGAGCACGCCGACGAAGCCGGCGACAATAGCGGTCCAGCGTCGCCAGCCGACACTTTCGCCGAACACCAAAGCCGCGCCCATGGTGACCGCCAGCGGCAAAGCCTGCATGACGGCGGAGACATTGCCGATCGGCAGATGCGCAAGCGCGATCAGGAACGACACCGTGGCGCCGGCTTCGCCGGCCACGCGCATGGCCACCATCGGCTGCAGCATGGCGGCCGGATTGACCAGCGCGCCGCGCCGCCAGGCAAGCAGGCCGACGAAGAAGGACGCGAAGGCGCCGCGCACCAGCATGACCTGCGCCATGTTCATCGATTCGGAGGAAAATTTGGTAATCGCATCGTTCAAGGTGAAGCCGACCATGGCCACGATCATGAACAGCGCGCCGCGCAGGTTTGGCGAGAGAGGCAAAGGCGTTTCCGGGTTTATTTCAACCAAGCCTGTAGCAGGCGACCGGAAAACAGCAACGGCAAAGAAATGGGCCACGAATTTCTGCATGGCCCATGAGAACGATTTGCCGAGGTTTCGAAGACTTACTTCGGCGTCAGCACTTCGGTGCCGTTGCCGTTCTGGCCGGCGATGGTCCACAGCCCGTGGAGGGAACCGTCCTTCTCGATCTTGTAGACGACGAGACCGACTTCCTTGCCCATCGCATAGCCGGCGGAAAACGCATTGTCGTTCCGCATGCAGATGCCGTCCGAAGTCGAGCCGCCGGTTTCCCAGTGGATCGTGCAGGTCGTGTCGCTGGTCAGCGTGATGGTTGCCTCGCCACCATATTTCGAACCATCGAAATTGGTGCCGGCGACCGTGTAGGTGCCGCCGATCGACTGAGCCGCGGCCGGCATGGAAGCAATCCCAAGCATTGCAAGTGAAAGCATGATTGTGCGCATGTGCACTCCCCCTAGAGCGAAAATCGCGCTCGAAGGCTAGGCCGGAAAAGGCCGGCGGTAAATCGGGCGGAGGATCGCGCGGAGGGTTTATTTCGAGTTTGGCCCGGACGCCTCGTGCAAGCTGCCGGCGATGGTGCCGACCAGCGGGTCGTATTTCGCCTTGAGCGCCGCCGGATACTCGATGAACACGCTGTGGATCACGTCCTCCTTGCCGAACACGGACCGCCGATAGAAGATCTTGTCGCCTTTCGTACCCGACAGCACCGCCCAGTTCTTGCCGGCCTTGCCGTAGGTGACTTCTTCACCTGGCTCCGGGCTGGCTTTTTCGTTCTCGACGAGGCTCTTGGGCGTGTCGTCGAGTGCATTGTAGCTGCCGTAACAGGCCACGCTGGCGCCGTCGGCGCTGTGCCACTCCAGGCCGTCGCCGTTTTCCGGCTCCGGCATGCGCTCCGTGAAAATCTGGTCCGGGAAAGTGCACACGGTGCCGAAGCGCGCGTTGACATAGGTGAACGGCTTGGCCAGCGCCGTTGTCGTCAAGAACAGAAGCGCGGAAAACAAGCCGATGCGCCGAAGGTTCTGCATATTCCCCCCTTTGGCCTCTGACCAAAGGCGATCATGCATCAAGCCGTTGAAAAAATCAGCCGCCGGTGACGCTCATATGCCGCGACACTGAAGGACGGCTGGTGCGGCGGTCGATGATGAAATCATGGCCCTTGGGCTTGCGGCCGATGGCCTCGTCGATGGCCGCGTCGAGCAGTTCGTTGCCTTCGGAGGCGCGCAACGGTGCCCTCAGATCCGCGGCGTCCTCCTGGCCGAGGCACATATAGAGCGTGCCGGTGCAGGTCAGCCGCACGCGGTTGCAGCTTTCGCAGAAATTATGCGTCATCGGCGTTATGAAGCCGAGCCGCCCGCCGGTCTCGGCGACATGGACGTAGCGGGCAGGGCCGCCGGTCTTGTAGGGAATGTCCGAGAGCGTGAACTGGCGCTCCAGCGAGGCGCGCAGCATCGACAGCGGCAGATACTGGTCGGTGCGGTCGGCCTCGATCTCGCCCATCGGCATCGTCTCGATGAGGGTGAGGTCCATGCCGCGGCCATGCGCCCAGCGCATCAGCTCCGGGATCTCGGCATCGTTGAAGTCGCGCAGCGCGACCGCATTGAGCTTGATCTTCAGCCCCGCCTTCTGAGCGGCATCGATGCCTTCCATCACCTTGCCGACATTGCCCCAGCGCGTGATCTTTTGAAATTTTTCGGCATCGAGCGTATCGAGCGAGACATTGATGCGTTTGACGCCGCAGTCGGCGAGCTCGGCGGCGAAGCGCGAAAGCTGCGAACCGTTGGTGGTCAGCGTCAGCTCGTCCAGCGCGCCGCTTTGGAGATGCCGCGAGAGCTGGCGCACCAGATGCATGATGTTCTTGCGCACCAGCGGCTCGCCGCCGGTCAGCCTGAGCTTCTTCACGCCCTTTTCGACGAAGACGGTGCAGAGCCGGTCGAGCTCCTCGAGCGACAGCAGATCCTTCTTCGGCAGGAAGGTCATGTCCTCGGCCATGCAATAGGTGCAGCGGAAATCGCAGCGGTCGGTGACCGATACGCGCAGATAGCTGATCGTGCGACCGAAGGGGTCGATCATGTCCATTGCAAGCGTTTCCCGTGGCCTGAGCGGCGTCGTTATATACGGCTATGTGATACGATCCAATGCCGCATTCAAGATAGAAGCTCTCGGTCTTTGGTAACATTCCCCGACCGACATCGTATGTCGGCTGGCCTCAAGTGCCTTTCCGCATCGCGCGAAGCGGCGTAGGGAAGGGTGCAACCCAGAGCATGATGCCGAAAAGTGTGAAGCGGTTTTTTCGGACGACATCATGCTCTATCTCTTTGACTTAGAGACGGATTCAGATTTCAGGTCGATTCGACCTGAAATCATCCGTCTCTAGACAGGACCAGTCATGACCGCGCCAAAGGAACTCAGGGTCTCGAAAGACCGCAAGCTCTTGACCGTCACCTTTCCCGGCCATCAGCCGTTCGAATTGCCGGCGGAGTTTCTGCGCGTGGCTTCGCCATCGGCGGAAGTGCAGGGCCATTCGCTGGAGCAGCGGGTGACGGTCCCCGGCAAGCGCAATGTCGCGATCCTCAAGATCGAGCCGGTCGGGAACTACGCGGTGCGCATCACCTTCGACGATTTCCATGATACCGGCATCTTCACCTGGAACTATCTGCATACGCTCGGCCACGAAAAGGATGAGCGCTGGAACGCCTACCTTGCCGAGTTAGCCGAGAAGGGGCTGAGCCGAGACCGCTAGCTGTGCGGGTAGCAATCCAATGTGGGCAGCCGGCTGTCGTCAAGGCGTCATGGACATGGAGTAGCGCCGGCAAAAAGTCAGGAGGCGAAGAATGTCGCGCATCACATCGGTCGAACAGCTGGAGGCTCTCTACGGGCTGCCGGGCGAGGCCTCGGTCGTCAAGGAACTCGACCATGTAATTCCCGAATATGCCGCCTTCATCGAGGCCTCGCCCTTCGTGGCGCTGGCGACCAACGGGCCGGAGGGGCTCGACTGCTCGCCGCGCGGGGATCTCGCCGGCTTCGTGCGCCTCGTCGACGACAAGACGCTGATGATGCCGGACAGGCGCGGCAACAACCGCGCCGATTCGCTGAGGAACATCATTCGCGATCCGCGCGTGGGACTGCTCTTCCTGGTGCCGGGCTCGGGCACCACGCTGCGCGTCAACGGCCGCGCGCATATCACCACCGATGCCGAGCTTTGCGCGTCCTTCATGGTCGACGGCAAGCCCGCCCGCTCGGTCACCGTCATCGCTGTCGACACGGTCTATTTCCAGTGCGCCCGGGCCATCGTGCGCTCGGAACTCTGGAACCCGGCCAGGCATGTCGATCCGAAGTCGCTGCCGACGCCCGGCCAGATCCTGGAGGTCACCAGCCGCAAGAGCATCGACGGCCAGAAGTACGACCAGGAATGGCCGGAAAGAGCAAAGAAAACCATGTGGTGACTGGAAGCCCGCTCAGGCTTCCTTCAGGACGTCGGCGATCTTGCGCATCTGCTCGCCGATCATGTCGCATTGCTCCGGCGTCGACTGGCTCATCGCCTTCTCGATCAGCGCCATGTGAACTTTCAACGCCTTCATCAGCAGGGCCTCGCCCGCCTCGGTGAGGTTCAGCCGCAGCACGCGCTTGTCCTTCTCGTCGCCTTCGCGCCGCAGCAGGCCGCGCCCCTCGAGCTGCGGCAACAGCATCGTGATGTTGGAGCGGCCGACCAGGAGCTTGCGGGCAAGGTCGTGCTGCGACATGCCGGGATGGCGGTAGAGGTTCATCAGCACGTCGAGCTGCGCCGGCTTGAGGTCGAGCGGCGCCAGCTTCACGGCAAGCGTGCGCTCCAGCACATGGCAGGCGCGCGCCACCGCGACCCAGTTGCGAAAACGCGGGTTATCCCAGGGCAGCTCTTGCTTAATGTTCATGTTTGAACTATTATGTTCATGCTTGAACGAATGGATGGACTGCCAATATGGCATCATTTGGAATGAAGGTCATCCGGGGCGTTTTTGGCGCGGCCGAGCATGTCGCGCCGCGTCTCAGCGGTCGCGCCGCGTTCGAATTGTTTTGCCGGACACCCAGCGTAAAGGCGTTGAGCGACGGCGAACGGCGGGCCGTCGAACGCGCATCAGCTTTCATGGCCGAGGCGCGCCATCACCGGCTGAAGACAACGACGGATTGCGTGGCCGTGCACGAATTCCGGCCGGAGCCGGGCAGGGAGCCGCGCGGCACCGTGCTCGTCATCCATGGCTGGCGCTCGCGCACCGAATATATGCGCGCCTTGATCGAAGGGTTTCGCGGCGCCGGATACAAGGTCGTCTCACTCGACCTGCCAGGGCATGGCCACTCGCTCGGCCGCCATCTCAACATGGTGAATGCGGTGGAAGCGGTGCGTGTCACAGGCGAATGGTTCGGTCCCTTTGCCGCCGTGGTCGGCCACTCCTTCGGCGGCGCGGTTGCCGCCAATGCCGTCGCCGCGTCGGTCAAGGGCATGCCGCCGCTCAAGGTGCAGAAGCTGGTCTTGATTGCCGCGCCGAGCTCGCTGCCGGCAATCTTCGACGATTTCAGCCACAGGCTCAATGTCGGGCCGCGTTCTCGCGTCGCGATGGCGGACAGGGTGAAACACCTTTCGGGCCGGCCGCTCAGCGAATTCACCGGCGACCGCCAACTGGCCGAGGCGTCGGTGCCGACGCTGATCATCCACGCACCGGACGATCGCGAGGTCCACGCCGACCATGCCAGGCGTTACGCGGGCGCCGGCGAGCACGTCCACCTGCACTGGGCCGATGGGCTCGGCCACCGCCGCATCCTCGCCGACAGGAATGTCGTTGCACGCGCGGTTGGCTTCGTGACCGAGCAGCGCGAAGCGATCCTGCACTGATCAGCCTATCAGTCCGGCTTCTTCTGCCCCGGCTCGACCGGCAGGCCGGCCGCCTTCCAGGCGGTGTAGCCGCCGAGGATATGTTTGACCGGAGTCAGGCCCATGTCCTGCGCCGTCTTGGTCGCTAAAGCCGAGCGCCAGCCGCCGGCGCAGAAGAAGACGAAGGTCTTTCCCGAAGCGAAGAACGGCTTGTGGTAGGGGCTTTCGGGATCGATCCAGAATTCCAGCATGCCGCGCGTCACATGCTTGGCGCCGGGGATCTTGCCGTCGCGCTCGACCTCGCGCGGGTCGCGCAGGTCGACGAAGATCGTGTCCTCATCCTCCAGCAGCCCCGCTGCCTCCTCCGGCGACACGACCTCGATCTCGGCATTCGCCTCGTCGAGAAGCTGGCGATACCCTTTCTTCACGGCAAATCCTCCCGGCCACCTTTGCTGCGACCGCCAGAATTTCGATCACAAAGCCTGGTGTTTGTCACGCGGGTCAGGCGAGGGCGCCGCCAACGCCTGATTGTTTTCGAGGCCGGGGCGAACGCTGCTCCTAGCCTCACGATGATGTGAAACTGTTCTGCAACACGGCTTCGAAAATTTATGGAAGCTTAACGAAATCGGTATGAATCGGTATAGTCACGTCATAGATCCGCCATGCGGAGGGCGGGACCGTCCAGCGGCGCGGAACGGGAACCGGCCACAACCGGTGCGGGTGAAGCATGAGAATCTTCGGGAACAAAAAGGCCGTCCTGCCGATCGCGGTCGCGGCAACGATAGCTCTTGGGCAGCAGCCGGCCAGCGCGCAGGGGCTGTTCGACATGCTGTTCGGCGGCGGCATCCGGCACAACCCGCAAGGCGAATTTCCGCCGCCGCCGAAGCCACGCAAGATACGGCCGGCAACGCCAGGTGAGGGTGGGGGCGGCGCCCGAATCAGCAGCCCGACCTACAACACCTACCGGGCCGACAAGCTCGTGCGCGTCGACTTCAAGTCGCTGGTGCCTGCGACGCCGCCCGCAACGGCGCAGGATGCCGCCTTCGTGCCGGCAGTGACGAGCACCGCGTTCCGCGATGCGGTTGCCGGCCTGACCGACTACGAGCTGTTCGCCGAGCCCGACATTGCCAAGGCGCTGATCGCCTATTACTCGGCCAATCCGGATTTCATCTGGGTGAGCGACAACGCCCCCAACAGCAGGGCGCAGGATGCGGTGCGGGTGCTTGGCGAGGCGGCGAGCTACGGTTTGACGCCGGTCGACTACTCCGTCGACATTCCGGCGGCCGCGACTTCCGCCACGCCTGAAGAGCGGACCAGGGAACTGGTTCGGTTCGAGATGGCGCTCTCGGCGCGCGTGCTGCGCTATGCCCATGATGCCCAGAGCGGCCGCGTCGATCCCAACCGGATGACCGGCTATTATGATTTTCCGGCCAAGCCGTTCGATCTGGAAGGTGCGCTGAAGACGCTGGCGCATACCCAGGAGGTCCGCACCTATCTGGAGTCGCGGCATCCACAGAATCCGGAATACCAGGCGCTGCGCGTAGAACTGGAAGCGCTCGAGGCCAGCGAGGAAAACGAGATCGTCGTCGATCCCAAGCTGTTGCTCAAGCCGGGTGAGAGCAGCCCGGAACTGCCCAAATTGCTGACGCTGATTGCCCGCAATCTCGATGACGATATGGGCGGCAATTACGGCGAGGTTCTTGCAAGGCTTGGCAAGAGCGAAGTCTACGAACCCGAGCTGGTGCCGGTGATCAAGGCGGTGCAGCAGCGGGAAGGGATGAAGGGCGATGGCGTCATCGGGCCGCGGACGGTGGCTTCGCTGGCCGGCGCTTCGAAGGCCGACAGGATCGAGAAGGTCAAGGTGGCGCTCGAGGAGCTGCGTTGGATGCCCTCCGATCTCGGCAGTCCGCGCGTCTTCATCAACCAGCCCGCCTTCACCGCCAGCTATATCGACAGTGGCGAGGAGAAGCTGAAGACCCGCGTCGTCATCGGCCGGGTCACCAACCAGACCGCCTTCTTCTACGACCAGATCAAGCAGGTCGACTTCCATCCCTATTGGGGCGTGCCGCAGTCGATTATCGTCAACGAGATGCTGCCGAGACTGCGCAGCGATCCCGGCTATCTCGATCGCGCCGGCTATGAGGTGACGGATTCGCGCGGCAGGCAGATCCCGTCGTCAGAGGTGGACTGGGGCGCCTATGGCTCTAAAATCCCATTCAGCGTGCGTCAGCAGCCGAGCGAGGCCAATGCGCTGGGCGAATTGAAGATACTCTTCCCCAACAAGCACGCCATCTATATGCACGACACGCCGCAGAAGTCTTTCTTCGCGCGCGACATGCGGGCGCTCAGCCATGGCTGCGTCCGGCTGCAGGATCCGCGCGGCATGGCCGCCGCAGTGCTTGGAACCTCTGTCGACGACATTGCCGAGAAGCTGAAGCACGGCCATTCGACCGAGAATGTCACGCGCGTCATTCCGGTCTATGTCGCCTATTTCACCGCCTGGCCTGATATGTCCGGCAAGGTCGAGTATTTCGACGACGTCTATGACCGCGATTCCAAGCTGATGCAGGCGCTGGACGCGACCGAAGCGGTGCGCACGCCGTCAAGCTGAGCGCTGTAACTTCAAGCAATTCCGGACGGAAGGCTACGGCGATGCCGCCCGGCCTGGCGGCTTCATACTTTTCCTGGAATTGCTTTGATGAGCGGCCGGCGGAAGCCGGCGTCGCGCCCGGCAATCAGCCAGTAGATTAGGCCGGCCACGAGGCCGGCGCTCGCTATGATGCCCATGTCGGCCCAGCGTTCCGGATCATCGGCGTCAGGCCATATCAACAGGAAACCGGCAGCCGCGGCGGCGGCGCCGAAGATCATGTGCAGCCAGAAGCTGCGCAGCGAAAAAAACTCGGCGATCAAAGCGAAGACCAGCGTCTGCATCCCCGTCAGGACGATCGTCAGGAAGTAGACGAACATGCCGAGCGGCGGCACGACCAGCACGGCGACGGGGGTGAATTCCATAAGTCCGAAGTAGCCCGGCACATTGGGCAGCGAGCTCAATATCGCGTAGATCGCCACCACTGCGATTAACCCGGCAAGAACCGCGACCAGATAGCCGACGAGCACCATCAGGATGCGCTTCAGGACGTGGCCGATCATTGCCATGCACCCCCGTGCCCGCAATCAGTGAGGGGCAGTCAGCCACCAAAGTTGTGACGATGCAAGGGCGGCCCATCGCGCCGGTTCTTTGCGCTGGCACCGGAGCGTCCAGCGCCAAGGCACAGTGTGTGAAACCGGGCGGGGGCCTATGTGCTTCAGTAGACGGGGCGGAGCGTAAGGCGGGGAGGCGACGCGGCCTATTTGGGCTCGCCGGTCACCGGGTCGTAGGTGATTTGGACCTTGGCCTTGTCAGTGGTGTAGTAGGTGATGGTGTAGCCGTCGCTATCCCAATCGACCTCCTTCACATAGCGGAAGTCGGTGCGGTGCTCGACCTTGGCAATGATCTCCGACAGCTTCTTGGCATTTTGCGGCGGCAGTGGCTGGTCGTCCGCCGCAAAGGCCGATCCGCCGGCAAGGAAGGCCGCGATACCGGCTGCTAAAACAACAGTGCGCATGAGACCCTCAAATCGCGTAATTGGCCAAGTTTCATATGGGCCTGGGTGCCGTCAGAAACCAGCACGCGGGCATGTTGGTTCCGTAGCGTGAAAATATCGTATTGTGAAGCGTCTGGCTCGACATGGCCGATCTTCGGCTGAGAGCAGCGAAATCCAACATTGCCTGAGGACAGAAAATCGGGTGATTTCAATTGGTAACGGCACGATGCGGATGTGCCTTCCGATATAACGAATGACTAACCATGCGCCGGGCAGGGCATTCGCCATATTAGCTGTTCTTGGTAGAGCTTTCGGCAAGACCCTGATAGAATTCTGGTCATAACAGGGTGGCAACTGCGCGCCGGACCTGCCGGGGATATCCATCGGCAGACGGCGACGCGTTTCTTTTTGAGCGCAGGTCGCCCGTTTTGGACTGTAAGCGGGGACTGGGGGCTCGATCATGGCTGAACGGAATTACACCCGTCAGCTTGCGACAATCATTTCGATCGACGCCGTCGGATTCTCGCGGCTGATGGGCATCGACGACGAGCTCGCCGTTGCCGCGTTCGAGGAGAGGCGCGACATCATCGCCGGCAGTTGCGGCGCATTTGGCGGGCGCACCTTCGGCGATGCCGGCGACAGCATCATGGCCGAATTCGGCAATCCGATCGAAGCCTTGCGGGCGGCCTTCGATTTCCAGGCGCGGATCGCAGCGCTGAATGCCGCGGTTGCCGAGAGCATGCGCATGCCGTTTCGCGCCGGAATCAATACCGGCGATGTGATTGTGCGCGAGGGCCGTCTCTACGGCGACGACGTCAACATCGCCGCCCGGCTTCAGGAGTTCGCGCCCCACGACGGCGTCGCAATCTCGGCGACGACCTGGCATCACGTGAAGGACAAGACAGCAGCGGTGTTTACCGATCTTGGCGAGTTCAGCCTGAAGAACATCGCCCTGCCGGTGCGGGTCCTGATCGCGGGCCGCGGCGGCAACGGGCTTGCCACGCCGGCCTCCTTCGCTTCTATCCCGGCCGCGCCCGGCCATTACAAACCCGTCCCCAAGGGCCCACCGGCAATCGCGGTGCTGCCGTTCCAGGGCAATGGAAGCGAACCGGACGTCGGCTATATGGCCGACGGCATTGCCGAGGACATCATCTACGGTCTTTCCCACACGCGCTGGCTTTCGGTCATCGCCAAGGGATCCAGCTTTCAGTTTCGCGACGACAGCCTGGGCACAAGACTCATCGGCAATGCGCTTGGCGCGCGCTACATCGTCAGCGGCACGCTGGCGCGCCACGACAGGCATATCCGTCTCAACGCATCGCTCACAGACACCTCGAACGGGCGCCTGGTCTGGTCGCAACGCTTCGACCGCGATCTGGTCGACATCTTCAGGCTGCGCGATCAGGTCGGCAGCGAGATCGTTTCCATCCTCGACAAGGAGGTCGATCGCGCCGAGCAGGCGCGCACCTTCCAGGTGCCGTGGGAGAGCCTTGAGACCTGGCAACTGGTCAGGCGCGGCCGCTGGCACATGAACAGGCGCACACGCCGCGACACCGACATCGCGCTCGACTTCTTCGACAGAGCCTACCGGGACGATCCGAACTCGAGCGCCGTGCTCAACGAACTGGCCTGGTGGTATTTCTGGCGGGCCTGGCTGCGTTTCGGCGACAGCGACGACCTGGAAAAGGTAGAGGAGCTTGCGCGCAAGGCGCTGCTGATGGACAGCCTCGACGCGCGCCCGCATGCCTATCTTGGCGCGGCCGACATCATGCGCGGCCTGCCGGCATTGGCGGCCGAGCACCTTGCCGAGGCGATCCACATCAATCCGAGCTTCGCCTTCGCCCGCTCGGCCATGGGCAGCGCGCGCCTTTTGCTTGGCGACGCGGCCGGCGCGATCCCGTTCTTCCTCGATACCGAGCGGTTGAGCCCGTTCGACCTCTATCGCTTCCATAATCTGGGCGAACTGGCCGCCGCCTATTGCTTCGTCGAGGACTGGCCGGCCGCGATCGCCACAGCCGAGCGCTCGCTCAACCTGTCGCCAAGTTACTTCTACGCCAGGTTCCTGAAGATAGGCGCCCTGATCAGGAGCGGCAGGCATGACGAGGCAGAGCGCGAGCTTGCGATTTTCATGACTCGGCATCCTGACTTTTCCGAGCAGAGGATACGCTGGATACCGTTCGTTGACCCGGCCAAGAACAATTTCCTGATCGCCAATTTCGATCGGGCCAAGTCAGCCGCATGATTGCCGGGCCGACAACAGATGACTGTGAGCGAATTCACATACGCCGGACCGATGCAAACCTAGGCCAGACGGTGCCGGCATTGCATTGACGTGGACAGCCGGGGGGCTTGAACGCGCATGATCACACTGAAGTACTTCGACGCTGTCCGGGCCGCCCAGAAGAGCCAGCGTCCCGTCGCCGAAATGCCGCCGTTTGACATCTATCGGCTGCGTTCCAAGGGCGGCATCGCCTCGCGTGTCGCCGGCTTTCTTCTCGGCGATCCGCGCTGGCTGCTGGCGCTGCTGCGCCGCTTCTGGCCGAATCCCGGCTTCGGCAATTTCCTGCTCGTCACCAAGGGCGCGGATGTGCGCGACATATTGGAGCGCGGCGACGAGTTCGAGACGCCTTACGGGCCGGAAATGGCCGAGTTGGCCCGGGGCTCGAATTTCATTCTCGGCATGCAGGATGGCGCTGCATACCGGCAGATGAAATCGGCCGTGCTGAGCGCGTTCCCACCGGCGGAGGTCGAAGCAACCGTCAGGCCGATCGCCGAGCGCCATTCGCGCGAGATCATGACCCGCGCCAGCCCCGGCTTCGATGCCATTGCAGGCTTGATGAAGATCGTTCCGGTGCGCATCTGCCGTGATTATTTCGGCCTTCAGATCGACGATGAGACCGAATTCGCCGACTGGTCGATCGCGCTCAGCGCGCTGTTCTTTTCCGATCCGACGGCAAATCCCACCACGCGCCAGCTTGCCGTGGTCGGGGGAGATCGCCTGATCAAAATTATCGACCGCTCGATCGCCGCGGTCCGGGAAAAGGCGGACAAGGATGACAGGCCGCTTGCCCGCTTGGTTGCGTTAATGGACCAGGGACGCCTGTCGCTGCCCGACATCCATTCCATCATGCTCGGCATGGTCGCCGGCTTCGTGCCGACCAATGTGCTCGCCGGCAGCAATTGCCTGGATGTGATCCTGTCGCGAACCGATGCACGGCAGGCCGTGGATGAGGCCCTCGGCGCCGGCGATACCGGCAAGCTCGACCGGGCGATCATGGAAGCCATGCGCTTCAAGCCGATCTGGATCGGACCCTGGCGCTACACCAGGCGTGACGCGGTCATCGGCAAGGGCACCCGTCGCGAGCGCGTGGTCAAAGCCGGAACGGTCGTCATGCCGGCGACACTCTCGGCGATGTTCGATCCGGAGATCGTACAGCGGCCGAACGCGTTCGATACGTCGCGCCCGCATCGCGACTACATGGTGTTCGGTTACGGCATCCATTTGTGCATCGGCGCCGAAATCGCCCGCATTCAGATCGGTGAATGCATCCGCGCCCTGTTCAGCAAACCGAAGCTGACCCGCGCGCGGGGCAGGGCCGGCAAGATGGTCAATGTCGGCGCCTACCCGGCAAGCCTCAAGGTCGATTTCGAGCGCTCGCCGCTTTGCCGCACAGCCGAGCAGTCGATGGTGACCGTGGTGTGCCCGATCACCCGACCGATGCCGCTCGATGCGGTGCGCGACAAGGTCGCGGATCTTGGCAATCCGGCGATCGGCGAGATCAGGGCCGCGCTCGACAAGGTCGGCACCATCCATTTCACCAGCCTGGCCGTCGCTCCTACCGGCAAAGACGAAAAATCGGGGACCGAGACCGGCGCGCTGGTGCTGGAAATCTCCGGCGACGGCAGCACCGACGATGTCATTGCCGCCATAGCGCAGGCGATCGGTCACCGGCTGCGGCCGATCTTCAGGGATGTCTGCGGCCTCCCGGATGGCGGTTCGCTGGAAGACTTCCTGAAGAGGAAGCACATCGAGATATCGCCGTCTTTCGGCAGCGCCGCCGGGCTGGTTTTCTCCGGCACGCCGGGACATTCCGTGCGGCGGATCCTGGCCGAGGCCAAGCTCGCCGACAGCGTGCGTGAGATCGTCGAAAAGCCGCGCGCGGGCGCCGGCAATGCGATGGATGTGCTTGCCGAGGCGCGCCACCATGTCCGGTGCCTCGGGCAATTCGGCTGGGCATTCGAGCCCGCCGAAAGCCTGCTGGAAAGACCGTCCGGCCACTGGTGGCGGGCGCTGACGACGACGCTGCTAACGCCGGCGATGTTCGCCACCGTCGCGATCGTCATTCTGGCCTTCTGGCGCATGACTTATGTGCTCGTGTTCGGAAACCCGCATGGGATCACCTTCACCAACATCGCGATTGCGGGCACCTCGCTTCTGCTTTCAGTCCTCGGTCTGCTGGCCATTCTCGCCCTGTTCGTCGGGCTTTGCTTCCTGGCGTTGCGGCGGCTCGAGGACAAGGACCAGCCGGCGAGTACCCCTGTCGAGATTGGCGCGCTCGAAAAGATCCTAGCCCATGAGGACCACACCGCGCAGAACAATCTGACGGCGATCTCGACGATGAAGGCGGGCATCTTGCGGCGGCTGGCGCTGCGGCTCTCCTTCTATCTGATCTCGATATCGGCGCAGAAGGTGTTCAGGCCAGGCTTCCTCGCTACCATCAACACCATTCATTTCGCCCGCTGGGTGCTGTTGCCCGGCACCAACAGGCTGATGTTCTTCTCCAATTACGGAGGCAGTTGGGAAAGCTATCTCGAGGACTTCATCGCCAAGGCCTCGGCCGGCTTGACCTGTGTATGGAGCAACACCGACGGCTATCCGCGCACGCGCTGGCTGTTCCTGGACGGCGCGCGCGACGGCGATCGCTTCAAGCGCTGGGCGCGGCGCCAGCAGGTGCCGACGCTGTTCTGGTACACCGCCTATCCGCACCTCAACACCACGCGGATTCGCATCAACTCCAGGATCAGGCGCGGCATCGCCTCAGCTACCGGCAACGAGGCGCGCGACTGGCTGAGCCTTTTCGGTTCCCTGCCGCGTCCGAAAGCGCTGCCGGCTGATGCGAAGAGCCTGCCAGAGCCCCCGTCGTCGCCCCTCGAAGCGCTGGAATCCGGCGAAATCCAGTCGATCTTCTTCGGGCCGTTCGGCGCGCTCGGCGACGCGCATATGCTTGCGATCCAGGTGCCGGACGGCCTGCCGGCGGCGAAGCGCAAGGCGTGGCTCGACTTCGTCATCGGCAAAACCAGCTTCGGCGACGGGGTGCCCGCGGGCCGCGCCATGACGGTGGCGTTCGGCCCTAACGGACTGCGCCGGCTTGGGCTTGAAGGCGGCGTCGACGACGAACCGCTGGACACGTTCCCGGTCGCCTTCCGGCAAGGCATGGGCACGCCCGAGCGCAGCCGCATCCTTAACGACACCGGCCCTGACGCGCCCGACAAATGGCAGTGGGGGTCTTCCGCCAAGCCCGTCGATGCCGTCATCGTCTGCTATGCCGAGACACCGTCCTCGCTTAAGGCCGAGATCACGGCCATGAAGCGACGGACGGCAGGCGCCGGGATGTCGGTGACCGCCGAACTGCCGCTGAAGGTGAAGCGCGAAGGCAAGCGGGCGGTCGAGCATTTCGGCTTCGTCGACGGCATCTCGCAACCGATCGTTCGGGGTACGGCGCGCGCCGCCAAGGGAGCCGCGCCCATGCATCTGCTAGCGCCGGGCGAGTTCCTGTTCGGTTATCGCGACGAGCATGGCTTCTACCCGTCTTCGCCCTCGGTCGAGGCGGCGCTGGACCGCGCCGGCATCCTGTCGCAGGTGCGGCGCAACCGCCAGATACCCGGGCAACCGCCTCCGCCGCGCGATTTCGGCCGCAACGGCACCTTCCTCGTCATGCGCCAGTTCGAGCAGCATGTCGAATTGTTTGACGATTATTGCAGGCGGGCGGCGACGCAGGCCGCAAATGAGACCGGTGATCCCGCCATCGATCAACGCTGGGTGGCCGCGAAGATGCTCGGCCGCTGGCAGGACGGCAGCTCGCTCGTGCGCAATCCGAACGGGCGGCCGGGCCGCGGCGTCGACAATGATTTCGCGCTCGGCGCCGAGGATCCGCAGGGGCACGCCTGTCCGCTCGGCTCCCACATACGCCGTTCCAACCCGCGCGATTCGCTCGGCGAGGATCGCGAGACGCAGATCAGGATCGGCAAGCGCCATCGCATCCTGCGCGTCGGCCGCACCTACGAGAAAAAGGACAGAAGCGGGAAGACAGAGAAGGGACTGCTCTTCATGTGTCTCAACGCCGATATCGAGCGCCAATACGAGTTCATCCAGCAGACCTGGGTCTCGTCGAGCTCGTTCCAGGGTCTTGTCGGGGAGACGGATCCGACAATCGGGGCAAGGGGCGGCGGCGGCCGGTTCTCGATCCCGTCCTGGGAAAAGGTCACCGTGCTCAAGGATGTGCCGAAGTTCGTCACCACGAAAGGCGGCGGCTATTTCTTCATGCCGAGCCGCTCGGCGCTGCGCTACATGATCTCGCGGTTGTGATCAGGGGCGCTTAGGCTGTCTGCTGCTTGGGCGAAGTCGCCGAGCCTGTTCAGTCGTCGTCCTGCGATTCGGCGATGTGGTTCAGCGCCGCGGCGTTGATGATGCGCAGGCCGCCGCGCTTGATGGCGATCATCTGCCGGTTGCGCCAGTCGTTGAGCGTCTTGTTGACGGATTCGCGCGTCGCGCCGAGGAATTCGCCGAGTTCGGATTGCGAAATCGGAATCCAGCCGGCGGAGTCGGCCATGACCCCGCTCAGGAACACCAGCCGCTTCGCCAGCCGGGCCTCGATGCCGAAAAAGGCCTGGTCGCCCAACTCGCCGCTGACCCAGCGCAGCCGCGTGCACAGCAATTCGATCATCGCTCGCGCGAGAGACGGGTTTTTCTCAATGCGGTCAAAGAGCTGTGTCCGGCTCAGCGAAACCAGCTCGCATGCCGTGAGACAGCTGGCGGTGGCCGTGCGCGGGCGTCCGTCGAGTGCCCCGATCTCGCCGACAAGGCTGCGCGACAGCTCGATATTGGCCACCAGCTTCTGCCCGCCCGGCGAATAGATCGAGATCTCGACCGTGCCGCTTATCACACCATAGATGCGATCGGAGGCATCCTCTTGGACGAACAAATGCTGGCCGGCGGCGTAGCGCTCCAGCTTGCAGCCGCCGAACAGCAGGTCGAAGTGGCGCGGATCGATGCGCGCCAGGCGCGGCAGGTTGCTGTCGTCCGCGCCGTCTGTAGCCATGATACGATTCCGCCTCTGGTTAGACGGAAATTGTAGGATAAGTGCGTGCTCGATCAAAGCGTCGTCTCCTTCTACGGTGACTCTCCGAATTCGGCGGGTGGTTGGCAGACGTTCCAATGTCATGCCCGACACGTCGAAACCGGATAAGCCGGCAAACTGTAAGGAGACCGGGCGCACTGGCGGTTACGGACCGATCCTTCGAGAACGCCGTCCGCGCGCTTGGGTGGGAGGTGCCCAGCGCGCAGACAGCAAATCTGAAAATGGCTAGGTGATCAAATTGCTTCCTGCGAAACTGCATCCAGTCCGGAGGCCGTCTTCGGGATCTGCAGGTCAGCCAAGCCGTTGGCGCCCCCGTTACGATATCTGCGCGCAAACCCTGTCTGACGTATGTGAAGGTGGTCACAGATGCGCCACTGGGCCTGATTGCGAAAAATCGAAAACCGATCTATGGAGCGATCGGCCGAATTGAGGGCGGCCAGTCAACACATTGCACAAGGTCGCCCCATGCCCGATGCCTTCTCCCGCGTCATCGCCTTCCTTGCCGTGGTCACGGCCCTTTTGTTTGCCGGGCTGCACTTCCACCAGGGCCACATCATAGCCACGCTCTATTTCATGACCGGCGCAGTCCTGGTGACCGGGGTAACGCGCATGAATGTGAGACGGGGGCTGATTTAGGCGCCTGCGGCATTGGTGTCCGGCAACGTCAAGGCGTCATGACGACGCCGAAGTCATTGCGGAGACGTCCATCCACATCGCTCCCACGGCATGACCATCGGGGTCGGCAAGGTCGCGAGTGTACATGAACCCATGGTCTTCGACTGGATTGATGTCGGCCGTGCCGCCGTTAGCGGCCGCAGCGGCGGCCATTGCGTCGACGGCGTCGCGGCTGTCCAGAGAGAGCGCCAACATCACCTCGCTCGACGTTGATGGCGGGATCGGGCGCGTCGTCATCATCTGCCATTTTTCCCGGCTGAGCAGCATGAAGTTGATGTCTTCACTCCACACCATCCAGGCCGCTGCCTCATCGGGAAATTCAGGATTGTTCTTAAAACCAAGGGATTCGTAGAAAGCCCTGGACGCCATTACGTCGGTAACTGGCAGGCTCACAAAGATCTTCTTGCTCATCGGTCATTCCTTCGTTGTCGAGATGCCGATCCCGGCGCCTCCTTGAAGACGCTTGACCGTCCGCCGAACCGACATGGCATCTCCATTTTTTCGAATTGCCAACGGCTCCGCGCTTCGCGCCGACGGCCGCCGCTCAAACGATCGAGGAGAACCTGGAACCTCGGCGTTCAGCCAGTCCGGATTCTGCAGTGAGCCGAGGTCAAAAAATCGCTGCGCGACAGTGCGCCCCGGAGACATTCTCAAGGAATTGCTTGGAAACTAAATCATCTAACCATTTCGGGAGGTTAGATGGTGGGCGATGTAGGGATTGAACCTACGACCCCACCCGTGTGAAGGGTGTGCTCTCCCGCTGAGCTAATCGCCCGCCTTTGGCCCGAAGGCCGAAGCGAGCCGCGATATAAGGTAGGCGGGCGCGGGAAGTCAAGGCGATGTCCCGAGGTTATTCCGCGGTTTGATTTCTCTGATTTTCCGTCGGCGGGATTTGGCGCCGGCTCAGCGCGCCGCCGCCATCAGCCGTTCCGCCAAGTCCGGCGTCAGCGTGTCGAAATGCGAGATCACCAGGGTTGGTTCGAATTCGCTCACATGACGGTCGGTGTAGCCGAAATCGACCGCGACCACGGGAATTCCGGCTGCCTTGGCGGTGTCGATGTCGGTCTGCGAATCGCCGACCATCACGGCGCTGCTCGGATCGCCGCCGGCCAGCCGGATGGTCTCGGTGAGATGGCGCGGGTCGGGCTTGCGGAAGGCAAACGTATCCTGGCCGCAGATCGCGGCAAAATAGTCCGACATGCCAAGCGCGCCGATCAGCGTCGCGGAATTGGCTTCGTATTTGTTGGTGCAGACCGCCATCAGGTATCCGGCGGCCTGGAGACGGTCGAGCGCGGCGATCACGCCGGGGTAGGGGCGCGACTTTCCGGGGATGTTCAGCGTGTAATGGTCGAGGAAGAGCTTCAGCAGCCGGTCGTGCTCTTCGGCCATCAGCGCCTTGTTCTGCGCGGCATGCGCGCGTTCGATCATGACGCGGCCGCCATGGCCGACGAAGCGCCTGAAACCGGCTTCGTCGACGGCGGCCAGATCACTCGCCGCCAGGCTGTGGTTGAGGCTGTCGAGCAAGTCCGGCGCGGTGTCGACCAGCGTACCGTCGAGGTCGAAGACAATGATCGGGCGGGTCATGGGCGGTCCTGCGAAATTCTCATTGCTGCAGCCGATACAGGCTGGCCAGGGTTCAAGCAAGAAGCCTCGATCGGTCCACAGAGCCTTTGACGAGGGAGCCTTTGACGGGACAGGCAAAAATGCTAGGAGGCGCGCGAAACCGGCGAAATCAGGGCTCCCCATGGATGCAAGGCAGTTGAAGGTCGAAGCCGCGCGGGCAGCGCTCGCCCATGTCGGCGACGGCATGCGGCTCGGCATCGGCACCGGCACCACGGCGGAAGAGTTCGTGCGGCTGCTGGCCGAGAAGGTTGCGACCGGTCTCAAGGTGATCGGCGTGCCGACTTCCGAGCGCACCGCGGCGCTCTGTCGCGAGCTGGGTGTGCCGCTGTCCACGCTCGAAGACACGCCGGAACTCGACCTTACCATCGACGGCGCCGACGAGATCGATCCGGACCTGACCCTGATCAAGGGCGGCGGCGGCGCGCTGCTGCGCGAGAAGATTGTCGCGGCCGCATCCGGGCGCATGATCGTGATCGCCGACAAGTCCAAGCTGGTCGGGACCCTCGGCCGCTTCCCGCTGCCGATCGAGGTCAACCAATTCGGCCTGCGCGCCACCGAGATCGCGGTTCGCGCCGCCGCGGCAAGGCTCGGCCTTTCCGGCCCGGTTACATTGAGGATGACGGGAAGCCAGCCATTTGTTACAGACGGCGGCCACTTTATCCTCGATGCATCTTTTGGCCGCATTCCGGATACAAGAGCGCTTTCGAATGCTCTCTTCGCCATTCCAGGCGTTGTCGAGCACGGTCTATTCATCGGGCTGGCGTCAACGGCCATCATCGCCGGCGGCGACGGTATCGAGACCGTCCATGTCGCCCGAAAACCAGGGAGTTCTATCGACCATGATCTTGCATAAACGGGTTCGCCGCCTTTCGATGTTTCTGGCGGCCTCGGCCGTCCTCGCGCTGTCCTCGCCGGTGTTTGCGCAGGACGTCAGCGAGTCGCACCTGAAGGCCGCGCGCGCGGCCGTCGCTGCGATCCATGCCACGGACTCGTTCGACAACATCCTGCCGCAGGCCGCTGCCGCGCTGGAGTCGCAGCTCATCCAGAAGAACCCCGACATGCAGGAGCTGATCGGCAAGACCGTGACCGAGAAGGCGCTCGGCATGGCATCGCGTCGCGCCGACCTCGAAAAGGAAGCAGCGCTTGCCTATGCCAAGGTGTTTTCCGAGAAGGAGCTCAACGACATCGCCGCCTTCTACAGCTCCGATTCCGGAAAGAAGTTGCTGGACAGCGGCCCCGCGGTGACGCGTGATCTCGTGAAGGCGGCCGACATCTGGCAGAACGGCGTTGCCCGCGATCTCGCGCAGCAGGTCGGCGAGACGCTCGCCGCCGCCGCCAAGGCCGCGGCGCCGGCAGCGCCGGCTCCGGACGCCACCGCGCCGGCCGACAATTCCGCTCCGGCCGATGGCTCGGCGCCCGCCGACAATTCCGCGAACTGATCGGCTTCAATCCGGCCGTCGGCCGCTGGACCACAAAGCCCGGCTTTGCCCGGGCTTTTCTTTTGCCGCTTGGCAGCCTACCTGTGACCCGTCTTTCTCATCCCCAGGAGCCCACCACGATGGCCGGTTATGACTATGATCTGTTCGTCATCGGCGGCGGGTCCGGTGGGGTCAGGGCGGCCCGGGTGGCGGCGGCCCTCGGCAAGCGCGTGGCCATCGCCGAGGAATACCGCTTCGGCGGCACCTGCGTCATCCGCGGCTGCGTGCCGAAGAAGCTCTATGTCTATGCCTCGCAATTTCCCGAGCATTTCACCGACGCCGCCGGCTATGGCTGGACGGTGCCCGAGGCGAGCTTCGACTGGAAGACGCTGGTCGCCAACAAGGACAGGGAGATCGCGCGGCTCGAAGCGATCTACAAGAGGAATGTCGAGGGCTCAGGCGGCGAGACCTTCCACTCGCGCGCTGTGCTGGTCGATCCACACAGCATCTATCTGCAAGCCGAGGACCGCACCGTCAGCGCCGACCAGATCCTGATCGCCACCGGCGGCAGGCCGGCGCCGCATCCGGCGCTTTCGGGCCACGAATACTGCATCTTCTCCAATGAGGCCTTCGATCTCAAGGAACTGCCAAAGGCGATCATGATCGAGGGCGGCGGCTATATCGCCGTCGAATTCGCCAACATTTTCCATGGGCTGGGCGTCGACACCACGCTGGTCTATCGCGGCCAGGAAATCCTCAGCCGCTTCGACATGGATCTGCGCCGCTCGCTGCATGAGACCATGGAGAAGAAGGGCATCAAGATCCTTTGCCCCGCGGTTTCGGAGTGGGTGCGCAAGACCCCGGAAGGCAGGCTCGACGTGCTTTTGTCTTCTGGCCAGACCCTGACGGTCGACCAGGTGATGCTGGCGATCGGGCGTATTCCCAACACCGAGAATATGGGCCTGGAAGGCGTCGGCGTCGAACTCAGCAAGACGGGCGCGATCATGGTCGACCAATATTCGCGCACCAACCTCGACAACATCTGGGCGATCGGCGACGTCACCCATCGCGTGCAACTGACGCCGGTCGCTATCCACGAGGCGATGTGCTTCATCGAGACCGCCTTCAAGGGCAATCCGACCGCGCCGGATCACGACACCATCCCGACCGCTGTATTCTCCCAGCCGGAGATTGGAACCGTCGGCCTGTCGGAGGACGACGCGGTCAAGCGCTTCCCCGATGTCGAGATCTATCGCGCGTCCTTCCGTCCGATGCGGCACACGCTGTCCGGCCGCGACGAGAAGATGCTGATGAAGCTGGTGGTCGACGGCGCGTCCAGGAAGGTGCTCGGCGCTCATATCCTGGGTCCCGATGCCGGCGAGATGGCGCAGCTTCTAGGCATCCCGCTGAAGGCGGGGCTGACCAAGGACGATTTCGACCGCACCATGGCCGTGCATCCGACCGCGGCCGAGGAACTGGTCACGATGTACAAGCCGACCTACCGCGTGAAGAACGGCGAGCGCGTTTGATTGCAGCTTTGGGGCCGCTGGCGACGCCAGCGACCCCAAGATTTTTAAAGCAGCGTGCCGCGCAGGATCACCAGCGCCACCGAGAAGTAGATTACCAGCCCGGTGACGTCGACCAGCGTAGCGACGAACGGCGCAGAGGCGCTTGCCGGGTCGAAGCCGATCCGCTTCAGCGCGAAAGGCAGCATCGATCCCGACAGCGAGCCGAAGGTGACGATGCCGATCAGCGCCGCGCCGACCGTCGCCGCGATCAGCATCCAGTGCGGACCGTAGTCGTAGAAGCCGAAATACTGCCAGAGCGCGATGCGGCAGATGCCGACGACGCCGAGGATCGAGCCGAGCACCACCCCGGTCGGCAGCTCGCGCAGCGCCACCCGCCACCAGTCGCGCAGGCCGATTTCACGCAGCGCCAGCGCGCGGATGACGAGCGATGTCGCCTGCGAGCCGGAATTGCCGCCTGAGCTCATGATCAGCGGAATGAACAGCGTCAGCACAATCGCCTTCTCCAGTTCGCCCTCATAGGACTGCATGGCGTTGGCCGTCAGCATCTCGCTGAGGAACAGCGCGCAGAGCCAGCCGGCGCGCTTCTGGATCATGGCGAGGAAGCCCATCTTCATATAAGGCTCGTCCAACGCCTCCATGCCGCCGAAACGATGCACGTCCTCGGTCGTTTCCTCGATCATCGTGTCGATGATGTCGTCGACGGTGACGATGCCGAGGATCCTGCCTTGGTCGACGACAGGCAAGGCGAGCAGGTCGTATTTCGAGATGGTCTGCGCCAAGTTCTCGCGATCGGTGAGCGGCGTCACCGTCACCGGCATGCGATCAGGCGCCACCGACAGGATCGAATCCTCCGGGTTGCCGGTGATCAACCGGCGCAACCCGGTCGAACGCAGCAGGAGCTGCGTCTCCGGATCGACGATGTAGATGGCGTAGATGGTTTCGCGCGTGCGCTCGACCTTGCGGATGTAGTCGAGCGTGCGGCCGACGGTCCAGTCGGAAGGCACGCTGACGAATTCGGTCGTCATGATCGAGGCGGCGCTGCCTTCTGGGTATCCGAGGATGGACAGCAGCGTGGCGCGCAGCGGCGGGGCAAGCGCGCCGAGCAACTCCGAGCGGGCCGGTTCATCCAGCTCGCGCAGGATGTCGGCCGCGCGGTCGACCGACATGGCGGTCAAAAGCTTGCTCGCCTTGGCGCGTGGCAGTGCTTCCGCGAGGTCCGGAGCGCTTTCGAGTTCCGGCTGATCGAAAATCTCGACCAGCCGCTCGAACGGCACGGCGCAGAGCAGCTCGATGGCTGTTTCGCGAGGCTCATGGTTGAGGGCTTCGACGACGTCGGCGACGTGATCGTTGGCAAGAACACGGGCGACAGCGACGGCTTCGTCGTCCGATACGGGTGCGAATTCGTTCATGGCTCACTCCTTGCCGTCCGGCAGGACGTGAGCCATCAGGTCACGTCAGGGCGGACGGCGGTTGCGTTCGACTGTGACTGTCGCCAGGCATGGCGGGTTGACCTTTCTGCTCGCGGGGTTCGAGTTTGAATTTGGCGAGCGGGCGCAACATAGGAGCGCTTTTTGCCGAGTCAATTGTCAAAAGCTCGGAAATCGGGTGAGGTGAGGCCGGATCGCGAGACTGTGATCGGCAGCCGCAGCAGCCAAGCTATGGAAGCAGGTAAAAGCTTGGCCTGATTGCTATTTCTGCTTCAGCCGGCGGAAGCGCAGCCATTTGTCCTCGGTCGGCCGCGGCGGCTGAGTGAGGATCGTGGTGAGCTCGCGCGGCAGGCTGGGAGCGAGGGGCTTCTTGGTGGCGACGCCGTCGGCGATCGCGACCACGCTGTGATAGAACTCCTCGCCGGAAAGCGAGCGCGGCGGCACTGCCTCGTGCATGACGCTGATGACGGTGACGTTCGGACAATTGTCCTTGATCGCCTGGTGGAAGGCTATCTTGCCATCGGGGTCGAGCGCGCCGGTCGCCTCATCGAGGAAGAGAAGCCCGGGCTGCTGCAGGATGATGCGCGCGACCACCAGCTTCTGCTTCTGGCCGCCCGAAAGCACCTGGTCCCAGATCTTGCCTTCGCGGCTCTCGTCGGCCAGGTGTTCGATGAAGTCGCCGAGGCCGGCCTTGTGCAGGGCGGCCGCAACTTGCATATCGCCGTGGTCGTGCTCTGAGCCCGGCAGGCAAACGAGCTGCTTCAGTGAGACCTGCTGAAGCTTGACTTCCTGCGCGGCATAGAAGCTCGTCACGCTTTCCGGGAACACGATGGTGCCGCGCCCATAGGGCCAGAGGCCATTGATCGCCTTGATCAGCGAAGTCTTGCCGCAGCCGGACTCGCCCTTGAGGAAGGTCCATTCGCCGCGGCGGAAACGGAGGTTCGCGGCGCTGAGGAAAGGTGTGGCGTCCTCGCCTTGATGGGCGAGTTCCAGCTTCTGGATCGTGAGACCGAAAACCGGATTCTGGCTCGCGTAGCTGAAGTCGGATCGGCCGGTCTGCTGGTAGAATTCCCGCGGGCGCTGGACGTTCTCAATCGCGTTGGCGAGCTCGGTAACGCGCTGGCTGTTGGCTCTGAGCGTCGCAATCGCCGGCATGACATGGATGAACCACGAGCACTGGCTGATCAACTGCGCGACCATTTCGGAACCGGTGATGTAGCCTTTGTAGTCGAGGCGGTTGTGGATGAACGACAAGAGGCCTGGCGCGTAGGCAACGATACGGGCGCCGACGAAATTGTAGATCAGCTCGAACGAGGTGTAGCTGGTGTTGACGATATTCAGTCGGCCCCATGTCTTGTCGATATCGACATAGAGCCTGTCATGCATCGACTTCTGCACGTCCTCGCCATGCGAGGCGGCAACGTGGAAGCTGCGGCGCAGGAATGTAATGAGTTCGCTGCGGTAGCTGCCCTCCGCCTGTTGCATGCGGACATTGAGCCGCTCGAGCAGGCGTCCGAGCTTGACCGCGATCCAAGTGTTCAGCGGAACGTAGATGGCGACGGCAAGGAAAGCCAGCACCGCGGTGCCATAGCCGCCCAGGAATTCCAGGCCTTTGACCTCGACCGACGATCCGATCAGGTTTTCGCCAATGAAATAAAGCGAAGTCGCCACGCCAAGCACGCCCATGGCGAGGCCGATGGCGCCGCCGGTCATGTCCTTGATCGATTCCTGGATGCGCTGGTCGATATTGTCGGGAGCGACGACGCCGCCCGCCGCCGAACCATGCTGGGCATGGAAATGGGTATGATTGCCGTCTAGCAGGGCTTGGTTGAACTGGTTGTCCAGCCAACCGCGCCATTTGCGGTGCAGGGTCGTTGAAACGAGGTTGCGCACGCCGGTGAAGCCGGCATCCTTCAGGATCACCAGCAGTACCAGTATGCCGGCGTTGGTCAGGATGGTCTGCAGCGGATGGGTGTTGGCGGCATCGTGGAGGAAGGCGATCGAATTGCCGAGTTCGCCCAACGCCACGGCAAACCAAACGCCGGCCTTGCTGGAGAGAGCGGTGAGGGCGGCGATGACGAAGGTGAGCGTCCAGGCTTCTTTCCACCGGTCGGAGAACCAGTAGGCTCGCATCAGCCCCCAGAATGTACGCATCGACGATACCGGCGTCAGGTGCGAGGTCCTTGCCTCACTGGATGTTTGCTCCGGTACTGTACGTTGCGGTCTACCGACCCCAGTCACGATCCCGCCCAAACCTTTCTAGTTTTGTTACACATGGTAACACCAATTGATCATTTTCAATTAATTTTCTGACGAGGAATGTGAGCAGGGTTACTCGCCGTGGCGCGAGGGCAACAGAAAGCCAATCCGCGGATAGGATTTGTCTCGGTGAATTCCGCTTTTATTCCAGCGCCTTAAGGGCAATTTAGCCGCCAGGCGAAAAGCTTCCCCTAGGGAAGCAAAAAACACGGGTTTGTGAACGAAAAGGGGTGCCGATCAGCCGAAATGGCTACTGGGCAGTGACCGGAATGCCCGAAAATCTGCCGTCGGTGACCTCTTCGGGCTTGCCCGATTCGGCTTTTCCGGAGGCGCTGAAATGACCGGAAATGGTCTTTGCGGCTGCGTCGTATTTGTCAATGACGATCTTCCCGCTGCTGAAACGGACATGGCCTACCATGGCGCCGGAATCGAGAATGTTGAAGTTGGCGCTGTTGGCGGGGGAGCCCGTCTTGAGCGGATAGCCGCCGGCAAGGTCGTTCGGATCCTTCAGCTCGAGCATCGAATTGAAGGTCATGGTCGGCGCCCCCTGTTCTGTGCCCGACAAGTTCAGCATCGGCTTGCCGCCCATCTGCATCGTCTGGGCCAAGGTGAAGGACGCCGTCCAGGGCTTGCCCTCGAAAATCGCCGACATGACGGCTTCCTCGGCGGACACGCGCTGCAATGTCAGCGGAAGCCCAAGGGCGAGTGGCAAGCACAACAACGACAATGCGCGACGCCTGACCGCCATTCGGTGACCCTTCAAATCAGCTGACCCTTGCCGTTCCTAGCTCAGCGCGGTGTTCGGGGCGATTCACCAGATCGTGTTTTGGCGGCTGAACAGGATTTGACAACGCCCGCCTGCCGGGTCGAATCTGCCCGGCGATGGTTTATGTCGAGGGGGATGACATGCCTGCACGCAAAATCGCCGCCGGGCTGCTCAGCATTTTCATCTGTCTGTCGGCGGCGCATGCCGGCAGTCAAAGTATTCCGGCCAGCGCGGAAGGCCAAGTCGAATTCAACACGCCGTCCGGCAATATCGGCTGCATCTATACGCCGAAGGGCGGCACCAGCACCTACCAGCCGCGGGATGGCGGGCCGGAGCTTTCCTGCTCGCGCGTCGAGCCGAGCTACGTCACGGTGATTTTGGGACCCAAAGGGCCGGCGAGGCTGATCAAGAATCCCGGCGAGCAGGGTTGTTGCAGCGACGCGACCAATCTCGGCTACGGCAACAGTTGGAGCCAGGGGCCGTTTTCCTGCCAGTCGTCGATGAAGGGACTGAGCTGCACCGGCAGCAATGGCCACGGATTCTTCCTGAGCAAGGCCAAGGTGACCGCGAAATAGGAGAACCGTAGCCTTTCGTCCGAGCTGCGCCGGACGGATGCTCAGCCCGCGACGGCTTCCAATTCGCCGCGCGCCTTGGCCCGGGCCACCTGGCGGATCGCGTCGGCAAGGGTGTCGGCATCTTGTGCGCCCATCACCGCGTATTTGCCCTCAAGCAAGAAGCAGGGCACACCGGTGATGCCCATGCGCGAAGCGGTGGCGATCTCGTTGCGGACGGCTTCGACGTCGGCGTCGGTCGGCAGCAGCGTCTCGACCACGGATGCATCCATGCCGGCCTCGCCGGCGGCCTTCACCAGCACGGCATGGTCGCCGATATTGGCGCCTTCCTCGAAATTCAGCTGGAAGAGGCGGCGCACCAGCCGGTTCTGCACATCTTCGCCCGCGGCGCCCGCCCAGCGGATGACGCGATGCGCGTCCAGCGTGTTGGCCGCGACCTTGATAGCGCCGAATGCGAAATTGATGCCTTCGGCTTCGCCCAGCGGCTCGATGCGCGCATGGATCTGTTGAATGCGTTCCTCGCTGCCGAACTTGCCGAGCATGTATTGGCGGCGATCCATGCCTCCAGGCGGGATGGTCGGATCGAGCTGGAATGGTCGCCAACTGACACTCACGTCGACATCGCTTGCGGCAGCAATGGCCTTGTCCAACCGCTTCTGGCCGATGAAGCACCAGGGGCAGACGACATCGGACACAACATCGACAGTGATGGAGTTCTCGGCGCTCATGCTCGTCTCCTGTTTGGTCTCGATTGGGCTGGGCTTGCGTCAGTTGGGCTTTCGCCACCAGGTCGGCAACTGATAACCGAATATGGGGGTCTTTTGCGGATGTTCCAGATAACTCCAGTAAGCGAGCCATTGCTGGGTGTTGTATTGCATCGGCACGATATAGTAGCCCGAGATCAGAAGGCGATCGAGGACACGGACGGCAGCGACATAGTCTTCCTTGGTGCGGGCGTTCAGCATCGCGTCGATCGCGGCGTCGACGGCAGGATCGGCGACCCCAGCGAGATTGAACGACCCTTCCGTTTTCGCGGCAACCGATCCCCAGCGGCCGAGCTGCTCGCTGCCGGGCGACAAGGAGTTGTTGAAGCCGCTGGTGCCGATCAGCACCTCGAAGTCGTAACGCTGCTTGCGCGACTGGATCTGGTCGCCGTCGAGCGAGCGGATGCCGACGTCGATGCCGATCTTTTCCAGCGTGCGCTGGTAGATCGCCGCCAGCCGCTCCTCATCCTGCGATGAGGTCAGGATCTCGAAGCCGAACGGATTTCCCTGCGGGTCGAGCATCCTGCCGTCCTGGACGCGGAAGCCTGCGCTCTTCAGCAATTCGAAGGCGGCTTTGAGCACCTTGCGATCCTGGCCCGAACCATCCGTCACGGGCGGCCGCCAGGTGCCGTCCATGACATCGGCAGGCACACGGCCGGGGTAGGGGGCAAGCAGCGCCTCTTCGCGATCGTCGGCCGGGTGACCGAGCGCGGACAGCTCGGAATTTTGCCAATAGCTCATGGTGCGGTTGAACTTGCCGCCGAACAGGTTCTTGTTTGCCCATTCGAAGTCGTAGAGCATGCCAAGCGCGCGGCGGACCACGGGATCAGCAAACTTGGGCAGCCGCGTGTTGAACAGGAAGCCGGTCACCACCGGCGGGATGCCGGTGTTGAAATACTCCTCCTTTACATCGCCCCTTCGGAATGCCGGAAAGTCGATGTCGCGCTCACGCTTGACCGGATCGGTCTCATCATCGAGAGCGCAGATGCCTTTCTTGAACGCCTCCGTCTTGGCATTGGCGTTGAGAAAATACTCGATGGTGACCTGGTCGAAATTGTCGAAGCCGCGCTTGGACGGGACGTCCTTGCCCCAATAATCCGGATTGCGCTTGAAGACGATGCGCTGCCCGGGCAACACCTTGTCCACGATGTAGGGGCCGCTGCCGATCAGCGGCTTCAGCGTCGTCTTGTCGAACGTCTCCTTGTCGAAGGCGTGCTTGGGGACGATGGGCGTCAGCGCGACGATCAGCGGGAATTCGCGGTTGGCCTTGTCGTTGAAGGTGAATTTCACGCTGTGCTCGCCGGTCTTCTCCAGCTTGGCGATCATGCTCATGCGGTCGCTATAGGGCGGGCGGCCCTTGTCCTTGAAAACGTCATAGGTGAACAGCACATCTTCCGGCGTCACCGGCTGGCCGTCCGACCATTTTGCATTGGGATTGAGGTGGAACTCGATCGACTTGCGCTCCTGATCCATGTCGGCGCTCTCGGCAAGCAAGCCGTAGAGGCTGAAAGGCTCGTTGTAGTTGCGCTGCATCAGCGGCTCGAAGACGAGATTGCCGTAGACGGTATCGATCATGCCGCGCGCGGTGGTGCGCAGGCTCTTCAGGATGAAGGGGTTGAGGTTGTCGAAAGAGCCGACGACGCAATAGGTGACGCTTCCGCCTTTCGGCGCGTCCGGATTGACATAGTCGAAATGCTTGTAATCGGGCGGCAGCGCCGGCTCACCCTGCATGGCAATGCCGTGCTTCGGCTCCGATTGCGCCGGAAGGAGCGAAAGAGCCAGAAACGAGGTCGCGGCGATCAGTTGGACGAGAATGCGGTCCATGACCGTCTCCTTGCCGGGCGGCTTTGTGATTCGCCATGCACCGTAGAGCATTTCGCCATCTGATTGAATCGGCGCGCCAACGGGAATCGGGTTCAGCCGCTCCATCGCCGATCGATGCTCGCTCCTGGGGACACGAAACCACCAAGAAATCGCGGAAACCGGCTGGATTCGACGCCGCTGGCAGTGTAACACGCGCTCCGAAGTCATCCTGTTGCCTCATTTGGGCAACAGGTAGCTGGACCACACGGCACGAAGAAGCCGGTCCCCGGTATCATTTGAGAGGAAAGTGCACCATATGACGATCAACGCGTACCGCCTTTCGGTGCTGGCCGCAGGCGTGGTCGGCGTTCTGGGCGCCGGGCTTTTCGGTGCCTCGGCCCAACAGCAGCCGCAGATTCCTCAGGGCTGGTTCAAGGCCTGCACCAAGCAGGCAGACGTCGACATCTGCAATGTGCAGAACATCGTCACCGCCGGCAATGGCCAGCTCGTCACCGGCGTCAGCCTGATCGAGCTCAAGGGCAAGGTGAACCGCAAGGTCTTCCAGGTCACGGTCCCGACCGGTCGCCTCGTGCCTCCCGGCATCGGCCTGCAGATCGATGGCGGGAAAGCGCAGAAGCTTGACTATGTGATCTGCTTCCCGGACCGCTGCGTCGCCGAAGTGCCGCTGACGGACCAACTCGTGGCGTCTTTCAAGAAGGGTCAGGCGATTTCCCTGACCTCGATCAACTTCCAGAACCAGCCGAACCCGATCAAGATCGCGCTCACCGGCTTCAGCGGCGCTTATGATGGCCCGCCTCTGCAGCAGTCGGACATCGAGGACCGGCAGAAGAAGCTGCAGGATTTCGTTGCCAAGAACAACCAGGATTTCGCCAAGAAGCTCAAGGATGAGCAGGACAAGGCCAAGACCGCGAACTGATCGCCGAGCGCATCCTCGGACAACAAAACAAGCGGGGCAAATGCTCCGCTTTTTTGTTACTTCAAGGCCATCGCATTCAATGCTTCGACTGGCGCTTAGGCTCGTAGCGGCCGTCCGGCAGCTTGTCGAACATCTCACCGATCTGCGGATGCCGCACCGGCTCGCCCGACCGGTCCTCGAGCAGGTTCTGCTCGGACACATAGGCGATGTACTCGGTCTCCGAATTTTCCGCCAGAAGATGGTAGAAAGGCTGGTCCTTGCGCGGCCGCACGTCGGCCGGAATCGCCTCGTACCATTCGTCGGTGTTGGCGAATTCGGGATCGACGTCGAAGATCACGCCGCGGAACGGAAACAGCCTGTGGCGAACCACTTGCCCGATCGAGAATTTGGCCGTTTTCATCGCATTCACCACTCAGGTTCCGAGGCGCCTTCGTGGCCGCGCACAGGGCGCCTAAGACCTTGAATTTACACATCACGCAGCCAAAAATCGACTCCGACTTTCGACTGGGCCTATTTGGCGCAGGCGCAGGCGCAATTCAATAGCCAAGTCCTTGACCTCGGACGAAGCAACGGGCTAGCCCGCGCGGGAGTTTTCCCGCCTGAGCAAAAAATGTCTGACGTCATCGGTCTCGTCCTTCCCTTCTTCGGCATGATCTTCATCGGTTTCCTGGTGGCGCGCATCACCCGGCAGCCGCTGGAGGCGCTCGGCTGGATGAGCATTTTCATCGTCTATGTCGCGCTACCGGCGTTGTTCTTCCAACTGCTCGCCAGGACGCCGTTCGAGCGGTTGACCGAATGGAGCTTCATCCTTGGCTCGCTCATCGCCACCTATGTCGTCTTCACGCTGATGTTCGCCTGGTCGATTTTCGTCTCCCGCGGCGGCGTCGCGCCCGCGACGATCACCGCCCTTGCCGCCGCCTACGGCAACATCGGTTATATGGGGCCGGGCCTTGCCTTGCTTGCGTTCGGCGAGCAGGCGGCGGTGCCCGTGGCGCTGATCTTCTGCTTCGAGAACATCGTGCATTTCACGGTCGCGCCGATGATGATGGCGCTGTCGGGCAAGGAGAAGGCGCCGCCGCTCCAACTGGCGCTCGGCGTCGTGAAGAAGATCGCGCTGCATCCCTTCATCATCGCGACGGCGCTTGGCGTTGGCGCCGCCTATGTGGAGTTCCGCCCGCCGCTGCCTGTCGATCGTTTCCTCGACTATCTCGCCCGCGCGGCCGCGCCTTGCGCCTTGTTCGCCATGGGCGTCACGCTGGCGTTGAGGCCGCTCAACCGCGTGCCGCACGAACTGGCATTGATTGCCGGGTTGAAGCTGATCGTCCATCCGCTGCTCTGCTATGTCGTGCTGAGCTGGATCGGCGATTTCTCCCCGACCTGGGTCTTTTCAGCGATGCTGCTGGCGGCGCTGCCGACGGCGACCAACGTGTTCGTCATCGCGCAGCAGTACGACGTGTGGGTGCAGCGCGCTTCGGCCAGCGTGCTGATCACGACATGCTTCTCGGTGGTTACGGTGACCGCGCTGCTCTACGCGATCCGACACGGAATCCTACCGGCCGACCTCTTTCCGTAAGCCGCCGGCAATGGCGCGAAAGCCGCTGCCCGGCCGCAATCCCTCGCGCATGAAGAAGGCCCGCAGCGGCGCGAAGCTGCCCAGCGCATTGAGGCCGGCGCTGCGCGCCAGCTGTGCGGGCAGCATGTCGGACAGCAGCGACATGTTGAGCAGGTTCACCGCGCCGCTGCGCGCCCATATGTCGGGTCGGCGCCTGGTATCATAAGCGGCAAGACTCCTGCTCGACCCCGGATCGCCGCGGTTTTCGCTGGCGATTCCAATCAGATCGTCGATGTCCCTGATGCCGAGGTTGAGCCCTTGGGCGCCGATTGGCGGAAACACATGCGCCGCCTCGCCGACCAGCGCAACGCGATTCTGCGCGAACCGGGCGGGCGAAGCCGCCGACAAAGGATAGATCTGGCGTCCCGCTTCGACTGAGACCCGGCCAAGCACCGATTGCATCTGCTGCTCGATACGCTCCGACAGGGTTGCATCATCGAGCGCGGCAAGCTCTTGCGCCGTCTCCGGCTTCACGACCCAGACAAGGCTCGAGCGCCTGCCGGGCAGCGGCACCTGGGTGAACGGCCCTGTTTCGGTGTGGAACTCGGTCGACACGAAGCCGTGATCGCTGCGGTGGCCGAAATTGAGGACAAGCGCCGATTGCGGATAAGGCCGCGCGAAAGCGCGAATGCCGGCGGCCTCCCGCGCTGGAGACAGGCGCCCGTCGGCGGCGACCGCCAGGGATGCGGAGATTTCGCCGCCGTCGGCCAGCCTTGCACGGGCCTGGTCGGCGTCGAGGCTCCAGGATTCGACCGTGGATTTCAGCCAATGAATGCCGCCATGCACTGAAGCCGCCTTGGCGAGGATCGGAATAAGGGCATTATTCGGCAGATTGAGGCCGAACTGCTCCTCGCCGATCTCGCTGGCGCGGAAGGTCACGGTTGGGCTGCGGATCAGGCGCCTTGTCGCGTCGACGATGCGCATCACCTTGAGCGCCGCGGCCTGCGGCCTGAGCTCGGCAAGGACGCCCAGCCGTTCCAGAACTTTCAGGGCGGGGTTCATGAGCGCCGTGGTGCGGCCATCGGTGGTGTTGGCCTCAGGGCCCACCAGCGTCACCTGAAAACCGGCCTGGGCAAAGCCGAGCGATGCGATAAGGCCGGCCGGACCGCTGCCGGCAACCAGGATGCAGGCTCTGTCGTTATGATCCACGCCAAGCTTCCACGTTGGAAGGCGACCCGTCGTGCCTTTCTCCAGGATATAGGTCAGATCAGCCGGCTTGATCAACGCGGCGATTCAGCCCATTCGGTTGCCATGAGCGGGGAGCAGCAGGATTTCAACCATCTCGACCGCGCGGGACGCGCGACGGCCGGCGTGGCGCGCAGTCCGCGCTTTGCGGTGACGCTCACGGTGGGTGTCGCCATCGTCCTTGCATGGTTGCTTCTCGGCGCGATGGCGATCCGCGGCGCTGAAGGCAGCCTTGCCGGCTGGCCCGGCGATTTGCTGCTCAAGAATCTCCCGAGCCTGCCTCTGCCGGATTTTCTCGACCGGTTCTTTGCTCTCTGCCTTGCGCCTGCACCGCTTGCCGGCCCGGTTGGCCTGCAGGTACCGGCGCTTGTGCTGATGTGGTTCCTGATGGCGGTGGCGACCATGCTGCCCTCCGCCGCGCCGCTGATCCGCACCTATTGCGAGATTGCCGACACAGCGAGGATCAGGGGCGAGCCGGTTGTTCATCCGCTGGTGCTCGTTACCGGATACCTCACCACTTGGCTTGGCGCGTCCGCGGCTTTCGCCGCGCTGACGCTCGCGGTCTACGCTTTTGCCGGTTCCGGCCGGATGCTCGATCCTGCAGTCGGTATTGCCGGCGCCGCGGCACTGCTTGTCGCTGGCTTCTATCAGTTCAGCGGCTTGAAACAGGCGTGCCTGGAAAAATGCCGCAACCCGTTCTCGATCCTGTTCGCCAACTGGAGCGCGAAGCCGGGCCGCATCTTCCACCTAGGAGTGGAGCAGGGCGTCTGGTGCCTTGGCTGCTGCTGGGCGCTGATGCTGGTGATGTTCGCCGTCGGCGCGATGAACATCTTCTGGATGGCGCTGATCGGCCTGTTCACCCTGATCGAAAAACAGACCACCGGCAGGGTGGCCAGCCGGGTCGCCGGTACGATACTGCTTGTGTGGGCGGCAGCCCTGCTATTAGTTTCGGCGTAAGGGGAGAATTCGATGACCGACCAAAGCTGGGCGATGAAAGGGGAGCTGGTACTCTCCTGCAATTGCACGGTTTTCTGCCCCTGCGTGCTGTCGCTCGGCAGCCACCCGCCGACGGAAGGCTACTGCCAGACCTGGGCAGGCTTCCGCATCGATGCCGGCCATTTCGGCGAAGTCGACCTTTCGGGTCTCAATCTCGGCCTGGTCATGGAAATCCCCGGCTATATGAGCCGCGGCAACTGGAGCGCCGGACTGTTCATCGACAAGCGGGCGTCAGTTTATGCGGTCAAAGCGCTGACCAAGATCTTCACGGGCAAGGCCGGCGGCACCACCTCGCTGCTGTCGATCCTCGTCGGGAAATTCCTCGGCGTCGAGCAGGTGCCGATCACCTATGAGACGCGTGACAGGACGCGCGTCTTCCAGATACCGAAGATCATCGACGGCGCGGTGACGCCGATCCCCGGCAAGGACCGTGAGAAGGATACGGTGATCACCAATTCCGAATATTGGATCGCGCCGGAAATCATCGTGGCGAAGTCCGACAAGAGCAAGATGCGCGCCTTCGGCCGCAACTGGAATTTCGCCGGCCGATCGGCCGAAATCTGCAAGCTGGACTGGCGGGGACCGTGAGCAAGAACACAACGGCCAGGAAAGCGGCGAAGAAGATCGCGCAGCGGATCCCGTTGCCGAAGAAGAAGGTGACGTGGCCACAGGCGCGCGCGTTCTCCGTCCATCTGCTGACCGCGTCAGGGTCGTTCCTGGCCTTCCTGTCGCTGGTGGCGGCGAGCGAGGAACGCTGGACGGCGATGTTCTGGTGGCTGGGGCTGGCGCTGTTCGTCGACGGCATCGACGGCCCGATCGCCAGGAAGCTCGAGGTCAAGGAAATCCTGCCGACATGGTCGGGAGAACTCCTCGACAACATCATCGACTACGTCACCTACGTGCTCATCCCGGCCTTCGCACTCTATCAGCGCGGCTTCATGGGCGAGAACCTCTCCTTCCTGTCGGCGGCCATCATCGTCGTCTCCAGCGCGATCTATTACGCCGACACCGGCATGAAGACGAAGGAGAACTTCTTCAAAGGCTTCCCTGTCGTCTGGAACATGGTGGTGTTCACGCTGTTCGTCATCGAGCCGGGGCAATGGGTATCGTTCGCCGTGGTGGTGGTTGCCGGTATTTTGACCTTCCTGCCGATCAACTTCATCCATCCGGTGCGCGTCGTGCGGCTGAGGCCGGTCAATCTCGGCATGACGCTTTTGTGGTGCGCCTTCGGCGCGCTGGCGCTGGCGCAGGCAGCGCTTGCCGCCTTCTATGACAAGATCGGCGTGCTGGGAGAGCAGGTCAGCGACTTCACCAAGATCGGCATCACCATCACCGGCCTCTATCTTGCCTGTATCGGGGGCATCATGCAGATGTTCCCCAGTCTGGGCGCCAGGAAGTCCTGATCCTGGATCAGGATATTTTTGCTCGAATGGTCATCCTAACCTAGCTGTCTATCGGCGCATGATCTTCCGAACATCGGCTGGCCATTTCGGGCTCATGCTCCAGTTTACGTACCCTTCAGAGAGTTGAGCGATGTCCAAGGCAATCCGCATTCACGCCAATGGCGGTCCCGAAGTCCTGGCTTACGAGGATGCCGATCCCGGCCAGCCGGGAGAAGGCCAGATCCTGATCCGGCACACGGCGATCGGCCTGAACTTCATCGACGTCTACTACCGCTCGGGGCTTTATCCGCCCCCGGGTGGTTTTCCCCTGATCCCCGGCAGCGAGGCGGCGGGCGTCGTGCTGGCGCTCGGCGCCGGCGTTGACTGGCTGAAGCCAGGCGACCGCATCGCGTATGCCGTCAATGTCGGCGCTTATAGCGAGCAGCGCGTGATCGCAGCCGACCGCGTGGTCAAGGTGCCGGACGGCATCAGCGACGAGCAGGCGGCGGCGATGATGCTGAAGGGCATGACGGCGGAATACCTCTTGCGTCGAACCTTCCCGGTCAAGGCCGGCGACACGATCCTCTACCATGCGGCCGCCGGCGGTGTCGGCCTTATCCTCGGCCAATGGGCAAAGCATCTCGGCGCGACCGTGATCGGCACCGCGAGTTCTTCCGACAAGATCGAGCTCGCGCGGGCGCATGGCTTCGATCATGTCATCAACTACAAGGAGCAGGATTTCGTCGCCGGCGTCGCGGCGCTCACCGGCGGGAGAAAATGCGACGTCGTCTACGATTCCGTCGGCGCCGATACTTTTCCCGCCTCGCTCGATTGCCTGCGGCCGCTCGGCATGTTCGTCAGCTTCGGCTCGTCGTCGGGGCCGGTCCCGCCTTTCCCGATATCGCTTCTCGCCCAGAAAGGCTCGCTTTTCGCGACTCGGCCGACGCTCTTCGTCTACAACGCCAAGCGCGAGGATCTGGTAGCGTCGGCCGAGGCGCTCTTCGATGTGGTCAAGAGCGGCGCCGTCGAGATCAAGATCAACCAGCGCTATTCACTGAAGGACGCAGGAAAGGCGCAAGCCGATCTCGAAGCCCGCAAGACGACGGGAACGACCGTCCTCATTCCCTAGAGCATGATGTCGTCCGAAAACCGCCTCGCACTTTTCGGCGTTATACCTTAGGCAACTGCCCTGTTTTTCAGCGGCTTGCCGTGCCCGAAGGCACGGCTTCCCTGAAACGCGATGCGGATTTGCTACTGTTCTCAAGAGGTCTATCTTAGCCCTTGAGTTTCCGCTGAAATTCTTGAAGCTCTTTCAAGTTGGGTGCTGCTTTCCGATGGGAGCCGGCCGCGCATACCATGCTTTCGGGAACACAGAACATATCCGGGAAGCCGGATGGGAGGCACTGTGAGTGCAAATCATGACAGGTCGAACCTGCTTGAGGTTCGTGGCCTTACCAAGATTTTCGGCACGCTGACGGCGTGCGATCACATCGATCTCAACATCGCGAAGGGCGAAATCCACGCGCTGCTCGGCGAGAACGGCGCCGGCAAATCGACGCTGGTCAAGATGCTGTTCGGCTCGCTGGAGCCGAACTCGGGCGAGATCTTCTGGGACGGCAAGGCGGTCAAGATCACCAGCCCGGGCGTGGCGAAGAAGCTCGGCATTGGCATGGTGTTCCAGCATTTCTCCCTGTTTGAGGCGCTGACGGCGGCCGAGAACATCGCGCTTTCGCTCAATGACGGCTCGCCGATCAGCACCATCGCGGCGAAGGCGAGGGCGCTTTCCTTCAGCTATGGGCTGCCGCTCGATCCGGACTCCCTGGTCGGCGACCTCTCCGTCGGCGAACGCCAGCGCATCGAGATCATCCGCTGCCTCTTGCAGACGCCGCAGCTCATCATCCTTGACGAGCCGACCTCGGTGCTGACGCCGCAGGAAGCCGACAAGCTGTTCGAGACGCTGGAGCGACTGCGCTCGGAGGGTAAATCGATCCTCTACATCTCGCACCGGCTGGAAGAGGTCAAACGCATCTGCGACCGCGCCACCGTGCTTCGCCACGGCAAGGTGGTCGGCCACTGCAATCCGCGCGAGGAGACGGCCGCATCGCTTGCCCGCATGATGGTCGGCAGCGAAGTCAAGGCCGTGGAGCGCGCCCCGGCCGAAGGCATCGAGACCGCGCCGGCGCTGCTGGAAATCCGTGGGCTGACGCGCAAGCCGGCGACGCCCTTTGCCATCCCGCTGAAGAACATCAATCTCACCGTGCGCGCCGGCGAAGTGATCGGCATTGCCGGCGTTGCCGGCAACGGCCAGGGCGAGTTCTTCGAATCCGTCTCCGGCGAAGTGCTGCAGCAGGATGCGGGTTCGGTGCGCATCCGCGGCAAGGACGCCGGCGCGCTCTCCATCACCGGCCGGCGACTGATGGGCGCCGCCTTTGTGCCGGAAGAGCGTCTGGGACACGGCGCCGCCCCGCGTATGAAGCTATCGGAGAACCTGCTGCTTTCGCGTCACGCCACCGACGGCAAGTCTTTCGTCGGCTCCGGCGGCATGGTCAAGAACAGCGCCGTCTATAGCGCCGCCCAGCGCATCATCACCGCCATGGACGTGCGCAAGAGCGCGCCCGATCCGGAGGCGGCCGCGCTCTCGGGCGGCAATCTGCAGAAATTTATCGTCGGCCGCGAACTCGACCGCAAGCCGAGCGTCATGATCGTCAACCAGCCGACCTGGGGCGTGGACGCAGGCGCGGCCGCTCGCATTCGCCAGGCCCTGATCGAGCTTGCCCGCAGTGGCTCCGCCGTCCTGGTCATCAGCCAGGATCTCGACGAATTGTTCGAGCTGTCGGATGCGATCGCGGTCATGCACAACGGGCAATTGTCGGCGCCGCTGCCGATCGCCGAGGCGACTTTCGAGAAGATCGGCCTCTTGATGGGTGGCGCCGAGCCCGGCCACGCAGAACACAGCCTGGAGATCGCATGATGCGCATCGAACTGGTCAAACGTCCGCAGCGCTCGGCGCTGTTTTCTGTGCTGTCGCCGTTCATTGCCTTCGCGCTGACGATGATCGCCGGCGCTATCATGTTCGCCTTGCTCGGCGTCAATCCGCTGGATGCATTCAACATCTATTTCATCCAGCCGATCAGCGAAGTCTGGCAGTTGCACGAGCTGGCCATCAAGGCGGCGCCCCTCATCCTGATCGCGGTCGGACTGTCGGTCTGCTACAAGGCCAACATCTGGAACATCGGCGCCGAAGGCCAGTTCATCTTCGGCGCGATCTTTGGGTCCATCATTCCGGTGCTGTTCCCGCAATTCGAGGGCCCACTGGTGATCCCGCTGATGCTCTTGCTCGGCATGGTCGGCGGCGCCCTCTACGCATCGATCCCGGCGTTTTTGAAGACCCGCTTCAGCACCAATGAGATCCTGACCAGTCTGATGCTGGTCTATGTCGCGCAGCTTTTCCTCGACTGGCTGGTGCGCGGCCCATGGCGTGACCCGCAAGGCCATGGCTTCCCGCAGACCATCCAGTTCGGCGATTCCGCGGTGCTGCCGGAGCTGATGCCCGATGCCGGCCGCGCCAATTGGGGCTTCGTCTTCGCCCTGGTCGCCGCCGTAGCGATCTGGCTGATGATGAGCCGCATGCTGAAAGGCTTCGAGGTGCGCGTTCTGGGTTCCAGCCCAAGGGCAGGGCGCTTTGCCGGCTTCGGCTTGAACCGGATGGTGTTCTTCACCTTCCTTCTGTCCGGCGCGCTGGCCGGTCTGGCGGGCATTTCGGAAGTTTCCGGCGCCATCGGCCAATTGCAGCCGGTGATCTCGCCCGGTTACGGCTTCACCGCCATCATCGTCGCCTTCCTCGGCAGGCTCAATCCGCTGGGGATCGTGGCCGCGGGCCTTGTGCTGGCGCTGACCTATCTTGGCGGTGAGGCGGTGCAGAGCGCGCTCGGCATCTCCGACAAGGTGGCGCGCGTGTTCCAGGGCATGCTTCTGTTCTTCGTGCTCGGCTGCGACACGCTCATCCACTACCGCATTCGCCTGATCGGCGTGGCGCTGATGAAGCCGAACGCCGCGAAGCTCGATGCAGCGCCCAAGCTCGAGGAGGCACGCTGATGGACATCACCGTCAACATCCTTTTGACCATTGCGACCGCCGCGACGCCGCTGCTGATCGCGGCGATCGGCGAACTGGTCGTCGAGCGCTCGGGCGTGCTCAATCTCGGCGTCGAGGGCATGATGATCATGGGCGCCGTCGGCGGCTTCGGCGCCGGCTATCTCACCGGGTCACCGTGGATCGGCCTGCTCGCCGCAATCATCGTCGGCGCGCTGTTCTCGCTGCTGTTCGCCGTCATGACGCTGTCGCTCGCGACCAACCAGGTGGCGACCGGCCTGTCGCTGACGCTGCTCGGCCTCGGCCTTTCCGGCATGATCGGCACCAGCTTCGTCGGTCAGCCGGGCGTGAGACTGCCCAATCTCGATATCCCGGTGATCAGCTCGATACCGGTCGTCGGCAGGCTGATCTTCGGCCAGGATCCGGTCTTCTACATCTCGATCGCGCTGACCGCGGCGGTCATGTGGTTCCTGTTCAGGACGCGCACGGGGCTTACGCTTCGCTCGATCGGCGACAGCCATACGTCGGCGCATGCGCTGGGCATCAAGGTCTTCCGCTACCGGTACCTGGCGGTGATCTTCGGTGGCGCCTGCGCCGGCCTTGCCGGCGGGCATTTGTCGCTGGTCTACACGCCGCAATGGGTGGAGAACATGAGCGCGGGCCGCGGCTGGATCGCGCTGGCGCTGGTGGTGTTCGCATCCTGGCGTCCGTGGCGGGTGCTGGCAGGCGCCTACATCTTCGGCGCGGTGTGGATCGGCCAGCTTCATGCACAGGCTTTTGGCATTCCGGTGCCGTCGCAGTTTCTTTCTTCGCTGCCCTATCTGGCAACCATCGTGGTTCTCGTTCTAATCTCGCGCAACAAGCGGCTGACGATGATGAACACGCCGGCTTCGTTGGGGCAGCCATTCGTTCCGGATCGTTGACAACAACAAAAAGACGGGAAGCTCCAAGGCTTAACTCAGAGAGGTAACACAATGAAAAAACTGCTTATTGCATTGATGACCACGGCTGCGGCCCTGTCGCTGGCGGCGACCGCCGAGGCGGCCGGCAAGCTGAAGGCCTGCTGGGTCTATACGGGTCCGATCGGCGACTTCGGCTATTCGTACCAGCACGACCAGGGCCGGCTCGAGGTCGAGAAGGCGCTGGGCGACAAGGTCGAGACCGCCTATCTCGAAAACGTCTCGGAAGGCCCCGACGCCGACCGCGCCTTCGAGCGCCTGGCGCGCGAGAATTGCAAGATCATCTTCGGCACTTCCTTCGGCTTCATGGACGCCGAAGTGAAGGTCGCGAAGAAGTTCCCCAAGGTGATGTTCGAACATGCCACCGGCTTCAAGACCGGCAAGAATCTCGGCATCTACAACGCCCGCTTCTATGAAGGCCGCTACGTGCTCGGCCAGATAGCGGCCAAGGAATCGAAGAAGGGCCTTGCCGGCTACATCGTCTCCTTCCCGATCCCGGAAGTGGTGATGGGCATCAACTCCTTCATGCTCGGCGCGCAGTCGGTCAATCCCGACTTCAAGGTCAAGATCGTGTGGGTGAATTCCTGGTTCGATCCGGGCAAGGAAGCCGACGCCGCCAAGGCGCTGTTCGACCAGGGCGCCGACATCATCGTGCAGCACACCGATTCCACCGCCGCGCTGCAGGTCGCCGAGGAGCGCAAGCTGCACGGCTTCGGCCAGTCGTCGGACATGATCAAGTTCGCGCCGAACGCGCAGCTCACCTCGCTCACGGACGAATGGGGTCCCTACTACATCAGCCGTGTGCAGGCGGCTCTCGACGGCACCTGGAAGCCGGACAATGTGTGGCTCGGCATCAAGGACGGCGCCGTCAAGCTCGCGCCCTTCACCAACATGCCCGACGACGTGAAGGCTATGGCGGAGGCGACCACGAAGAAAATCGCCGGCGGCTGGAACCCCTTCACCGGACCGGTCTCCAAGCAGGACGGCTCGCCCTGGCTGAAGGACGGCGAGGTTGCCGACGACGGCACGCTGCTCGGCATGAATTTCTACGTCAAGGGCGTCGACGACAAGCTGCCGCAGTAAGCGGTGGCGACGCTTCGAACCGGAAGGGCGCCGCTAGGCGCCCTTTTTCGTTGGAGAGCGACTATCAGGACTTTTGCGGGTGGGCCGGGAGATAAACCTGATTTTCGCCAGCCCTCCCAAGGGCCGCTCACTGGTCTTGCATGTCGACAGTTAAGATCAATTTCGCTTCATATTTTACAAACTTCGGCACATTTTCAGGGTCGATGTAATATTTTTGCAATTTGCGTAATCACTTTCACATATGCCGGCGACCTCTACTTCTATGCTGGTCATGCAACTTGGACAAATCAGTCGACGTGACGAGCGTCAGCAGAAGGGGGTCTTATGCAATTGAATAAGAAGCTTCTGGCAATCATCGGGAAACGCTTTCCCGCCATCTACGATGTTATCCCGCGCGGACCACAGGGCGCCCTTGCGCGTGTCGCACTCAATCCGCAGCCGCTTCCGCCGCATGAACTGGGCGCTGCGGTGGCGGAGGAATTTGTGCGCTGCGCTTGGGTGGCCGAGCGGGGCGGGCTCGATATGAAGGTGCTGGTGAGCGATCTCGACGATTGGTGCCCCACCCGACCCAAGATCCCGAAGCTGCCGCCGTGGTGGGGACCGTTTCCGCCGGAGCCGGAGCCGCGCCCCGAGTGGTTTGTCGACTATCATCTTGGGTTTGCCGCTCGGTTGTCAGCTATCGAAACCGGCACGCGCCTCGACAAAACTCTCGATCAGGCGATCGACCGTTCGCTCTCTGCAATCGAGGCGGTGAAGCTCTGACGAGGAGTTGCCAAATGGGCAGGGCTATCACGTGAAAACGGGCGCCGCAGGGCGCCCTTTTTCACGTGGGAAATGCCAGCTTTTCGCGCGGTCCGTCAGACGGCCGATCCATAAAGATCGTAAGCGTCCGCGCGATCGATCTTGACGGTGACGATCTCGCCGGCGCGCAGCGGCCGCCGCGACTGGATGTGGACCGAGCCGTCGATCTCCGGCGCATCGTATTTGGTGCGGCCTTTGCCGGATGCGCCATGCGCCTCGTCGACCAGCACCGGCAGGCGCTTGCCGACTTTCTTGGCCAACTGCGCGGCCGAAATCTTCTGCTGGCGCTGCATGAAGCGGTGCCAGCGCGCTTCCTTGATCTCTTGCGGCACCTGTTCCAACCCGAGGTCGTTGGAGCGCGCGCCCTTGACCGGCTCATATTTGAAGCAGCCGGCGCGGTCGATCTTGGCCTCATCCAGCCAGTCGAGCAGCATCTGGAAATCGTCTTCGGTCTCGCCGGGGAAACCGACGATGAAGGTGGAGCGGATGGCGAGATCCGGGCAGACCTCGCGCCAGCCGCGGATGCGGTCCAGCGTCTTTTCGCCATGCGCGGGGCGCCGCATGTTCTTCAGCACCTGCGGCGAGGCGTGCTGGAAGGGGATGTCGAGATAGGGCAGGATCTTTCCTTCCGCCATCAGCGGAATGACGTCGGCGACATGCGGGTAGGGGTACACATAATGCATGCGTATCCAGATGCCGAGCTTGCCGAGCTCCTCGGCAAGGTCGAGGAATTTCGCCCGCACCTCGCGGTCGCCGAACATCGACGTCTGGTACTTGATGTCGACGCCGTAGGCGCTGGTGTCCTGCGAGATCACGAGGATTTCCTTGACGCCGGCCTTGGCGAGTTTTTCGGCTTCGCGCAGCACGTCCGCCGCCGGCCGCGAAACGAGATCGCCGCGCAGCGCCGGGATGATGCAGAAGGTGCAGCGGTTGTTGCAGCCCTCGGAAATCTTCAGATAGGCGTAGTGGCGCGGCGTGAGCTTCACGCCCTGTGGCGGCAGCAGATCGACATAGGGATCGTGGCTGGGCGGAGCCGCCTCGTGCACCGCCGCCATCACGCTCTCATATGCCTGCGGGCCGGTGATCGCCAGGACATTGGGATGCTTCTCGCGGATGACCTCCGGCTCGGCGCCGAGGCAGCCGGTGACGATGACGCGGCCATTTTCGGAAAGCGCGGAACCGATGGCGTTGAGTGACTCGTCGCGGGCGGAATCGAGGAAGCCGCAGGTGTTGACGACGACGAGGTCGGCGCCGTCATGCTTGCGCGCGATCTCATAACCTTCGGCGCGGAGCCGCGTGATGATGCGCTCGGAATCGACGAGAGCTTTCGGACATCCAAGACTGACGAAACTGACGCGTGGGGCGGACATAAACTTTGTTTTCCAAGAGGTGAAGGCGAGATCGAGGATTGAGCCTTTGGCTCTGAAGGTCGATCTACGGCGCGGCTTTTGGCCGTTTCGCGCGGCGCAATAGCACGCTTCGGCACAGAAGCAAACCTGCCGCCGGCCAGGACAAGAGGCGTGCGTCAGACATTCGCCCTAAAGCGCGTCGCGATCTTTCAGATTCGCTCCATGCGCTTTTTTGATCTTACGCATGTCTTTACCCCGAAACCGGTTCCCACTTTCGGGAGACATGCTTTAAGAGCGCTAGTGACCGTCCGATCCGAACCAGGGCGCCAGGAAGGCAAAATGGTCGGGGAACTGCTGCACGGCGCCGCCGAGAAGCATGTTGATCGCCACGTACAAGATGATCAGCAGGCCGATATAGGCGATCCAGCGATATCGATGCAGCAGCCGGGCGACGAAGGAAGCGGCAAAACCCATCAGGGCGATGGAAAGGGCCAGCCCGATGATCAGCACCGTCGGATGCTTCATGGCGGCGCCGGCGACGGCGAGCACATTGTCGAGCGACATCGAAACATCGGCGATGACGATCTGCCAGGCGGCCTGCGAAAAGGTCTTGCGTGCTCCCTTGCCGGCGACGGATCCGTCCTTGTTGTAGTCGCTGTTCGACAGCGCTTCGGTCGCGTCGCGCTCGTCGTCATGGCTGACACGCAATTCGCGCCACATCTTCCAGCAGACCCACAGAAGCAGAAGCCCGCCGGCGATGAGCAGCATCGGGCCGATGCTCAGCAGCCATTGCGTGATGAGGGCGAAGACGATGCGCAGGACCGTGGCCGCGGCGATGCCGACAATGATGGCGCGCTTGCGCTGATCCGCCGGAAGGCCGGCGGCCGCGAGGCCAATCACAATTGCGTTGTCGCCGGCGAGCGCGAGATCGATTGCGACGACCTGAAGGAGAGCTGAAAGGCCTGTGGCAGTGAATATTTCCATCGACTAGAAATCCTTGCCTGAAATGAACATGGCCCTTTACCCGGACGGGCCTAAAGGCATGGTCCATCGGCGTCAAGACGCAGGCTTGGACATCGCCGGAAAACGGCGCCGCCAGCGCAAGCCCTCAACGATTTCGGGTGTTCGCCGGTCAGGCGGACGGGCGGAAACTAGAGCCGTTCACCGTTTCACGGAAACGGCGAACCGCTCTACCCCTTTGTTTTTACGCAATTCCGGGCGGAAAACCGCTCACACTTCCTGGAATTGCTCTAATCGTAGAGATTGTATTTGGCCCAGTCGGATTCGGGGATTTCGTCACCGATCTTATAGCGGAACTGCAGCACCTGCATATGGTCCGGCGCGGTCTGGCATTTGAACTTCAGCCGGTACCATTGGCCCTTGCTGCGGAAGGCGGCGCCCGAGCTCTTGATGGCATCGGCGCTCATCTGCGGCGTGGCGAAGGCGTAGGCCACGACCCGGTCGGCCTTGTAGTTGCGATCGTCGTGGCTGATCCGGTCGAGCACTTCGGCATCGCACCGCTGCTCGAGGCGGGTTTCGGGATCGAGTTTCATCAAGCCGGCGCGCAACGCATTGTCCATCGCCTTGGCCGGCAAGACCGGCGTCAGCGACGCCAGAACCATCAGGCAGAGCTTTTTCATGGGCGCGAGAAGCAGCATATTTTGTCCGAGAAATCAAATAAACGGTGTTTCACCAACGGTTGACCGCCATGGGCGTCAGGACCGCTTCAGGCCGCCAACTGATATAGGCGCGCAACTCTTGGTGGCCTGCGACTTGCAGAACCGCTAATGCGCACAAAGGTCCGGGCCGGCGGGCTTGGAGTGCTGACCAGTATGAGCCAGGCGACTTCTGGCGCTGGTTCTGTACCAGGCGGAAGCCTTCCACCTGTTGCGGACAACATATAGTTGACGTAACGTTAACGTAGGCGCGACCATTTCGGCTTGTGCAGGGTGAGGGCGTTTCAATGAAACTCGTTGTGTTTGGCGTAGCAATGGTATTGGCGGCCACCGGAGCAGCTGTCGCGAAAGAGAAGAAAAAGGTAGCCACCGCTCAGGCAGCAATCTCTTGTCCTGCAGCACATATGAAGGCTGGCAGCGGCAAGCCGGCACCGAAACTGGATTGCAAATCAACAGGCACGGTGGTTGTTGCGCGTCCGTCAAATCAAGCCGCAAATTTCCTGGACCATCGCTTGGGGTACGACACCGATCCGTGGATCCCAACTGGTTATTGATGGCCAGCCTCGGCTTGCCGGGCCCTTTCATATCCGGGTTAGGCTAAAAGCTATGCCTCGGCCCGACGACTTGGCTTAAGTTAGGGATTTTATTGGATTTATGGCGGAGGGAGTGGGATTCGAACCCACGGTGAACTTGCGCCCACGCCGGTTTTCAAGACCGGTGCCTTAAACCGCTCGGCCATCCCTCCATCGTGATCTTTCACGAGGCGCCTCGTTCCGCTGACCGTAAGGCCGTGCTGACGGGATCGAGAGCGCCCATGCTCTAGTGCCACGGGCAAAGATCTGTCAATCGCCGGAACAGCTCAAACCATTGTTTGCGGGGCTGCGGTGGTGGCGGAAAGCCGGTCGACGCATTGACAATACCGTCAACAGCCTGTCAATCTCGATCCGCTAATATTGCAAGCAGGAGGCAATCATGAAGAAAACCTACGAGAAACCCGTATTGACAAAGCGCGAGGTGCTGTCTCGCGCGACGGCCCAGCAGTTGCCATCCAACCTGCAATAGCGGGCAAAAGATTACTCCTATTCGAATTTAACGCGCTGGCATCTCGTCGGCGTTGTCGGTAGCAGGGCATTCTCGAACGAGCACCGACTTTCCGAGCGGCAGTCTGCGTCCGCGCCACAATCTCGCCCTGTTGCGGCCATAATCAATTAACATCGTGATAAGCAATTCCTGTGCAAAAAGGGATTTGGGGATCAAGGTGTTGGCCTGATGGGCGACTTCTGGCTCCGTCGGGTGCAGCACGGTAGGGGACAATCGAAAACATGCAGACTCCGACGCGCCCGCGTCTTCGTCGCGCTTCTGCTTTCGCCCTGTGCGCCCTTTCGGGCCTGCTGCTGGCCGCCTGCGCCTCACAACCCGAGACGAAGGGGATGGTCTACAAGAAGGCTCGTCCCAAGGAATATTTTGCCGAATCCGAATATGGCGTGAAGGCAAGCCCGCGCGTCCAGTTCATGCGCCGGGGCGGCGGCCGCGACCAGCTCGGCAAACCCTATCAGGTTCGCGGCAAGTGGTATTATCCGAAGGAAGACAAGAAGGGCTTCACCAAGGTCGGGCTGGCCTCCTGGTATGGCGATGCCTTTCACGGCCGTTTGACCGCCAATGGCGAAGTCTACGACATGACACATCTGACGGCGGCGCATCCGACGATGCCGTTGCCGAGCTACGCCCGTGTCACCAATCTGGAGACCGGCAGTTCCGTGATCGTTCGCGTCAACGACCGCGGCCCTTATCATGAAGGCCGCATCATCGATGTCTCCGAACGCGCCGCGCAGATGCTCGACTATGACAAGGTTGGCACGGCCCGGGTCAAAGTCGAATATGTCGGCCGCGCACCGCTCGATGGCGACGACGACCAATATCTGGTGGCCTCCTACCGCCCCGGCAACAACCGGCCGGATCCGTCTGACGGCCTGCCGACCGGTGTGATGGTGGCCATGAACGGCCCGTCGCCGAGCCTGTCGGTGGGCGCGCCGCCGGCTGCCGTGCCGTTCCCTGGACAGTTGACCAATTCGGGGCAGGCCTTTGCCGCGCAGCCGGGCCTGTCGGAGCAGCCGACCGTGCAGCCGGCAGCGTTCTCGGTGCAAGGCGCCGGCGATGTCGTGCTGCCCGATTTCGGACCGATCGTGCCCGAACGGCCGGATTTCGCCTTGCCGCCGAACTCGCCCTTCGCCATGGCTTCGCTCTCCTATGCGGATGAGCGGGTGAAGCGCGCCGATGTCTTTGCCGCGCTCGATGCCGGCGGCATGTCGCCGGCCGATATCCTGCAATCGTGGAAGAAATCGAACCGCCAGGAACAGGCGCCTGGATCCGACTACATCGCCGCCGGTTCCTTCGACGAAGCCGCCGACGCCAAGCGTGTGGCCGCGGCGCTCGAGCCGTTCGGCCGGACCGAGATCCAGCGCACCGAGCTCGACGGCAATGATTGGTACGCGGTCAATGTCTATCCGGATGGGCACGGCAGCATTGACGACCTGCTCCAGGCAGCGTGGTCACATGGCGCGCCGGACGCGCTGGTTGTGCGTAACTGATCAAATTTGCACTGCACGTTGATCCGGCCGAAAAAACCCTGCTAGCTTGACCGCGGGGTAGTCTTGGCGCAATTCCGGGCGACTCTCCGGTTTTGCTCAGATTGGGTCGAAATTTCATGCAATTGCGCATTCTTCCGCCTTTCGCCAGCCTTCTGGGATTGGTGCTGGCGCTGTTGTGCGCCGCCCCGGCGGGCGCGCAGCTGTTCGAGACCAAGGCGACGCAGGCGTTAATGATCGATGCGGACACCGGCACGGTGCTCTTCGCCAAGGACCCCGACAAGCCGATCCCACCGGCCTCGATGGCCAAGCTGATGACGATGGAGGTGGTCTTCAACGCTCTCAAGGCGAAGCGGATCACGCTCGACGACACGTTCGTCGTCAGCGAAAACGCCTGGCGCACCGGTGGCGCGCCGTCCGGGACCTCGACCATGTTCGCCAAGCTCAAATCCGAGGTCCGCGTCGAGGACCTGATTCAGGGGGTCACCGTGCAGGCCGCCAATGACGGCTGCATCGTGCTTGCCGAGGGCATGGCCGGCTCGGAGGCGAATTTCGCCGCGCAGATGACGGATCGCGCCCGCCAGCTCGGCCTGTCGAAATCGACCTTCGTCAATTCGACCGGCCTGCCTGCCGACGGCCAGCAGACGACGGTGCGCGAGCTGACGATGCTGGCGCTGCATCTGTGGCGCGACTACCCGGAGTTCTTCCACTATTACGGCCAGCCGGACTTCACCTGGAACAAGATCGCGCAGAGGAACCGCAATCCGCTGATCGCCATGGGCATCGAAGCCGACGGCTTTGTCGCCGGCGCCAGCGAACAGGCGGGCTTCGGCCTGGTCGGCACCGTCAGTCACAACGGCATCCGCGTGATCGCCGCGCTCACCGGGCTGGCGAATGACCGCGAACGCTCCGAAGAGGCGCGCAAGCTGCTCGACTGGGGCTCGCGGTCGTTCCAGAAGACCGAGATCTTCGCCAAGGACGAGGTGGTCGGGGAAGCGCAGGTCTTCGGCGGCGCCAAATCCGGCCTGGCCTTGAAAGCCAAAGGCCCCGTGGACATCTTTCTGCCGATAGCCAACCGCGACAAGCTGACCGCCAGGATCGTCTATCAGGGTCCAGTGTCGGCGCCGGTCGAGGAAGGGCAACCGGTCGGTGAGCTGCGCGTTTGGATAGGCGATACGCTGAGCCAGCAGACGCCGCTCTATGCCGCCGAGTCGGTGAAGGTGGGCACACTGCCGCAGCGTGCGCTCGACGCGGCCAAGGAACTCGCTGTCGGCTGGCTGCGTCAGAAACATTTGTGATCGGGCAAGTTCGTGGACCTTTTGTCGGACGGGAGCTATGACAGCGGCCAGCACGGGCAAAGGCAGTCTCGATTGGCGAGCGGATTTTTCATCACCTTCGAGGGCGGCGAAGGAGCAGGCAAGTCGACGCAGATCGAGCGGCTGGCGCGGCGCATGCGCGCCAAGAAATACGAGGTCCTGGTCACCCGCGAGCCGGGTGGATCGCCCGGCGCCGAGGCGGTAAGGCACGTGCTTCTTTCCGGCGCGGCCGAGCCGTTCGGCCCGAAGATGGAGGCAATCCTGTTCGCCGCCGCGCGCTCCGACCATGTCGAGCAGATCATCCGGCCGGCGGTCGAGCGCGGCTCGATCGTGCTGTGCGACCGCTTCATCGATTCCTCGCGCGTCTATCAGGGCGTCACGGGTGGGCTCGACGCGGACTTCATGAAGGCGCTGGAGGCGGTGGCCATCAACGGCTTGATGCCGGACATGACGCTGATCTTCGACATCGATCCGGCCGAAGGCCTGAAGCGGGCGGCGGCGCGGCGCGGCGCGAGTGACGCCGCCGATCGCTTCGAGAAGGAGACCTTGGCCATCCACCAGCGGCGGCGCGAGGCTTTCCTGGCCATCGCCGCGGCGGAGCCGGAGCGCTGCATCGTCATCGACGCGGCCGCCGATCCCGATACGGTGGAAAATGTCGTCACCGCCGCCATCTTCGCGGCGCTGGAAGAGAGGATGCCGGCCCAAAGGATCGAGACGGCGCCGGCATGATCTTCGAACGCATCGCCCCAGAGCAGCACGACACGCTGGACGGCGTGCCCGAGCCGGCCGAAACGCCGCGGCTGATCGGTCACGCGACGGCGGGCGGGATGCTCGCTGGCGCCTACCGCGCGGGCAAGCTGCCACATGCGCTGATCTTTGCCGGGCCGCTCGGCATCGGCAAGGCGACGCTGGCGTTCCATCTGGCGCACCATCTTCTGAAATATCCGGATTACAGGACAGCGCCCGACACGCTTGCCGTTCCCGATCCGGCGTCCCCGCTGTTTCGCCAGATCGCCACCGGCGCGCATCCGGGCGTGCTGCATCTGACGCGCCCCGCCAACGACAAGACCAAGAGCTTCAAGACAGTGCTGACCGTGGACGAAATCCGCAGGGTCAGCCGCTTCCTGTCGATGACCTCGCATGACGGCAGCTACCGCGTCGTCATTGTCGACCCGGCCGACGACATGAACACCAACGCCGCCAATGCCTTGCTCAAGAATCTCGAGGAGCCGCCGGCGCGCACCTTGTTCATTCTGATCGTGCACGCGCCGGGCAGCCTGCTGCCGACGATCCGCTCGCGTTGCCAGATGGTGCGGCTGGCGCCGCTCGCGGCCGACGAGCTGATAGCCGTGCTGGAGACTATCGAACCGCCGCCGCCGGATGATCAGGCCGCACGCGCGGCGCTCGCCGAGCGGGCAGGGGGCAGCGCGCGCAACGCCATCCTGCTCACCCAATATGGCGGGCTGGAGATCGCCGGCGCGCTCGACGCACTGGTGACGGCCGGGAAGCCCGACATTGCCGGCGCCCACCGCCTCGCCGAGGCCGTGGCGGGACGCGACCAGGCGATCCAGTTCGACATCTTCAACCGCCGCGCGCTCGACCTGCTTTCGGCCGCCGCCAGCGAAGCGGCGCTGTGCGGCGACCTCGCCAGGGCCAAAACGCTGTCCGAGGCTTGGCAGGAGGCGTTGAACACGATATCTGAGGCCGAGACCTACAACCTCGACAAGAAGCAGCACGCCCTGATCATGATCGACCGCCTGAATTCTGCGATGCGAATGTGACGGCTCGTTCGATGCATGCCGTTGGCCCACTTTCGGGCGGCGTGCATTGGCCTCGGGATGGCAATCGACGTTCCGATGCGATATCCACCGCCACAACTCACATTCAGATATTCATGACGGTTCATTCATGTCACGCGACACATTCTACATCACGACCGCGATCTCCTATCCGAACGGCAAGCCGCATATCGGCCATGCCTATGAGCTGATCGCCACCGACGCGCTTGCCCGCTTCCAGCGCCTCGACGGCAAGGACGTGTTCTTCCTGACCGGCACCGACGAGCACGGCATCAAGATGCTGCAGACGGCGCGCAAGGAAGGCATCGCCGCGCGCGAGCTCGCCGACCGCAATTCGGCCGAGTTCAAGCGCATGGCGAGCGCGCTGAACGCTTCCAACGACGATTTCATCCGCACCACCGAGGAACGGCATTATGCGTCCTCCCAGGCGATCTGGAAGGCGATGGCGGCCAATGGCGACATCTACAAGGGCGGCTATGCCGGCTGGTATTCGGTGCGCGACGAGGCCTATTACGGCGAGGAGGAGACCGAGGTTCGCGCCGACAATGTGCGCTACGGGCCGCAGGGGACGCCTGTCGAATGGGTCGAGGAGGAAAGCTATTTCTTCCGCCTGTCGGCCTATCAGGACAAGCTCATCGCGCTCTACGAGAGCCAGCCCGATTTCATCGGTCCGGCCGAGCGTCGCAACGAGGTGATGAGCTTCGTCAGATCCGGGCTGAAGGACCTGTCGGTCTCGCGCACCACATTCGACTGGGGCGTGCCGGTGCCTGGCGACGAGAAGCATGTGATGTATGTCTGGGTTGACGCCTTGACCAACTACATCACCGGCGTCGGCTATCCCAATGAAAAGGATGAGAAATGGCGTTTCTGGCCAGCCGACGCGCACATCATCGGCAAGGACATCGTGCGCTTCCATACGGTCTATTGGCCGGCTTTCCTGATGTCGGCCGGAATTCCGCTGCCGAAGCGCGTTTTCGGCCACGGTTTCCTGTTCAACCGCGGCGAGAAGATGTCGAAGTCAGTCGGCAACGTCATCGACCCGTTCACGATGGTGGACCATTACGGCGTCGACCAGGTGCGCTATTTCTTCCTGCGCGAGGTGCCGTTCGGCCAGGATGGCAACTACAGCCATGAGGCGATCGTCAACCGCACCAACGCGGATCTCGCCAACGGCCTTGGCAATCTGGCGCAGCGGTCGCTGTCGATGATCGCCAAGAATTGCGGCGGCGCGGTGCCGAGACGCGGCGAGCTGACGGAGGCCGATACGGCGATCCTCGACCAGGCGATTGAAGCGCTGGCCGTTTCGCGCCGGGCGATGGCGGAGCAGGGCATCCATTTGGCGTTGGCCGCGATCTTCGGCGTGGTGGCGGAAGCGGACCGCTATTTTGCTTCCCAGGAGCCGTGGGCACTGAAGAAGACCAATCCGGAGCGGATGGAAACGGTCTTGTGGACAACGGCCGAACTGGTACGACGCGTGGCACTCCTTTGCCAGCCCTTCATTCCGGGATCGGCGGCCAAGCTGCTCGACCTGCTGGCTGTGCCTGCGGACAAGCGTGCTTTCGAGCACGTCCATGCCGATCACGCGCTGGTGCCCGGCGCCGCCTTGCCGGCGCCGGAGGGCGTGTTCCCGCGTTATGTCGAGCAGAGCGCCTGATGCTGGTCGACAGCCACTGCCATCTCGACTTTCCGGACTTCGCCGAGGAGCGCGCGGCTATCGTCGTCCGCGCGCTCGCCGCCGGGGTAGGCCGCATGGTCACGATCTCGACGCGCGTGAGGCGCTTCCAGCAGATCGTTGAAATCGCTGAAACTTTCAACGAAGTCTATTGCTCGGTCGGCACCCATCCGCACAATGCGGCGGAAGAACTCGACGTCACCGCCGACGAGCTGGTGCGGCTTTCCGGTCACCCAAAGGTGGTGGCGATCGGCGAGGCCGGGCTGGATTACCACTACGACAAGGCGCCGCGCGATGCGCAGGCGCAAGGTTTTCGCGCCCATATCGCTGCTGCGCGCCGGACCGGCCTGCCGCTGGTCATCCATGCGCGCAATGCCGACGACGACATGGCGTCGATCCTCGAGGACGAGACAGGGAAGGGCGCCTTCCCCTTCATTCTGCACTGTTTTTCGTCCGGACGCAGGCTGGCCGAAGTCGGCGTGGCGCTGGGCGGCTATGTCTCGTTCTCCGGCATCCTGACCTTCAAGAATTCCCCCGATTTGCGCGCCATCGCGGCGGATGTTCCGCGTGATCGGCTGCTGGTCGAGACCGACGCGCCCTATCTCGCACCGATCCCGCATCGGGGAAAACGCAACGAACCGGCCTATGTCACAAACACGGCGAAGGTTCTTGCCGAGACCATCGGTGTCAGCGAAACCGAGATCGCCTATATCACCACCGGCAATTTCTTCAGGTTGTTCACCAAGATGCCGCGTCCGGACATGGCGCGGATATGAGCGACCGGCTGCGCTTCACCATTCTTGGCTGCGGCTCATCGCCCGGCACGCCGCGCATCACCGGCGATTGGGGCAATTGCGATCCCGCGAATCCGAAGAACCGGCGCATGCGCACGGCGGCCCTGGTCGAGCGCATTGCCGCCAATGGCGCGCGCACCACGGTCGTCATCGACACCGGACCGGATTTTCGCCAGCAGATGCTGATGGCTTCGGTCCGGCGTGTCGACGCCGTCGTCTATACTCACCCGCATGCCGACCATATCCATGGCATCGACGATCTGCGCGGCTTTGTGCACGACCAGCGGCACAGGATCGACATCCACGCCGACGAACCGACGATGGAGCGGCTGCGCCAGGCCTTCGGCTATTGCTTCGAGACGCCGCCCGGCAGCGCCTATCCGCCGATCGTCAAGGCCCATATCATCGACCATGCAAGACCGGTTGTGATCGAAGGCGAGGGGGGCGCCCTCACCTTTGAGCCACTGCCGCAGATCCATGGCGACATCACTTCGCTGGGCTTCCGCATCGGCGGGCTTGCCTACTGCCCGGATATCAGCGACTTCCCGGCCGCCACGGCCGAGCGGTTGCTGGGCCTCGACATGCTGGTGATCGACGCGCTGCAGTACAACACCCATCCCAGCCATCTGTCGCTCGGCCAAGCTCTGGGCTGGATCGAGAAACTGGCTCCGAACAAGGCCGTGCTGACGCATATGCACGTGCCGCTGGACTACGCCGTGGTGATGGCCGAGACGCCGGAGCACGTGGCGCCGGCCTATGATGGCCTGGTGCTCGAAATTCCTTACGAGTCAGAACGATAGCGGCGACTGCTCAGTCGGGGTCGCAGCCCGTCATTCGTGCGTTTGGCTGGTACCCGAATTCGCGAGGCGGCGCACGCAGCCAGTCCAAAGTTTGTCGCCAATGGCGCCAATGGCGCCAATGGCGAAAGCCGCGGCAAATTTCGGAGCGCGTAACACGCAAGTTCCATAATCTATCTTATGCGACTTTTCTGTATGGCCACGAAGATACCGAAAGCGCAACAATGAAAGCATCCGGAAAATGACCACCTTGCCTTCCTTTCTCGGCTTTCCCGATCACCTCACCGACGGCCGCGTGCCGCAAGCCGTGATCTTCGGAGCTGGTCACGGAAGCACCTATCGCGGCAAGGACAGCAGCGGCTATGCCGAGGCCGCCAACGCCATCCGCACCGCCAGCCAGGGCGATGCCACGCTGGTCGAGCACTGGGATTTCGATCTCGGTGGCCCGCTGTTCAATGGCGGACCGGGCTGCTGCACCGACACCGGCGACATCTTGACCATGTTGCATGACAATGCCGGCAACCGGGCTCGGATCGAGGCAAAGACGCGCGAAGTCCTATCTCTACCGGCCGTGCCGATCATGCTTGGCGGTGACGATTCCGTCGTTGTTCCGTTCCTTGCCGGCTTTGCCGACCGTGGACCCATCTGGATCCTGCAGATCGACGCCCATATCGACTGGCGCGACGAGGTGCATGGCGAACGCTACGGCTATTCGAGCCCGATGCGGCGGGCGAGCGAGATGCCGCATGTGGCGGGCATGGTGCAAGTCGGCCTGCGCAGCGTCGGTAGCGCACGCCATACCGAAGTCGAAGCGGCGCGGCGCTACGGCAGCCGGTTCGTCACAGCGCGCGAGGTTCACGCCCAGGGCGTCGAAGCCGCTTTGCGCCACATTCCGGAAGGATCGCGTGTCGTCGTCACCCTAGACTGCGACAGCCTCGATCCCTCGATCATGCCGGGCGTGGCAGCGCGCACGCCTGGCGGCCTCACCTACACGCAAGCGATCGACCTGATCGCGGGCCTCGGCAAGCGGGCCAGGATCGCGGGATTCGATCTCGTCGAACTCTACCCACCCGCCGATATTGACGGCCTCTCCGCCCTCACCGCTTCACGACTTCTCGTCAACGCGATAGGTGCGATCGTGCGGCAGCCACGCTTGGAGGGCTAGCATCGGAAGAAATCGAAGCTAGAAAAACCTTTCGAGAAACGCCGCCGTCGCGTCCGAGATGCCGACGATCTTGTTCGTCGCTTGGCGGTAGAATTTGAAATTGAGCTCGGTCTCGGGCCGGCCGTCCTTCCAATCCTTGAATCGCCTGAGCTCATCGCCGCCTAGCCGCCTCGTCGCCAAGGCGGTGCGGCGGATGGTAATGCTGACACGCGGTGTCTGCCGTTCGAGATCGGGACGCCTGGGTGTGGCCTCCGATGAGGTCACGACGCCGCGCGCGATCAGCCCCTGCCCGCCTTCGTTCTCGCTGGCGAACAGGAAGACGACGTCGCCTTCGGCAATGTGCTTGCCGCCATACATGGTCTTCTGGGCGGCGAAGACGAACGTTCTCGCCCGCGTGTCCTCCATCTCGGTCTTGATGGCGTATGCCATGCCCTACGGTTCCCGGCTGAGGCCGATCCGGTAGCTCAGGACGCGCCGGGCGCGCGGTTCGATCAGCATGACACCCGGTTTGTCGGCGAACTCGCCGTCGAAATCGGCGGGACTGGCGATGCCGTGCCAAGGCTCGATGCACAGGAACGGCGCGCCGCCGGGCTTGGACCAGATGCCCAGCTCGTTAAAGCCCTGCCACGACATCTTGATCGCCGGACCTTGGCTTGCGCCATAGCGCACGCTGGTGCTGGCCGGCTTGTCGAGGATGACGGCGTCGTCGACGAACAATTTTTCGGAAAGCGGCAGCATCTTTCCCTCGATGGGCGTGGGTTGCGGATCCGACAACAGCAGGCCGTCCTTCAGGCGGCGCACCGGCGCCGGTTCATTGTCGGCGAAGGTCAGCCGATAGGCCTCCTTGGGCAGTTTCGGCCACAGCGGCCAGTTGAACGCCGGATGCGCACCGATCGAGGCCGGCAGCGGCTCGTCGCCGGTATTGGTGATCTCGAAGGTCACATTGAGCTGCCGGGGTTTCAGTTCGTAGCCGATGGCGAGGCGGAAGGCGAAGGGATAGTGCGTCCGTGTCTCGACGTCATCCGACAGGACCAATGTGCAGGAGGTGGGCCCCTGCTCCGCCCAGGCAAAGCGCCGGTCTCGGGCAAAGCCGTGCTGCGTCATCGGATAGGTTTGACCGCGATGGCGCAGCTGATCGCCCTTCAGGCGGCCGACGATCGGGAACAGGACCGGCGAGTGGCGCCGCCACTCTGGCCCCGCCTGCCACAGAAGCTCGGTGCCGTCGCCATCGCGCAGCGAGACCAGCTCGGCTCCCTGCCCGACGATGGTCGCCGAGATACCGTCAGCGTGAAGCGTCACCTGTTCCATTGCGTCCTCGCGGCTGGCTGGTTGGGTCGGCAGGCTAGCAAAAGGCCGCGCGTGAACTCAAGCACGGTAGGCAGAACCACCTTGGCGTGGACGCTTTGGGCGCCGGTAGACAAAAATGGCCGGAGGTTTCCCTCCGGCCACGCCGACGTCAGCAGTGTTGCCTGCTACGGCCCGAACTATTCGCGCTCGCCGGTGAAATTCAACAGCAGCTGGAAGATGTTGACGAAGTTCAGATAGAGCGAGAAGGCGCCGAAGACGGCGAGCTTCTGCTGCGATTCCGCATCGAAATTCTCCGCATACTGCTCCTTGATGGTCTGCGTGTCCCAGGCGGTGAGGCCAACGAAAACAGCGATGCCGATCACCGAGATGGCGAATTGCAGCGCGGTCGAGCCGAGGAACAGGTTGATGAGGCTGGCGATCACCACGCCGATCAGGCCCATGATCAGGAAGGACGAGAACTGCGTCAGGTCGCGCCTGGTCGTGTAGCCGTAGAGGCTGGTGGCGCCGAACATCGTGGCGGCGATGAAGAAGGTGCGGGCGATGCTGGTCGAAGTGAAGACCAGGAACACCGAGGCGAGCGACAGGCCCATCACCGCGCAGAAGGCCCAGAACATCGTCTGCGCGCTCGCGGCCGACATGGTCTGCATCTTGAAAGAGAAGAGCATGACGAAGGCTAGCGGCGCCAGCATCACCACCCATTTCAGCGGGCTGGAGAAGATCGGCACGTAGAGCGCCGGCGTCGAGGCCACGAAGAAGGCGACGAGGCCGGTGACGACGAGGCCGAGGCCCATATAGTTGTAGACGCGCAGCATGTGCTTGCGCAGGCCCTCGTCATAGACGGCTCCGGCCTGGACGCCGGTGCCCATTCGGTATCCCAGATTGGGGCTGTTCATTTGGTTCTCCTTGGTTCTCAGTAGAGAGTTCTGGCGAGTTTCTCGGCGGCACGGTCGAGGCTGCCGGCGTCGCCGCGCCCGACCACCGCATAGGCGACCTCGCCGATCTGGAAATAGGCGGTTGAGATGTCGTCGGCGGGCGCGACCGTCGGCTTCACGACGTCGAACGTGCCCGGCCTGATGGCGAACAGTGAGATAAGGCCGAGGTCCTCGGTCTGGACCGCCATCTCGACGCTCGGCCCGAATTGAGAGGGATAGACCTGGACGTCGCGAATCTTCCAGTCGTCGGGCAGCGACGGCATGACGATTGCGGTGGCGGCGCGGATCTCATCGGCATCATAGCCCGGTGCTTCCCGCTGCGACGGCATTGTCTCGCGCATCAAGGTCGTCCGGTGCGCTCTCACCGCATCCTCGACATAGGCCGGCGGCTGCGTCGAGGCGACCACCTTGGTCACCGCGATCGGTCCGAAAATGCCGTTGGCAAGCCAGCCCGCGGCGACCAGCACGGCCGCCGCCGCGGCGCGCTGCAGCACGGCAAGCATACGCCCCCTGGCAAGCGCCCTTTCCAGCCGCCGCGCCGCTTCGGTCGTGGCCGGACGCGCCGTGCCGACAGGTCCGGCAAGCGCGACGCGCAGTTCGTCGCGCGTCCTCAGGTCCGACATCACGCGCGCCGCCGCTTCCGGGCGCGCGGCGAGGTGCGCCTCGACCTCGATGCGGCGGGCGACATCCAGCTGGTCGTCGACATAGGCGTCGAGATCGGCATCGGTTACGGGGTCGACAATGACGGTCATTGATCGTCTCCCACGATCCTGAGATGCGGCTTGGCTTTCTGCGGCGCGCCCTCCTCCATCTCGCGCAGCGCGGCGCGCGCGCGGCCGATGCGCGACATCAAGGTTCCGAGCGGCACGCCGATGACCTCCGCCGCCTGCTGATAGGACAGCCCCTCGATGGCGACGAGATGGAGCGCGGAGCGCTGTTCCTCGGGGAGCGAAAGAAACGCTTCCCGGACCTGCGACAGGCGCACGGAATGGTCCTGCGAGGCCGGCACGCTCTGGTCGGCGACCAGGCCGGCCTGTTCGATGCGCGCCGCCTCGGAGCGGCGCGAGCGCATGCGGTCGATGAAGATGTTGTGCACGATCGCCAAGAGCCAGGCGCGCAGATTGCCGCCCGAGCGAAAGGTCGCGCGCCGCTCATAGGCGCGCACCAGCGCGTCATGGACGAGATCCTCGGCATCAGTGCTGTCGCGCGTCAGTGAACGCGCGTAACGCCGCAGCGATCCCAACTGCCCGACAATATCGAAGCGTGCCATAGACCGTTTCATGCCCTGTTTACGGAGCATGTAGGGAATTTAATCCCCTGCCCGGCATTTTCTTTATGCATCGCCGGCGCGTTGAGGAAACCGCTGGCGCGGCGAGATCGATTTGCGTATCACTCCGCCGCCATTGGAGTCCTTTTCGATGTTCGAGACCCTGCAGCCCGCGCCCGCCGACAAAATCCTTGCCCTGATCGGCCTCTACCGCAACGATCCACGTCCGGGCAAAGTCGACCTCGGCGTCGGCGTCTACAAGGACATCGACGGCGAGACGCCGGTAATGCGCGCCGTGCGCGAGGCCGAGAAGCGGCTGCTGGCGAGCCAGGACACCAAGACCTATCTCGGCCTTGCCGGCGACACCGGCTTCAACGCCGCCATGATCAAGCTCGCCTTCGGCGAAAAGGCCGATCATTCGCGCATACGCGCGGCTCAGGCGCCGGGCGGATCCGGCGCGCTCAGGCTGGTGGCCGAGCTGCTGCAGCGCACGCGTCCCGGCGCGACGGTGTGGCTTTCCGACCCGACCTGGCCGAACCATCCGCCGGTGATGCGGGCCGCCGGCCTTGAGGTTCGCAACTATCCCTATTTCGATGCCGCCTCCGGCGCTGTGCGCTTCGACGAGATGCTGGCGACGCTCAGGACGGCCAACAGCGGCGACGTCGTGCTGCTGCATGGCTGCTGCCACAACCCGACCGGCGCCAATCTCGACGCCGCGCAGTGGGCGAAGGTCGCGGACGTTCTCCTGGAGCACGGCCTGCTGCCTTTCGTCGACATCGCCTATCAGGGATTTGGCGAGGGCCTGGACGCCGATGCCGCGGGTCTGCGGCTCTTGGCCGACAAGGTGCCGGAGATGGTTGTCGCTTCGAGCTGCTCGAAGAATTTCGCCGTCTATCGCGACCGCGTGGGTGCTGCGATGATCATGGCCAAGGACGGCGCGCAGGCCGATGTGGCGATGAGCCAGATGCTGGCGGCGGCGCGGGCGCTTTATTCGATGCCGCCGGATCATGGCGCCGCGGCGGTGCGCATGGTGCTGGAAGACGCCGGCCTGAGGAAAGACTGGGAGACGGAGCTCGAGGAGATGCGGCTGCGCATGCTGAGGTTGCGCGTCGCTTTTGCCGAAGCATTGCGCCGGCAGTCCAACTCGGATCGCTTCGATTTCGTCGCCAGCCATCGTGGCATGTTCTCCCGCCTCGGACTGACGGAGGCACAGGTGGAGCGCCTGCGCACCGATCACGCCGTCTACATGGTCGGCGACAGCCGCATCAACGTCGCCGGCCTGCCGGAGGACGGCATGGACGATCTCGCCAAGGCGATTGTCTCAGTGCTCGACTGAAGCCCGCGACAGCTGTGGACAAGTCACGCCGGCGAGCCGCCGGCATGGCCGACTTGCGGGCCGCGCGCTAGCTTGAGGCCATGAAACCCTCGAAAGACATTTCCCGGCTGATCGAGATCATGGCGGCGTTGCGCGCGCCGAAGACCGGCTGCCCCTGGGATATCGAGCAGAACTTTTCGACCATCGCGCCCTACACGATCGAAGAGGCCTATGAAGTGGCTGATGCCATCGCGCGCGGCGATTTCGACGACCTGCGCGAGGAACTGGGCGATCTGCTGCTGCAGGTCGTCTACCACGCGCAGATGGCCGAGGAGATCGGCGAGTTCGCGTTCGGCGATGTCGTCGAGGCCATCACCACCAAGATGGTCCGCCGCCATCCGCACGTCTTCGGCGATGAGAAGGCGCGCAGCGCCGGCATGGCCAAGGGCATGTGGGAGAAGATCAAGGCTGAGGAGAAGGCGGAAAAGCGCAGTGCCCGAATCGCGCGCGGGCTCGATCCGGAGGATCACGGCAAGGGTTTTCTCGACAGTGTTCCGGTGGCGCTCCCTGCCCTGACACGCGCGCTCAAGCTGCAGGAGAAGGCAGCGCGCGTCGGCTTCGACTGGAGCGAGGCTGCCCCCATCCTGGACAAGATCGAGGAAGAGATCGGCGAATTGCGCGAGGCGCTTGCCACGGGCGATGCCGCGCCCATCAAGGACGAGTTCGGCGACATGCTGTTTGCCGTCGTCAATCTCGGCCGCCATCTCAAGCTCGATTCGGAAGCGGCGCTCAGCGGCACCAATGAAAAGTTCCGCTCCCGCTTCCACTATGTCGAGCAGGCCCTGGCGGCTTCGGGCAATTCGCTGGAGAAGGCTACGCTCGACGAGATGGAAGCGCTTTGGCAGCAGGCCAAAAGCGCCAAGTAAACAGCCGGTTAGCTGCCGCTCTTGCGATGCAGGCGGCTCTCGATCTCCTGCCGGGCGCTGTGCGTGGCCGTGAGCGAGAGAGTGACGCTGCCGTCCTCATTGTCGGTGCGCGAAACGATGTCGCCGTTGCGGTACAGCCAGTCGACCTGGCCGAGCTGGGCCGGGCTCAACGTCACCGTCATCGTTTCCAGCTCGCCCGACACGCGCGTCTCGATGAGCGCCTTCAGCGTGTCCAGTCCCTCGCCGGTCACCGCCGAAATCGCGATCGGCGGCGACTTGCCGCTCGCGCCCTCCGTAAGCAGCCGCTCGCGATTGCCCTCGTCGAGCAGATCGATCTTGTTCCAGACCTCGATCACGCGGTTCGTGTCGGCGGCGTCGACGCCGAGATCGGCAAGGATGCGTTCGACATCCTCAGCCTGGGCCGCCGTGTCCGGATCGGAGATGTCGCGCAGATGCAGCACCAGATCGGCCTCAACCACCTCTTCCAGCGTCGCCCGGAAGGCGGCCACCAGATGCGTCGGCAGGTCGGAGATGAAGCCGACCGTATCCGACAGGATGATCGGCGTGCCGTGCGGCAGCCGCACGCGCCGCAAGGTGGGGTCGAGCGTGGCGAACAGCATGTCCTCGGCCAGCACCCCTGCCCCGGTCAGCCGGTTGAACAGCGTCGACTTGCCGGCATTGGTGTAGCCGACGATCGCCACCACCGGAAACGGCACCTTCTTGCGCTTGGCGCGGTGCAGGTCGCGCGTGCGCCGCACCGTTTCCAGCTCGTGCTTCAGCTTGGTGATCTTGTCCTGCAGGATGCGGCGGTCGGATTCGATCTGGGTTTCGCCGGGGCCGCCGAGGAAGCCGGCGCCGCCGCGCTGCCGTTCGAGGTGGGTCCAACTGCGCACCAGCCGGCCCTTCTGGTAGTTGAGATGCGCAAGCTCGACCTGCAGCGTGCCTTCCTTGGTGCGCGCCCGCTCACCGAAGATCTCGAGAATGAGCCCGGTGCGGTCGAGCACCTTGGCATTCAGTTCCTTTTCAAGGTTGCGCTGTTGAACCGGCGTCAGCGGATGGTCGACAATGACCAGCTCCGCCTTGCGTTCCCTCACGATGTCGGCGAACTCGGCCACCTTGCCGCTGCCGAGCAGCGTCGCCGGACGCGGGTCGGCGACCGTCACCACAGCGGTGTGGACCGGGTTGAGGTCGATGGCGCTGGCAAGCCCTACCGCCTCGTCATGGCGGGCATCGGCCGAGCGGCTCAGCCGCGGGCGGCTCGACTCATCGTCGCCGCGCGGCGGGCGGGTAAGCACCGGCACAATAACAACAGCCCGGGTCGGATCCTTGGCTTCCGGCCCGAGTTGATGTCCTTGTTTTCCGCGAACGCTGCGGTCCGCGTCCTTATCACGTGCCAATCAGGCGCCCTGGCTTTCCTCGCCATCGAACATCTGAACCGGCTGGCTCGGCATGATCGTGGAAATGGCGTGCTTGTAGACGAGCTGGGAGTGCCCGTCACGCCGCAACAACACACAAAAATTGTCGAACGAAGTGACGACGCCGGTCAGCTTCACGCCGTTGATGAGGAAGATGGTAAGTGGATTTTTGCTCTTGCGAACTGAATTCAGGAACAGGTCCTGAAGGTTTTGCGATCGTTCCGCCATTTTTCTTGTCTTTCGCCGATCCCCTTCGGTTTGCAGCCAATGCGCCAAATTACGCGGCACGTGTCAAGCGCGCAAACCCCCTCTTGCCGATACAAAGGCAAGCAGAACGAGATAGTTGAGGTTAACTCCAGTTGTGCGGTTATCAGGCTGGACTTTTTTCCGCAACGTCAAAAAAAGCCTGCCGCAACGAAAGTGTCATAGAGCCAGGATGGCCATTTGCGATTGGCGCACCGTCGATCTCGACCACCGGCATGGCGATTGTGGTCGCCGAACTGATGAACGCCTCCCTGGCAGCCTTGGCCTCAGTGACCGAAAAACCGCGCTCCTCGATCTTGAGCCCGAGCTTGGCGGCGACATCGAAAAGCGTCGTGCGGGTGATGCCGCGCAGGATGCCGTGCTCGGCCGGCCGGGTCACCAGGACACCGTCTCTTGTGACGATCCAGGCGTTTGACGAGCCGCCTTCCTTGACGTTGCCATCGGCGTCGACGAACCAGGCTTCCTGGGCGCCGGCTTCCTTGGCCCTCTGCTTGGCGAGCACATTGGGCAAGAGCCCCGTGCTCTTGATGTCGACGCGGTCCCAGCGATTCTCCGGAACCGTGATGACCTTGATGCCGGTCTCCACCCGCTTCGCATTCGCCGCCGGGTCGGCTTTCCTGGCGGTTATGACCAGGGAAGATTGCGTGCCTGCCGGCGGAAAAACGAACTCGCGGCTGGCGACGCCGCGCGTCACCTGCACATAGACAAGGCCGTTGACCACGCCGTTGCGGTTGACCACCTCGCGCAGCAGCAGCGGCAAGACGCCTTCCGATACCGGCCAGGCGATCGACAGTTCCTTCAGCGAGCGCTTGAGCCGGGCAAGATGGCGCGGCATGTCGACGATATGGCCGCGCGACACTTCGCAGACCTCATAGACGCCGTCGGCGAACTGGTAGCCGCGGTCCTCGATATGGACGCTGGCTTGGGAATGGACGACATAGCGCCCGTTGACATAGGAAATGCGCGGCATGGGCATCCTCGGGGAAATATCGGGTTTTCTTAGGCGATTCTGCCCTTGCCGTAATGAACAATCGCGTGGGCCAAGTCAGCCCTGGGAGTCTTACGCAATTCCGGACGGAAACCCGCTACGCACTTTTCCTGGAAGTGCTTCTACACACCCAGCGACTTCAGCTTGCGATGCAGGGCCGACCGCTCCATGCCGATGAACTCGGCCGTCTTCGAGATGTTGCCGCCGAAGCGGTTTATCTGAGCGATCAGATAGTCCTTCTCGAATTGCTCGCGCGCCTCGCGCAACGGCAGCGCCATTATGTGCTGGTCCGACTGATTGGGCGTGCGTGGCATCACGTCGCCGATCTCGGACGGCAGAAGGTCGGCGGTGATCGGAGCATCGGGATTTTCCCCTCGCGCCAGGATCATCAGGCGTTCGACATTGTTGCGCAGCTGGCGAACGTTGCCCGGCCAGTTATGCGCCTGCAGCACGGCCAGCGCATCGTCGCCGATCCGGCGCGGCTTGATGCCGGCCTGGCGTGCGATCTGCTTCATGAAATTGTCGACGAGATAGGGAATGTCCTCGCGCCGCTCGGCAAGCCCCGGCACCATGACCGGAACCACCGCCAGGCGGTGGTAGAGGTCCTCGCGGAAGCGGCCATCGGCGATCATCGCCTCGAGGTTTTGCGAGGTGGAGGAGATGATGCGGACATCGACCTTGACGCGCTTGGTGCCGCCTACCCGCTCGAACTGCTGCTCGACCAGCACACGCAGGATCTTGTTTTGCGTTTCGCGCGGCATGTCGGCGACTTCGTCGATATAGAGGATGCCGCGATGCGCTTCCTCCAGCGCACCGACCTTGCGCTCGGTGCCGTTCGATTCGGTGCCGAACAGTTCGATTTCCATACGCTCGGGCGTGATGGTGGCCGCGCTCAGCGTCACGAACGGGCCGGCCTTGCGCGACGACAGGGCGTGGATGGCGCGCGCCGTCAGCTCCTTGCCGGAGCCGGACGGGCCGACGATCATGACGCGGCTGTTGGTCGGTGCGACGCGCTCTATGGTCTGCCGCAGCTGGCTCATGGCCGACGACATGCCGATCAGGTCGAAGGTCTCGCCGCTGCGCTGCTTAAGGTCGGAGACCTCGCGCCGCAGCTTGGACGTCTCCAGAGCGCGCTCGGCGATCAGGATGAGGCGATCGGCCTTGAACGGCTTCTCGATGAAGTCGTAGGCGCCGCGCCGGATGGCCGACACCGCCGTTTCGATGTTGCCATGGCCGGAGATCATCACGACCGGCATGTTCGGGTGCATGGTCTTGATCTCGTCGAGCAGCGCCAGGCCGTCGAGGCGCGAGCCCTGCAGCCAGATGTCGAGGAAAATCAGCCGCGGCGCGCGGTCGGCGATCGCCGCAAGCGCGCTGTCGGCGTCATGCGCCGTACGAGTTTCATGACCCTCGTCGCTCAGGATACCGGCGACAAGTTCGCGGATGTCTTCCTCGTCATCGACGATGAGAATGTCAGACGCCATTACCGACCTTTTCAGTTTCTCGTTCGTGTTCGTTTCGACCTTCACCGCGTGGCGGCGTGGCTACGATCGTCGCCGGCGGCAGGATGATCGAGATCATCGCGCCCCGGCCACCATGGAAATCCGCTGGCGCGTCGTGCAACTCGAGACGGCCGCCATGGTCCTCCACGATCTTCTTGACGATAGCGAGGCCGAGCCCGGTCCCCTTCTCGCGCGTCGTCATATAGGGCTCGAGAAGTCTTTGGCGATTCTCGCGCGGCAGCCCTTTGCCGTTGTCGATAACGTCGATTCGTATGGCGCCATCTTGGCGCCCGGCTTGAATCCGGATTGTGCCGTCCGAACGATCCGCCGGATCAAGTCCATCGATCGCCTCGGCGGCGTTCTTGATGACGTTGCCGAAGGCCTGCGCCATCAGGCGGCTGTCGAAAGTGCCCTTCAACGGCTCGCTGCCGAAATCGCGCTCGAAGCCGATGTCGGGGCGGCTGACCTCGACCAGGAAGGAGGCCTCGCGCAGCGACTCACGCAGGTCGATCGCCTTCATCTCCGGCTTCGGCATGCGGGCGAAGGCCGAGAATTCGTCGACCATGCGGCCGATGTCCTCAACCTGGCGGATGATGGTGTCGGTGCACTGGTCAAAGACCTCGCGATCCTCGGTGATGACCTTGCCGTAGCGGCGCCTGATGCGCTCGGCCGAGAGCTGGATCGGCGTCAGCGGGTTCTTGATCTCATGCGCGATGCGCCGCGCCACATCCGCCCAGGCCGAAGAACGCTGCGCCTGGACGAGATCGGTGATGTCGTCGACCGTGACGACGTAGGATTTCTCTTCCTCGCCGTCGTCGCCGGACTCGATGGTGACCTGGACGTTGAAGGTGCGCTCCAGGCCCGCGCGGAAGAAGGTCACCTGCTCGCGGTAGACCGGCTTGCCCGACTGGCGTCCGATCTCAAAGACCCGGCCGACAAGGGGCAGGACCGCCGAAAGGTTCTGGCCGAGCGTCGCACTTGCCGAAATCGCCAGCATGGTTTCGGCCGAGCGATTGACGATGGTGATGATGCCGTAGGGATCGACGCCGATGACGCCGGCGGTGACGCCGGCCAGCACCGCCTCGGAGAAACGCCGGCGCTCGTCGATCAGATCCTTGGCCGAAAGGAGCTCGTTGCGCTGCGATTTGAGCTCGAGGATCATGTTGTTGAAGGTATCGCCGAGCGAGGCGACGTCGCCGTCGGACTGGCGCACGGGCACGGCGACGTCGAGATTGCCGGTGGCCACCTCGTCGGCGGCGCCGATCAGCTGGCGGATCGGCCGCACGATCCGGTCGGCGACGGCGATGCCGGTCCAGATCGCCGATAGGATGATGATCAGCGTGAGCGACAGGTAAGGCAGCGCAAAGGCGACCTGCGAGGTCCGGCGGTTGTCTTCCAGATTGCGGTATTCGTCGGTGTTGGCCTTAACGATCTGGCGCGCCTTGATCACGTCGGGATCGACCAGCCGGATCGTGTAGAGGTAAAGCCCTTCGATCTCGCGCAGCTTGATGATGGCGCCCATGATGTTGCGGGTGCGCGGCTCTATCAGAACCGGCTTGCCGCCGGACGCGGTCTCGACGGCGCCCGAGGGTGGCGCCGGCATCGGGAAATCGGCATCGGTCTTGGCGTTCATGACGAACGAGCCGTCGGGCTTGATCAGGGCCGCATGAGCCAGTCCGCGCCCAACGGCTTCCTTGTTCAGCAGATCGAGGAACCCACCCTGGTCGAGGCCGTAGAGCGTGCGCGAGGCATCGAGATCGTATGCCATCGACAATGTCGTGCCCTGCAGGTTGCGCGCGTTCTCCTGTACATAGGCGTCGGCGATCGACAGCGATGAGTTGACGATCGTCTTGGTGCGGATCTCGAACCAGCGGTCTAGGCCGATGTCGAGTGTGATCGAGGCGATGATCGCCACCATGATGGCCGGGATGGCGGCAACCAGCGCGAACATCGCGACGATGCGCACATGCAGCCGCGAGGCGGCCCTGCCATGGCGCCGCGCCAGGACGATGCGGCGCACCTCGCGGGCGATCAGCGCGATCAGGAACAGAACGAAGATGGCATTGGCCGCGACGAGCACCCAGGTCGTGTCGGCGGTCGGCGCGATCGGCGTTGCGCCGACCAGGATAGCAAACGAGATTGCCGCTGTGATCACCGCGCCGGCGATGGCCACCACGCCGGGCAGCGCCAGCAGCCGTCGGCCGTCACGTGTGCCAGCCTGGCTGAAAAGCGGTTGGTTCAGGGTCGGAGCCTCAGCTGCCATATCGCGGTACAGAGTCGGTCATTGCGTCGGATGTATGCAACGCATTGTGGCGATTATGCAACAAGCGTGGCCGAGGACGAAATCTTTCCCCCGTCAATTCGCCAATTATCGCAAGCACGAGGCTGCGCTATGGTTGCCTGGACGACTTGTATACGTTGACGCCAAGCTCGCGGATCTTCTTGCGCAGCGTGTTGCGGTTGAGCCCCAAAAGCTCCGCCGCCTTGATCTGGTTGCCGCGCGTCGCCGTCATCGAGGCCAGCACCAGGGGATATTCGACCTCGGCGAGAATGCGCTGGTAAAGCCCCGACGGGGGCAATTCGCCGGCGAAGGAGGCGAAATAGCGCTGCAGGAAATGCTCGACCGCCTGGCCGATCGACAGATCGTCGGGGATGAGCGCGCCGCCGTCCGGCACGACCGGCCTCTCGCCGGTCTTGAGCTCGGACTCGATGATCTCCGACGAAATCTCGTCCTGCGAGTAGAGGGCGGCCAGCCGGCGCACCAGGTTTTCCAGCTCGCGCACATTGCCCGGCCAGGGATAGCGCTTCATGAGCTCGATGCCGCCGGACGAAATCCGCTTGGTCTGCAGGCCCTCGCTGGCACCCTGCTTGAAGAAGTGCCGCACCAGGTCGGGAATGTCCTCGGAACGCTCGCGCAGCGCCGGCAGCCTCAGCGGCACGACGTTGAGGCGATAGAACAGGTCTTCGCGGAAGAGGCCCTGATTGATCAGCGTGCGCAGGTCCTTGTTGGTGGCCGCGACGATGCGCACGTCGGTCTTGATCGGGGTGCGGCCGCCGACCGTCGTGTACTCACCCTGTTGCAGCACGCGCAGCAGCCGGGTCTGCGCTTCCATCGGCATGTCGCCGATCTCGTCGAGGAACAGCGTGCCGCCCTCCGCCTGCTCGAATCGGCCGCTGGAACGGTTCTGCGCGCCGGTGAAGGCGCCCTTCTCGTGGCCGAACAGTTCCGATTCGATGAGGTCGCGCGGAATCGCCGCCATGTTGATGGCCACGAACGGGCCGCCGCGGCGTCGGCCATATTCGTGCAGCGCGCGCGCCACCAGCTCCTTGCCGGTGCCGGATTCGCCGCTGATCATGACCGTGAGATCGGTCTGCATCATGCGCGCCAGCATGCGGTAGATGTCCTGCATGGCGGCGGAGCGGCCGACCAGCGGCATCGTTTCCGGCTGGTCCTCCGCGCGCGCGTCGAGCTTCGGCCGCTTCGGCTCGGACAGCGCCCGGTTGACAATGTTGAGCAGCTCGGTGAGATCGAACGGCTTCGGCAGATATTCGTAGGCGCCCGTCTCGGACGCGCGGATGGCGGTCATGAAGGTGTTCTGGGCGCTCATGACGATGACCGGCAGCTCGGGCCGAGCCTTCTTGATGCGCGGCAGCATGTCAAAGGCGTTTTCGTCCGGCATCACCACGTCGGTGATGACCAGATCGCCTTCGCCAGCCGCGACCCAGCGCCACAGCGTCGAGGCGTTCGAGGTGACGCGCACTTCGTGGCCGACGCGCGACAGCGCCTGGTTGAGCACGGTGCGGATGGCCGCATCGTCGTCGGCGACCAGAATATTGCCGCGAACGCTCATTTGCGGTCTCCTTCTGCTTCATCGCCTGAGCCGGGCGAAGTCTCCTTCCAGGCCGGCATCAGGACGCGGAACGTGGTGCCCCGCGGCGTCGAATCGCATTCGATGATGCCGCCATGCTCGCCGACGATCTTGGCGACCAGCGCCAGCCCGAGGCCGGAACCATTCGGCTTGGTGGTGATGAACGGATCGAACAGGATCGGCAGGATGTCTTCCGAGACGCCGGGCCCGTTGTCGTGCACACAGAATTCCAGCGGCAGCGAGACGCGGTCCTGCGTTCCAGGTACGGAAACGCGGATGCCGGGACGAAATGCCGTCGACAGCACAATCTCGCCCTGCTGGTCGGCACCGATCGCCTCGGCGGCGTTCTTGACCAGGTTGAGGAAGACCTGGATCAGTTGGTCGCGGTTGGCGAAGACCGGAGGCAGTGATGGATCATATTCTTCCAAGATCTTGATTCGCCTAGCAAAACCGTTCTTGGCGATGGCCTTCACGTGATCCAGGACGACGTGAATGTTGACGGGATAACGCTCGATCGGCCGCTCGTCCGAAAACACTTCCATACGGTCGACCAGCGAGACGATGCGGTCGGTTTCGTCCGTGATCAAGCGGGTGAGCGCCCGGTCCTCGTCGGAAGCCGACAGTTCGAGCAACTGCGCCGCGCCCCTGATGCCGGAGAGCGGGTTTTTGATCTCGTGCGCCAGCATGGCGGCCAGGCCGGTGACGGAGCGCGCAGCACCGCGATGCGTCATCTGGCGATCGATCTTGTCGGCCATCGACCGTTCCTGGAACATCACGACGACGGACCCCGGAAACTCCGGCACCGGCGCGACATAGAGATCGACCATCTTTTCGATGCCGAGGCGCGGCGACGAGACGTCGACGCGGTATTCATTGACCGGCGCGCGGCGCTCGCGCACCTGGTCGACAAGCGTCAGCAGCGGGCTCCCGAAGGGCACTAGCTTGGACAGCGTGTTGCGGGCGAGCATGGTCGCGCTGGAGCGGAAGAAATCCTCGGCATCCGCATTGGCGAAAGTGATGAAGCCGTCAGGATCGACCATGATCACCGGGCGGCGAATGGTGTTGAGCACGATGTTGGCGGCGTCCGCCACCTGCTGCGGGGCATCGGCTTTCATGCAGCGCTCCGCAGGCTGTCCGACGGCAAGCTGTCGGTGAATACGCGGCGCAATTCGGCGACGACTTTGGCCGGTTCGAACGATGTGAGGATACGTTTGCGCTGCTCGGCGCAAACACCTGGAGCATGGCGGTCAAGATACCAGCCGAGATGCTTGCGCGCCTGGCGCAGCCCGCTTTCGACGCCGTAGAGCGCGAGCATGTCCTCGTAATGCGAGACAACGTAATCGGTTAACTCTTGCGGCGTCGTTGGAATTCCCCGTGTGTTTGCGCCTGCCGCGACTGCCGCAATGCCGCCGGCGATCCACGGCGCGCCGTAATGCGCGCGGCCGATCATCACCGCGTCGGCGCCGGAAAGTTTGAGGATCGCCGCTGCTTCCTCAGGCGAGCCGACATCGCCATTGGCCACCACCGGGATCGAGATGGCTTGCTTGACGCGCGCGATGGCGCGCCAGTCGGCCTTGCCCTGATAGAACTGGCAGCGCGTGCGGCCATGCACGGTCACCATGCTGACGCCGGCCTGTTCGGCGCGGCGTGCCAGCATCGGGGCGTTGAGAGCGCTTTCGTCCCAGCCCAGCCGCATCTTGACCGTCACCGGCACCGAAACGGCGCCGACCACCGCCTCGATCAGGGACAGCGCATGGTCGAGGTCGCGCATCAGCGCCGAGCCGGCATAGCCGCCGGTCACCTTCTTCGCCGGGCAGCCCATGTTGATGTCGATGATATCAGCGCCCTCGCCCGCCGCAATTCGCGCGCCCTCGCCCATATGGACGGCTTCACGGCCGGCCAGTTGCACCATATGTACCGGCAGGCCGGAATGGCGTATACGCAGGTCGCAGCCCGCCCTGCCCTTGGCCAGCTCGCCGCTCGCCACCATTTCCGATACGACCAGCCCCGCGCCATGCGCGTGGGCGCGCTGCCGGAACGGCTCGTCGGTGATGCCCGACATCGGCGCGAGGAAAACCCGATTGCGGATTTTTACCCCGCCGACATCGAGTGGCGATGCCAATGTGGTCAGTTCAGCCATGCACAAAAACCAAGCATGTTGGATCGTTGCACATTCTCTAGCCAGAAGTGTGGCGTTGTGCAACGCGCAATGACGTCACATTAAGGCGCATTTTGGAAAATGCTGGCCTTCGGCCATCACCCCGACTAGAGCATGATGCCGAAAAGTGTGAGCGGTTTTCGGCCGACATCATGCTCTACTTCTTTGATTTAGAGACGAATTCAGATTTCAGGTCGAATCGACCTGAAATCATCCGGCTCTAGGACCGATTGGAATGAGCGAGGCAAGCGAAAAGCAAGCGGCGTCCCCAGGCGGCGGGATCGGAGTGGTGATCGTCGCCGCCGGCCGTGGCGCGCGCGCCGGACAGGCCGACGGTCCGAAGCAATATCAGCGCATCGGCGGCCGGGCCGTTATCGCCCATACTCTGGATATCTTTCTTTCGCATCCGTTGATCGGCCCGGTTGTTGTCGCCATCCACGCTGACGATGCCGAGCTGTTGCAACGCGCCGCGGGGGCACACGCCGAACGTCTCATCACCGTCATCGGTGGCCCGTCGCGCCAGGCGTCGGTCCGGCTCGGCCTCCTCGCGCTGAGGGACCAGGCACCCGAAAAGGTGCTTGTGCATGACGCCGTGCGCCCGTTCGTCGATGCCGGGCTGATCGATCGCACCATCGAGGCCATCGGGGAGCGCCACGGCGCCCTGCCGGCACTGCCCGTCGCCGATACGCTTAAGCGGGAATCGGCCACCGGCATGATCGACGAGACGGTGTCGAGGGCCGGCCTCCATGCGGCGCAGACGCCGCAGGGATTTCCGTTCTGGCCGTTGCTTGCGGCGCATGAGAAGGCCCATCATCTCGGCAAGACGGAATTCACCGATGACGCGGCGATCGCCGAATGGGCGCAGATACCGGTCAAGATCGTTCCCGGATCGCCAGACAACGTCAAACTCACCTGGGCAAGGGACATTGCATTGGCCGACGAGCGGCTCTCAAACGCGCAGCAGCGCTTCCCGGATATTCGCACCGGCAATGGCTACGACGTGCATGCGTTCGAGCCCGGCGACCATGTCACGCTCTGCGGCGTCGCTATTCCCTATGACCGCAAGCTCTCCGGCCATTCGGATGCCGATGTCGGGCTGCATGCGCTGACCGACGCGCTGCTTGCCACCTGCGGCGCCGGCGACATCGGCACGCATTTCCCGCCATCGGACCCGAAATGGAAGGGTGCAGCCTCAAAAATCTTCGTCGAGCACGCGGCCAAGCTGGTGCGCGAGCGCGGCGGTCGCATCGCCAATGCCGACATCACGCTGATCTGCGAGGCGCCGCGGGTTGGGCCGCATCGCGCGGCGATGACGGAGGCGCTTTCGGCCATGCTCGGCATCGCGCCCGAGCGCATCTCGATCAAGGCAACGACCAACGAGAAGCTCGGCTTTGTCGGGCGCGGCGAAGGCATCGCGGCGATCGCCACGGCCAGCGTCGTCTATCCGGGAGAGGTGCCGGCATGAGCAACGCCGAACTCGCCATCGCTTTGCTCCAGGCGTGTCAGGATCGCGGCATCATGCTGGCGACGGCTGAAAGCTGCACTGGCGGCCTGATCATTGCCGCGCTGACCGACATTGCCGGATCGTCCGCCGTGGTCGATCGTGGCTTCATCACCTATTCCAACGAAGCCAAGATGGAGATGCTCGGCGTCTCCGCCGCCACGCTGAGCGCGCATGGCGCCGTCTCGCGCGAGACAGTGCTGGAGATGGCGGCCGGCGCGCTGGCGCATTCGCGGGCAAGCCTGTCGCTCGCCGTCACCGGCATTGCCGGTCCGAGCGGCGGCTCGGCGGACAAGCCGGTGGGCCTTGTCTGGTTCGGGATCGGATTGGCCGGACAGCCGATTGCCGCCGAACAGCAGCTGTTCGGCCAGAAGGGCCGCGAATTCATCCGGCACGAGACGGTGCGGCACGCGCTGCAACTCGGCTTGCGCGCGCTCGGCGAAAGTTAGGCCGGCTTCGCGCCATAGATGACATCGGCGCGCTTCTCGAAGGCTTCCGAGAACATGCGGAAGGCGCGGTCGAACATCGTGCCCATCAGCGCGCCGAGAATGCGGCTCTTGAATTCATAGTCGATGAAGAAATGCACCTCGCAGCCGCCATCGGCTGGGTCGAAGCGCCAGATGTTGCTGAGATATTTGAACGGGCCGTCGATGTATTTGACGTCGATGGCGTTCTCGTCGGGCTTCAGCAGCACCTGTGTTGTGAAGGTCTCGCGGATCGCCTTGTAGCCGATGCTCATGTCGGCAACCAGGATGGTGCGGCCGTCCCGCTCCTTGCGCGAGCGCACGGTGAGCGATTCACAGAGCGGCAGGAATTGCGGGTAGGCCTCGATGTCCGCCACCAGCGCGAACATTTCTTGCGGCGTATGCGCGACGCGGCGTGTCGCCTCGAATTTCGGCATTGAAGGTCAGCTGGCCTTCGCGAGCTGCGCCTCGCGCGCCGCGCGCAGCCTGGCGAAATCCTCGCCGGCATGGTGCGAGGAACGCGTCAGCGGGCTCGATGCGACGAGCAGGAAACCCTTGGTCTTGCCGATCGTCTCGTAGGACTTGAACTCGTCCGGCGGGATGAAGCGGATCACCGGATGGTGCTTCTTCGAGGGCTGCAGGTACTGGCCGATGGTCATGAAGTCGACATTGGCCGACCGCAGATCGTCCATCAGCTGCAGCACCTCGTTCCGCTCCTCGCCGAGGCCGACCATGATGCCGGATTTGGTGAAGATCGACGGATCGAGTTCTTTCACGCGCTGCAGCAGCCGTATCGAGTGGAAGTAACGTGCGCCCGGACGGACCGTCAGGTAGTTCGACGGAACGGTTTCGAGATTGTGGTTGAAGACGTCGGGCTTGGCCGCGACGACGATCTCCAGCGCGCCGTCCTTGCGCAGGAAATCGGGCGTCAGGATCTCGATCGTCGTCGACGGCGTCGCCGCGCGGATGGCGCGGATGACGTCGGCGAAATGCTGCGCGCCGCCATCTGCAAGGTCGTCGCGGTCGACAGAGGTGATGACGACGTGGCTCAGCCCCATCTGCTTGACCGCATGCGCGACACGGGCGGGCTCATCCGGATCGAGCGCGGTCGGGATGCCGGTCGCGACGTTGCAGAAGGCGCAGGCGCGCGTGCAGATCTCGCCCATGATCATGAAGGTGGCGTGCTTCTTGTCCCAGCACTCGCCGATATTCGGGCAGCCGGCCTCCTCGCACACCGTCACCAGCTTGTGCGACTTCACGATCTCGCGCGTCTCGGAATAGCCCTTGGAGACCGGCGCCTTGACGCGGATCCAGTCGGGCTTGCGCAGCACCTCCTGGTCGGGCCGGTGCGCCTTCTCGGGATGCCGCGGGCGCGGCCGGTTGGCGATCGTGTCTACGACTGTGACCATCTCAAACCCTTCGCGGCCGCGATTTCGGCGGCCGGCTGTCTTTCGTCATCTAGGACTTTTCGCGGCAAAGAAAAAGGCCGGGGCAGCGCATGCCGCCACGGCCTTTTTCGCATAGCGGCTTTCGTTCAGCGACGCATTCGCGCCTTAGCGGCGAACGAGCCGCCCGACGAAGATCAGCAGGCAGGCGCCGATGAAGCCGGTGATCAGGTAGGCGACCCAGCCGACGCCGAACGACTGGATGTTGAGAGCCTGCAGGATCGCGTTCAGCACGATCGCGCCGACGATGCCCATGATGATGTTCATGAAGATGCCGGTGTTGCTCTTCATGACCATCTCGGCGAGCCAGCCCGCCAGGCCGCCGACGATGATGGCTGCGATCCAGCCGACGCCATTCAAATGCATGTGCCAGTTCCTCCTCGGTCAGGTGAAAATGCATCCGGATACGAACCGCCTTGCCGTCAGCTTTCTCCGGCTGCGTGTGAGTCTCGCCCGACCAAGTTAGCACGGATTGGCCATTTATCGCCGGTCGGCGATTTGTCACCGGTTGGTGATCTATCGCCGACCGTTGGCTTATCATGCGTTCAAAGCGCGGCCATAGGCGTCGAGCACGCTCTCCTTCATCATCTCCGACAGCGTCGGATGCGGGAAGATCGTATGCATCAGCTCTTCCTCGGTGGTCTCCAGGTTCATGGCCACGACAAAACCCTGGATGAGTTCGGTCACCTCGGCGCCGACCATATGCGCGCCGAGAAGCTGCCCGGTCTTCTTGTCGAAGATGGTCTTGATAAAACCCTGGTCCTCGCCGAGCGCGATCGCCTTGCCGTTGGCGCTGAACGGGAAGCGCCCGACGCGGATGTCCTTGCCTTCCGCCTTGGCCTTGGCTTCGGTCAGACCGACGGAGGCGACTTGGGGGCTGCAATAGGTGCAGCCGGGGATCTTCAGCTTGTCGATGGCGTGCACACCGGGGAAGTTGGCGATCTTTTCGATGCAGACGACGCCTTCATGCTCGGCCTTGTGGGCGAGCATCGGCGGGCCGGCGACGTCGCCGATGGCGTAGATGCCCGGCACATTGGTCTTGCCATAGCCGTCGACGACGACGCAGCCGCGATCGGTCTTCACGCCGAGCGTCTCGAGGCCGAGATTCTCGATGTTGCCCTGCACGCCAACGGCAGAGATCATGCGGTCGGCGGTGATCTTCTCGACCCTGCCGTCCTTCATCTCGACATGGGCGGTGACAGAATTGGCGCCCTTTTCCACCTTGGTCACCTTGGCTTCGAGGATGATCTTCATCCCCTGCTTCTCGAACTGTTTTTGCGCGAATTTCGAGACTTCGGCATCCTCGACGGGCATGACCTGCGGCAGCAGCTCGACCACCGTCACGTCCGCGCCCATGGTGCGGTAGAAGGAGGCGAACTCGATGCCGATGGCGCCCGAGCCCATCACCAGCAGCGACTTCGGCATCTCCTTCGGCACCATCGCCTCGAAATAGGTCCAGATCAGCTTGCCGTCCGGTTCGATGCCGGGCAGCGCGCGCGGCCGGGCGCCGGTCGCGAGAATAATGTGCTTGGCGGTATAGGTGCCCTCGCCTTTGACCCCTTTCGGCACCGGCGGCTGCGGTTCCATCGCCTTTTTGGCCGTCTTGGAAACAACGACCTCGCCCAATTTTTCACCAGAAGGAGCCTTCGACAGCTTCGCCTCGCCCCAGATGACATCGACCTTGTTCTTCTTCATCAGGAAGCCGACGCCGGTGTTCAGCCTGAGCGACACTTTTCGCGAACGATCGACCACGGCGGCGGTGTCGGGGCTGACCTTGCCGCCCTCGAGCTTAAGGCCGTAGTCCTTGAGGTGATCCGAATAATGCATGATCTCGGCCGAGCGCAGCAGCGCCTTGGTCGGGATGCAGCCCCAGTTGAGGCAGATGCCGCCCAGATGCTCGCGCTCGACGATCGCCGTCTTGAAGCCGAGCTGGGCGGAACGCACCGCCGTGACATAGCCGCCGGGGCCTGAGCCGATGATGATGACGTCGTAGGATTCAGCCACGGGGTTTTCTCCCTGATCTTTCTGAACGTTAGAATGAGAGCATCACGCGCACGAGCGGGGCCAGCGCCTTGCCGATGTTGCGCGTGTTCTCGGCATCGAGATGGACGCCGTCGAGCGGCGTGGTGACGGCGACCGTGCCGGCGTCGAAGAAGCCGCAGCCGGCCTCGTCGGCCAGTGCCGAATATTGCGGCGCCAGACGCTTGGAGGCGTCGTCGCCGCCGGCGAACATTTCCTTGAATTCGGCATTGTCGGTGCGCGTCACCACCGGCGGCGCGACGATGAGGATCTGCGGTGCGGGCCAGTCGAACGGATAGTCATGGCCGCGCACGATGTCGATCAGGCGCTGGATGCCCTGTTTGGCGGCGACCGGATTGCCGTGGATCCATGGCTTCATGTCGTTGGCGCCAAGCATGATGATGATCAAGTCGAGCGGCGCGTGGCTGGTCAGGATCGTCGGCAGAATGCGGGCGCCATTGCGGTCCGCGCCGGCCAGATGGTCGTCGAAGGCCGTGGTGCGGCCGTTAAGGCCTTCGGCGATGACCTGGATGTCGTCGCCGAGCTCGGCCCCGAGCACGCTCGGCCAGCGGTCCCCGAGCGCATGGCGCCCGAGGCTGGCGGCGTCATAGCCCCAGGTGAGAGAGTCGCCGTAGCAGAGAATCGTCTTCATGCTTTTGCCCACACCCCTGCCGTCAAAGGTCGACCAGGCCGCCAGCGCGATCCGCCCGACGGGAAGAACAAGGCGAAAGGCCGGTGAAGAATTTCCGCACCGCCTTTTCCCGTCCTACACCAGCATGCCCATCGGGTTTTCGATCATGCGCTTGAAGGCGCCGAGCAATTCCGCGCCGAGCGCGCCGTCGACCGCGCGGTGATCGGTCGAGAGCGTGACCGACATCACGGTGGCAATCTTGATCTCGCCCTTCTTGACCACCGCACGCTCCTCGCCCGCGCCGACCGCCAGGATCGTCGCATGCGGCGGGTTGATGACGGCGGCAAAATCCTTGATGCCGAACATGCCGAGATTGGACACCGCCGTCGTGCCGCCCTGATACTCTTCCGGCTTCAGCTTGCGGCTGCGGGCGCGGCTGGCCAGATCCTTCATCTCGTTGGAGATCACCGACAGCGTCTTTTCATCGGCGTGCCGAATGATCGGCGTGATCAGGCCGCCGGGGATCGACACGGCGACGCCGACATCGGCGTGCTTGTGCTTGACCATGGCGTTCTCGGTCCAGGAGGCGTTCGCATCCGGCACCGCCATCAGCGCCATGGCCATCGCCTTGATCACCATGTCGTTGACGGAGAGCTTGTAGGCCGGGACCTCGCCTTTCTCGGTCTTCCTCATCGGGGCGGCGGCATTCAACTGCGTGCGCAGCGAAAGCAGCGCGTCGAGCTCGCAGTCGAGCGTCAGATAGAAATGCGGGATGGTGGACTTCGCCTCGACAAGGCGGCGTGCGATGGTCTTGCGCATACTGTCATGCGCCGGTGCCCGTCACCGCGGATACGTCAACCCCCGCATCCTTGGCGATGCGGCGGGCCAGCGGCGATGCGAAGACGCGGTCGCCGGCGGCGTGGCCGTTGGCGACGGGAGCGGGCTCAGCCTTCGCCGGCTCGGCCGCCGCGGCCGCTGCTGCCGGCTTGGGTGCTTCCTTGGGGGCTTCGGCCTTCGGAGCATCCGCCTTCGGCGCTTCGGCCTTTGGCGCGGCGCTGCCACCGCTCTTGGCTGCGGCGCCGGCATCCTCGCCCTCGCCGGCCAGGATGGCGATCAGCGCGTTGACCTTGACGCCTTCGGTGCCGGCCGGAACCACCAGCTTGGCGACTGTGCCTTCATCGACGGCCTCGACTTCCATCGTCGCCTTGTCGGTCTCGATCTCGGCGATCACGTCGCCGGGCGAAACCTTGTCGCCTTCCTTGACCAGCCATTTTGACAGGTTGCCCTCTTCCATGGTCGGAGAGAGCGCCGGCATGGTGATGTTGATTGGCATGATGTCCTCCCGACCGGCTTAGCGATAGGTAACGGCTTTGACGGCCTCGACGACCTCGCCGACATTCGGCAGCGCCAGCTTCTCGAGGTTCGCTGCGTAAGGCATCGGCACGTCCTTGCCGGCGATGGTGATCACCGGGGCATCGAGGAAGTCGAAGGCGCGCTGCGAGACTTGGTTGGCGATGTGGTCGCCGACCGAGTTCTGCGGAAAACCTTCTTCCACCACCACGAGACGGTTGGTCTTCTTCACCGAGGCGATGATCGTGTCGAAGTCGAGCGGCCGGATGGTCCTGAGATCGATGATCTCGGCATCGATGCCCATGCCGCGCAGCTCGGCCTCCGCCTTGACCGCATAGGTCATGCCGATGCCGAAGGAGACGAGGGTGACGTCCTTGCCCTGCTTGTGGATGCGGGCCTTGCCGATCGGCAGCACGAAATCGTCGAGCTTCGGCACGTCGAAAGAATGGCCATAGAGGATCTCGTTCTCGAGGAAGATGACTGGGTTCGGATCGCGGATCGCCGCCTTGAGCAAGCCCTTGGCGTCCGCCGCGGTGTACGGCATCACCACCTTGAGGCCGGGGATGTGACTGTACCAGGCAGCATAGCATTGCGAGTGCTGCGCGGCGACGCGGGCGGCGGCGCCGTTCGGACCGCGGAAGACGATCGGCGCGCCCATCTGGCCGCCGGACATATAGAGCGTCTTGGCGGCCGAGTTGATGATCTGGTCGATCGCCTGCATGGCGAAGTTGAAGGTCATGAACTCGACGATCGGCTTCAGGCCGGCCATCGCCGCACCCACGCCGACGCCGGCAAAGCCGTGCTCGGTGATCGGGGTATCGACGACGCGCCGCGGCCCGAATTCCTGCAGCAGGCCTTGCGTGATCTTGTAGGCGCCCTGGTATTCGGCGACTTCCTCGCCCATGACGAAGACGTCGCCGTCGCGTCGCATCTCCTCGGCCATGGCGTCGCGGAGCGCCTCGCGCACCGTGGTCGAAACCATCTCGGTGCCGGCGGGAATGTCCGGGTCGGCCGCGACTTCCGTCTTCGGCGCGGCGGCGACTGAGGCCGGAGCCTCGCTCTTGGCGGCAGCGGGCGCCGGCGCAGGCGCGGCTTCAGCCTTGGCAGGCTCTTCCTCGCCGATGCCTTCGCCGGCCTTGTCGACGTCTTCGCCGTCTACCGCGAGCACGGCGATCACCGCGTTGACCTTGACGCCTTCGGTGCCGGCGGGAACGACGATCTTGGCCAGCGTGCCTTCGTCGACGGCTTCGACTTCCATCGTCGCCTTGTCGGTCTCGATCTCGGCAATAACGTCACCGGCGACGACCTTGTCGCCTTCGTTCTTCAGCCATTTGGAAAGATTGCCCTCTTCCATCGTCGGCGAGAGCGCGGGCATGAGAATTTCGATCGGCATGTCCTTGCCCTCCCCTTAGAGTACGATGTCGGTCCAGAGCTCGGACGGATCCGGCTCGGCGTCGTTCTGGGCGAATTCGGCGGCGTCGGCGACGATGTCGCGAACTTCCTTGTCGATGGCCTTGAGCTCGTCCTCGCTTGCCCACTTCTTGTCGAGCAGCCGCACCCGAACCTGCTCGATCGGGTCGTGCTCGGAGCGCATCTTCTGCACCTCCTCCTTGGAGCGGTACTTCGCCGGATCGGACATCGAATGTCCGCGATAGCGGTAGGTCTGCATTTCGAGGATGAGCGGGCCATTGCCGGCGCGGCACCATTCGGTGGCGAGATCGGCTGCCGACTTCACGGCGCGGACGTCCATGCCATCGACCTGGATGCCCGGGATTTTGAAGGAGGCGCCGCGATGCGAGAAGTCGGTCTCTGCCGACGAGCGCGACACCGACGTGCCCATGGCGTAACGGTTGTTCTCGATGATGTAGATCACCGGCAGCTTCCACAGCGAGGCCATGTTGAAGCTCTCATAGACCTGGCCCTGGTTGGCGGCGCCGTCGCCGAAATAGGTCAGCGAGACGTTCCTGTTGTCGCGGTAGCGGTTGGCGAAGGCGAGACCGGTGCCGAGCGACACCTGGGCGCCGACGATGCCGTGGCCGCCGTAGAAATGCTTCTCCTTGGAGAACATGTGCATGGAGCCGCCCTTGCCTTTCGACAGGCCGCCGCGGCGCCCGGTGAGTTCCGCCATGACGCCGCGCGGCGACAGGTCCATCGCCAGCATGTGGCCGTGGTCGCGATAGGCGGTGATCATCTGGTCGCCTTCGACAAGCGCCATCTTCATGCCGGTGACGACGGCCTCCTGGCCGATATAGAGATGGCAGAAGCCGCCGATGAAGCCCATGCCGTAAAGCTGGCCAGCCTTCTCCTCGAAGCGACGGATCAAGAGCATATGCCGGTAGGCGGAGAGCTCTTCCTCCTTGGTGAAATCAGCGGGCTTGGGCGCTGACAGATTGGGCTGCTTATCGGATCTGGACTTGTTGTCGGACCTGGATTTGGCGGGCGCTTTTTTGGCGGCGGTGGCCATGCGTCACTCCCTGTTGGCGTCTCTTTGCGGACATTCAGGGAGATCGAAAAGTCTCCCCACCGATTTGCGCGAGGCTAACATGCAAGGATGCATTGCGCTATGCTGAAAAATGCATGGCTGGCATGCATCTAAGCGATTAGAATCATTGCAAATAACGGCGATTAACCGAAATTCGGTTATTTCGTCGCGGAGGGCAGCATGATGGTGATTTCGTCGGGCTGGGACAGATTGAGCGCCTTTCGGGCCTGCTCGTCAAGCATATCCTTTTCCAGCGTGCCTTCATGCATCAGCTGGACACGGCGCTCGAAATCGACCCGGCGCGCCTTCACGGCATCAAGCTGCGCCTGCAGTTCGGCCGCTCGGGCCTCGAGCCGGTACTTGGAATAAATGCCGAACTCGCCGTGATAGGCATGGAAGCCGAAATAGGCCAGGAACAGCACACAAAGCGAGGGGATGATCAGCCTGCCGGTGTTTCTCTGCTTGTGCTGACGTGTCCACATGACCCGAACCCTCGCGGCCGCGAACGCAAGCGACCATGAGTCGTATTTCGCCCGATTGTGCTTAATGGACGGTTACAGCGACCTCTCACGGGATCGCCGGAAACGAAAAAGGGCGGGATGCCCACCCTTTTCAAACTGTTTCAAGCAGGCTGGATCAGCCCTTGACCACCGACTTGCCGGCGTAGCGCGCCTGCTTGCCGAGCTCTTCCTCGATGCGGATGAGCTGGTTGTATTTAGCCATGCGGTCCGAACGGGACAGCGAGCCGGTCTTGATCTGTCCGCAATTGGTGGCGACCGCGAGGTCGGCGATGGTCGAATCCTCGGTCTCGCCCGAGCGGTGCGACATGACGGCGGTGTAGCCGGCCTTGTGCGCGGTCTCGACCGCGTCGAGCGTTTCGGTCAGCGAGCCGATCTGGTTGACCTTGACCAGGATCGAATTGGCGACGCCCATGCGGATGCCGTCGCGCAGACGCGCCGTGTTGGTGACGAAGAGGTCGTCGCCGACAAGCTGGGTCTTCTTGCCGATCAGGTCGGTCAGATACTTCCAGCCTTCCCAGTCGTCCTCGGCAAGGCCGTCCTCAATGGTGATGATCGGATAGTCGGAAGCGAGCTTGGCAAGGTACTTGGCCTGCGCCTTCGGATCGCGGGTCTTCTTCTCGCCCTCATAGACGTAGTTGCCGTCCTTGAAGAACTCGGTCGCCGCGCAGTCAAGGCCAAGCGCAACATCCTCGCCGGGCTTGAAGCCGGCCTTCTCGATCGATTCCATGATGAAATCGAGAGCCGACGGCGCGCTCTTCAGGTTGGGGGCGAAGCCGCCCTCGTCGCCGACATTGGTGTTGTGGCCGGCGTCCTTCAGCTTCTTGCGCAGCGTGTGGAAGATCTCCGAGCCCCAGCGCACGCCGTCGCGCAGCGTCGGCGCGCCGACCGGCAGGATCATGAACTCCTGGAAGTCGATGGGATTGTCGGCATGGGCGCCGCCATTGATGATGTTCATCATCGGCACCGGCAGGATATGCGCCTTGGCGCCGCCGACATAGCGGTAGAGCGGCAGGCCGGCGGCTTCGGCCGCGGCCTTGGCGACCGCCAGCGACACGCCGAGGATGGCATTGGCGCCGAGGCGGCTTTTGTTCGGGGTGCCATCGAGCTCGATCATCGTCTGGTCGATATGGATCTGGTTCTCGGCTTCCATGCCGCCGATCGCCTCGAACAGCTCGCCGTTCACCGCTTCGACGGCGCGCTGGACGCCCTTGCCGAGATAACGCGGCCCGCCGTCACGCAGCTCGACCGCCTCATGTGCGCCGGTCGATGCGCCCGATGGCACCGCGGCGCGGCCCATCGAGCCGTCCTCCAGCACCACGTCGACCTCGACGGTCGGATTGCCACGGCTGTCCAGGATTTCACGCCCGACAATGTCGATGATGGCGGTCATTTGCGATGTCCCCGATTGATCGATTGAAGCGTCGCGCCCCTCTTAGCCAAAGCGGCGCAAAAGGCAATCGGCGCACCCGCAATTATTGCCGCGGGCCGGATTCACGAAGCGCAAATTTCTGTCATCATAAGTCATGCGCATCGCGTGGCCTTCTCGTCTATGGTCGCGTTCGCGCGGGGCGAAACAGGAGGAGTTTCGCCATGTCCCAGTTGAGCGGTATAGTGAGTTTGTTCCTGATCGCGGCGGCGTTCCTGACGTCATGCGACGACCAGAAACCCCAGCAGAGCTCGGTGGAACTATCGACGCTCCAAGCGGCGCAGTAGTTCAAAACGCCAACGGCCCCCGGGTTTTGCCCGGGGGCCTTTGCTTTCAGCGCACCTATCAAGCGGTCAATGCCAATAGGGCTTCACGTGATAATACTGGAATGAGGCATCGCGTGCGGCTTCGCCGTCGGCGCCGGTCAGTTCCTCGATCGAATATGCGGGCGCGGCCTGCAACTGCTCCTTGGTGAACGGGACGACGTAGCCGCCTTTGTCCTCGTCATAGTCGAGCGTCGCCCACGGGACGGCGTGGTACTTCTCGCCCATGCCGAGGAAGCCGCCGAAACCGATCACCGCGAACATGATGCCGTTCGACATCTTGTCGAGCATGACGTCTTCAATGCTGCCGATGCTGTCGCCTGCGGTGTTGTAAACCGATGTGCCGATAACGCGCGAGGCGGCAATGGCTTCGGTGTGCCCGGACGGGGTGGTCATGGTGGTGCTCCTCTCGAGTGAATGCCTGCATTGACAATGAGAGGAGCGCGCTAAGGTTCCCGACTTTTGCTTGCTGTCGACCAAGCAGTGCCGACTCCCATAAGCGAGCGCGAGGTCCGTCGCCGCAATCAGTGGCCTTTGGCGATGCGGTCGAAGGCCATCAGCTTTTCCAGCAGCGCCGGCATGTCCTTGAGAGGCACCATGTTAGGGCCGTCTGAAGACGTGGAATTGTCGGGGTCCTGATGGGTCTCGATGAAGACACCGGCAACGCCGACCGCAACGGCCGCACGCGCCAGCGTTGCGACGAAGCGCCGTTCGCCGCCGGAGGAGCCGCCCTGCCCGCCCGGCTGCTGCACGGAATGCGTCGCGTCGAAGATCACCGGAGCGCCGATATCGGCCATGATCGGCAACGCGCGCATGTCCGAGACCAGCGTATTGTAGCCGAAGGAGACGCCGCGCTCGGTGGTGAGCACATTCGCATTGCCGGAGCCGGTGATCTTGGCGACGACGTTCTTCATGTCCCAGGGCGCGAGGAACTGGCCTTTCTTCACATTGATGACCTTGCCGGTCCTAGCCGCGGCGACCAGCATGTCGGTCTGGCGCGACAGGAAGGCCGGGATCTGCAGGACATCGACGTGGGGCGCGACGATGGCGCATTGTTCCTCGGTGTGGACGTCGGTCAGCACCGGGAGCCCAAACTTCTTACGCAGATCGTCGAAGATCGGCATCGCCGCATCGAGCCCGGCACCGCGCGTCGCCGAAAGCGAGGTGCGGTTGGCCTTGTCGTAGCTGGTCTTGTAGACAAGGCCGATGCCCAGACGGTCCGTCAGTTCCTTCAGCGCGCCGGCCATGTCGAAAGCGTGCTGGCGCGATTCAAGCTGGCACGGGCCGGCGATCAGCGACAGCGGCGCATCGTTGGCGAAGACGACCTTGCCGACGGTTACCGATGAATTGGGCGCCAGGGGCTTGCTCATGGGATCTCCCGGAAGATGAAGGCGGCGCCCTGCCCGGGCGCCGGCGGAACGACGATATCATTGCCGCTCATGTTGTGTCGGACTGCGTTGTCCGCAAGCAGCTGCTTGGCGGCGGCCATGTTGCGGACCGAGAAAACGATGGCCGCAAAGCGCAGGTTCGGCGATGGCGCGACTTTCAGCCCAAAGCGCGAGCCATAGTCTTCGCACGAAAGAACGCTGAGGACCGCATTCGGCAGCCGCACCGTGTCGCCATCGCCTGCATCCCCTTCGGCGGCGGTCGCGATCAATCCGATCTGGGCTGCGGGCCTGTCACTGACGGCGATGATTTCGAGAATACCCGTCACGCCATTGGCGTGCGCCTGCAGCGCAGTGCGATCGATCTTGGGCGCGTTGATGCGCTGGCAGGCGAAGAGGAAGGCCTCATCGGCCTCCTTGTCGGATACGAATGCCAGCTTGAAGGAAGCCATGTCGCTTTTGCCGTTTGCGTCGGTAAAGGCGCGCGAGAAGCTCAGCATCCCGCCGGCCGAAAGACCGGCCTCCACATAGCGTCTATGATCGGCATCGGCATTGGCCGTTCCGAAGACAACAGCGGAAAAACCTTCCTCGCCAAGGGTTTGACGGTAGAGACGGTCGCGCGCGACGAAGACATTGCCTTCGCTTATGGCGAGGTCCGCCGTCTGTTCATTTCCGACCGCCAGCGGCTCCAGATAGGTGCCATCGGTGAAAAACACGCAGGCATTCTCGGTGCCGAAGGGGTGGATGCCCGTGGGCGCGACGACAAAGCCGAGCGACGTCAGGCGCGAGCGGACGGCATCGAGGTTCTGTGCCGGCAGAACGAGATGGTCGAGCGGATGAGCGGATTTTTTGGTCATGCCGGCGCGGTTTGCCCCATTCCGACCTGCGGTTCAAGGGCGCCGGATCTAGAGTGCGCGCTACGCCGGTTCAGGCCGCGGCCACGACATCGGCCGAATAGCGCAGTTCGCGCAGCGGCTTCACCTTGCTGGTCGTATCGGCGTAAATCGGATGCGCCTTATAGGCGGCAAGCGCCGCCTCGTCCTCGAACTCAGCATAGACGACCACGTCGATCGCGTTGGAGAACAGATCGACCTTGGTGTTGAGCGTCACTTCGAAATGCTTCGAATGCGGAATCTTGCCCAGCGCCAGGAGGCCCGAGCGCACAGCCTCGACATCTTCCTTGCGCCGCACGCTGAAGAAAACGATGTGCCGGATCAAGCCAGCCTCCATGGTGGTCGGTTCAGCGGTGTTTTGTGGGAGCGACGCCTGAGCGTCAACCGGCAACGATGTCGCGCCACGATGTGCGACCGGCAAGGCCTATCCGGTGACTTGGCGCACGATGCGCGACATTTCCCGCACGGTCACGTCGAGATAGTGACCATGATTGTAGAGGCCATCCCAGATCAGGAAGAAGGCAATGGCTGCGATGACGATTACATAACGCATGGCTAAAACTAGCGCATGCGTACGGCTAGAACCAGAGTGGAAGCGGCGGCGGTCCTTCGAGTTCACGGCTTTTTGCGCCGGGCCGCTTCTCCGGACCGGTCACCAAGCCCTCGACAGCGGCGCCAAGGAAATCAGCTCTTGTCGTCGTCGCCTTGCGTGATCAGCCGGGCGCTGCGCTGGCCCGTGAGATAAATCCATAGCCAGCTAAGCGAGACGGCCAGGCGGTTGCGAAAATCGATCAGGAAATAGATGTGGGCGATGCCCCACAGCCACCAGGCGAGCCAGCCGGTGAGCTTGATCCAGCCAAAATCGATCGCGGCGGCGCGTTTGCCGATCGTCGCCAGATCGCCGGCATGCCGGTATTGGAAAGGCCGCGCGGCGGTGTCGCCGGCAAGCCGCGCCTTGATCGTCGCGGCGACATGCTTGCCCTCCTGTTTGGCCGAGGGCGCCACACCCGGCACAGGCTTTCCATCCGGTCGCAGCACATGCGCGGTGTCGCCGATGACGAAAATGTCCGGGCTGCCCGGCACGGTGAGGTCGGGTTCGACCAGCACCCTGCCCGCCCGGTCGGCGGAAGCGCCCAGCCATTCGGCCGCGGGCGAGGCGGCAACGCCGGCTGCCCAGATGATCGTCCTTGCCGGCAGCTGCTTGTCGCCGAACACGACGCCCTCGGCGTCGAGTCGAGTGACGGGGCGCCCGAGCTCGACGGTGACGCCCAACCGCTCCAGCGCCTTGCGGGCGTAGTCGGAAAGCTGCGGCGCGAAATTGGCCAGGATGCGGTCGCCGGCCTCGATCAGCACGACGCGCGCCTGGCGTGTGTCGATGTTGCGGAACTCGCCGCGTAGCGTGTCGTGCGCAAGTTCGACAATGGTGCCGGCGAGCTCGACGCCCGTCGGGCCGCCCCCGACGATGACAAATGTCAGCAAAGCCTGGCGCCTGGTGGGATCGGTTTCGCGTTCGGCCTGCTCGAAGGCGAGCAGGATGCGGCGCCGGATGGTGGTGGCATCCTCGAGCGTCTTAAGGCCCGGCGCGAAGGGCTCCCACTCATCATGGCCGAAATAGGCATGGCGCGCGCCGGTGGCAAGCACCAGCGTGTCGTAAGGGACCGAACTGCCGTCCTCGAGCAGCACGCGCTTGCCGGCGCGGTCGACGCCGGTGACAGTGCCGAGAAGCGTCGTGACGTCCTTGCGCCTGCGTAAGAGATGACGGATCGGCCAGGCCACCTCGGAGGTCGCCAGCGACGTCGTCGCAACCTGGTAAAGCAGCGGTTGGAAAAGATGGTGATTGCGCTTGTCGATCATGGTGATGCGCACCGCAGCACCGGCCAGCGCGCGGGTGAGTTCGAGCCCGCCGAATCCGGCGCCGACGACAACGACATGATGCCTGGCTTCGCTCATTTCATCCACCTCGCGGCGTAAAACTACCACATGGAATGTAGGTATTTTGTGCGCTGCAACAACATCTTGCCGGCTGGAAACATGCCCCAGAGTCGTCGCGCGGCGTCGTGAATGCATATTTAGCGCGTGCTGCCGCAGGTATAGCGTGAGACACCACGACAGGAACCTATCATGGCTGACAATCGCGACGACGAAGGGCCGGCCCAATACGCATCACCGCCCTGCTTCATGCATGAACTCGATCCGGAATACCGGGAGCCGCTGTCCGACTGGACGGATATCAGGCGATGGCGCAAGGCCGAACGCGAGCGACTCATCAATGCCCGCCTCGCCGTCTCAGCCGATGCGCGCGCCGCCATGTCGGCACGTATCGCGGACGGCCTCGAGGCGCTGATCGGCGACATAGACGGCCGGATGGTCAGCCTCTACTGGCCGTTTCGCGGCGAGCCGGATCTGCGCGGCTGGATGGCTTCGGTCAACGAGCGCGGCGGCCGCACCGCGCTGCCTGTTGTCATCGAGAAGGGTAAGCCGTTGGTGTTTCGCGCCTACAGGCCGGGCGACCGGCTGGAAAAAGGCGTCTGGAACATTCCGATCCCGGCCGAAGGCGATCCGGTGCTGCCCGACGTCGTGATTTCGCCGATCGTCGGCATCGACCCCGGCAACTATCGGCTGGGCTATGGCGGCGGCTTCTTCGACCGCACGCTGGCGGCGATGCCGTTCAGGCCGCTGGTGATCGGCGTCGGCTATGAATTGCAGCGCATTGCGACCATCTACCCGCAGCTGCACGACATTCCGATGACGACTGTGGTGACGGAGGCCATAGCCTAAGCCATCTCCGGCCTCAAGCCGACCGCCGTGCGATCGACGATTTCGCGCAGCGCGAAGGACGAGTTGATCTTGGTTACGTGCGGCATGGCCGACAGCCACTCCTTGTGGATGCGCTCATAGTCGACGAGATCCTTCGCCGCGATGCGCAGGATGTAGTCGTATTCGCCCGACATCAGATGGCAGGAGAGCACGTTCGGGCAACGCTTGATCGCCGCCTCGAAATCCGACAGCGTCTTTTCGAATTGCCCCGACAGCGATATGTGCACGATCGCCGTCATCTGGTGGCCGAGCGCGCTGTTGGAAAGCCGCGCGTGATAGCCGCGGATGGTTCCGGACTTCTCCAGGTTGTCGAGCCTGCGCGAGCAGGCCGATTGCGAAAGGCCGACCTTCTCGGCGAGCGCTGCATTAGGTATCCGGCCATCCTTCTGCAAAGTCTCCAGAATGGCGATATCAATCCTGTCGAGCGGCATTTTTCGTGGTTCCTGCGAATTTCCGGCTATTTTGCGCAACGATTATCGAAGAGCGATCCTTGCCGCAAGTGCATTCGCAAACACATACGGAACGATTCGTGGTTGACTCCAGTTACTGCATGTCGCCTCCGCGTCTGGAGCCGATGGCATGCATGAGTGACAGGGAGAGCGTCCTTTGAAGGGCGCGCACAGGAGAAGAAAATGCGTGTCGGCTGCCCCAAGGAAATCAAGAATCATGAATATCGCGTCGGCCTGACGCCCGGCTCGGTTCGCGAATATGTCGCGCATGGCCACGAAGTGCTGGTCGAGACAGGTGCTGGCGCGGGTATCGGCGCCGACGACAACGCCTATCGCGCTGCCGGCGCGACCATCGCCAAGACGGCCGCCGACGTGTTTGCCAAGTCGGACATGATCGTCAAGGTCAAGGAGCCGCAGCCCAATGAATGGGTGCAACTGCGCGACGGCCAGATCCTCTATACCTATCTCCACTTGGCTCCGGATCCAGACCAGACCAAGGGTTTGCTCGCTTCGGGGGTCACCGCGATAGCCTATGAGACCGTGACCGACGACCGCGGCGGCCTGCCGCTGCTCGCGCCGATGTCGGAAGTCGCCGGCCGCCTGTCGATTCAGGCCGGCGCGACAGCGCTGCAGAAGGCCAATGGTGGCCGCGGCGTGCTGCTTGGCGGCGTGCCCGGCGTGCTGCCAGGCAAGGTCACCGTGCTCGGCGGCGGCGTCGTCGGCCTGCATGCGGCCAAGATGGCGGCCGGCCTCGGCGCCGACGTCACCATCATCGACCGTTCGATCCCGCGCCTGCGCCAGCTCGACGACATTTTTGGCGGCCGCGTCCATACCCGCTACTCGACCGTCGAGGCGCTGGAAGAGGAATGCTTCTCGGCCGACGTCGTCATCGGCGCCGTGCTGATCCCGGGCGCCGCGGCGCCCAAGCTCGTCACCCGCGAGATGCTTTCCGGCATGAAAAAGGGCTCGGTGCTCGTCGACGTCGCGATCGACCAAGGCGGCTGCTTCGAGACCTCGCACGCCACGACGCATGCCGAGCCGACCTATGAGGTGGACGGTGTGATCCACTATTGCGTCGCCAACATGCCGGGCGCCGTGCCGGTCACTTCGGCGCACGCGCTCAACAACGCGACGCTGCACTATGGCCTGCAGCTCGCCGACAAGGGCCTCAAGGCGCTGGTCGACGACCACCACCTGCGCAACGGCCTCAATGTCCATAAGGGCAAGATCACCAACCGCGCCGTCGCTGAGGCGCTCGGTTACGAAATGGTCGAGCCGAAGGCGGTGCTTGCCGCCTGACGGGCTCGCATAGCTTCGTCCAGTCGCCCGCCGGGTCATTCCGGCGGGCTTTTTTCTTGCGCGCAAGCAAGGCTCTCGATGGAAATCCGGGCAACAAAAAAGCGGAGCAAAAGCCCCGCTTCCTCGATGTTGCGATCTGCCGCCGGTCCATCCGCGGTCGACTGATCATCAACCATTGCTTTTTAGCAATGGAGTACGACGGGAATACGACAGTCTGACGGGCCTCGATCCTGTCTTTCGGGCGTTAGCGTCCCTGTGTGAAATGCTTCACATTCGCCCGGCGGGAAAGATGCCTAGACACGCAGTGCTACTGGCGGTTTGTGCTGCTTGCCGGGTTCGGACAATCCCGCCCTGACAGCACTCGCCGACAGCTTCTGTCAGACCCTCCAACGGCCCGCCCGACCATCGGCGGGCTTCTTTTTTTGGGCTTATCGGTTTGGGATCAGGCCCGCTCGATGCGGCATTGATAGCAATTGTTCCGAGCCGAGCGGACATGGATGTAGGCGATGTCGTCGCGCTCAAGCAGTGTCGTCGCGCGGGCTGCGATGTCGTCCGTCGGCGTGACCGCGCCGCTGCCATAGACGATGCGATCGTCCTTGCCATAGCCCCTGACGATATAGTCGCTGCTTGCCAGCATTTCCGGCAGCGCATCCCCGTCGGCGGCGCGTTCGCATTCCTCGGCGTGCAGGAAGATTGGGCCGGTTTCGGCATAGGGCTGCAGTTCCGGGAACGGTCGGTAGGCAACGATCAGATAGCCGTCGCCCGCGGCGACGTTCTTCAAGCAGTGCCTGCATGGCACGCCGTCGCCGTCGGAGATCCGATGTTCCGGGGTGAGGCCATAGGCATCGGGCCCTCCCCGCTGCAAGGCGCGCACGGCTTCGGTCAGCAAGGCTTTGAACTGGATGCTCATGGCAAATCTCCGCTGTCGATGTGCGGAAATTACGCCTTGGCGGCAGTGCCTCCCACCCGATTCCTGACGAGAGCGTTTCACCGGTTCACGGAAACGGCGAACCGCTCTAGCTCTTTGTTTTTCCGCAACTCCGGACGGAAAACCGCTCACACTTTTCCTGGAATTGCTTGAGCGGCGCGCACATGAAGAGCCCGGCTGCTTTGCACAACCGGGCCCTCGACTATCGGCGTTCTCGGCTGAGCGTTACCGCACGAAATCGTCGAAGCGGCGCAGCGTCACGCGGCGGTTGCGCCAGTTCTCCTGCTGGGTCGGCACGAGCAGGAATTCCTCGCCATAGCCTACGGTTTCCAGCGCGAAGGAGGGCACGCCGAACTCGCCTACCAGGGTCCGCTTCAGAGAGGCGGCCCGGCGCTCGGACAGGATCTGGTTCGATTCGAAGGAACCGACGGCGTCGGTATGGCCCTCGATCAGGATGCGGGCGCCACGGTCGCGGCGCAGGATGCGATGGAGCGCGTCGGCGATGATCTCGACCTTGCCATATTGCGAGGGGGCGATGGCGGCCGAGCCGAACTCGAAATTGATCGACTGGATGTCGATCGAACGCGCCATGCGCCGCAGGTCCGGCCGGCGCTTGAACTCGCGAATGGTGACACGTTCATTGGAGCGCAGCTTCTTCCTGGGCGCGGCCTCGAGCTGCCGCTCGATGGTCGCGGCCGAAGGCGTGGTCGCCTGTGCGAATGCCAGGCTCGGCATGGCAATTGCCGCGATCGCGGCAACGGCAAACATACGTCGGGTCAACATGTCTTTTCTCCTACAAGCTCGGCCTCGTAATGCGGCCGGACAATGGCAAAGACAGTCTGAAGCGGCGATGAACGGGATGTTCAGGCCCATGTCAATACGGGAAAAGCGTCCGCCGGTTGGGCTCGGCTGCGGCGTGAAACGGGTCTAGCCTCGCATGACGCTGGCCGAACGCTCGGCGAAGGTCAGCGGGTGCACGACTTCCTTTTTTTGCGCCACAGGCGTAAAGCCGAGTTTCTGGTACAGCGGCAGTGCCGCCGGATGGTCGAGCGTGCAGGTCTGCACGGACACGAACTTTGGCCCATATGCCCAGGCCGCCGAGATCGCCGCGCCAAGGAACCAGCGGCCGATGCCCTGGCCATGCGCATGTTCCATCATGCCGAAATAGGCGAGCTCCACTTCGTCCGGAAGATGCGGCTTTAGGTCGAAGAAGCCGGCTGGAGCGCCATCGAGATAGAGCACCCTGACGTCGCGGTCCTCGCGGTGCAGGCCGGCGGCAAGCTCCTCGTCGCTCATTCTCAGCACATTGACCCAGTGCCATCTGCGCCCGACGCGATCTATCAAATAGCGGTAGAAATGGAGCGGGATGTCCTTGGTCTTCAGCAGCGCGATCTGCCGGTTGTAGGGGATTGGCGGCGAAACCGTGGGTGCGGCGTGCATCTCCAGGAACGTGACCGTCACATCGATAGCTTGCGGCGCGCCGTTTTCCATCACTCTTTTCCCGTCGCCACCGGCGTGTCGCTGAGACCGCCCCATTCCGTCCACGAACCGTCGTAAAGCCGGTTGTCGGTATGGCCGAGCGTCTCCAGCGCCAGCGTGATCGCCGCCGCCGTGATGCCCGAGCCGCAGGAGGTGACGACCGGTTTCGACAAATCGATGCCGGCATCCTCGATCACCTTGCGCAAGCGGTCCTTGGGCAGCAGCTCGCCATTCTCGGCAAGCGCCGTAATCGGGACATTATGCGCGCCCGGCATATGGCCCGAACGGACGCCAGGGCGCGGCTCCGGGTCGGTTCCGGCAAAACGGCCGGCCGAGCGCGCATCGGCGATCTGGCTCTGGCGGCCCTCGACGATCCTGCGCATCTCGTCGAGGCCGACAACCCGGCCGGCATCGAAATCGGCATGGAAGACGCTCGGCGCGATCTTGGTCGGCTCGGACGTCACGGGCCGTCCCTCGGCCTTCCAGCGGTCGAAGCCACCGTTCAGAATATAGACCTGGAAAACGCCCATGACGCGGAACATCCACCAGGCGCGCGGCGCCGAGAACAGGCCAGGCCCGTCATAGATGACGATGGTGTCATCAGCCGTAACGCCCATGGCGCCGACATATTGGGCAAAGTGCTGCGGCGAAGCCAAAGTGTGCGGCAATTTGGAATCCGGATCGGAAACCGCATCCTGGTCTAGGAAGCGCGCACCGGGAATGTGCGCGGCATCGTATTCGGTGCGGGCGTCTCGCTTTTGCGCCGGCAGATACCAGGAGGCGTCGATGATGGTGAGGCCGGGCTCGCCAAGCTGCTTCTCCAGCCAGTCGGCGTCGACGATGAAAGGACTGTCCTGCGCCATTTTTTTGTTCTCCCTGGCCCGCCTCAGTTCGCCGGCATCGGGCCGAAGCGGATGCGGAAGCGGCGGTTCTCGCGGCCTTTCTTCTCGATCTTGCCGATATGAATCTCGCCGACCTCGCCGGTCGACTTCACATGCGTGCCGCCGCAGGGCTGGCTGTCGACCGAGCCGTTGTCGCCGATGCAGACCAGGCGGATTTTTCCTGTGCCGACCGGCGGGCGGACGTTCTTCGATTTGACCAGGCCGGGATTGGCGGCGAGCTCTTCGTCGGTGATCAACCGGGTGAAGACCGGATGATCGGCGCGCACCAGTTCCATCAGCCGGGCCGTAACATCTTCCTTGGTGAAGCCGGTGTCGGGGATATCGAAGTCGACACGGCTGTCGTCCTCGGCGACCGCCGCTCCGGTGATCGGAAAAGGGCAAACGACGGTCAGCAGGTGGCAGGCGGTATGCATGCGCATCAGAAGGTGCCGCCGCTGCCAGTCGATCGAGAGCTTCAGCCTTTCGCCGACAGCGGGGAGCAGCTGCTCCGGCGCCGGCACATGGATGATCTCATCCTTGGTCTCGCCGGTGATCGTGGCGGCGATCGCGATGCGGCCGCCGTCCGCTCGTTCGAGCGTGCCGGCATCGCCCGGCTGTCCACCCGACGTGGCGTAGAAGATGGTGCGGTCGAGAAGGATGCCACCCCGATCGTTGATGGCGACAACCTCGGCCTCGGCCGTTGTCTGATAGGCGTCGTCGCGAAACAGCGCCTCGGTCTTGTGCGCCATCATGCTACCTTTTCGAACGGCACGGAAATGTCGGCCTTCTCTTCCATCCAGCCTGGCACCGGAAGGTTCTTGCCGCGCAGGAACTCCGGATTGAAGAGCTTGGACTGGTAGCGCGTGCCGTAGTCGGCAAGGATCGTCACGAGGGTGTGGCCCGGTCCGAGCTCGCGCGCCAGCCGGATGGCGCCGGCGATGTTGATGCCGGTCGAGCCGCCGACACAGAGGCCCTCTTCCTGGATCAGGTCGAAGATGATCGGCAACGCTTCCTCGTCCGGGATCTGGTAGGAGAAGTCCGGCGTGAAGCCTTCCAGGTTGGCGGTGATGCGGCCCTGCCCGATGCCTTCGGTGATCGAGCTGCCGTCGGATTTCAACTCGCCGCTGGTGTAGAAACTGTAGAGCGCGGCGCCCAGCGGATCGGCGAGCGCGATCTTGACGTCCTTGCTCTTGCCCTTTAGCCCCAGCGCGACACCGGCGAGCGTGCCGCCGGAGCCTACGGCCGAAACGAAGCCATCGACCTTGCCGCCGGTCTGGGCCCAGATCTCCTCGGCCGTCGTGCGGATATGACCGTCGCGGTTGGCGACATTGTCGAACTGGTTGGCCCAGATCGCGCCGTTCGGCTCCGAGCGCGCCAGCTGCTCGGCAAGCCGGCCGGACAGTTTTATGTAGTTGTTGATGTTCTTGTAGGGCACGGCCGGCACTTCGATGAGCTCCGCGCCCAGGATCTTGATCGTGTCCTTCTTTTCCTGGCTCTGCGTGTCGGGGATGACGATCACGGTGCGGTAGCCGAGCGCCTTGGCGACCAGCGTCAAGCCGATGCCGGTGTTGCCGGCAGTGCCTTCGACGATGAGCCCGCCGGGCTTGAGCAGCCCACGCTGCTCGGCATCGCGGATGATGAACAGGCCGGCCCGATCCTTCACCGATTGCCCCGGATTCATGAACTCGGCCTTGCCGAGGATCTCGCAGCCGGTCGCTTCCGAAGCCTTGTTGAGCCGGATCAGGGGCGTGTTGCCGATCGCTTCGATCACTGAACGGGGCATGTGGGATTCCTTCATGTGTGCGGCGAGACCCTAAAAACCGGACGCCGCGGTTTCAAGGCAAGATTTTGCCTGGTCCAGTCGCATTGCGGATGGTGCAACGCTCGCGACCATTTCGGTGCCAGGTGCAAAACCGCTCTTTTCAACCGAATTCTCCGCCGCTAGAGCAAACCGGAACATCCGCAGGACACCCTATGACACTCTACCGGGCTAATCCGAAAGACGGTGTCGCCTGGATCACGGGCGGCAGCAGCGGGCTTGGTCGCGCGCTGGCCAAGGATCTCGCCAATCAAGGCTATGCCGTGGCGGTGACGTCGCTGCCGGGAGATCCAGTCGACACACTGATCGTCGAAACGGCGCAAATGTCCGGGCATGTGAGGTCCTTTCCCTGCGACGTGACCGACGAACAGGGCATGGCGCGCACGGCCGCCGCGATCGAGGAACAGATGGGACCGATCGTGCTTGCCGTCTTCAACGCCGGCAACTACATCGCCACCCCCGGAGAGAATCTGGTCGTGCGCGATTTCCATCGTTCCTTCGCCGTGAACTATTTCGGCATCGTCAACGGCGTGGTCCCTGTCGTCGAGCATATGCGCGTACGCGGACGCGGTCATGTCGTTCTTGTCGGATCGGTCACCGCTTATTCCGGCTGGCCGACAACGGCGGCCTATGGCGGCACCAAGGCCGCGATCAACATCCTGGCGGAGTCGCTGAAATACGACTTCGACAAGATGAACATCCGCATCCAGGTCATCAATCCGGGGTTCATCGACACACCTTTGACCGAAAAGAACAAGCTGCCGATGCCGGGCCTCATGCCTGTGCATCGCGCGTCGCGCCGCATGGCGCGCGGCATCAGGAAGGGCGGCTTCGAAGTCACCTTCCCGTATCACATAAGCTGGCCGGTGAAGCTGCTCGGCCTGCTGCCGCGGCCGATCGGCCGCTTCGTCATCGGGCTCACCACCCACTGGTGGGGGCGGCCATTGCATTTCGATCGCAGGCCGGCGGGCAAAAAAGACCCGTCCCGCGACAAGGCGACATGAACCGGCGCGACATAAGCCGGCGAAACGGCGATTGCCTGCCGGCGGGGACGGCCATAGGTTGAGAATCATTGCTTGGAGACTGGAATGGGGCGGCGGATCGTGCTGGCGGTGCTTGGCCTTGCAGTCATCCTGGTCGCCGGCTTCTTCCTAGGCCCCCGCGTGCCGGTCGATACCACAATCCGCTTCGATCCGTCGGTGATCGGCGACGATCCGCAGGCCTATCTGGCGCGTGAAGAGGCTGCCGTGCCCAACATCCGCGACGGGCTCGACAAGGAGATCATCTGGGCGAATCCGATGGTCCACGCGAAGACGCCTTTGGCCATCGTCTACATCCATGGCTTTTCCGCCTCGAAGGGCGAGGTCCGCCCCTTGCCGGACGACATTGCGGATGAACTGGACGCCAACCTCTTCTACACGCGGCTGACCGGCCACGGCCAGGACGGGGCGGCCATGGCGCAAGGCAGCGTCAATGCGTGGATCAACGACTATGAGGAGGCTTTGGCCATCGGCCGCGAAATCGGCGATAAGGTGATCGTCATCGGAACCTCGACCGGCGGCTCGCTGGCGGCATGGGCAGCGACAGAGCCGGGTGCTTCCGACGGTGCCGCGGCCATCGCGTTCATTTCGCCGAATTTCGGCGTCAAGGCCTCCGGCGCCGAGTTGCTGACCATGCCCTGGGGCAGGCAGATCGCAGAGCTTGTCGGCGGCAAGGAGCGCAGTTTTCCCGCGCGCAACGCGCTCCACGAAAAATTCTGGACGACCAAATACCCGATGAAAGCGGTGCTGCCGATGGCCGCGCTCACCGAGCTTGCCTATGGGGCGCCGGTCGAGAAGGCAAAGATCCCTGCCCTGTTCATCTTCTCGGATTCCGACAAGGTGGTGCGGCCGGACCGAACGCGCGAGATCGCCGGGCGCTGGGGCGGTCCGCACGAGCTGGTGCCGGTCGACGATACCGGCGATCCGGACAATCACGTCATCGCTGGCGATGTGCTGTCGCCGCAGACCACACGCTTTCTAACGGAGCGTATCGTGGTCTGGGTGAAGGCGTTGATGCAGCAGCAATCTGGCCAGTGAAACGAAAAACGGCCAGAGCATTCGCTCCGGCCGTTCCTCGATCGGATTTGATGGGCTCAAGCAGCCCGGTTCGCGGGACGCTTGCCGCCGAAGCGGCGCTTGTTGTTGCCCTTGAATCGCTTGAAACCGCCGGGTTTGCGCTCGCCGTTCGGCTGCGCGGCCGCCGGGCGTTCGCCCTGCGGCTTCGGTGCGCGCTGGCCGTTGGGCTCGGCGAAGTGCTTCTTGCCACCGCCATTGCCCGGTCGGCGGCCATCGCGGCGGCCGCCATGATGCTCGCGGTCATTGGCCGGCTCGAAATGGCGCTCGGTCTTTTCCCTGGGGTCGCGCTGTGGATCCGGGCTGCCGAGGTGGTCGGCAACGACCGGCAGCTTCATGCGGATGATGCGCTCGACCTGCCGCAGCTTGGCATTCTCCGAAGGATCGCAAAGCGTGATCGCGATGCCGTCCCTGCCGTTGCGGCCGGTACGGCCGATGCGATGGACATAGCTTTCAGCCTCGTCCGGCAGGTCGAAATTCACGACATGGCTGATGCCGGGCACGTCGATGCCGCGCGCCGCGATATCGGTCGCGACCAGGATGCGGACCGAGCCGTCGCGGAAATCGTTGAGCGCCTTCTGACGGGCGTTCTGCGACTTGTTGCCGTGGATGACGGCGGCTTCAAAGCCGTCGCGCACAAGGTCCTTGGTGACACGATCGGCGCCATGCTTGGTGCGCGAGAACACGATCACCGTGCGCATCGCCTCGTCGGCCAGCATCTTGGACAGCACCTGGCGTTTCTGCCTGGTGCGGGCAAGCACCACGCTCTGCACGATCTCGGCGGCGGTCGTGCTCTGCGGCGAGACCTCGACGCGGACCGGATTCTTCAGGAGGCCCTTGGCAAGCTCGGCGATCTCGTCGGGCATGGTGGCCGAGAACAGCGCCGTCTGGCGATCCGGCGCGGTCGCCTTGGCGATACGCTTGACGTCGTTGATGAAGCCCATGTCGAGCATGCGGTCGCCCTCGTCGAGGACGAGCCATTTGGTGTCGGCAAGGATGAGGTCGCCCTCACGCACGAGGTCGGTCAACCGTCCCGGCGTGGCGATCAGGATATCGACGCCGGGCGCGATCTTCTTCACCTGGCTGAAGCGCGAGACGCCGCCGAGCACCAGCGCGGTCGAGACATGCGCGCCCTTGGCGAGCAGCTTGATGGTGTCCTCGATCTGCACGGCGAGCTCGCGCGTCGGCGCCAGGATCAGCGCGCGCGCCGTCTTCGGCCGGCGCTTGGTGCCGAGGCCGATGATCTTCGACAGGATCGGCAGCGCGAAGGCGGCCGTCTTACCCGAACCGGTCTGGGCGATACCGAATATGTCGCGGCCTTCGAGCTGCGGCGGGATAGCCTGCACCTGGATCGGTTTCGGCTCGGTGAAGCCGGCGGCCAGCGTGGCCTTCAGCAGCGCGCCGCCGATGCCAAGGGCCGCGAAACCAGAGAGTTCCCCAGCGTCGTTGTTGGGGAGAGTGTTTTCGTTGGTCAAATCTATCTTCTTTCAAGCGGCGCAATCGCCGCAAACGTCGATGGCGGCAGGGCGCAACCTGCCGTCGAAACAAATATCAGGAAACGACAAGGCGGCGGACGGGAAACGTCCGCGCGGCTGCGCTGTCGTGCCCGCGGACGTCATGCCCCGGGGCTTTTTCGCCGTCTTGCCGATCGACCGAGGCCGATTTGAAAGAGGGAAAACAGACGCAACCAGTCTCATTCGTGGAGAAAGCCGGACAAGCCGGCCCAAGCGCCTATGCCGCTGCATATGGCCGAGTCTGGCCCGAAATGCAAGGGGCGTCATGTTGCAGTGCAACAGAAACGAGGGTGCTTGCGCTCTCCTGCCCTCGCCATTACCACAAATCACTTATCCGTTTTGGGGAACCAGCGATGAAAGACGTGCTGAAGGAGCTCGAACGCCGCCGCGAGATTGCCCGCATGGGCGGCGGCAAGGACCGTATCGAGGCGCAGCACAAGAAGGGCAAGCTCACCGCCCGCGAGCGTATCGAGGTCTTCCTCGATGAGGGCTCGTTCGAGGAGTTCGACATGTATGTCGAGCATCGCTCGACCGATTTCGGCATGGAGAAGACCAAGATTGCCGGCGACGGCGTCGTCACCGGCTGGGGCACGGTCAACGGCCGCCCGGTCTATATCTTCGCCAAGGATTTCACCGTGTTCGGCGGTTCGCTGTCGGAGGCGCATGCCGAGAAGGTCATCAAGGTGCAGGAGATGGCGCTGCGCAACCGGGCGCCGATCATCGGCCTCTATGACGCAGGCGGCGCGCGCATCCAGGAAGGCGTGGCGGCGCTCGGCGGCTATGCCGAGATCTTTCAGCGCAATGTGCTGGCCTCGGGCGTCATCCCGCAGATCTCGCTGATCATGGGCCCTTGCGCCGGCGGCGATGTCTATTCGCCTGCCATGACCGACTTCATCTTCATGGTGCGCGACACTTCCTACATGTTCGTCACCGGACCGGACGTGGTGAAGACGGTGACCAACGAGACGGTGACCGCAGAAAGCCTCGGCGGGGCTTCCGTCCACACCACCAAATCCTCGATTGCGGACGGCGCCTATGACAACGATGTCGAGGCGCTGCTGCAGATGCGCCGGCTGGTCGATCTGCTGCCGGCATCCAACACGGCGGAGATCCCCGAGATCGAGTGCTACCAGTCGGTGACGGACCACGATCTGTCGCTCGACCGGCTGATCCCCGACAACGCCAACAAGCCCTATGACATCAAGGAACTGATCCTGAAGGTCGCCGACGAAGGCGATTTCTTCGAAATCCAGCAGAGCTTTGCGAGAAACATCGTCACCGGCTTCGGTCGCGTCGAGGGGCGCACGGTGGGCTTCGTCGCCAACCAGCCGATGGTGCTGGCGGGCGTGCTCGATTCCGACGCCAGCCGGAAGGCGGCGCGCTTCGTGCGCTTCTGCGACTGTTTTTCGATACCCATCGTTACCTTCGTCGACGTGCCGGGCTTCCTGCCAGGCACCGCGCAGGAATATGGCGGGCTGATCAAGCATGGCGCCAAGCTACTCTTCGCCTATGCCGAAGCGACCGTGCCGAAGATCACCGTCATCACCCGCAAGGCCTATGGCGGGGCTTACGACGTCATGGCGTCGAAGCATCTGCGCGGCGACATGAACTATGCCTGGCCGACGGCGCAGATCGCCGTGATGGGCGCCAGGGGCGCGGTCGAGATCATCTACCGCAAGGACATCGGTGACCCGGAGAAAATCGCCGCTCATACAAAGACTTACGAGGATCGCTTCCTGTCGCCCTTCGTCGCCGCGGAACGCGGCTATGTCGATGAGGTGATCATGCCGCATTCGACGCGGCGCCGGGTGGCGCGCGCGCTGCGCATGCTGCGCAACAAGGACATGCACAACCCCTGGAAGAAGCACGACAACATCCCGTTGTGAGAAGCCGCGCCGACAAGAAATGCGCATAACCCTTGCAGCTCAGAGCCTTATTCCGGCCAAGGGGTATGGCGGCACGCAGCGCCAGGTCGAATGGCTGGTCACCGAACTGGTCAGGCTCGGGCACCATGTCGTCCTGATCGCCGCGCCGGGATCGTTGCATCCGATGTGCGAGGTCAGGCATGCGGTCAGTGATGCCGAGTGCAGGGCGGCGATCCCGCGCGACACGCAGATCGTCAATCTCCACGCCTGGAAAGTCGAGGTCCCCTACCCGACGCTCAACACCGAGCACGGCCACCTTCCGGACTATCCGCGGCCGCAGCCCAACTGGAACTTCCTCAGCGCCCGTCATGCCGAGCTGCATGGCCGCAAGACCTTCGTCTACAACGGGTTTCCCGTTGACGCTTACCGGCTGACACCGACGAAGAATGATCATCTCTTCTTCATGGCGGCGATCGCGCGCGCCGGAAAGGGGCTGAACCGCGCGGTGGATCTTGCCAGGAAATTCGACTTCATCCTTGATATCGCCGGCGGCTCGCGCTGGAAGCTGCTCGGCCGCAGCAAGACGCGCCGCGAGGGCGTGTTCTTCAAGAGCCTTTCCGCGCGCTACCGTTTTCATGGCATGATCGACGGCCAGGACAAGCTGCGCCTGCTGGGTGAATCAAAGGCATTTCTGAACCCGATCTCGTGGGAAGAGCCGTTCGGCATGGCGCAGGTGGAGGCGATGTTATGCGGCACTCCCGTGCTCACCACGCCACGCGGCGCGCTCGTGGAAACCGTCGATGCCGATACCGGGCGCTTCTTCCAAACCGACGAGGAGTTCGGACGCGGTCTTGCCGAGATCGGGGGCCTGTCGGCGCAACGATGCCGCCAGTCAGCCGCTGACAGGTTCCCTATCGAGAAGACGGCGAAGGCCTATCTGGAACTCTATGCGCGCATCCTTGATGGCGAAGCGCTTCCGTGACAAATCACCGTCATATTAGCCATTGGTGGCGATTGTTCCGGATCTAAAGGTAGCGCCCGTTGCGTCCCATCCTCGTCTTCTGCTTGCCGGCGATCGGAGACTTCATCCGTTGCCATTCGGCAATCCAGGTTCTGGCCGATAAGTTTCCCGGGCATCCGATCGACGTCGCCACCTCGCCGCTTGCCGCGCCGCTGGCGCGGCTGATGCCGCATATCCGCAAGACATGGATTGTCGAGAAGCACTGGAAGCCCGGGCTGAAACAACGGGCCGGTCTGGCGCGCGAAATCCGCAAGGAGAACTACCGGGCGGCCTATATGCTCACCAGCAGCACCAAGGCCGCGCTCGTGCCATGGCTGGCCGGCATACCGGAACGCATCGGCTATCCACGGGAATTCCAGTTCGGCATCATCAACCGCCTGCCTGCCGGATGGCTGAAGAGCTTCCTGGCGTTTGGTCCGCGCAAGACCAGATTGTACGAACAGGTCTGCGCCATCGCGATGCTGGGTGAAAACCCAGCCGACCGTTTGCGGTTGCCTGCGCCGCAAATGGCTATTTCGGCCGGAGAGCTTTCCGATTGGCGCGCCCGGCACGGGATCGATCCTGCGCGACCGGCGCTGGCGCTTTACACGTCCGCTTTCACCAACTTCCGCTCATGGCCGGCGGAGCGTTTCATCTCGGTAGCGAAGGATCACGCCCGGCGCGGCTGGTCGGTTTGGCTCATCGGCGGCCCACGAGAACGCGAGGCCGCCGCGCAGGTACGGGCAGCGCTTCCGGAGGCGGTGGATTTCACGTCGACACCGCAACTGACCGACGCCATGTGCCAGATCGCCGCCTCGACCGTCTTCCTCGGCGTTGATGGGGGCCTCTGCCATGCGGCCGCAGCCTTGGGCGGACCATGCGTGCTTATCTTCGGATCAAATCGGTCTTATGAGACAGGACCTGTAAACGATCAGGTGCGTTATCTCGAGCCGCCGATTTCGACGCCGAGCTGGGTGCTTGATACACGCGGTGTCAGCGAGGAGCGGGTTCTCGCGGCTTTGGCCGACGCCGCACCCGAAAAATGAATCACGAGCCCCGTCCGAATCATCGGGCAGTGCCTTGCAGCAGTTCGCGAAGAACCGGCAGCATGGCCAGGGGCAGGTCTTCGGCTATCAAGCCTGGCCCGAAACGGCTGCCAGCCTCGGCATGGATCCAGACCCCGGCACAAGCCGCTTCGAAGGCTGGCATGCCTTGGGCAAGCAAGCCCGCGATGATGCCTGCCAGCACGTCGCCCGAACCGGCGGTGGCGAGCCAGGGCGCGCCATTGCCGTTGATCGCGGCGCGGCCGTCCGGCGCGGCGATCACGCTGTCGGCGCCCTTGTAGACAATCACGGCGTTGGCGCGTTGCGCGGCGGTGCGCGCCTTGGCCAGCTTCGACAAAGCCTTGTCGCCCGCAATGTCCGCGAACAGCCTGCCGAACTCACCCTCATGCGGCGTCATGATCAACGCTGGCGCATCTGGTTTGCCGGCTGCCTCGAACAGCGTCGAGGCCGCATTGCGAAAGGACGTGATGCCGTCGGCGTCGAGCACAAGGCCCTCGACGCCGCCGTCCTGGCGCTTCCTGGCCAGCACGGCGAGCGTGAAATCGCGCGCCTTGTCGCCGATGCCGAAGCCGGGGCCGAGGACAAAGCTGGACGGCCGGCGATCGCCGATCAGGTCATGCACGTCCTCGATCGCGTCGACCTTGCGCAGCATGATGGAGGTCAGATGCGCCGCGTTGACCTGCATGGCGTTTGCCGGCGAGAGCACGGTGACGGCCCCTGCCCCGCTTCTTGCGGCCGCCAGCGCCGACAGCCGCGCCGCGCCGGTCGCCGATGGTCCGCCCGAAAAGACGCTCGTATGGCCGCGCTTGTATTTGTGCGCGTCGACCGCCGGCGCCGGAAAGTTCGCTATCCAAAGCCCGGGCCGGTTCTCGAAGGTCCTTGGCGCGATCTCGTCGATGATCTCGTCGCGAATGCCGATATCGGCCAACACGATCTCGCCGCATCGCTCGCGGCCCGGCAGCAGCAGGTGCCCGGGCTTCTTTCGCGCAAAGGTCACCGTGAGGACCGCGTGAAATGCCGAGCCAAGAACTTCGCCGCTATCGCCGGAAACGCCCGAAGGCAGGTCGATCGCGACAACCGGCAGGTTCATCGCTGTCAGGATGTCGACCGCGGCCTTGGCGTCGCCGGATAGCGGTTTCGACAGGCCTGCGCCAAAGAGCGCGTCGACGACCAGCGAACCGGCTTCGGGAGCGAGGGCCGACAGCGGGCGCCGCTCCAGGGTGCAGGCAGCCGCAGCGAGCGCGGCGTCGCTGCCTAGCCGCGGTTCGCCCAACGCCCACAGAGCCACATCGACGCCGGCCTCGGCCAACAGCCGCGCCACGACATAACCGTCGCCACCATTGTTGCCGGGACCGCAAAGCACATGCACCCTCTTCGCGCCCGGGTGGCGCGCCAGCACAAGGGTCGCGACTGCTTCGCCGGCGCGTTGCATCAAACCGTAGCCGTCGAGCGGCCCGGCCGTGATCGCCAGTCTGTCCGCCTCGGCCATTTCGGCCGTCGATAGAAGTTCATTGCGCATGGGATTGCCGATCTCCGTGCGATCAAGCATTGTCCAGTTTTCGGTTCGAAGCAAACCGCCGCGGCCGCGCATCGTTTGCAGATGTGGCCGCATCCGAGAGGGGTCTGATTGCTATTTGCGCTTCCTGCCCATTTTTTATGCAGGATTGAGGAGGGGCGATGTATAGGGTATGGGCGTCCATGCCGCATCCGGCGCAGCGGATGACGCGAATTTGCATCCGGGCCCGATGCGAAATCGAAAAGGCCCTGTACCGTCTCCTCCCCTCTGGATTGGCACGGTTCGTGCTAGATGGAGGCGCAAGCGGGGTACACAACCCGTCTTCTTGGCAGTGGAGGCCATTTTTTACATGAAAAAGATCGAAGCGATCATCAAGCCATTCAAGCTGGACGAAGTGAAGGAAGCGCTCCAAGAGGCCGGACTGCAAGGCATCACCGTCACCGAGGCCAAGGGTTTCGGCCGTCAGAAGGGGCATACCGAGCTTTATCGCGGCGCCGAATATGTTGTCGACTTCCTGCCCAAGGTGAAGATCGAAGTGGTGCTCGGCGACGAAGCCGTTGAAGGCGCCATCGAAGCCATCCGAAAAGCGGCGCAAACGGGCCGTATCGGCGATGGAAAAATCTTCGTTTCCAACATAGAGGAAGTTGTGCGAATCCGTACCGGCGAGACCGGTATCGACGCCATCTGACGCCCCCCATCTTTCTGCAACGTCATCATCAAAAACACGTCATCACACAGGGATACATGACATGACGACAGCCAAAGACATCATGAAGCAGATCAAGGACAACGACGTGAAGTTCGTCGACCTGCGCTTCACCGATCCACGCGGCAAGCTGCAGCATGTGACGATGGATGTCGTCGAGGTCGAGGAAGACATGTTCGCCGATGGCGTCATGTTCGACGGCTCCTCGATCGCCGGCTGGAAGGCAATCAACGAGTCCGACATGGTGCTGATGCCCGACACGGATACCGTCCACATGGATCCGTTCTTCGCGCAGTCGACCATGGTCATCCTGTGCGACATCCTCGATCCGATCTCGGGCGAGGCCTACAACCGCGATCCGCGCGGCACCGCCAAGAAGGCCGAGGCCTACATGAAGTCGGAAGGCATCGGCGACACCATCTATGTCGGCCCCGAAGCCGAGTTCTTCGTGTTCGACGACGTGAAGTACAAGGCGGACCCCTACAACACCGGTTTCCGTCTGGACTCCACCGAACTGCCGTCCAATGACGACACCGACTACGAGACCGGCAATCTCGGCCACCGTCCGCGCATCAAGGGCGGCTACTTCCCCGTGCCGCCGATCGATTCCGCCCAGGATATGCGCTCCGAAATGCTGACAGTGCTGGCCGAGATGGGCGTGCGCGTCGAGAAGCACCACCACGAAGTCGCCGCCGCCCAGCATGAGCTCGGCATCAAGTTCGACACGCTGGTGCGCAACGCCGACAAGATGCTGATCTACAAGTATGTCGTGCACCAGGTCGCCAATGCCTACGGCAAGACCGCCACCTTCATGCCGAAGCCGGTGTTCGGCGACAACGGCTCGGGCATGCATGTGCACCAGTCGATCTGGAAGGGCGGCAAGCCGACCTTCGCCGGCAACGAATATGCGGGCCTCTCCGAAACCTGCCTCTATTACATCGGCGGCATCATCAAGCACGCCAAGGCGATCAACGCCTTCACCAACCCGCTGACCAACTCCTACAAGCGTCTGGTGCCGGGCTATGAGGCGCCGGTGCTGCTCGCCTATTCGGCGCGCAACCGCTCGGCTTCCTGCCGCATTCCGTTCGGCTCCTCGCCGAAGTCGAAGCGCGTCGAGGTCCGCTTCCCCGATCCGGGCGCGAACCCCTATCTCGGCTTCGCCGCCATGCTGATGGCCGGCCTCGACGGCATCAAGAACAAGATCCATCCGGGACAGCCGATGGACAAGGACCTTTACGACCTGCCGCCGAAGGAGCTGAAGAAGATCCCGACCGTCTGCGGCTCGCTGCGCGAGGCGTTGCAGAACCTCGACAAGGATCGCGGATTCCTGAAGGCCGGCGGCGTCTTCGACGACGATCAAATCGATGCGTATATCGAACTCAAGATGGCCGAGGTGATGCGCTTCGAAATGACCCCGCATCCGGTCGAGTATGACATGTACTATTCGGTCTGACGACCGAACTTCTCCGCATCGGCGACAAAGACGGACCCCGGCGTTTCGCCGGGGTTTTCACATGGGCGGTCCATCGGAGGGCTGTCGCCTTTCCGCTAACCCATCGGAGCCATGCAGCATCCGGCCCGGTCCGCCGCTGCAGAAGCAGCAGTCATGCCAAAGTGGTCGCGGCGCTCAATCGCGTGGCGTTGCCGCCGCTGACGGCGGCGGGAGGCAAAACATTCCCGCCGGTTGTTTGCATGAAAAAAGCCCCGGCGAAGAACGCCAGGGCTTTCGACAATTGAAACTTACGAGGCGCGGGCGAGGCCCGCCCCTCGATGATCAGGCGGCAGCCGAAACGGCGTCGGTCGAAACCTGCGAGATCGTCTTCAGGATCTGCGAAGCGATCTGGTAGGGGTCGCCCTGCGAGTTCGGGCGACGGTCTTCCAGATAGCCCTTGTAGTCGTTCTTGACGAAGGAATGCGGCACGCGGATTGAGGCGCCGCGGTCGGCGACGCCATAGGAGAACTTGTTCCACGGCGCGGTCTCGTGCTTGCCGGTCAGGCGCTTGTCGTTGTCCGGACCGTAGACGGCGATGTGGTCCATCAGGTTCTTGTCGAACTGCGCCATCAGCGCCTCGAAATAGGCCTTGCCGCCAACTTCGCGCATATAGGCGGTGGAGAAGTTGGCGTGCATGCCCGAGCCGTTCCAGTCGGTATCACCCAGCGGCTTGCAGTGGAACTCGATGTCGATGCCGTATTTCTCGGTCAGGCGCAGCAGCAGGTAGCGAGCCATCCACATCTGGTCGGCGGCCTTTTTGGAACCCTTGCCGAAGATCTGGAATTCCCACTGGCCCTTCGCCACTTCGGCGTTGATGCCTTCATGGTTGATGCCGGCGGCAAGGCAGAGGTCGAGATGCTCCTCGACGATCGTGCGGGCGACATCGCCGACATTCTTGTAGCCGACGCCGGTGTAGTACGGGCCCTGCGGCGCCGGGTAGCCGCTCTCGGGGAAGCCGAGCGGACGGCCGTCCTTATAGAAGAAATACTCCTGCTCGAAGCCGAACCAGGCGCCCTCGTCGTCGAGGATGGTGGCGCGCTTGTTGGAGACGTGCGGCGTCACGCCATCGGGCATCATGACTTCGCACATGACCAGCACGCCATTGGTGCGGGCCGGATCCGGGTACACGGCGACGGGCTTCAGCACGCAGTCGGAGCTGTGGCCCTCGGCTTGGTTGGTGGACGAGCCATCGAAGCCCCACAGCGGCAGCTGCTCAAGCGTCGGGAACTCGGCAAACTCCTTAATCTGGGTCTTGCCGCGCAGGCTGGGGGTCGGGACATATCCGTCGAGCCAGATATACTCGAGCTTGTATTTGGTCATTCCAGTGCCTCTCGTTGCTAGGACGCCGCAAGCGGCGTCAACGCACGGCCGGGCTTGCCGGCCTGCCGATGGTTAAAAAGCAATTCGTATGCCACTCCGCCGCCGGTGGGTGCGGCAAAATGGTCGCGGCAACACGTGGATTTTGCTCAGCCGCCTCAATAATGCGCTCGGATCGCTCAATCGAGATTTCTGCATAAATAATTGGCAAATAATGATCTTTTTGTAGGCATATTGCCTAAACGAGTCGCAGAACCTATCTTGCTTACTAAGTTGAATCGGCAAGTCCCTAGACAAACAAGGAGGTCGCCAATGCAGGTCATGCAAACGCGTCCGTCGGCCAAAATCCTGATGTTCCCGCTGGCAGGACGCAAGTCTGCCTCAAATTTAGGCGCCAAGGCGAAATTCGCGGCAGAGCTTGCGACGCTTCGCAGCGAGCACGCCGACTTTGACGGCTGGTATCACGAAGCAGCCGTCGAGGAAGAAAATCAGCGCAAGAGCTGATCGCCCTTAAAGCGCGTCGCGCTGAAATGGATCAGGCGACGCGCTTTAAGTCTTTGTTTTGATGCATGTCGTTGTCCCAGAACCGCTACCCACTTCTGAGCGACATGCATTAGGTTTTATGGACGAAAAAGCCCGGCGCGATCGCTCGCGCCGGGCTTTCTTGTCGAGCAGACGACCGAGGTCAGTCCTTGGCGTGCAAGTCGGTGCCGAGCGTATCCCTGACGAAGATCATGCCGATGATCAGCGACATCGCTGCGATGATCACCGGGTACCAGAGGCCGTAGTAGATATCGCCCTTGTAGGCGCTGAGCGCGAACACGGTCGCGGGCAGCAGGCCGCCGAACCAGCCGTTGCCGATATGGTAAGGCAGCGACATGCCGGTGTAACGGATACGGGTCGGGAACATTTCGACCAGGATCGCGGCGATCGGCCCATAGACCATGGTCACGAACAGCACCAAGATGAACAGGATGCCGATTGTCATCGGCCAGTTGATGGCCGCCGGATCGGCGAACATGGCGAACGCGCCGCCGCCCGGTATGGTGTAGACGGTGACTTCCGACGCGCCGGCCGCCTCGTCCTTGGTCAGGATCTTGTCGGCGACCGCCTGATCGGTCTTCACCGTCGCCTTCTCGCCGCCGCGAATGGCCGCGGCGTCCAGCTTCAGTTCCGGATTGGCCGCGATGAAGGCGTCGAGCTTCTGGTCCGCCACCTTGGCCGCGGCGCGCTTCAGCGGATAGCCGCTGTCCTTCAGCGACATGTTCACCGCCTTCTGGAAGGCCGCCTCCTTGGCCTTGGCCTGATCGCCGGCCGCAACGGCGTCATAAGACTCCACCGTCTCGTTGCCGATCTTGACCGTGGCCGCAGTTCCAGGCGCGGCCGTCGTGACGACGTCGTATGGCACCGAGTTCTTGGTCAGGAACGAGGTCGCGATATCGCAGGATGTCGTGAACTTCGCCGTGCCGACCGGGTTGAACTGGAACCTGCAGTCGCCGGGAGCCGCCGTCACCGTCGCGCGGGTGTTCTGCTGGGCGGTGGCAAGAGCCGGGTTGGCGGCCGAGGTCAACGCCTTGAACAGCGGGAAAGTGCAGACGATGCCCAAAGCCAGCCCGGCCATGATGATCGGCTTGCGGCCGATCTTGTCGGACAGCCAGCCGAACACGACGAAGAAGATCGAGCCGATGGCAAGCGCGATGGCGATCATGATGTTGACCGACTGCGCGTCGACCTTCAGCACGTTGGTGAGGAAGAACAGGGCGTAGAACTGGCCATTGTACCAGATCACGGCCTGGCCGGCGGTGAGGCCAAGCAGCGCCAGAAGGGCGATCTTGGCGTTTTTCCACTGGCCGAACGCCTCCGTCAGCGGCGCCTTGGAGCCCTTACCCTCGTCCTTCATACGCTGGAAGGTCGGCGACTCCGACAGCGACAGCCGAATCCAGACCGAAACGGCGAGCAGGAAAAACGAGACGATGAAGGGAATGCGCCAGCCCCAAGACGCGTAAGTTTCCTTGCTGAGCGAGGCCTGCACGATCAGGATGACGACGAGCGACAGGAACAGGCCGAGCGTCGCCGTGGTCTGGATCCATGAGGTGTAGTAACCGCGGCGGTCGTCCGGCGCATGCTCGGCGACATAGGTCGCGGCGCCGCCATATTCGCCGCCGAGCGCCAGGCCCTGCAGCATGCGCAGCCCGATCAGGATCACCGGCGCCGCGATGCCCCAGCTCGCATAACCTGGCAGCAGGCCGACCAGGAAGGTCGACAGGCCCATGATCGTCATGGTGACGAGGAATGTGTACTTGCGGCCGACGAGATCGCCGATGCGGCCGAACACAAGCGCGCCGAACGGGCGCACCAGGAAGCCGGCGGCAAAGGCCAGCAGCGCGAAGATGTTGCGCGTCGCCTCCGGGATCGCCGGACTGAAGAAGGTCGAGCCGATGAAGGCTGCCAGCGAGCCGTAAAGATAGAAATCATACCATTCGAAAACGGTGCCGAGCGATGAGGCGAAGATGACTTTCTTCTCCTCCCGCGTCATGCCGCGGCTGGTTCCGCCGGCGGCCGATGCCATTGCCATTTGAATATCCTCCCGTGAGATCCCGTCTGTCCTTTATTGGCTGCGCGCCACCGTTCGCGTTCCTCCGAAAGCGGACTCAAAACGCAGCCAACGAAGCAAAAAATGACAGAAAGGGCGGGCGAAAGGCACCGCGACAATGGGATTATGACTTTGGTATTAGGTGCGCTGCGAAAACGGCGTGCGCCTGGAGTGGCTGAACTCCGGCGGGTCGCCGGTCCACTCCAGATTTGTTTGTCTTACGCAATTCCAGGCGGAATTGCTTTTAGCCTTGCAGTGCCTCGAGCAGGCTGACCGCCGCCATCATGTCGCGTTTGCGAGCCAAGCGACGCGCCACAGCCTCGGCATCCTGGCCCCAATGCTCGATCTGCCAGTCCTCGTCGACATGGGCCGCTGCCCAAGCTTCCTCGGCGTCCAACTCGCCGAAATCCACGGCCAAGGCCAGCAGCGCCGAACCGGTCAGCGCCGTCATGACATGGATCGCGGCCAGCCGCATCGGCTCGGAACGCTGGCCGAGATGCGCGCCGAGGATGGCGATGGCTTCGCGCGGCTGCTCGACATGGATGACGCCTTCGGCAAGGTTGAAGCGCGCGCCGAGGCTGCCGCGTGCCCAGTCCAGCACCGGATCCCACAGCTTGTTCTGACGATCGACCAGACCTTGCGGACCGTCGGCGCGGTAGCAAAGCAGATCGGACGAGGCGAAGCGCAGCACATCTTCCAGCACCGCCTGCGGGTCGGAGGCGACGCCATCGATGGCGGTGTTGACGAGGCGCATGACCGGCATGGTCACAGGGTCGATGACCTCGGCCTGCGCGCTGAATTCGTCGGCCACGAGTGCCGCAGCCCTTTCGGTCGGCAACACCATCATGGCCTTGCCCGGCGTGCGCACCGGCCGGCCGTCGAGATGAACGGCAAAGCCGTTTTCCACCGGGACGACCGAAACCGCCTTGTAGAAACGCTTCGGCAGCGGCGTCTTCATCTGAATCTGGGCACGACGTACGGGATCGGGATCGGAAAGCAGTTTTCCGGCTTCGAGGTCTTCGAGGATGTCGCGCATGTCGAACTCCCTAAACTGTCGGCTGCCTGCGCGCCGGCCGGTTGACGATGAGGAGACCGGCGGCGATCAGGGCCAGCGCCAGGAATATCCTGGTCGTCGGCGCTTCACCAAGGACCACCGCGCCGCACAAGACGCCGAACACCGGCGACAGGAAGGCGAAGCTCGACAGACCGGACGCGGGGTAGCGCCGCAGCAACCAGAACCACAAAACATAGGTGAAGGCCACGATATAGAAAGACTGAAAGAGCAGCGCCAGCGTCGGCAAGGTTGCAACCGCGCGCAGGGGCGGGCCGGCGAAGGGCATCACCAGGCAACCGACTATCGCCGCGCCTGCCAGTTGGTAGAGCAGCAGTTTCTCGGCGCTGGTCGCCACCAGTTTCGAGCGCTTGATGACGATGCTGGTCGCCGCCCACAGGACGCCGGAACCAAGGCTGAGCAGATCGCCCAGAAGGGTCGTGTCGCTGCCCGCGACAATGCCGTCCGAGAACACGGCCACCAGGCCGCAGAAGGCCAGGACAAGCCCACCGAGCTTGCGCGCGTTGATGCGCTCGCCGAGTAGGAAATGACCGCCGATCAGCACCCAGAACGGCATGGTGTTGACCAGCAGCGTGTTGCGGGCGACGGTCGTGTATTCGAGGCCGATGTAGAGGCACAGGAACTCGATGCCGAAAAGCACGCCGACGACGATGCCGGCGGCCAGCGTTCCATCCGTTTCGAACAGCTTGATGCCGCGCAGCCGGCACCAGCCAAGCACGCAGGCTCCCCCGATGAGCGAACGTGCGATCGAGACGAACACGGGATCGTAGCCTGCGTAGGAGATCTTGGCGGCGACGTAGTTCAGCCCCCACGAGAAGGTCAGCCCGACCATGATGGCCGCTGCCGCCATGTCGACCGCGTCACGGCGATCCAGTGCGGGCGCAATGGTCAATCTAGTCCTCCGCGCTCTGTTCGTCGAAGCCGAGCAGGTTCCAGCTCTGGCGCATATGCGGCGGCATCGGCGCCGTCACATCGATGACGCCCTGGTCCGGATGCGGGATGACGATGCGGCGGGCGTGCAGATGCAGGCGGTTCTGGATGCCCCCGGGGAATTCCCAGTTGGTATCGGCCTCGAAATATTTCGGGTCGCCGATGATCGGGCAGCCGATATGGGCGGCGTGGACACGAAGCTGATGCGTGCGGCCGGTATAGGGCTCCATCTCCAGCCAGGACAGCGACTGCGCTGCCTGCTCGACGACGCGATAGTAGGAAACGGCGTGATCGGCGCCCTTCTCGCCATGCTTGGCGACACGCACGCGGTCGCCGTCCGGCGTCGCCTCCTTGACCAGCCAGGTCGAGATCTTGTCCTCGCGTTTCGGCGGCACGCCCTTGACCAGCGCCCAGTAGGTCTTCTTGGTCTCTCGCGCCCGGAACGCCTCCGAAAGCTTCATCGCGGCAAGACGCGTGCGGGCAACCACCAGCACCCCGGACGTGTCGCGGTCGAGGCGATGGACAAGCCGCGGCTTCTCGCCCTTCTGGTTGCGCCAGGCTTCCAGCATGTCGTCGACATTGCGGGTGACACCCGAGCCGCCCTGCACCGCCAGGCCGGCCGGCTTGTTGAAGACGAAGACCTTCGGGTCCTCGTGCAGAAGCATCTTGGCGAGCACGTCGGCATCGCCCTGGTTGCGGATCGAGTGGCCGGTAAGCGGCGCATCGCCTTTCTTGTCGATGTCGAGCGGCGGGATACGCACCGTCTGGCCCGGCTCGACGCGCGTGTCTGCCTTCGCCCTGCCGCCGTCGATGCGGATCTGACCCGAGCGCAACAGCTTCTGCAGGTGGCCAAAGCCGAGACCCGGATAATGGACCTTGAACCAGCGGTCGAGCCGCATGCCCGCCTCGCCGGGCTCCACCGTGATCTGTTCTACACCTGCCATGGATACGCTTTTCCGTTTGAAAGCGGCGCCATAGCACTAAGGCGAACAGGTTGCGAGCCAAAGACCCAACAAAGCGCGACGATTACCCCAATCGCGGCGCCGATGGCGGGCTGGCCCGTTCGCTCAGTCGGCGGAAGATGACCGATACCGCGCAGACCGTCGAGCGCGTCAGGAAGCGCTTCTCGCGGCCATTGTCGAGCGAGAACATGCCGCCCCTGCCCTTCACCACGTCGATGATCAGGTCGGTGTGCTTCCAAACTTCATATTGCGAGGCGCTGATATAGACCGGCGTGTCGCCGATCTCGCCGAGCTTGACGTCATTGTCGCCGATGATGAACTCGCCGCGCGCATAGCACATCGGCGAGGATCCGTCGCAGCAGCCGCCGGACTGGTGAAAGAGCACCGGCCCGTGGTCGGCGATGATTTCGACCAGCAGCGCCTTGGCCGCCGCCGTGGCCGAGACTTTGCCCAATGAAGCCCTGTCCATGGCAATCCTCCTATGTTGAAGGGAGGACGCCGTCCGCGGCGCCCTCCCTTCCCCCTTGCCCTGGGAGGATCAGAAGAAGCCGAGCTTCTTCGGGCTGTAGCTGACCAGCATGTTCTTGGTCTGCTGGTAGTGGTCGAGCATCATCTTGTGCGTCTCGCGGCCGATGCCGGACTGCTTGTAGCCGCCGAAGGCGGCATGCGCCGGATAGGCGTGATAGCAGTTGGTCCATACGCGGCCCGCCTGTATGGCGCGGCCGAAGCGGTAGCAGCGATTGGCGTCGCGGCTCCAGATGCCGGCGCCGAGGCCGTACAGCGTGTCGTTGGCGATTGACAGCGCCTCGTCATCGTCCTTGAAGGTCGTCACCGACACCACCGGCCCGAAGATCTCTTCCTGGAAGATGCGCATCTTGTTGTGACCCTTGAAGACCGTCGGCTTCACGTAGTAGCCGCCGGCAAGGTCGCCCGGCAGGTGGTTCTGCTCGCCGCCGGTCAGCACCTGGGCTCCCTCCTGGCGACCGATATCGAAGTAGGAGAGGATCTTTTCCAACTGCTCGCTCGAAGCCTGCGCGCCGATCATGGTGGCCGGATCGAGCGGATCGCCCTGCACGATCGCCTCGACGCGCTTCAGCGCGCGCTCCATGAACTTGTCGTAGATCTTCTCATGCACCAAAGCGCGGCTCGGGCACGTGCAGACCTCGCCCTGGTTGAGCGCGAACATCACGAAGCCCTCGATCGCCTTGTCGAAGAAGTCGTCATCCTCGGCAACCACGTCCTGGAAGAAGATGTTGGGCGACTTGCCGCCGAGTTCCAGCGTCACCGGGATGAGGTTCTGCGAGGCATACTGCATGATCAGGCGGCCGGTCGTCGTTTCGCCGGTGAAGGCGATCTTGGCGATGCGGTTCGACGATGCCAGCGGCTTGCCGGCCTCGAGGCCGAAGCCGTTGACGATGTTGAGCACGCCTTCCGGCAAAAGATCGCCGATAAGGTCGGCCCACAGCATGATGGTGGCGGGCGTCTGCTCGGCCGGCTTCAACACCACGCAATTGCCGGCGGCGAGCGCGGGCGCCAGCTTCCAGCAGGCCATCAGCAACGGGAAGTTCCAAGGAATGATCTGGCCGACGACACCCAGCGGCTCGTGGAAATGATAGGCGACCGTGTCGTGGTCGATCTCGGAAAGGCTGCCCTCCTGGCTGCGAAGGACGCCGGCGAAATAGCGGAAGTGGTCGATGGCCAGAGGCAGGTCCGCCGCCGTCGTCTCGCGGATCGGCTTGCCGTTGTCCCACGTTTCGGCGAGCGCCAGCAGGTCGAGATTGTCTTCCATGCGGTCGGCAATGCGATTGAGGATCAGGGCGCGGGCCGCCGGGCTGGCCTTGCCCCAGGCGTCCTTCGCCTTGTGCGCGGCGTCGAGCGCGGCTTCGACGTCCTGTGCGTCGGACCTCGCGATCTCGCAAAGTGGCCGGCCGGTCACCGGCGAGATGTTGTCGAAGTATCTTCCGGCATGCGGGGCGACCCAGCGGCCACCGATGAAGTTGTCATAGCGCTTGGCGAAGGGGACCTTGGCCGCGCGTGAGAACTCAACCTTGTTCATTGTCTGCCTCCCAGCAAAACGGCGTCACGGAATGTGGCGCGTCGCTGGAAACACTTGCCGATGCTCTTCAGCCTGTCATCCCCAGGCAAACGGATCGCGGCCGGCGAGTGTCGCAGAACTGCGACAGGTCAGGTTGCGTAAATCAATGCGGCCGGCGGATGCTGAAACGGGCAAGCTTGCGATGCAGCGTCGCGCGCGAGATGCCGAGGCTCTGCGCCGCTGCCGAGACATTGCCGCCGGTGCGCGCCATCGCGCGCTGCAGCACGCTGCGCTCGGCATCGTCGAGATCCTCCCGGGCCCTGGCCGCGTCCCCAAGAATGTCCGCGGCGAGCAGGCCCCTGGCCAAGCCTTCCGACGTTATGCCGAGAGCAAGCCGCGCCGAGCGTGTCGCGCCGACCACAAGGTCATCGGCATCTACAGCGATCAGCGCGCCGGCGCTCCGCTCGGCAACCGCTGCAAGCAGGATGCGGGCATTGGAATAGACCATACGGAAATTCTCGGCCTCGATACGGCGTGCGGCGTCGGCCACCGCGACCGAGATAAGCTGGACGAAACCTTCCGTGAGGTCGGAGCGGCAGGACGATACGTCGAGCGCGGCCGCCAGGTTGCCTTCATGGTCAAAGACGGGAGCCGTCGTGCAGCTCATCAGCGTGTTGCGCGAAAAGAAATGCTGGTCGCGATGGATGGTGAGCGGCCGCTGATCGGCGAGACAGGTGCCGATGCCGTTGGTTCCCTCACTGTCTTCGCTCCAGACCGTGCCGGTCCACAGGCCCCATTCGTCGAAGGTCTCGTCGTCGGCGACCGCGCCGCGGCGCTCGATGGGGATGCCGTCGCGGTCGGCCAGCATCACGCAGCAACCGACACCGCCAACCGCCTGATAGAGCCGGTTGAGGCTTGTCTCGGCCGCGCGGATCATCCGTTCCATGCGCTGCCGTGCCCGCCGCAATTCGGCTTCGGTCAGCCGCCTTGGCGCCTTGCGCTCAGCCGGATCGAGGTGATGCAGTTGAAGGGAACGCCGCCACGAGGCGACCAACGCCGAATGGGCCGCATCGCTTCTGGCGATCGAAGCCTGGACGAAATCCGCATGACCGGCTGCTTGCCGCCCGCTCAAACCTATCCTCCCAGCGAGCGGACCTCCTTCCGCCCGTCGTTATATCCTTGTGGATATATCCGATGGAAGAGTTGTAACGGTTGCAGCGGATAGGCGCTATAGGACGTTGGTTTAAGAGCATAGAGGCCCGGCCGAGCAGGCCGAGCCAGGAGATTGAAGAGGCGCCAGAATCAGTTGGCGGTGGCCTTAGGTTTGGACGAGCCGATCATCTTCCAGTTCTTGTAGAAGACCGAATTGATGCGCTCAACGCTGACCGAGACGATGGCGAGAAGGCCCGCGATCAGTTTTGGGAACGGAGACGGCCTGATGATGTCGACGAAGACGCAGTAGCGGCGGCCGTCATATTCGTTGACCGAGCGGTGGAACAGCGTGTCGTCGAAGATGAACAAAGGATTGTCGTACCAGTAGTTCTTCTTGCTGCCGCACTGGACGAAGATCTCCGCCTGCACCGGGATCAGATTGTAGAGGATGCGCAGGCTGAGGCGGAGCGGACCGAAATGCCAGGACGTGGATTCGCGCTTGCTGAAGACGGATACGGCGATCGTCTTGATGTATTTGTAGTCCTTGTTGAATTCGGGAACGTTGTCGATCTTGTGCTTGCCGTACCACTGATAGACATACATGCCGCGTCGGCCGGCGCCGAAATTCGCGTCGATGTCGGCGATGATCTCGTCCTTGCGGGCCTTGAAGACACCCAGGACCTCGTTGATCTCGCGCTGATAGTCTTCAGGGAATTGTTCAGGCTTCCAGACGCCGGGATTGCGGTAGCAAAGAAGGTCGACAATCAGGTTGAACGGCGACAGCAGCCAGGTGAACAGGCCGTTGCCGAGGAAGTAGCGCTCGAACAGGTTTCGGTTCTTCTGATCGTTGCGCATGACGTCGATCAGGCCGCAGACGACCCAGATCGCGGTCAGGATCGGGATGAAGTAGAAGGCGAGCGCGAGAACCACGACCGCGATGGCGGCCTTGCGGAGCGACTTGACGGTTTGCTTTTTCATTGCCATTCGCGCGGGAAGGCGCGATCCTGTTCCATGGGACAAAATCACGGCGACCCCCGCCAGCCGTGCGTCTTGATAGGATTTTTTGTTTCCCGGCACAATGCCGTCGCGTAGGCTCGAGGGGTCTGTCGGCGCAAATATTTGGAGCGAGCTACTCCACTTCAGCGCCATGCCCAGCCGGGCGGCGCAACTCAGCTGTTCCGTTCGCTGCGCAGCTTCGCCCAGTATTCCAGCCGTTTGCGGATGTCGCGCTCGAAACCGCGTTCCGGCGGATCGTAAAAGGTGTGCCGGCCCATCTTCTCCGGGAAATAGTCCTGGCCTGAAAAGGCGTCCGGCTCGTCATGGTCGTAGCGATAGCCGGCGCCGTAATCCTCCTGCTTCATCAGCTTGGTCGGCGCGTTGAGGATGTGCTTGGGCGGGAGCAGCGAGCCGAACTCCTTGGCAGCCGCGGTCGCAGCCTTGAAGGCGGTGTAGAGGGCGTTCGACTTCGGCGCGGTGGCGAGATAGACGGTGGCCTGCGCGAAGGCGAGCTCGCCCTCGGGCGAGCCTAGATAGTCATAGGCGTCCTTGGCCGCGTTGGCGACGACAAGCGCCTGAGGATCGGCGAGCCCGATATCCTCCACCGCCATGCGCACCAGCCGGCGGCCGAGATAGAGTGGATCCTCGCCGGCATCGAACATGCGGGCGAGGTAATAAAGGGCGGCATCCGGATCGGAGCCCCGTACCGATTTATGCAGCGCCGAGATCAGGTTGTAATGGCCGTCCTGGCCCTTGTCGTAGATCGGGGCGCGGCGCTGGATGACGCGCTGCAGGCCCTCCGGGCCGAACACTTCGCCTTTCTTGGCGGCGCGCCAGACTTCCTCGGCCAGCGTCAGCGAGGCGCGGCCATCGCCGTCCGCCATGCGGATCAGCATCGCGCGCGCCTCGTCGTCAAGCGGCAGCGCCCTGCCCTCGGTTTCTTCCGCCCGCGCCAGAAGCTTGGCGATGCTTTCCTCGCCCAGCGAACGGAACACAAGCACGCGCGCTCGCGACAGAAGCGCCGCATTCAGCTCGAAGGACGGGTTCTCCGTCGTGGCGCCAACCAGCACCACGGTGCCGTCTTCCATCACCGGAAGGAAGCCGTCCTGCTGGGCGCGGTTGAAACGATGGATCTCGTCGACGAAGAGCAGCGTCTGGCGGCCGTTGGCGCGCCTGAGTTTCGCCGCCTCGAACACCTTTTTGAGGTCCGCGACGCCGGAAAACACTGCCGAGATCTGCTCGAAGGCGAGATTGGTCTCGCCTGCCAGCAGTCGCGCCACTGTCGTCTTGCCGGTGCCCGGCGGACCCCAGAAGATCATGGAGCCCAGCGAACCGGAATCGATCAGCCGGGTCAGCGCGCCGTCCGGGCCGGTCAGGTGCTCCTGGCCGACGACCTCGCCGAGGTTCTTTGGGCGCAGCCGGTCGGCCAGCGGCCGCCCGGGCGGCGCTTTCTCCGGCTCATCGGAACTGAACAGATCGGCCATGCAAGTCTTTTGGTTGAAACGCGATCCCGCTCTCTTGAGAGCATGATGTTGTCCGAACACCGGTTCTCGCTTTTTGCCAAGCGGAGCTTCGGTTCGGGATCATGCCTTAAATGGGCAGACCGCCTCAATAACGCAACACCTGGCGCAGTATCTGCCCGCCGCGCTCGACGGTAAAGCGCCACCAGCGCGTGTCCTGCTGGGCAATTTGCGCCAGCGTCGCTGCGGTGTCGATGCTGGTGCCGTTCACCTCGCGCACGATATCGCCGGGCTGGAAGCCGAAATCGGCGGCCGGCGAATCGCGGCTGATATCGATGACCGTGACGCCCTTGAGATCGGTGCGCAGGCCAAGCCGCTGGGCAAGCCTGGGCGACAGTTCCGCGACCTTGGCGCCGGAAAAGGGACTACGGCCACGCAAGGTGACTTCGCTGGGCTTGGCGCCTTCCGGCGCACGCTCCAGCGGGATTTCCAGCGTCGCCTGCTGGCCCTTGCTCAGCACGACGAAGGTCGCCTTGGTGCCGATCGACAGCGTCGCCATGCGATAGTCGAGCGCCTCGATGCTTTCGACCGGCGTGTTGTTGAGCGACAGGATGACATCGCCCGGCTTCAGGCCGGCCTTGCCGGCGGGCCCGGAACCTTCGACCGATGAAACCAGTGCGCCAGTCGGCTTCTCCATGCCGAGCGATTCGGCGATCTGCGGCGTCACCAGTTCGAATTCCGCGCCGATATAGGGTCGCTCGAAGAAGTCGAGCCCGGCCTTGGCGGCGTCGGCAAAGGCGCGCACCATATTCGAGGGAATGGCGAAGCCGATGCCGATCGAGCCGCCGCTGCGGCTGTAGATGGCCGTGTTGATGCCGACCAGCTGGCCGCCCATGTTGATCAGCGCGCCGCCGGAATTGCCGGGATTGATGGCGGCGTCGGTCTGGATGAAATAGCCCGAATCCGAAACGCCGATATGGCTGCGGGCGAGCGCCGAGACGATACCGCTGGTGGTGGTCTGGCCGACGCCGAACGGATTGCCGATGGCGAGCACCAGGTCACCCACCTCCAGCGCGTCCGAATCGCCGATGGCGATCACCGGGAACGGCTTATCGGCGGAAATCTTGAGCACGGCCAGATCGAGCGTCTCGTCCTTGAGCATGACCTTGGAGGTGAATTCGCGCCCGTCGGCGGTCGCGACCTTCACCTCGTCGGCGTCCTTGATGACGTGATAGTTTGTGACGATGACGCCGCTCGGATCAACCAGCACGCCGGAGCCCAGCGAAGATTGCGCGCGCGGCTGGGCGCGGCCGAAGAACTCCTCGAAGAAGGGATCGCCCTCAAAAGGCGACGTCACCTTGGCGGTCTGCGAGGCATAGACATTGACCACGGCGGGCGCCGTCTGCTTGACCAGCGGCGCGAAGGAGAGCTGAACCTCCTCGCGGCCGAACGGCACGCGCTTGTCGGGGCCGGACGTGCCGTTCTCGCCTTCGACGCCATGCAACAGGTCGGTCAGCACATCGGAGAGGCCCGGATCCGCCGGCTTGGCGGCATCCTCGGCAAAAGCCTGTCTTGCGGCCGGTGCCACGGCGAAGACGGCCAGCGCGGCAACAAGAAACAGTCGTTTGAGGTGCATTTTCGAATCCCTCCAGATCGGGCGCCATTGTCCCGACGATTGTGCAAAATGAAAGGCTAATGCACACAAATGCGACACTTGTCGCGCAAAAGCTTGAGCCTGAACGTTAAATTCAGCTCGCTCGGCTCAAACCGCTCCAAATGCAAAAAGGGGCCCGAAGGCCCCTTGAAGTCATTGAGGAAAACGCAAGGCTCAGGCGGCCGCGGCTTCCTCATTGGCGCCCTCTGCCTCGAGGCGAGCGCGGTCGGCGGCGCCCTTGGCAGAGGTATCGCGGTCGACGAATTCGATGACCGCCATGGCGGCGTTGTCGCCCTTGCGGAAGCCCGCTTTCATGATGCGCAGGTAGCCGCCGTTGCGGGTAGCGTAGCGCGGAGCGAGGGTCTCGAACAGGCGCTTCACGACCGGCTCGTTGCCGATCTGGGCGATGACCTGACGACGGGCGTGCAGGTCGCCGCGCTTGCCGAGCGTCACCAGCTTCTCGACGATCGGACGCAGGTCCTTCGCCTTCGGCAGGGTGGTGACGATCTGCTCGTGCTCGATCAGAGACACGGCGAGATTGGCGAACATGGACTTGCGGTGGCTTACGCTGCGGGCGAAGCGACGGCCTTTGAAACCGTGGCGCATGGCTCTTTTCCTTCTTCAGTTGTTCAAGAGGCCACGGCCTCTGATGGTTTTCCGCATGACCGTCGGATCGGGCGGCTCTCGCCGCCGATCCTTGGAATTCATGCTCAATATTGGTCTTCGTAACGCTTGGCGAGGTCTTCGATGTTTTCCGGCGGCCAGTCCGGCACTTCCATGCCGAGGTGCAGGCCCATGGCCGCCAGCACTTCCTTGATCTCGTTCAGCGACTTGCGGCCGAAGTTCGGGGTGCGCAGCATCTCGGCTTCGGTCTTCTGGATCAGGTCGCCAATATAGACGATGTTGTCGTTCTTCAGGCAGTTGGCCGAACGCACCGAAAGCTCGAGCTCGTCGACCTTCTTGAGCAGGGCCGGGTTGAAGGCGAGCTCGGTGACGGCTTCGGTCGCGACCTCCTTCTGCGGCTCGTCGAAGTTGACGAACAGCGCGAGCTGGTCCTGCAGGATGCGGGCGGCGAAGGCGACCGCGTCCTCGCCCGAGATCGAACCGTTGGTCTCGATGGTCATGGTCAGCTTGTCATAGTCGAGCACCTGGCCCTCGCGGGTGTTCTCGACCTTGTAGGAGACCTTCTTGACCGGCGAGTAGAGCGAGTCGACCGGGATCAAGCCGATCGGCGCGTCCTCGGCGCGGTTGCGCTCGGCCGGCACATAGCCCTTGCCGGTGTCGACGGTGAACTCCATGCGGATCTCGGCGCCCTCGTCCAGCGTGCAGATGACGTGGTCGGGGTTGAGGATCTCGACGTCGCCGACGGTCTGGATGTCGCCGGCGAGCACGGCGCCCGGGCCCTGCTTGCGCACGACCATGCGCTTGGGACCATCGCCTTCCATGCGGATGGCGATTTCCTTGATGTTGAGCACGATGTCGGTCACATCCTCGCGCACGCCGGCGATGGACGAGAATTCATGCAGCACGCCGTCGATCTGCACGGCGGTGACGGCCGCGCCGCGCAGCGAAGACAGAAGCACGCGCCGCAGCGCGTTGCCCAGCGTCAGGCCGAAGCCGCGTTCGAGCGGCTCGGCCACCAGCGTGGTCAGCGTCTTCTTCTTCGACGAGAACTCGATCTTGTTCGGCTTGATCAGTTCCTGCCAGTTTTTCTGGATCATAAATGTCTTCCTTCCTTTGCCCCGCCACCATCCAATCGTGGCGGGCGACACGGAAAACCGCGGAGGAACGCCGTGGCGCTCGCGCGGCGCTTAAAAATCAGACGCGGCGCTTCTTGCGCGGACGGCAGCCATTGTGCGGGATCGGCGTCACGTCGCGGATCGAGGTGATGGTGAAGCCGGCCGCCTGCAGCGCGCGAAGGGCCGATTCACGGCCGGAGCCGGGTCCGCAGACCTCGACCTCGAGCATGCGCATGCCGTGTTCCTGGGCCTTCTTGGCAACGTCCTCGGCTGCCATCTGGGCGGCGAACGGAGTCGACTTGCGCGAACCCTTGAAGCCTTGCGCACCGGCCGACGACCAGGCAATCGAATTGCCCTGCGCGTCGGTGATGGTGATCATGGTGTTGTTGAAGGTCGAATTGACGTGGGCAACGCCCGACGAGATGTTCTTGCGTTCGCGACGGCGAACACGAGCGGCTTCCTTGGCCATGGTAGTCCTTTCAGTTGATCTCTACACCGCCGTAATGCCAGCGGCTCCACCTTGGGAAGCGATAGTGAGTAGCGAATAGAGCCCTACTCGCTAATGACTATTCGCTATTCGCTCAATTACTTCTTCTTGCCGGCGATCGCCTTGGCCGGGCCCTTGCGGGTGCGCGCATTGGTGTGCGTGCGCTGGCCGCGGACCGGCAGCGAGCGGCGGTGACGCAGGCCGCGGTAGCAGCCGAGGTCCATGAGCCGCTTGATGTTCATCGAGACTTCGCGGCGCAGGTCGCCTTCGACCTGGTAGTCGCGGTCGATCGTCTCGCGGATCTGCAGCACTTCCGCGTCGGTCAGCTGGTTGACGCGGCGATCCGCCGGGATGCCGACCTTGTCGACGATCTCCTGGGCAAACTTCTTGCCGATGCCGTGAATGTACTGAAGCGCAATGACGACGCGCTTGTTGGTCGGAATGTTGACGCCGGCTATACGAGCCATGTTCTTCTCTTTCTCCATGTAGGCCGGACGAGCCGGCGTTCAAGTTATCCCGCGTCCGGTGGAGGCCGGCCCTTGCGGGAGTTTCCTGGTTCAAAGCGGATGCCTTGCCCGCAAGGGCAAGCAAAGTCCATGCCTGATAGGAAGACGGGCCGCCATACCCCAACGGCTCGTTCCCGTCAAGCGCAATCTTCAATTGTCGGCGCGAGCTACTTCGCCGCGGCCGCGAGCACCTTGCCGATCTCGTCGGTCACAACATCGATACTGGCCATGCCGTCGACGGTCTTGAGCTTGCCTTTGGCGTAGTAGTAGCCGGTCAGCGGCGCCGTCTTCTTGTAATATTCGCGCAGGCGTTCCTCGAACACCGCCGGGTTGTCGTCTTTACGCACCGGCTGGCCGGCGGCCTTGGCGTCCTCGGCGCGCTTGACGATTCGGCCGACCAGCGCCTTGTCGTCGACGACAAGCTCGATGACGGTGTCGAGCGCGATGCCGCGCTCGGCAAGCATGGCCTCGACCGCGTCCGCCTGGACCAGCGTGCGCGGATAGCCGTCGAGAATGAAGCCCTTGGCGCAATCCGGCTGATCGATGCGCTCGGCGACGATGGCGTTGACGATCGCGTCGGAGACCAGCTCGCCGGCATCCATCACCGCCTTGGCACGCTTCCCGACCTCGGTTCCGGCCTGGACGGCGGCACGCAGCATGTCCCCCGTCGAGAGCTGTGGGATGCCGTGTTTTTCTACCAGTCTTTGTGCTTGCGTCCCCTTGCCCGCCCCTGGCGGCCCAAGCAATATCAGCCTCATCTGCTCCTCTTCCCCCCGCGCAACTTCGACTTCTTGATCAGGCCCTCATACTGGTGCGCGATCAGGTGACCCTGAATCTGCGCCACCGTGTCGAGCGTGACACTGACCACGATCAGAAGCGATGTGCCACCGAGGTAGAAAGGTACGCCAGTCGCTGAAATCAGGAATTCCGGCAGCAGACAGACCAGCACCAGGTAGATGGCGCCGATGACGGTGATACGCGTCAGAACATAGTCGATATATTCGGCGGTGCGCTCGCCTGGACGATAACCCGGGATGAAGCCGGAATGCTTCTTGAGCTGGTCCGCCGTGTCCTTCGGGTTGAAAACGATCGCCGTGTAGAAGAAGGCGAAGAAGATGATCATGCCTGCATAGAAGATCATGTAGAGCGGCTGGCCGTGGCCGAGCGAGGCGAGGATCGTGCTTGCCCAGGCCGGCAGGTTGGTCGCCTGCGAGAAGCCCGCGACCGTTGCCGGCAGAAGCAGCAGCGAGGACGCGAAGATCGGCGGGATGACGCCCGAGGTGTTGAGCTTCAGCGGCAGATGCGAGGTATCGCCCTGGAACATGCGGTTGCCGACCTGGCGCTTCGGATACTGGATGAGCAGGCGGCGCTGCGCGCGCTCGAAGAAGACGATGAGCGCGATGACGATGATGGCCAGCACGATAATCGCGAGGATGAGGCCCGTCGACAGCGCGCCGGTGCGGCCGAGTTCCAGCGTGCCGGAGATCGCCCGCGGCAGGCCGGCGACGATGCCGGAGAAGATGATCAGCGAAATGCCGTTGCCAATGCCGCGCGCCGTGATCTGCTCGCCGAGCCACATCAGGAACATGGTGCCGCCGACCAGCGTGACGACGGTCGAGATGCGGAAGAACATGCCGGGATCGTTGACGATGCCGTTGCCGCCTTCGAGGCCGATCGAAATGCCGTAGGCCTGGATCAGCGCCAGGAGCACGGTGCCGTAGCGCGTGTACTGGTTGATGATCTTGCGGCCCTGCTCGCCTTCCTTCTTCAGCGCTTCCAGCGACGGGATGACCGAGGTCATCAGCTGCATGATGATGGAGGCGGAGATGTAGGGCATGATGCCCAGCGCGAAGATCGCCATGCGCTGCACGGCACCGCCGGCGAACATGTTGAACATGCCGAGCACGCCCTTGCTCTGCGAGGAGAAGGCCTGGGCGAAAGCGTCGGGGTTGATGCCGGGAAGCGGGATGTAGGTGCCGAGGCGGTAGACGAGCAACGCGCCGATGGTGAACCAGATGCGCTTCTTGAGGTCCTCGGCCTTGGCGAAGGCCGCAAAATTCAGATTGGAGGCTAGTTGTTCAGCAGCCGAAGCCATGCCTGATTCTCCGCTAGAGCATGATGCCGAAAAGTGTGGAGCGGTTTTCGGACAACATCCTGCTCTACTTCATTGATTTCCGTGTCACGCTCGACGCCCCCAGCTCAGGCGGCCCGTGTCACCGAAGCTCACGAGATAAGCTCCAGACCTTAAACATGCAAGCGGCCGCGTTGACGCGGCCGCCCAATTCATCTGGTCAAAGCGCGGTTCGAGGGAAAATGCGAAGTCATCCCGGTCGGCCGCGCTTCAAATCGCCGTTACTCGGCGGCGGCCGCTTCCGGCAGCTTCACCGAACCGCCGGCCTTCTCGATCTTCTCGATCGCGGCCTTGGAAGCGCCGGCGACGTCGAAGGAGAGCTTGGCCTTGAGCTCGCCGTCGGACAGCACGCGCACGCCGTCCTTGGCGCGGCGGATGACGCCGGCGGCAACCAGGGCCTCGGCCGTCACGGCCGCCTTGGCGTCGAGCTTCTTGGCATCGACCGCCGCCTGGATCTTGGCCAGCGACACGACCGCGAAGCTCTTGCCGAACAGGTTGTTGAAGCCGCGCTTCGGCAGGCGACGATAGAGCGGCATCTGGCCGCCCTCGAAGCCGTTGATGGCAACGCCCGAACGGGCCTTCTGACCCTTGACGCCGCGACCGGCGGTCTTGCCCGAGCCGGAGCCGATGCCGCGACCGAGGCGCTTCCTGGAATGCGTGGCGCCGTCCTTGTCACGCAGATCGTTGAGTTTCATCATTCTTCTCCTGCGCTTCCGTTCAGGCCTCGTCCACGACGCGGACGAGGTGCTGGACGGCGGCGATCATGCCGCGCACGGAAGGGGTATCTTCCAGCGTGCGCCGCTTGTGCATCTTGTTAAGGCCGAGGCCGACCAGCGTCGCGCGCTGCTCCTTCGGCCGGCGGATCGGCGAGCCGATCTGCTCGACGGTGATGGTCTTGGTAGCTTTCTTGGCCATGGTCGAAATCCCTGGTCAGTGTCGACTATTCTTCAGCCGCAACGGCGGTGCCGCGGCGGGCCTGAAGGGTCGAGTACTTGATGCCGCGCGCGGCAGCCACATCCTTCGGATGCATCTGGCTCTTCAGCGCGTCGAAGGTGGCGCGAACCATGTTGTAGGGGTTCGACGAACCCATCGACTTGGCGACCACGTCATGCATGCCGAGCGTCTCAAAGACGGCGCGCATCGGACCGCCGGCGATGATGCCGGTACCCTGCTTGGCGGCGCGCAGCAGAACGCGTCCGGCGCCCCAGCGGCCCTCGACGTCGTGATGCAGCGTGCGGCCCGAACGCAGCGGCACGAAGATCATGTCGCGCTTGGCCGATTCGGTCGCCTTGCGGATGGCTTCCGGCACTTCACGCGCCTTGCCGTGGCCGAAGCCGACGCGGCCCTTCTGGTCGCCGACGACGACAAGAGCGGCAAAGCCGAAACGACGGCCGCCCTTCACCACCTTGGCGACGCGGTTGATGTGGACGAGCTTGTCCACCATGCCGTCGTCACGCTCTTCGCGTTCACGCTCGCGGCCGCGGCCGCCTTCTCTACGTTCCTGTGCCATATCCTAGTCCTTGTTCTTTTCCGGAAGCACGGGTTGCTGTTTGCCGGCGCCGCTTTTCGGGTCGCCAGCGGCGAAAATCAGAAGCTCAACCCACCTTCGCGGGCAGCCTCGGCCAGCGCCTTGACGCGGCCATGATAGATATACGGGCCGCGGTCGAAGACGACTTCCTTGACGCCGGCCTTCGAAGCGCGCTCGGCGATCAGCTTGCCGACCGCCGCGGCGGCGGCGGTGTCGGCGCCGGTCTTGAGCGAACCCTTGAGGTCCTTCTCAAGCGTCGAGGCGGCGGCCAGCGTGTGGCCGTTGGCATCGTCGATAACCTGGACGTAGATGTTCTTCGAGGTGCGGTGCACCGAAAGCCGCGGACGCGCGCCGGCGACCTTCTTCAGCTGACGGCGTACGCGCTGCGCGCGGCGCTGGATGGTCTCTTTGGGGCTTGCCATAATGTCAGTTCCTTGCCTTCAGAAAACGGGGGCAACCCTGTGCGGTAGGCCAAGCCTCCCGCGGCCGCTCCCCGCGGCGTTACACTTCTCAAGCCTGGCGCCTTCCGAAAAGTCCGCGACCTTGCTGCGCTGACCTTCGGTTCAGGGCCAAGCCTATTACTTCTTCTTGCCTTCCTTGCGCACGATGCGCTCGTCGGCATAGCGCACGCCCTTGCCCTTGTACGGCTCCGGACCCCGATACTCGCGGATCTCGGCGGCGACCTGGCCGACCTGCTGCTTGTCGATGCCCGAGACCGTGATCTCGGTCGGCTTCGGCACCGTGATGGTGATGCCCTGCGGCGTCTCGTAGACGACGTCGTGGCTGAAGCCAAGCGCGAGCTGCAGGTTCTTGCCCTGCAACGCCGCACGATAGCCGACGCCGGTGATCTCGAGCTTCTTCTCGAAGCCGTCCTTCACGCCCTGCAGGATGTTGACGATCTGCGTGCGCGACATGCCCCACTTGGAGCGGGCAGTCTTGGTCTGGTCGCGCGGCTCGACGGAGATCTCGTTGTTCTCCATCTTGACCAGCACTTCGTCGTTGACCACGAACTTCAGCTCGCCCTTCGGGCCCTTCGCCGTCACGGTCTGGCCGTTGACGGAGGCGGTCACGCCCTGCGGCAGCGAAACGGGTTTCTTTCCGATACGAGACATTTTGTTGTCCTCGTCACTTCTTTCGTTTCAGGTTCCAGTTCCCGGGCGCGATCCCGAGAACCGAAGCTCATTCATCAATCTCTTGGCCGATCAGAAGATCTGGCAGAGGATCTCACCGCCGACATTCTGCTCACGCGCTTCATGGTCGGCCATGACGCCCTTCGGCGTCGAAAGGATGGCGATGCCGAGGCCGTTTGCGACCTGCGGGATCGACTTGGCCGAGACATAGACGCGGCGGCCGGGCTTCGAGACGCGCTCGATTTCGCGCACGACCGGAGCGCCGTCGAAATACTTCAGCTCGATCTCAATTTCGGACTTGCCGTTTTCGAAATCGGTCTGGCTGTAGTCGCGGATATAGCCTTCCGACTTCAGCACTTCGAGGACGCGGGCGCGCAGACGCGAGGCCGGGGTCGAGACGCTCGACTTCTTGCGGCCGTAGGCGTTGCGGATGCGGGTCAGCATATCGCCGAGAGGATCGCTCAATGACATCTCAGTGTCTCCTTACCAGCTCGACTTGACCAGGCCCGGGATCTGGCCGGTGTTGCCCAGATCGCGAAGCGCGATACGCGAAAGCTTCAGCTTGCGATAATAGGCACGCGGACGGCCCGTGACTTCGCAACGGTTGCGGATGCGGATCTTGGCCGAGTTGCGCGGCAGCGCCGACAGCTTCAACTGGGCGCGGAAACGCTCTTCCATCGGCTTGGACTGATCCATGATGATGGCCTTGAGCGCCGTGCGCTTGGCGGCGTACTGGTCGGCGAGCTTGCGGCGCCGGTTGTTCTTCTCGACTGAGCTGGTCTTTGCCATTTCAGATTTTTCCTTTTTCGCTGCCGTTACTGGCGGAAGGGGAAGTTGAAGGCCTTGAGCAGAGCCCTGGCCTCATCATCCGTCTTCGCCGTCGTACAAACGATGACGTCCATGCCCCAGACCTGATCAACCTTGTCGTAGTTGATCTCCGGGAACACGATGTGTTCCTTGATGCCCATGGCGTAGTTGCCACGGCCGTCAAAGCTCTTCGGGTTCAGCCCGCGGAAGTCGCGAACGCGCGGCAGCGCGATGTTCACGAGGCGGTCGAGGAACTCGTACATGCGTTCCTTGCGCAGCGTGACCTTGGCGCCGATCGGCATGTTCTCACGCACCTTAAAGCCGGCAATCGAGTTGCGGGCGCGGGTGACGACGGCCTTCTGGCCGGCGATCAGCGCGAGATCCTCGGCCGCGACCGAGGGCTTCTTGGAATCGGCGGTTGCTTCACCGACGCCCATGTTCAGCACGATCTTGTCGATGCGCGGAACCTGCATCTCGTTGTCGTAGCCGAACTGCTCCTGCAGCGCCTTGCGGATGGTCTCTTGATAGACCTTCTTGAGGCGCGGCTCGTTCTTGGCAGCCGCCTGCTTGGTTTCAGCCTTAGCCATTGATGACTTCTCCCGAACGCTTGGCGACGCGCACCTTCTTGCCATCCTTCTGGATGGTGAAGCCGACGCGGGTCGGCTTGCCGTCCTTGGGGTCGGCCAGCGCGATGTTCGACAGGTGGATCGGCGCTTCCTTGGTGATGATCCCGCCCTCTTGGGACTGGGTCTGCTTCTGGTGACGGCGAATGAGGTTCACGCCGCGGACGACCGCGGTGTCTTCCTTCGGCTGCACCGACAGGACTTCGCCCGAACGGCCCTTGTCCTTGCCGGCAAGCACGACGACCTTGTCGCCTTTTTTGATCTTTTGCATTGGTCCGGCTCCTTACAGCACTTCAGGCGCGAGCGAGATGATCTTCATGTGGTTCTTGGCGCGCAGCTCGCGCGGAACCGGTCCGAAGATACGGGTGCCGATCGGCTCTTTCTTATTATCGACGAGAACGGCCGCGTTCTTGTCGAAACGGATCACGCTGCCGTCCGGACGGCGGATGTCCTTGGCCGTGCGAACCACGACCGCCTTCATCACATCGCCCTTCTTAACGCGGCCGCGCGGAATGGCTTCCTTGATCGACACCACGATGATGTCGCCAACGGAGGCGTATTTCCGCTTCGAGCCGCCCAGCACCTTGATGCACATGACACGACGAGCGCCGGAATTGTCCGCGACGTCGAGGTTTGTTTGCATCTGAATCATGACTGGCCGCCTTCTTCTTTTCTAACGGGACAGGCGCGCGACGCCCCTCCCCGGTCTGTCCAAAATTCGTTTGTTTACGCCCAAAGATCAGGCTTGGTCCGAGGTAACCACGACCCAGCGCTTGTCCTTCGAAATCGGCTTCGATTCCTGGATGAACACCTGGTCGCCGACCTTGTGGGCATTGTTCTCGTCGTGCGCCTTGTACTTCTTGGTCATGCGCACGGTCTTCTTCATCACCGGATGCGTGAAGCGACGCTCGACCTTGACGACAACCGTCTTCTCGTTCTTGTCGCTGACGACGGTGCCCTGCAGGATACGCTTCGGCATGGTCTTAACCCTTCTTGGCCGCGGCTTTTTCCGCGGCGATGGTCTTGATGCGCGCGATGTCCTTGCGGACCTGCTTCACGCGCGCGGTCTTCTCAAGCTGGCCGGTCGCCTTCTGGAAGCGCAGGTTGAACTGCTCCTTCTTCAGCGCGGCCAGGTCGTCGGTAAGCTGATCCTGGGTCTTGGTCCGGATGTCTTCGGCTTTCATGATCGCCTGTCCTTATTCTGCGATGCGCTGCACGAAACGCGTCTTGACCGAGAGCTTGGCGGCGCCGAGACGCAGCGCTTCACGCGCGGTCTCCTCGCTGACGCCGTCGATCTCGAACATGATGCGGCCGGGCTTCACGCGCGCCGCCCAGTAGTCGACGGCGCCCTTGCCCTTACCCATGCGGACTTCGGTCGGCTTCGAGGTGACCGGCAGATCCGGGAACACCCGGATCCAGACGCGGCCGGCGCGCTTCATCTCACGGGTGATCGCGCGGCGGGCCGCCTCGATCTCACGCGCGGTGACGCGGTTCGGCTCAAGCGCCTTCAGTCCGAAACCACCGAAATCCAGGTTGGTGCCGCCCTTGGCGGTACCGTGGATACGGCCCTTGAACTGCTTACGGAACTTTGTGCGCTTTGGCTGCAGCATCGTTCTAACTCCAAATTCTCAAATGTCTCAGGCGTTCTCGCGACGACGGCCGCGTTCGCGCTCGCCACCAGCACCGCCGCCATGCGCGGCATCACCTTCGGTTGCACGGCGCTCGGAAGCCATCGGGTCATGCTCGAGGATCTCGCCCTTGAACACCCAAACCTTGACGCCGCAGATGCCGTAAGCCGTGTTCGCCTCGGCCGTGCCGTAGTCGACATCGGCGCGCAGCGTGTGCAGCGGCACGCGGCCTTCGCGGTACCACTCCATGCGCGCGATTTCGGCGCCGCCGAGACGGCCGGAGCAGTTGATGCGGATGCCCTCGGCGCCGAGACGCATGGCCGACTGGACGGCGCGCTTCATGGCGCGGCGGAACGCAATACGGCGCTCGAGTTGCTGGGCGATCGACTGGGCGATCAGCGTGGCGTCGATTTCCGGCTTGCGCACTTCAACGATGTTGAGGTGCGTCTCGGACTTCGTCATCTCGGTCAGCTTCTTGCGCAGCTTCTCGATGTCGGCGCCCTTCTTGCCGATGATCAGGCCCGGACGCGCCGCATGGATGGTGACGCGGCACTTCTTGTGCGGGCGCTCGATCACGACCTTGGAGATCGCGGCCTGCTTGAGCTCCTTCTCGAGATACTTGCGGATCTTGAGGTCCTCATGCAGCAGCTGGCCGTACTCACCGGTGTTCGCGAACCAGCGCGAATCCCAGGTGCGGTTGATGCCGAGACGCAGCCCGATCGGATTGACTTTCTGGCCCATTATGCGGCCTCCCCTTTTTCCTCGACTTCACGAACGACGATCGTGAGGTGCGAGAACGGCTTTTCAATACGGCTGGCGCGACCGCGGCCACGAGCGTGGAAACGCTTCATGACGATCGACTTGCCGACATAGGCTTCCGCCACGACGAGCGCGTCGACATCGAGGTCGTGATTATTTTCCGCGTTGGCGATCGCCGATTCCAGCGTCTTCTTGACCGTGCCGGAAATCCGCTTGGCCGAGAATTCGAGGTCGGAAAGCGCTGTCGCGACCTTCTTGCCGCGGATCAGCGCGGCAACAAGGTTGAGCTTCTGCGGGCTGATACGGATCGTGCGCAGAACGGCACGCGCCTCGTTATCAGCAAGCCTGCGCGGAGCTTTGGCCTTGCCCATGATTATTTCCTCTTCGCCTTCTTATCCGCGCCGTGACCGTAATAGGTCCGGGTCGGAGCGAATTCACCGAACTTATGGCCGACCATGTCCTCATTCACCGAGACCGGGACATGCTTCTGGCCGTTGTAGACACCGAAGGTGAAGCCGACGAACTGCGGCAGGATGGTGGAGCGACGGCTCCACATCTTGATCACCTCATTGCGACCGCCTTCACGAACCTTGTCCACCTTCTTGAGAAGGTAGCCGTCGATGAAGGGGCCTTTCCAAATCGAACGAGTCACTTGGCGTTACCTCTTCTTAGCTCTTGCGCTGATGGCGCGAGCGCACGATGAACTTGTCGGTCGCCTTGTTGGACCGCGTCTTCTTGCCCTTGGTCGGCTTGCCCCAAGGCGAAACCGGATGACGGCCACCCGAGGTGCGGCCTTCGCCGCCGCCATGTGGATGGTCGACCGGGTTCATGGCCACGCCGCGATTGTGCGGACGCTTGCCGCGCCAAACGGTGCGACCGGCCTTGCCGTCATTGATGTTGCCGTGGTCGGGGTTCGACACCGCGCCGACGGTGGCCATGCAGGAGCCATGCACGACGCGCTGCTCGCCCGAGTTGAGGCGCAGGATCGCCATGCCCTGGTCGCGGCCGACGAGCTGGGCGTAACCGCCAGCCGAACGGGCGACCTGACCGCCCTTGCCCGGCTTCAGCTCGATGTTGTGGACGATCGTGCCGACCGGCATCGATGCCAGCGGCATCGCGTTGCCCGGCTTCACGTCGACCGCTTCGCCGGCCACGATCTTGTCGCCGGCAGCCAGGCGCTGCGGGGCCAGGATGTAGGACAGCTCGCCGTCGTCATACTTGATCAGCGCGATGAAGGCGGTGCGGTTCGGATCGTATTCGATACGCTCGACCGTGCCGACGACGTCGTACTTCTTACGCTTGAAGTCGATGATGCGGTACGAACGCTTGTGGCCGCCGCCGATGAAGCGGGCCGTGATGCGGCCGTAATTGTTGCGGCCGCCCGACTTGGTCAGGCCTTCGGTCAGGCCCTTGACGGGCTTGCCCTTGTAGAGGCCCGAGCGGTCGACGATGACCAGCTGACGGGTGCTCGGCGTTACCGGGTTGAATTTCTTAAGTGCCATTGTCCTGTCCTCGCGGCCTTGCTCAGAGACCCGTCGCGACGTCGATCGACTGGCCGTCGGCCAGCGTCACTACCGCCTTCTTGACGTCGCCCTGGCGGCCAACGGTGCCGCGGAAGCGCTTGATCTTGCCCTTGCGGACGAGCGTGTTCACAGCCGTCACCTTGACGCCGAAGAGAGCCTCCACGGCAGCCTTGATTTCCGGCTTCGACGCCTTCTTGGCGACGTTGAAGACGACCTGGTTCTGCTCGGAAGCCATGGTCGACTTTTCGGTGATCGCCGGCGAGACGATCACGTCGTAGTGACGGAGGTCGGTCATTTAAAGCGCTCCTCGAGAGCCTCGACGGCGGCCTTCGAAAGGACCAGCGTGCCGCGGCGCAGAATGTCGTAGACGTTGATGCCCTGGATGGGCAGCACGTCGATGTTCGGAATGTTGGTAGCGGCCAGCTTGAAGTTCTGGTCAAGCTCGGCGCCGCCGATCACCAGGGCGTTGGTCAGCCCCAGCGTCTCGAGGTTCGCCACCAGCGCCTTGGTCTTGGCTTCGGCAAGCTTCAGCTCGTCAACGATGATGAGCGAAGCGCTCTTGGCCTTGGCCGAGAGAGCATGCTTCAGGCCCAGCGCGCGCACCTTCTTCGGCAGCTCGTGCTCATGGCTGCGCACGACCGGGCCGTGTGCCTTGCCGCCGCCGCGGAACTGCGGAGCGCGAGCCGAGTGGTGACGGGCGCGGCCCGTACCCTTCTGCTTGTACATCTTGGCACCGGTGCGCGCGATCTCGGCGCGGCCCTTGGCCTTGTGCGTGCCCTGCTGCTTCTTGGCGAGCTGCCAGCGCACGACGCGCTGCAGGATATCCTCGCGCGGGTCGAGGCCGAAAATCTCTTCGGAGAGCTTCAGCTCGCCGGCGTCCTTGCCGCCCAGCGTTTTAATCTTGAGGTCCATTATTCCGCTCCCTCAGTGGCCGGGGCTTCGTTCTTGGCGGCAGCAGCGGCACGGATCGCGGCGGGCTTCGGCGCGTTGGCCGGCAGCGCAACCTTGGCGGCATCGCGAACCAGGATCCAGGCGCCCTTGACGCCGGGCACCGCGCCGCGGATCAGGATCAGGCCGCGATCAACATCCGTCGAGACGACCTCGACATTCTGCGTGGTCACGCGGGTGTCACCCATGTGGCCGGCCATCTTCTTGCCCTTGAACACCTTGCCGGGGTCCTGGCGTTGACCGGTCGAGCCGTGCGTGCGGTGCGAGACCGAGTTACCGTGGGTCGCGCGGCCACCACCCATGTTGTGCCGCTTGATGACGCCCTGGAAGCCCTTGCCGGTCGAGGTGCCGGTGACGTCGACCTTCTGGCCGGCGACGAAATGCTCGACGGTCAGCTCAGCGCCAACGTCGATCATGTTGTCGGCGGAGACGCGGAACTCCGCGAGCTTCGCCTTCGGCTCGACGGAGGCGGCGGCGAAATGGCCGCGCAGCGCCTTCGACGTGTTCTTCACCTTGGCAAGGCCAACGCCGAGCTGGACGGCGGTGTAGCCGTTCTTCTCCTGCGTGCGCTGAGCCACGACCTGGCAGTTCTCCATCTGGAGAACGGTGACGGGAACGTGCTCGCCGGCATCGTTATAGATGCGGGTCATTCCCACCTTCTTTGCAATCACACCTGAACGCATCGGTTCAATTCCTTTAGAGTTCCGGGCCAGGGGCAGCGCCCCTTACCGCGCTCTCGTTCCCTTAGAGCTTGATCTCGACGTCGACACCGGCGGCCAGATCGAGCTTCATCAAAGCATCGACCGTCTGCGGGGTCGGATCGACGATGTCGAGCAGCCGCTTGTGCGTGCGCATCTCGAACTGCTCGCGGCTCTTCTTGTCGACGTGGGGCGACCGGTTGACCGTGAATTTTTCGATCCGCGTCGGCAGCGGGATGGGGCCGCGGACGTTGGCGCCGGTGCGCTTGGCGGTCGACACGATTTCGCGGGTCGAGGCGTCGAGCACCCGGTGGTCAAACGCCTTAAGGCGGATGCGGATATTCTGTCCGTTCATGCGTCAATTCCTTGTTCTGGCGCGGCGCGGGCAGCTCCCGCGCCCGCGACAGATCCGTTTCAGTCCAATTATTCCTTGATGGTGACGACGATGCCTGCACCGACGGTGCGGCCGCCTTCACGGATGGCGAAGCGCAGCTTCTCTTCCATCGCGATCGGCACGATCAGCTCGACGTCGACGGTGATGTTGTCGCCGGGCATCACCATCTCGGTGCCGGCCGGCAGCGTCACGATGCCCGTCACGTCCGTCGTGCGGAAGTAGAACTGCGGACGGTAGTTGGTGAAGAACGGCGTGTGACGGCCGCCCTCGTCCTTGGTCAGGATGTAGGCTTCGGCCACGAACTTCTTGT